>JANNST010000035.1:0-34606 GCA_031402865.1 Chloracidobacterium sp. | reverse complement strand
GGAGCTTTCGCGCTCGGGGTCGAAACCTGCTACATCTATTATCGCGGCGAATATAATTATTTGATTGACATCATGGAGAAAGCCATCGCCGAAGCGAAGGCGGCAAACATCCTCGGCAAAAACATTTTAGGATCCGATTTTTCGTGCGAAGTCTATACGCACACCGGCGCGGGCGCGTATATCTGCGGCGAAGAAACCGCGCTTTTGAGTTCGCTCGAAGGATTTCGGGGACATCCGCGAATGAAACCGCCGTTTCCGGCGATCGAAGGCGTTTATGCTTGCCCGACGGTCGTCAATAATGTCGAAACTCTGACAAGCGTTCCGCAGATCATCGAAATGGGCGGCATCGCGTGGCGCGATCTCGGAACGGAAAAATCCGGCGGCACAAAACTCTGGTCAGTTTCGGGACACGTTAAAAAACCGGGTGTTTATGAGCTTCCGATGGGCTACAAGGATTTGGAAAAGTTCATTATGGAAGACTGCGGCGGAATGCTGCGCCCCGATAAAAAGTTAAAAGCGGTCATTCCCGGCGGTTCTTCGGTTTACATTATGAACGCCGAACAGATCATCGGGAAAAATGTTACGCTTGACTACGAAGGTTTGGTCGCGGGTGGTTCAGCGGTTGGTTCCGGCGGATTTATCGTTATGGACGAAACTGTTGACGTGGTGGAATCGACAAAAAATCTGACCGAATTTTACAAACACGAATCGTGCGGCTGGTGCACGCCGTGCCGCGAAGGCACGGATTGGCTCGTGAAAATTTTCAACCGCATATCGGCAGGCGGCGGGCGGCCGGAAGACGCCCAATTGCTGCTCGATATTTGCGACAACATCGAAGGAAAATCGTTTTGTCCGCTTGGCGACGCAGCCGCGTGGCCGATTCAAAGCGCGATCAAACGATTTCCCGAAGATTTCAAAAAATGGCTTGTCAAAAAGTCGAACGGTAATGAAATTACCGCCAACGTTTAGTAAATTTTAAAAGAGGTAAATAATTATGGGTAGAGGTGATAAACGAACACGGCGCGGAAAGATTTTTGCGGGTAGCTACGGCAAAACTCGTCCGAAATACAAAAAGAAAGATGCCGCCAACACAAAAGAAACCGCTGTAGCCAAATCGGAAGAATAAATTTTAGATTTTTATTTAGTTGAAAATGTCAGAACTTATCAAAGTTAAGATTAACGAACAGGATTTCGAGGTCGAAAAAGGGGCGCGTTTAATTGACGTGTGCCACGAAAAGGGCTTCGGAATTCCTTCATTTTGTTATTACAAAGACCTTGCGCTTCAAGCGTCGTGTCGGATGTGTCTGGTTCGCATCGAAAAAATGCCGAAACTGCAAACTTCCTGCACGATTATCTGCACAGACGGGATGATCGTCACTACGCAGAGCGAAGAAATCGAAAAAGCGCAACGCTCGATGGGCGAATTTCTCTTGGCAAATCACCCGCTCGATTGTCCGGTCTGCGACCGCGGCGGCGAGTGTGAACTGCAGGAAGTGATTTTCGATTGGGGCGATGTCGAAGAGCGTTTTACCGAGAAGAAAAACGTCCAGCCCGAGAAATATCTCTCGCCGATCGTGGCGAACGACCCGCAGCGGTGCATTCTGTGCAAACGCTGCACACGCGTCTGCAACGAATGGATGGGCGAGGACGCGATCGAAGCCGGCAACCGTGGATCGAACACCGTTATCGGCACGTACGGCGGCTGGCTGAACTGCTCGCAATGCGGTAACTGCATCGAGGTTTGCCCGACCGGAACTCTGCTTGACGGCGTTTACCGCCACGAAACCCGTCCATGGGAGCTTGACCAGACGATCACCACCGATGTTTACGGCTCGGACGGAATGCAGCTCAGCATTGGCTCGCGCAGTGGATCTGTGCATAGAATCGTCGCCCGCGACCGTTATGTCAACGGACTCAACGGCGAATTTCTGGACGTAAAAGCACGCTTTGCGCACGAATTCATCAACCACAAAGATCGCATCAAAACGCCGCTTATTCGCTACAAAGAAGGCGGAAAGTTCATCCCGGCCACTTGGGATGAAGCTATTTCATTGATCGCAGGTGAGTTGAAAGAATATGGCCCCGAGGTCGGTGTGGTTGCGAGCCCGCGTCTGACGAACGAATCGGTATTTACGCTAAAGCGCTTTGCAGAAGAGGTCGCAAGTTCGGATAATTTCGCCATTGCGGACCGTTACGATCTGTCGCCTTTCTTCGAGAATCTCAGCGTCTCGCTGAACACTCATAAACAAATTCGAACGGCGAAAACGATTCTTCTGATCGGCGGCGAACCGGAAGAAGAGCAGACGTATGTTGCAAAACAGATTCGCCAGGCTGTCCGCAATGGCGGAGCAACGCTAATCGTCGTAAACGACACTCCGATCCGGTTGACCGAACAGGCAACGCAATTTATCCACATAAATCCGGGTTCGTACGATGCATTTGCGTTGGCTTTTTCAGATTCGGCGGATGACGCTCTTTTGAAAAAGCTCGGAGTCGAAGCGTCCGAGTTCGAAAAATTTGCAAACACGATCAATAATGCTGACGGCGATCTTGTCATTTTGGTTGACGGCGGACTTTCTACGGAAGCTCAGGCCGTGTTAGCAAATTCAGCGGCCAATTTTGCGTCCGACAGCCGCAGCGTTTTCCTGCATCCGCTTCCGGGTTACAACAATTCGGTCGGCGCAAACGACATGTCGCCGGGCAAGAAGTCGCTCCGCGATGTTTTAGAAAGTTCTAAAGCATTATTGATCGGAGGCAGCCTTCAGGACGCTAGAGTGTTGGAAGGAAAAGAGTTCGTCGTCGTTCAGGAATTGTTCGAAACCGAAACGACCGCATATGCTGATGTAATATTGCCCGCCGCCTCGTTTGCCGAAGTGGACGGAACCTTTACCAATAACACCGGTTTCGTGCAGCGTGTTCGGAAAGCGATCGATCCATTGCATCAGTCAAAGGCGGACTGGATAATCACAACGCTGATCGCCCGGGAAATGGGCGTTGATTTTGGCTACGATTTTTCCGCTTCGGGTGTTTTTAGGTCGATAGCCGACAGCATACCGGCCTACGCGGGCATTCGATATCCATCGCTTAAGGATGAATCGAATCCGGTGCAGGTCAAACATGCGATTTCGAGTAAAAATGATCTCTCTGCGGAGGTCAGTACATTGCGTACCCGCATTGACGGCTTGAGCGATTCAGTAACAAAGATTGCGACCGCACCAAAGATCGGGCACAAACTGCACCGGCTAACAACGATGACGAGCAAGACGCCGCAATTTCACCTGCTAGCGCACGGCAATCCGAAGCCGGATAATCTATTGCTTGCTCCGCTATCGCAGTTTGAACCCGACGGAACGCCGAAAGTAAGCGAAAGAGCTGAGGCCGCCTCAGTCGGGACCGGAGACCGGGAATAACTTGTA
This sequence comes from Chloracidobacterium sp., assembly GCA_031402865.1. GTDB lineage: Bacteria > Acidobacteriota > Blastocatellia > Pyrinomonadales > Pyrinomonadaceae > OLB17. Next base: position 31,190 of record JANNST010000035.1, on the reverse strand, counting down.
TGAAGTATCGCGTTACGATAGAACAAGACGAAGACGGGGTTTATATCGCTGAAGTGTCTTCGCTTCCGGGCTGCATAACGCAAGGAATAACTCGCTCGGAGGCCATCAAAAATGTGAAGGAAGCGATAGAGCTTTATTTGGAAAGTCTTGAGGCTCATGGTGAACCTGTGCCACCGCCGATCACGGAAGAAATAGTGGAGGTTGCGGCTTGAGTCAACTTCCGCTCATTTCCGGACGCGAAACTGTTAAAGCTTTGGACAAGATCGGTTACGAATTCGATAGACAGCGTGGAAGTCATATGATTTTGCGTCAGATCGAATATCCGTTTCGTCGAATCGTCGTTCCGGACCACAAGGAGGTTGCCAAAGGGACGCTTCGAGGGATTATCAGACAAACAGGCTTGACGGTCGAGGAGTTCAAGAATCTTTTGTAAAGTAACATGGAATCTGTCCTTAAAACCGCATTTCCTTTTATCGTAGCCAGCGTCGGGATACTGCTTGCCTTTCAGGGTGTGCTGATGATCGTGGCGTACACGGTGCTTGCGGAACGCAAGATCCTTGGATGGATTCAGGGCCGCATCGGGCCGAACCGCGTCGGGCCGTGGGGGGTGTTGCAGCCGTTTGCGGATCTGCTTAAGTTCATTTTTAAAGAAGACCTCGTTCCCGATAAATCGACAAAGTTTGTCTATTTCCTTGCTCCGCTTGTTGCGTTGACATGTGCGTTGCTGCCGATCGTCGTTTATCCGTTCGGTCCGCAGATCGCCGATCCTTTGGGCTGGCTTGTTCCTTATGTTTCGGGCATTTCATACCTCGGCGACGCCACCGCGTGGATCGCAGAACAGGCGAAGAATATGCCGCTGACGATCGCCCGGATCGATGTCGGCCTACTATTTGTTTTGGGCATAACTTCGGTCGGTGTTTACGGAATTGCGTTGGCGGGCTGGTCATCGAACAGCAAATACAGCTTGATGGGCGGGCTTCGATCATCCGCACAGATGATCTCATATGAGCTGGCAATGGGAGCTTCGGTTCTTGGCGTGGTCATGCTTTCGGGTACGCTTGACCTGAACGGCATTATTTACGCTCAGATAAATTCGCCGTTGTATATGCGGTGGTTTATTGTCCCGCAATTCATCGGGTTTATCGTGTTCCTGATCGCTGCGTTCGCCGAAACGAACCGCGTTCCGTTCGATCTGCCGGAGGCGGAAACGGAACTTGTCGCCGGATTTCACACGGAATATTCCGCTCTGAAATTTGCCCTGTTTTTCATGGCCGAGTACGTGAACATGTTTACCGTCTCGGTAATGTGTACGGTGCTATTTCTCGGCGGCTGGTATGTTCCGGGCTTGAGCTATATTTTTGAAGTCGGCTCGATTCCGTATGCATTGGCCAGCCACGTCGCATTCATCGGCAAAATTTGCGGATTTCTGTTCTTTTACATCTGGGTGCGCGGAACGCTGCCGCGATTCAGGTTCGATCAGCTGATGAATTTCGGGTGGAAGTTTCTGCTTCCACTGGCTTTGGCTAATGTAATCTTGACGATAGTTGTTGTTTATTTTTTGAATAGTTAGGAATTTTGTCCACAGATGAACACGGATAAACACAGATTTATGATTGCTTCGCTGCTTACGTCTTATCCGTGTTCATCTATGTTCATCGGTCGATAATTCTCTTATGGCTTCAACGGTCCTATTTTTTTTATTTGCCGGATTTGCGATCGCATGCGCGATCTCGATGGTGTATCACAAGAATCCGCTCTATAGCGCCATATCGCTGGTGGGTGTATTTATTGCGCTTTCGTGCATTTATGTGACGCTGGCGGCTCCGTTTATCGCGGCCGTGCAGATATTGATTTACGCCGGTGCGATCATGGTTCTGGTAGTGTTCGTCATCATGCTTTTGAATCTGGATGAAGACAAGCCATTGAATCGATTAAGGTATTTGTACGCTGTTGGCGGCGGACTTGGTCTGATACTGCTTGCGCAAACCTTATTCATTTTTTACGCCGTAATGCAGACTCCGAAGCAAACGATCAACGAAGCCGAAACCGCAGGGAAAACTTTGAGCATCGGCCAGGCAATGTACACGGAATACCTGCTTCCTGTCGAGATCGTAGGTATTTTGCTGTTGATGGCTATCATCGGCGGCGTGATCCTTGTCCGAAGATTGGAACCCGGACAGTTAAAACTGGTGGTTGATAACGAACTGGAACGCCGTCACGAAGAGGATGAAGAAGGCGATATCAGGGTCGCACTTTAGACATTCTTGGTCTTTGCTGTTCGACTCAAGACTCTTGACTCAGGACTTTTAAGATGGAACCGAGCTTAGAAACATATTTGGCACTTTCGGGCATTTTGTTCACGATCGGTGCGGTCGGCGTTATTTTCAAGCGCAACGCGCTCGGCATGTTCATGTGCATCGAGCTAATGCTCAACGCGGTGAATCTGACCTTCGTCGCCTTCTCGCGTTATTACGGAGACGTAACCGGGCAGCTCTTTGTATTTATGGTAATGAGTGTCGCCGCCTCCGAAGCCGCCGTCGGGTTGGGCATTATCATTGCCTTTTTCCGCAATCGCATTTCGATCGACGTGGACGATGCGAGTATTTTGAAAAATTAAGAACTTGGCCGGGTTCCTTATTAAATGAAACGCATTATTTCAATTCTAAACATTTGCTGTTTTCTCGCTTTTGGCGCGGTTGCTATTAGCGGGCAGAACACGAAAACGCTTAAAAACAAGATCATCGGCAATCCGGCTATCTCTTCTTTTAACAGCATCACGAGGGAAGAGATCGAGATGCTGATGGCCGATCTGGCAAAAACGAACCCTGCAGTTTTGAAGCGGTTATCGGAAGAACCGGAGATGAAGCGGCAACAAATCGACAATCTAAAACAATTGCTGGCGTTTGCCAGCCAGGCGCAAAAGGATGGCTTGGCTGACGACCCGGTAAATCTTCAGGAACTAGAGAATGTTCGATCCGAGGTTGTTGCGGTCAATTACGACAAGGAGATTAACAAAGACAAGGGACCGATGCCGCCGTTCGGGTTCATCTCCGAGCCGACGGTTAAAGCATTTTGGAGCGACAAGAGTGCCAATCACGAAGCACAGTTTCAGAAGTTTTTGGATGCCAAACTTGTCATTCTCAGGCGGGGCGATCTGAAAATGATGGATCGCGAGATCTCGGAAGAGGAAAAAACCCAGGCACGCGATTTTTTTGCAAAGATCAAGATCTATGAGAAAGAGTTTGACGCGGCGTCGGCTGTGCTTTCAGCCGCGTTCAAGAAAAAGGTCCAACTGCAGGTAAAGCTTCAGCAAGCTCAGTTTCTGTCGCGGGTCTATTCGGATAAGTCTGTTTCTGAATTCGCGGTGACCGACGAGGATGTTGCCAAATATATCGCCGAACATCAGGAACTTGATACATCGGCGAAAAGGACGAAAGCCGAGCAAATCTTGAATAGAGCAAAGGCCGGCGACGACTTTGCCCGGCTTGCGAATGAGTTTACGGAAGACCCGGGCAATCAGGGTGCTGATGGTAAAGGACAGGGCGGCATTTACACTAATGTCGCAAAAGGTGTTATGGTCGCCCCGTTTGAGCGGGCCGCCCTCGCTTTGGAACCGGGACAGGTCGCCCCGGCTGTAGTGGAAAGTGAATTCGGATATCACATTATCAAGCTCGAAAAGAAAGGTAAGGGTAAGGATGCCGCAGGACAGCCGACGGAGAACTACGATGTTCGCCACATCCTGATATCGACGACCTATAACGATCCGACGGCCCCGAACGACCGCGCCGTTCCGGTCAAAACTTATGTCCGGTCGAAACTCGAAGCGGAAAAGGAAAAACGTTTTTTGGACAAGATCGTCGCGGACAACAATATTCAGGTGCCGGAAGATTTCACGGTTCCCGAAATTGCAGCCGCAGAAAAGCCTAAAACCGTGAAAACGCGGCCGCTTCGCAAGAAACGAGTGGCAAAGAAGCGGCGTTAAGGGCTTTCACTCCTTTCCATCGTGAGCCCGGTGTCGTGCCCGAAACTGCCGTTAACTAGTAAGGTAAGAGACTAGAAATGATTTTTAACGTAACACTCGAACGTGACGAAGATGGTGTTTGGGTTGTCGAATGTCCATCAATTCCTGGGTGTGTCAGCCAAGGCGATACCAAGGACGAAGCGATCGAGAATATCAGAGACGCGATTAAACTTTGTCTTGAGGTAAGGGCGGAAAAAGGAATGCCGTTGACTATAGAGACGCGGCAGATTGAGGTGGCAGCGTAGTGGCTCAACTTCCTAGTTTGAGTGGGCAGGAAGTTGTCAAAGTTTTCGAAAAGTTTGGATGGGAATTCGTCCGGCAAAGCGGCAGTCATATGGTGATGGTAAAAGACGGAGAAATGGCCTCGCTCTCCGTTCCGAAACATCGCGAGGTCGCTAAGGGTACATTACGAAGTTTGATTCGTTCCGCTAACCTCACGATTGACGAATTTGTGCAAAAGATCTAGTTCGCATTAGTTTCTTATCGATGACTGAAAACAACCTTTTAAGTCTAATAATTTTCGCCCCGCTGGCCGGAGCCGTTATCAATTGGCTGATCGGCGGTTATCTAAAAGATAGACCTTACGGCGAACAGTTCAGCGGGATCGTGGCTTGCGGCACCATTGCGGTCTCGACCATCGTCGCGTTCATGATCGCGTTCGGCATCGGAACGCCGCATGTCGGGGCGTTGTTCGCACCCGAAGGCAAGCCGGTTCTCGATCATATCTGGACGTGGATAAACGTTGGCGGCTTCCGGGCGGATTTTGGTCTCGGGATGGATCGGCTGTCGGGCGTTTATGCTTGTTTTATTACATTTGTAGGCTTGCTCATCCACATTTTCGCCACTGGATACATGCACGGCGACAAAGGATTTTACCGCTTCTTCGCCTATCTGAACCTTTTCATGTTCTCGATGCTGACGCTCGTGTTGGCGGATAATTTTCTGCTGATGTTCGTCGGGTGGGAAGGCGTCGGGCTTTGCTCATACCTACTGATCGGTTTTTATCTTAAAAAGGACGAGGCACGCGAGGCGGCGAAGAAGGCTTTCGTAATGAACCGCATCGGCGATTGGGGAGTGCTGATCGGCATATTTTTGATCTTTACGCTGACGGGCACGATCTCGTTCTACGATAAGGTCGTTGACGGCGAACAGGTTCAAAGCGTCTTCACGTTCGTCACCACGCACATGACTGCCGACCCCTTCACGTGGGGAGCGATCTTTGCGGGCGGGCTGACGTCGGTTGGTGTGCTGCTGTTTATCGGTGCTACGGGTAAATCGGCTCAGATACCTTTGCTCACCTGGCTGCCGGACGCCATGGCCGGACCGACGCCCGTGTCCGCTTTGATCCATGCCGCGACGATGGTCACGGCCGGTGTTTATCTTGTTGTCCGCGCGAACGCAATTTATCAATTTGCACCGACCGCGATGTGGATAATCGCGATCATCGGCGCCGCGACTGCGATATTTGCCGCGACGATCGCCATTGCGCAAAACGACATCAAGAAAGTCCTCGCTTATTCGACCGTCTCGCAGCTCGGCTTTATGTTCTTGGCGGCTGGTGTCGGAGCATTTACCGTCGCGATATTTCACGTGATGACCCATGCCTTTTTCAAGGCACTGCTCTTTCTCGGTTCCGGCTCGGTCATTCACGGAATGCACCACGAACAGGATATGCGAAAGATGGGTGGTCTGAAGAAACACATGCCCATCACGTTCATCACGATGGCGATGGGCTGGCTGGCGATCTGCGGCATTCCGATTTGGGCAGGCTTTTTCTCAAAGGACGAGATTCTTTATAAGACATTTGCGGCGGACAGTTATTTCCCTGTCGCTGATTTTCCGGGAAACAAGATTCTTTGGGTGGTCGCAACGCTAACCGCAGTGCTGACCGCGATCTACATGACCAGAATGATGATCATGACATTCTGGGGCAAGGAGAGATTTCATGATGCACTGCCCGGCGAAGAAAATCATGACGATCATGCTCATGATGACGAACACGCTAATGCGCACGCGGACGATGACGATGAGGAGCATCATCACGCCTTGCCGCAGGATTTTAAACCGCACGAATCACCGTGGTCTATGACCGTACCGCTGATAGCCTTGGCCGTCTTGTCCACCATCGGCGGCCTCGTGGGCATTCCTTACGCGATGAGTTCGCTAGTCGGTGCGGGTGACATCAACGCATTCGAGCATACGCTTGAGCCGGTCATCGCAAAGGCATCTAAAGGCGGGAATGAGATTCACAGTCCCGCTGGCACTGGTGAGAAAAAAGAAGTAAGGCATTTCTATGCGGCGGCGAAATCTGAATCGGCGGGCGTCGAAGCATATGACTCTCATTCACCGGAAGTAGTTGCGAAAGAGCGTTGGCTGGCATTGCTTTCAACTGTTCTTGCATTCGTCGGGATCGGCATCGGGTTTGCATTGTTCTGGAATAATCCGCTGCGCAAGATGCCGCTCATCCTGGAGCAAAAGTGGCGGCTCGACGAATTTTACAATGGCTACATAGTCGATCCGATCACAAAGCTGTCCCGTGAAGGCTTGTGGAAAGGTTTCGATCTTGGATTCATCGACGGTATCGTCAACGGCATCGGCCATTTCGTCGTCGAGGTCGGCGGCCTCGTCCGGCAGATGCAGGTCGGATTTGTCCGCAGCTACGCGGCATTCATCATGCTAGGGGCGATCGTCGTGCTCGGCTACTTTATTTATTACGGGTTGAAATTGATTGGATAATAACAGCTCGGAGCTTTTAGCCAATATTATGCTAGCTGCTATTCCTCTAAAATGCGCAAATTGTGGAGCCAATTTAGAAGTTACTGCCGAAATGAGTTCTTTCGCATGTGGCTACTGCGGAGCGTCTCAAGTTGTTGAGCGGAGAGGAGGGACTGTTTCATTACGACTGGTAGCGGATGCCATCGGCAAAGTCCAGTTGGGAACGGATAAAACTGCAGCCGAACTTGCATTAAAAAGATTGGCTGGTGATTTGCAGGTAGTGGAACAGGGTCACAATAATTAATTTGATGTCTCAGAAAACAAAGGAACTCGACTTTAATCGGAAGCTGTTTGGATGGTCCTGGTTAGCAGGTATTTTCACTTGCTTGATTTTCTCGGCTAAAGGTGGAGCAGCCGCGGTTTTCGCTCTTATCATCGGGCTTTTAGGAACTGCGGGTGTTCTATACATGGCATTTAAACAGGCCGCAGTTATAGAGTCTAGGATCACAGGCCTAGAATCAGAAATGTTTCGGCAAGGCAGCGAAATTCAAAGGAAGATAGCTCATAATCGTAAGCTGGTGGATAGTTAGATAGGGACGGCTCTCAATGGACTTTATTACCGAAAATCTTTTAACGATCCTCATCCTGGTTCCGATCCTGGGTGCCATGGCGACGCTTGGTTATCAGGTGTTTTTGAAGGATGAAAGCATCCTTAAATGGGTGGCGCTTGCCTGCACGCTGGTCAATTTCGCTCTATCGCTCGTTTTGGTTTTCTACAAGGGAGCAGCGTCGTCGAGCGGATTTTTCTTTGAAGAAAACGTTCCGTGGATCGGGGCGATCAATACGAATTATCACGTCGGCGTTGACGGCTTGAGTCTTTGGCTTGTTGTCCTGACGACTTTCATAATGCCGATCGCCGTACTTTCGACCTGGCATGCTGTTGAGAAAAAACGAACCGCGTTTTACATTTTCATATTGCTGCTTGAAAGCGCGATGCTTGGCGTATTCGTCTCGCTCGATCTACTGGTATTTTACTTGTTCTTCGAAGCCTCGCTGATACCGATGTTTTTCCTGATCGGGATTTGGGGTGGAGAAAACCGCGTCTACGCGGCCGTAAAATTCTTTATTTTTACGTTTCTCGGCAGCCTGTTGATGCTGGTCGCGATCATTTCGCTTTACTACCTTCACGCCGACGCAACCGGTATCGGGACATTCGATTTTGTTACGCTTCTCAATACACTGAAACTGGGCAACCTCGTCTTTTCTGCGACCGCCGGAACGCTCTTGTTCTTCGCCTTTGCGATCGCCTTCGCCATCAAGGTTCCGCTGTTTCCCTTCCATACATGGCTGCCGGACGCTCACACCGAAGCTCCAACGGCAGGCTCGGTAATCCTGGCGGCAGTGCTTCTTAAAATGGGAACCTACGGCCTGATGCGCTTTTGCTTCACGCTTTTTCCAGATCAGAGCCGCGAGTTTGCATGGATCTTCATCATACTTGCGATTATCGGCATCATTTATGGGGCACTCGTAGCAATGGTTCAGCCCGATGTAAAACGGCTCGTGGCGTATTCATCAGTTGCCCATATGGGTTTCGTGATTCTCGGTATGTTCTCTTTTACCGAATGGGGAATGCAGGGTGCGGTTTACCAGATGCTCAGCCACGGTGTATCAACCGGAGCGTTGTTCCTGCTGGTCGGATTTATTTACGAACGGCGGCATACGCGCGAGATCAGCGAATTCGGCGGCCTGGCAAACGTGATGCCGATCTATGCAACGATCTTTGTCATTACGGCGATGTCCTCGGTCGGGCTTCCATTTTTAAATGGATTTGTCGGTGAGTTTCTGATCATGGTCGGGATGTTCAAATCACAGGTATTGTCGATAACGCCGAGCACCAACTGGAATTATATCGCGACGATGGCCGCCGGAACCGGAGTCATCTTCGCCGCCGTTTACCTGCTCTGGATGATGCAGCGTGTTTTGTTCGGCAAAGTTAATAACGAGAAGAACAGACAATTGGCGGACCTGAGTTGGCGTGAGATCGGCTTGATGGTTCCCCTGCTGTTTTTAATGGTATTTATGGGCGTTTATCCGCAGCCGTTTCTTGATGCGACAAAAGAATCGGTCGTCGCGATACAGCAGCGTGTAATGCAGCAGGCGGGCGGCGAAGTCGAGAAGGTTCAGGCCGATTCGCAGGTCGTCAAATAGCTTTTGATCGTTTAGAGGCGGGCTTGCCCGCCACGATCGGAAAAGGCGGGCAAGCCCGCCTCTAAACGCGAAGTTTTGTTAAACGCAGAGTTTTTATGGACTTAGTTAATCCGAATGCCAACGTTTCGATAATTTTGCCGGAACTCGTCGTCGCTCTCGCGGGTATTGTCGCGATGGTGTACGACAGCTTTTTTCCGAAGCAGCGGCGTGTGACGGGCATTGTTTCGCTCATTGGTCTCGCCGTCTCGGCCCTTCTGCTTTTTACGATGTGGACCGGTACCGCCGGTCTTCCGTCAGGCTATTGGAACGGGATGATCGCCCACGACAACCTGCGAATGGCGTTCTCGTTCGTATTCCTGCTCGTCACGGCAATGACGATCCTGATCTCGACCGTTTGGGTCGATAACGAAAAGATTGCGGTCGGTGAGTATCACGCTCTGCTTATGTTTGCGACATTCGGCATGATGCTGATGGCATCGGGTAACGATTTGGTGGTCATTTTTCTCGGCCTCGAAACACTTTCCATCGCGACCTATGTCATGGCCGGGTTCCGCAAATCCGACCTTAAATCGAATGAATCGGCGATGAAATATTTCATTCTCGGCTCGTTCGCTTCGGCGTTTCTGCTGTACGGAATGGCACTTATCTACGGCGCGACCGGTTCGACAAATTTGACTGAGATCGCCGCAAGGACGGCCGATGCGAACTTCCCTGCCCTTTTATTGATCGGCGCCGCTATGCTGATAATCGGCTTTGGATTCAAAGTCGCAACCGTTCCGTTCCATATCTGGACGCCGGACGTTTACGAGGGAGCACCTAGCCCGGTCACCGGCTTTATGGCGACCGGATCGAAGGCCGCGGCGTTTGCCTCATTCCTACGTGTTTTCGTTTTGGGCTTTCCGCTTATAGCCGGTGTACAGGCGTCGGGCCTTTTGCATGAAACGTGGATCACCGCCCTGAGCGTAATGGCGATACTGACCATGACGGTCGGCAACGTCGCTGCGATGATGCAGAACAATATCAAGCGCATGCTTGCCTATTCGTCGATCGCCCACGCGGGTTATGCCCTTGTCGGGTTTCTCGGTGCCGGTGCGGCCAAAACGCCCGCCGACCGTGACGCCGCCATCGCGTCCGTCGCCTTTTATATGCTTACGTATGCGATAACGAATCTCGGCGCATTCGCTATCATTACGCTTCTCGGCCAAAAGAACGACCGTCGCACCGAGTTTGACGATTACAACGGCATCGGCTTCAAATCACCAGTTTTGGCGTTCTCTCTTTCCCTGTTCATGCTCAGCCTCCTTGGAATTCCACTGACAGCCGGATTTATGGGCAAAGTGCTTGTTTTCCGACCGGCGCTCGAAGCCGGAAATCTTCTGCTGACGATTGTCGTTGTCGCCGCCGTATTAAATACCGCGATCTCGGCCTATTATTATTTGCGGCTGATCGTCGTGATGTTTTTCCGCGAACGCACGACACAGTGGCTCGAACCCAAAATGCCTGCCGGCCTTGCCGCCGCCCTTTTGATCGCGGTCATAGGCGTTTTCTATTTCGGCCTTTTTAGTGACAGCGTGATCGAGAAATTTTCGCAGCAGACACGCACGATCGGCGCCATACCAAAATAAATGGCTATTCTCAGGGCATGCCTTCTCAACTGCGCGTCCCGCAGTGATATCTCGAAATTTCATGGAAAAAGGCGCTCAAACGCAAGAAACCCTGGGTGACGATTGGATACCAAGCATCTATCGCCAGAAAGTTCGAACTCAGCGGACACGCTCGTTTACGATGGACGTTCCTGAGCGTGAGAACGGGGCCGAGATACTGCACACGCTTCTCGGAATTGAGTTGAAGGTGGGAAAAAGGCGTTTTAGCTGCCCGGACTTGGCGACGGCGCGATATCTGCGGGTCTTTGCCCGGATCGGTTGCCGTGACATTGCGATTCCATATGACATCACAAAGATCTCGGTGCTGGCCGACGAATTCGAGGTCGGCTGGCACAAACTGCTGCTTATCCACGATAAAATTACCGCTCAGAAATCGCCGCAGGCAAAGGGCCGCATGCGTTCGGGCCTGGTCCGCGAAATACGCAATGAAATCGCCGATATAGGTGCCGGCGGCACGATGCCCGAGTTCAAAAATTCGACCAGACAAAGAAATCCCTGATATAATCATCTTAAGTTTTGGAAATTGCCGTTTTAATTTAACGGCAATTTCCTTTAATATTAACGTTTATGTTAGATGGATTGGCAGAAACAACGGTATCGGAAGAATTACCCTTCCCGTATAACAAGCGGGCCTTTTGCCGTTATGAGCCGATCGAAAAGAAGATTGAGCACGCCAGCGTATTGATCGTAAACAGCCTTCTGCGTTACGAATCGGACCTGTCGCCGCTCGCCCGTGAAGAATGGAACGGCACAACCGAAAGCAAGCTTCGATTCGAGCGAAAAGTTTCGGGCATGGCGTGCAATAACATCGCCAATAACGTCCTTCGTCTGGTAAAGCAGCCTAAAACACTGGCCGTTCATTTGTCCGAGGTTGAAGAAGCGGCTAAATCGTTTTCACCCGATGCGATCGTTCTGAGCGGCACGTTCAGCGATTTTGATTACTATAACCAGGATCATTTGTCGAAATTCGCCGATTTTGTCCGCAAGACAAAGATTCCTGTCCTTGCTATATGCGGAGCTCATCAGCTCGTCGCGGTAGCCTTCGGATCGGAATTAAAAACGCTTGACGACCTTGAGCTTTCGGAGAAGCGAACGAACCGCCTGGTTGAATATCAATACCGCTTCATAAAGATAGTAGACAACACCGATCCGATTTTTGAAGGCAATACCGACGAAAAATCAGGTATCTGGCAAGATTACACCAAGGAGGACGATATCCTCCGCGTCTGGCAAAACCACGGCGTGCAAGTCGACGGCGTCCCCGAAGGCTTCAAACTCCTCGCCACATCCTATCTCTGCAAAAACCAGATGATGGTCAAAAATAGCGGCGGCCAACTTATCTATGCCGTCCAGTTCCACCTCGAAAAATCCTTCGAAGACTGGTCAACAAATCCGACACGCTGGGAACATCCGAACGAAAGCCGCGATGGGCGTATCTTGTTTGAGAATTTCCTAGCGCTTGCCCTAAACCACACGAAATCACTGTAAAGCATTCCGGGGGTAAAACCATTGATGAGCCGTTCGATCTGGCGTATTATCAATGGCTTTGGTGTTAATCAATAAAACGGCAGCTTCGCGCAACATATGAGTTTTGTATGGATAATAAGGAAAAACTTGTAATTTACTTCGATGCTGACGAAGACGGAACCGGCGAACTTTTCGTCGAAGCAATTTCAAACGGATTCGCTGGAAACAGCAGTGCTTGGTTTTCAAAATCAGAACTTGTCGAGTTTGCAAATGCTTTAGCTGCATATCCGCTTCCGAATGATAATTTGCCCGAAATAGCAGGTGGCTTCTGGAAGAAAGACGTTGACGGCGGGTTAGACCAAGAGAATCTTGTCATTAAAGTTTATCCAATTGACGGCAAAGGAACTTTAGCAATTCAGGTTAAATTGGCGACACAGCATTGGAGCGAGCAACGTCCAGAATCACAGCACATTGTAAGGTTAGAAATTCTGACCAGCTATAATGCTCTTGAATTCTTTGGCAAAGAGTTGATAGCTTTAATAAACGGACGAGTTGAAAAAGCAACGCTACAAAACGCGTCTTAATGACGGACTGTCGAACAAGTCACTGAACGTGAGGGCGAAACAGCGAATTCTTGTCACTTGCATGGCTCTTTCAGCTTATCAGGCGGTTTTGTCCCACGTCAACTCGCCTTTAAGTAGTTGCCTATCCTAAAGCAGGCTGACACTTGCATCGATACCTCAATCGTTGTACGATCAAACCAACGATATGGATACCGTCACACTATCTCCAAAATTTCAGGTTGTCATCCCTCAGGCCATTCGCGAGGCTCTCCGTCTTAAACCGGGTGAGAAGCTGAGGGTGTTGCGTTATTCGGACAGGGTTGAGTTCATACCGGTTCGTCCGATTAAAGAAATGCGGGGCTTTCTGCGAGGCATGGATTCTGCTATTGAACGCGAGGATGATCGGCTGTGAGTGACGCTAATGTTGTCGATTCTTCCGGCTGGCTCGAATACTTTACGGACAGCGGTCGGGCTGCGTTGTTTGCCCCGGCGATTGAGGATACTGAAAATCTTGTCGTCCCCGTCATTTCGATTTACGAGGTCTTCAAAAAAGTTCTTCGAGAGCGTGGGGAGGATGATGCCCTTCAGGTGGCAAGTGCGATGCAGGTAGGGCGGGTCGTCGATATGGATCGCGGGCTGGCTCTGGAAGCCGCTCGACTTTTGCTGCCTCTGGCTGACAGCATTATTTATGCATCTGCCAGACGTTATGATGCAACTCTTTGGACTCAAGACGAAGATTTCCTCGACCTTCCGTGTGTCCGTTTTTTTCCAAAATGATCGTCTCAGACGTATTTCAAACGATGGACAGATTGACCGCTCTGGCTCCCTTAACTGCGGAAAGTGGGATGCCTTGATCGAATGTTGCCAACCGTCCGCGATGCTTTGCGGAAAGAGCCAGCAGATAGATATCAGTAAGTTGTCTCGATCCGTGAATGCGGTCTACCGCAAAGATTTTCTCATCACGCAGAGAAATCTCGTCCGGCCAGAATTCGTGATCGCTTTGTTTCGCAAATTCACGCAGTCTGCCAATTAAATCTCTGGGAGTGAATTTCGTTTTGCCGCTGTAGTTCGGATTAGACATAATGCGAACCACGCCGTTCTCCGTTAGTGGGCAACTTGCCCAGCCGCTTTCGGTATTTGCCTCCCACCAACCATGCGCCCGTTCGTGAAAAACATGATCGGGATCAAGCAGAGCTATGATTACATTTACATCTAAGAGAGCACGCATCCGCTAAATCCCCTCCGAATCCATCAAGTTTTGGATATGCTTTTCGGTTACCACCTCCCCTCTTGATGGCAGAAGCGGTACGCCGCCGCGCGATAAGAGTTTTTCGTTTGTGAAAGGGTTAGCCAAGCCGCGACGGGCCAACGTGGAGATAACTTTCCCAGCAGAACTATTCTCTCGTCGGGCCAACTCTTTAGCAGCTTCCAATACGTCATCTTCAATATCTAAGGTTGTTCGCACGAAATGATGCTATCGCATCATATCATCAAAGTCAATTTAACAAGTCTCCGGCTCATCCCGAATTTTTTATAAGCATATCGACGACGACGTTGAAATCGCCACCTGATTCTTCGAAGGCACGAAGTTGTTAGGCTGGCTAACCGTCCGAACGACCGACACATTTTTTATTTGTAAGTTATGGATTTATTGTTATTACTTACGCCATAAACTATCGAGACATAATTACAATCGAACCGGGCAAACGAAGTGGCCAGCCGTGTATTCGCGGGTTGCGGATGACTGTCCAGGACGTTTTGGAATACTTAGCCTCTGGAATGACTGAAGCGGAAATTTTGGACGATTTCCCCGATTTGACTCACGAAGATATTCTGGCTTGTCTGGCATATGCGGCTGATCGCGAACGCCGCTTTGCATTGTTGCCGCAATATGAAATTGCTGTTTGACCAAAACCTGTCGTGGAGATTGCCCGCGAAACTAGCTGATCTATATCCCGAAAGCTAACATGTCCGAGACGCTGGATTGAAAGAATCTGAAGACGTTGAAATTTGGGAGTATGCCAAGTCGAACGGATTTGTAATTACGACAAAAGACGCGGATTTTCAGCAGCAGCTTACTGTTCGGATATCCGCCAAAGGTTGTGAGACTTCGTGTCGGAAACTGTAAAGTGCAAGTCATTGAAGATTTGCCGCGTCGGCACTTAACTGCAATCCACACTTTCGATCTGGATGAGAGAAAAGCACTTCTGATGTTACCGGGAATGAAATTAGGATAGTCTAATCAAAACAATTCTCCGGCACATTCTCAAGCGTGTTTACCATCAGCATATCGACGACTGCGTTAAAATCACCGCCCGATTCTTCGTAGACCTTTAACTGTTCGTCGGCGGAGGTGCCGCGATCGAGGATGGTGTGGATGTGTTCGATCTCTTTGCGCGAGTCGAGCGGGTCGACAACATCGTCGATAAAATCGAGAAGTTCGCGAATCAGGTCTCTCGCCGGAACCTCTTTTTGTTTGCCGAGATCAAGTAAATTGCCATCGAGCCCGTAGCGGATCGCGCGCCACTTATTCTCTAGAATCAGGCGGCGGTGATAGATGCGGAATCCTATGTTTCCTTCATTCAAAACCATAAGTTTCGCCACGATCGCCTGGAAAAGGGCCGCGATAGCTATCGTGTCGTCAACCCGGGTCGGAATGTCGCAAATGCGAAATTCGAGCGTCGGGAACAGGTAGTGCGGCCTGACATCCCACCAAATCTTCGAACCGTTCTGGATACAGTTCATTTTTACGAGAAGGTCAACATAGGCCTGAAATTGCTGGTACGATTCAAATGTATCGGGAATTTCGGTTCGCGGAAATTTCTTAAAAACTTCGCTGCGATATGATTTCAATCCAGTGTTAAACCCGAGCCAGAACGGAGACGAAGTCGTCAGAGCCAGGATGTGCGGCAGAAAATATCTGGCAGCATTCATAACCTGAATGCGTTTTTCGAGATCGGGAATTCCTACGTGGACGTGCAGACCAAAAATAAGCAAACTGCGGGCAACCATCTGCAGCTCGTCGACTAATAGCTTATAGCGGTCACCGTCGTAAATCTCTTGCTCCGACCATTTAGAGAACGGATGCGTCGAAGCAGCAACGATCGCCATGTCCTTTTTCCGGGCGAGACCCGAAATGATGCAGCGTAACTTTGTAAGATCTTCGCGGGCTTCCTGGATGTTCGCGCAAACGCCGGTGCCAACCTCGATCATCGATTGGATCATCTCGGGCTTGATCTTCTCGCCAAGAAGCAGCTTTCCTTCTTCGAGAATTTCCGAAACGTGTGATTTCAATTCCCGCGTCGTTGGGTCTACGATCTGGAACTCTTCCTCGATGCCGAGTGTAAATTGATCAAACATAGGTTTTATAGGAAGGCAGCCCGTAAAAGTTGGACTTCCTTAAATAGTTAAGTTTTGTTCGGATTCAAGTTGATAGTTATTCTAACTCAATTCTTGATTTTCCTATTAAGTTTTCTTTGACGATCTATTGCTTGCTCATCTCTTTCGCCGTTTTCAGAAAAGCTTCCGCCGCATGCGACAACACCGAGTTTCGTCGGTAAATAATATTGAGCTTTCGCTCGAACCTCATCTCAACCACCGGCAATCCGACAAGACGGCCATTCGCGATCTCGACTCTGGCAGTCAGTTTCGGGATTAGAGCGACGCCGATTCCGGTCTCTACGAGCCTTTTGATCGCCTCAAGCGACGGCAATTCAACGGCGATGTTCAATGTAGTGTTGTGCTTTTCAAAGGTTTCGATAACCTTAAGTCTGTACGGTGAAACCGCGTTGTGAGCAATAAATATCTCGTCTCCAAGCTCCTTCACGGACACCGATTTTCGCGACGCAAACGGGTGCGTAGGCGCGACGATCAGCATCAATTCGTCGGTAAGGATAGAAACAGACCGCAAAGAATCGTCATTCGGCTTAAATGAGATCACGCCCAGCTCGACTTCCCTTGCCGTGATCTCTTTTGGAATTCGGCTCGCTACGCCTCGCTGAACCTCGATCTTGATATTCGGGTGGCGTTCGCGAAATTCTCGGATCACAGGCAAAAGGCAAAATACCGTGTGCTCATTGGCGGAAATCGTTACTTTCCCCTTGTGAAGACCACGCAATTCTTTGATCGCATTGCTGGCTGTGTGACGCAGGTTCAGCATCTGCCGGGCATAACCAACCAATACCTCGCCGGCGAAAGTAAGCGTGCCGTCTTTTGACGAGCGATCGAAAAGCGTTTCGCCGATCTCCGCCTCAAGCCGCCGAATGGCCTGGCTGACGGCCGGCTGCGTCCGGTCAAGAATTTCCGCCGCCCGCGAAAAGCTCCTCTCGCGGGCTACCGTCACTAAAACTTCGAGTTGATTGATGTCCATAGATCGATATCTAACAATCTCAAATTAAGAAGCAGTTTGGTCGTTTCGCCGTTTAGAGCGAGGCTTGTCTCGCAACGGCGGCGTGGCGGGCAAGCCCACCTCTAAACGATCAGGAATTAGGAGCTTTTTAATCATTCAGCATCAAAACGCAATAAAACAAAGACTAATACGAGCATAACATTTATTCAGAGCAATGATTCTTATATTACAATATATTATGCAAAGAATGAATGCATAACATTGACTTTCACCTTTTCTGCGATATAAGATTGCCAAGCTGAATGCGGTTTCTTCTAATAAGCCGCCCACTTTGCTCAAAAAAAGTCTATGAAAGCTGAAAAAATCGCGATTTTCGACACGACGCTGCGGGATGGTGAACAGTCACCCGGCTGTTCGATGTATCTTGAGGAAAAAACCAGGATGGCCCGGCAGCTTGAGCGTCTGGGCGTAGATGTCATCGAAGCGGGATTTCCGATCGCATCCGAGGGCGATTTTCAAGCCGTTCGAGCAGTTTCAGCGGAGTGCCGGAAGGCAACCATCGCGGCACTTGCCCGAACGGTCGGTGACGACATCTACCGGGCGGCAGATGCGTTAAAAGGGGCGAACAGATCGCGAATACATACATTCGTCGCTACATCCGACATCCATCTGCAGTACAAACTAAAAAAAACACGGGCCGAGGTTCTGCAGATGACAGAAAAAGCCGTTCGGCTCGCAAGCGGGCTGGCCGACGAGGTTGAGTTTTCCGCAGAGGACGCGACTCGCAGCGATGTTGATTTTATCTGCGAGGTTTTCAGCGTTGCCGTAGCCGAAGGAGCGACGATCCTAAACATACCGGATACTGTCGGCTACACACTGCCGACAGAATACGCAAATCTAATTAAAACGGTGAAAGAACGCGTGGTCGGTGACAAAGATATAACGATAAGCGTCCATTGCCATAACGACCTCGGCCTTGCGGTGGCAAACAGCCTGGCCGCGATAGAAGCGGGAGCCCGGCAGATCGAATGCACGATCAACGGCATCGGCGAACGTGCGGGAAATGCTTCGCTCGAAGAAGTGATAATGGCCTGTGCGGTCCGGGCCGACAAGATGCCATATCAAAATAATATCGATACGACACAGCTCTTCCCCACCAGCGAACTTCTGACGTCGATAATCAGCTTCGGCGTTCAGCCAAACAAGGCTATCGTCGGCCGCAACGCATTCGCGCACGAAGCTGGCATACATCAACACGGCGTATTGAGCAATCCGCTTTGTTACGAGATAATGACGCCGGAGTCGGTTGGCATTTTGAAAAACGATATTGTACTCGGCAAACATTCGGGACGCCACGCCCTGTCGTCGCGTTACGAGGAGATGGGATTCAGCTTCGATCCCGAAGAAATAGCGGAGATCTATTCGCGTTTCGTCACGCTGGCGGACCGCAAGAAGAATATTTACGATCAGGACCTGCTTGGAATCGTACGCGACCACAATACGGAGTTGGTTGCCGCTTAATAAGCTGTTCTATGAAGATCACTGTATTGCCCGGAGACGGAATCGGCGTCGAGGTAACACGCGAAGCCATTCGCGTACTTAAGGACATTGCCGCGCCATTCGAGCTTTCGATTGAAACCGAAGAACACCTAATCGGCGGTGTCGCGATCCGCGAGGCAGGTTCGCCATTACCTGAACCAACGTTGAAAGCATGTCTAAGCAGTGACGCTGTGTTGCTCGGCGCTGTCGGTTCACCCGAATTTGACGATCTTCCGCCCGAGCGGCGCCCCGAGATCGGGCTTCTTGGATTGCGTAAAGCATTGGGCGGCTTTGCGAATTTGCGTCCGGCTAAGGCGATCCCGGCGTTGATCGATTCGTCGCCGCTGAGGCCCGAGGTATTTGCGGGAACCGATCTTCTGATCGTCCGCGAACTTCTTGGCGGCCTGTATTTTGGTACACCGCGAGCGTTTAATGCCGACCGGACGGAAGCCTTTAATACTATGAGGTATTCGGTCGCCGAAGTGGAACGAGTTGCCCGCGTCGCGTTCCAATCGGCACTTGGCAGGCGGCGGAAAGTCACGTCTGTCGATAAGGCGAACGTGCTTGAAACCTCGCAGCTATGGCGTGAAACCGTGAACCGCGTCTCAGCCGAGTTTCCGACGGTTGAATTGGATCACCTGTTTGTAGATGCGTGTGCAATGCACCTTGTCACAAGCCCGACACGCTTTGACGTCATTCTAACTGAGAATCTTTTTGGCGATATTCTGTCGGATGAAGCCGCGGTTCTCACCGGTTCGATCGGGATGTTGGCATCTGCGACGATCGGTTCCGAGATTGGCCTTTATGAACCGGTCCACGGTTCGGCACCGGAAATAGCTGGAAAGAATATCGCAAATCCGATTGGTGCGATCGCTTCGGCAGCAATGCTTCTGCGTTATTCAGCAAAGAACGATATTGCCGCAACCGCCATTGAGGACGCGATAGCAAAAGTTCTTGAAGAAGGTTACAGAACGGCCGATATTGCTGCGGTAAATTGCACGAAGGTAGTGAGTACGGTCGAAATGGGCAGGCTTGTCAGCGGTTATGCGGTTGAAAGTGCCAGCATCAACCACGCATTTCATGCGGTTTGAGCAAGATGAAAACGCTTTACGATAAAATCTGGGAATCGCATCTTGTCCACGAAGAGGCAGATAAACCCTCGCTTCTGTACGTAGATTTGCACCTTATCCACGAAGTCACTTCTCCGCAGGCATTTGAAGGCTTGCGTCTTGCCGGACGAAAGGTCCGCAGGCCCGATCTGACTTTCGCGACAATCGATCACGCAATCCCGACCAAGAACCGCAATCTGCCTTTCAAAGATCCGATTGCCGCTCAGCAGGTTGCAACGCTGCGAACGAATTGCGGCGAATTCGGTGTAAAACTTTACGATCTGGACGCCATCGAACAAGGAATAATTCATGTCTTCGGGCCGGAACAAGGATTGACGCAGCCGGGAATGACGATTGTTTGCGGCGACTCGCACACGTCGACTCACGGTGCGTTCGGGGCTCTGGCTTTCGGCATCGGCACAAGCGAAGTTGAACACGTTCTGGCGACACAAAGCCTTCAGCAGAAAAAATCAAAGAATTTTCGCATCAATGTTGAAGGCGAAATCTCGTTCGGTGTGGCGTCGAAAGACGTTATCCTGTCGATCATAAACCGTATCGGCACAGACGGCGGCAACGGCCATGTGATCGAATACAGCGGATCGGCAATAAGAAATATGTCGATGGAAAGCCGAATGACCGTCTGTAATATGAGCATCGAAGCCGGAGCAAAGGCCGGGTTGATCGCACCGGATGAGATCACTTTTGCCTACCTCAAAGGTCGAACCTTTTCCCCAACCGGTGAAAAGTGGAACGATGCGGTCGAGCTTTGGAGTACTCTGCCGAGCGATGAAGGTGCATTTTTTGATAAAACTATTGAGATCGATGCCGCCGAGATTGAACCATTTGTTACGTGGGGAACTTCGCCTGGCATGTCTGCGTCGATTACCCAGCAAGTGCCGGATATTTCAGATTCGACGGACGAAAACGAGAGGAAATCGCACGAGCGTGCCTTAGAATATATGGGACTTAAACCGTCGCAGCGAATCGATAACATCGAAATTAACCGGGCGTTCATCGGGTCCTGCACCAATTCACGCATCGAGGATCTGAGAGCCGCCGCCAAGGTTGCGAAAGGTTACAAAGTAAGCAGTGGCGTTAGTGCGATGGTCGTACCGGGCTCGATGCTGATAAAACGCCAGGCTGAATACGAAGGCCTTGCACAAATTTTTCTCGACGCCGGTTTCGAATTGCGTGACGCCGGGTGCTCGATGTGTCTTGCAATGAACGACGATATTCTGGCCGAAGGCGAACGCTGTGCGTCAACCAGCAACCGAAATTTCGAAGGACGACAAGGCCGCGGCGGACGCACACATCTTGTTAGCCCTGCAATGGCGGCGGCGGCGGCAATTGCGGGACACTTTGTAGATGTGCGGGATTGGAAGTTTTCAGATTGATTCATTTGTTCATTTCTGGCTATCTTTTTCTTTGTGATCTTTGTGGGTTTCGCTCAGTGAGCTTTGTGTAAAACTCCTAATTTTTAACACAAAGGCCACGAAGTTTTTGCACAAAGAACACGGAGACGTTCTTAGCAAGACTCGCAATAATAAAAAAACGGGACTCGCCGAAGTTTAAGAAATGAAAAATGATTCAATGACCCAATGATCAAATTTACACAACATTCTGGAACGCTGACGCCGCTTTATCGAGCCAATATCGATACGGACCAGATAATCCCAAAACAGTTTCTCAAGCGCATTGAGCGGACAGGCTATGGAGCGTTCCTTTTTTACGATTGGCGATTCAATTCCGACGGATCGCCAAACCCGGAATTCGTGATGAACGATTCACGCTTTGATGGTTCGTCGATTCTGATCGCCGGATCGAATTTCGGCTGCGGCAGCTCGCGTGAGCATGCTCCTTGGAGCCTGATCGATCATGGCTTTCGCGTCGTAATTGCCCCGAGCTTCGCTGACATCTTCTACAACAACAGCCTCAAGAACGGACTTCTGCCAGTGGCGCTTGGTGAAGATACAGTTGCCGAATTAGCCAGTAAATCCGACGCACGACCCGACTACAAATTGTCGATCGATCTCGTAACGCAAACGGTAACGGACAACCAGGGTTTCAGTGAAACCTTTAATATCGATGCCTTTAGCAAACACTGTTTACTACATGGCCTCGACGATATTGCACTGACTCTTGAACACGATGACAAGATCTCGAATTACGAACATAATAGTTCAAATGATCCTCGTTTTTCCTACCTTCATAGCTAACCTGAAGCCCGGAAAACGCCAAATATTCGTGTTTGCATTTTCTTACCCGGCAAGTTACCATAAAAACTCGTTAAATCGAGGGATCTGTTCACCGAAATCCCCCATTTTAATTACGGAACAATCTTTCATCTTGAATTCTTTCTGCGCTTTTTATGGGCTTTTCGACAACTGCAATTCATGCCGGGAATGAGCCGGACATTGCCACGGGTGCCGTGAGTGTCCCAATATACCAGACTTCCACGTATGCGCAGGAAGCCCTCGGCAAACACAAAGGCTTCGAATACGCCCGAACACAGAACCCAACCCGCCTCGCCCTTGAGATAAATATTGCAGCCCTTGAAAACGCCCGATTCGGATATGCTTTTGCCTCGGGAATGTCGGCGATCGACGCTGTTCTCAAGCTTGTGAAGGGCGGCGAACATGTTGTTTTGGGCGATAACACTTATGGCGGGACGTTTCGGCTTTTTAGCCGGATCCTTTCAAACTACGGCGTTGAATTCGATTTAGCGGACACGTCGGATATTTCAAATCTCGAAAAAGCCTTTAAGCCGAATACCAAAATGGTTTTTGTCGAAACCCCGACAAATCCCGTGATGACCGTCACCGATCTGTGTGCCGTTTCCGACATGGCGCATGCTCACGGAGCAAAGGTGGTTTGCGATAACACCTTCATGTCGCCGTATTTCCAGAAGCCGATCGACCTCGGCGTCGATATCGTGGTCCATTCCACGACGAAATATCTTAATGGCCATTCGGACAGCGTCGGTGGTTTTGTCGCACTGAATGATGAGGCCGATGCCGAGTGGATAAAGTTTGTCCAGAACGGAATTGGTGCGATACTATCGCCGTTCGATTCATTCCTCGTTTTGCGGGGCACGAAAACGCTTGCGGTTCGTATGGAAGCTCATGACAAGAACGGGCGTGTCGTTGCCAATTTTCTTGCCGAGCATCCTTCGGTAAAAAAGGTGTATTATCCTGGATTGGCGTCGCATCCGCAGCACGAGTTGGCAAAGCGACAGCAGACGGGTTTTGGCGGAATGGTAGCGTTTGAAACCGGTTCGCTTGCTAACGCAAAAAAGGTTTTGGAAAACGTCAAGTTGTGTATTCTCGGTGAAAGTTTGGGCGGCGTTGAGTCTTTGATCTCACACCCAGCCACGATGACGCACACCTCCGTCCCGATCGAAACAAGAGATCGCTTGGGAATAACTGACGGTTTGGTAAGAATCTCGGTCGGAATCGAGGATGTTGAGGATATAATTGAAGATCTAGATCAAGCTCTTAATTAGTCTTGAGTCGAGAGTCTTAAGTCGTGAGTCGAAAGAATTCGTTTTGACTCCAGACTCGAGACTCATGACTCATGACTCATTCATTATGTTAACTGTCGAGATACATGCGACTTCGCACATCGGCCGGGTACGGCGGGGGAACGAAGACAACTACCTAATGTTGAATATTACCCGGTCCAAGGCCTGGACGGGTGCTCAGGCCGACGGCGAATTTGTCATTGAGTCGCAAACTTTCGAGGTCGATGACAATGGCGTAGTTCTTGCCGTGTCTGACGGAATGGGTGGAGCGTTGGCCGGCGAGGTTGCCAGCAAAATGGCTGTGGAATCGGTATGCGAGAAAATCCTTAACGAGGACTTAGATGAGACCCTGACACCCGAAGGTTACGAGCATCATCTGGTTGGGAAACTGTACAACGCGACGCTTTACGCAAATTATCTGATTCATCAGCAAGGCCGGAGCGACCCGCAATATCAGGGAATGGGTGCGACCTTTACCGGAATGGGCGTGACGCCGAACGCCGTTGATATCATTCAGGTGGGCGACAGCCGTGCTTATCTGGTACGAAACGGGAAAATCTATCAAGTTACCAAAGACCAGTCGCTTGTTCAGCAGTTGATCGATGCTCAGCAAATCTCGGCTGAAGAGGCGGAAACGCACACCCTAAAGAACGTTATCCTTCAGGCCCTCGGCGCCCAAAACGAGATATATCCGGTTTCGGCTCGCCTTACTCCTAGTAAGAATGATGTTGTACTGCTGTGCAGCGACGGACTGTCGAACAAAGTTACGGCGGCAAGCATGCAAAGGATCCTGACTGAAAATATAGAGCAGTTGGAAGTAGCGTGTGCGGAACTCGTAACCGAAGCAAATGAAAACGGCGGCGAAGATAACATTACCGTCATTCTTGCGAAATTAACCGGGGATCATTTGCCCGAACCATCCGGCGAAGATGTACAGCTCGAACTCATCGACCTCGGCAATATTCACGACACCGCTGACCAGGACACCGCCGAAATTCTTTAAACAATATACACGCGATTCGTTTAGAAGCGGTCTCTGACCGCTGTCGCCGTTAGAAAAGGTTGTACGATTAAAAAACACACCGCTACGGTTAAAACACCGCTAGAAAAAGCGACTGGCGGTCAAGACCGCCTCTAAACGAGGGGTGAAATGAATTTACCTGGCGCAGCAAGCTTCAAACTACGCATCGTTTCTCCACTCGGGCAATTCGTTCGTCACGCGCCGGACGTAGATTGACGAACCTTCTATACTGACCACCTCTACCTTTTCACCCTCAATGAGAACAGTTTCGCCATCGACCGGAAAGGCCGTCCAGGTCGATCCATAGACCTTCACTGCACCTTCGTTCAGAGTGCCTTTACTTGCACTCGTTACAGTTCCGATCTGACCTGGGAGCGAATCGACGCCCATTTTTAACGTGTTCTCTTCGCTATGCGAAAGATATTTCGCAAAGATCGTTCGGGACATCACCGTCAGGGCAATCGAAACCGCTGCGAAAACAGCGAACTGCAGCACAAAGGGAGCGCCCAGCATTCCCGCTACCGCCGCCGCTACTGCTCCGATCCCGAACCAAAGCAGCACGAATCCGAGCGTAAAAACCTCGGCTACAATAAGACCGATGCCCAAAACGAGCCACATTATCCAAGCAAATTGATCCATGCAAAATTACCGAAGATATCTTTCGAGCCAATGATAGCATACCGGACGGACGATAAACCGTTCCGTAATAACCAAAAACGAGCTGTTTTGAACTGGAATAAACTCGTGCTAATCTCATAAATCGTGCTGGGGTGGCGGAATTGGTAGACGCCCAGGACTTAAAATCCTGTGCCCTTAGGGGCGTACGGGTTCGATTCCCGTCCCCAGTACCATCAGACATTATGCGATCGACAAGCCTCACGACGTGGGGCTTTGTCGATTTGGCACAACGCTTGCACATCTCATATCCGGTGATCGAAGGAGAACTAATGAAAAACTACGGAATTTTAGTGCGATATGCTTTTTTGATTGCGACGATGCTTGGTGCCGTCCATTTCGCCGACGCACAGAACCGACAGGTGTTGGCGAAGGCGGAAAGTATTACGGGAGATAGATTTCCCTTCGCCGTCAGAACGGCTAGGGGCGCAAGTATTTTTGCAACCGAGCGGCCCTCAGTGGCGATGCTTTCTGCGATCGATCGAGGTTTAACCGACCTTTTCACCGTGTCGCGCAAAAATCGATACAACCGGCGTCTCAATTATTCGGATTACACAATATTTATAGCCAAAGCCGATCGGGCGAAAGATAGTCAGGGCAAATATTCACCCGACGTGGCGGTCGGAGCCGGGCAATATGCCGGGACCGACTACGACCAGGGCGGCTTCATTTACGCCGCCGGTATGGTTGTCGCATACAATCCGGCAGCATTCGTAATTGCCGATCATAAAAGGGACTTTAATAGAGTCTCGGATGTCGTCCGGTTTGAAGGTGAACATCTCGTGCTCTATCACAACGACCGTCGGCGTTACAGCGAAACCGCCGATCACAGCAAAGGCGGCGGACATCCGATTCTTCAATAGCTTCTTCCAGACGAGGTGGAACGGAACAAGATCATAGCTGTGCCCTAAATCGTGCATGCCATCGACCAAATTGTAACCAAAAAGTATAGACAACGGCTGGCCTCAAACGATAGAATGCGACAAATCAAAGCGATTTGTTAATTCTACTGGGTTTTTCGTTAATGGCACGGCCATTGCAGTTATGCTTCGCGGATGTCGTTTGAGAATCCGCGAAGATGGAGGTTAGATGAACTTCTTCGCTTGTGTTACCAAAGTCTTCGCAGTTTCATTTTTGTTCTTTGTAAATTTTTCGCTGGTTGTTGCCCAACCGGATTCGATCTACCGGCTGCCTGCTGGAACGAAAATACTATTGAGTATGGATTCCGGGATAAGCTCGAAAGTTTCGGCGGTTAACGATACGTTTACGACTACGGTGTCTAAACCGCTCTCGGTTCGCGATTCGGTTATATTACCGATTGGCACGGTGATTGAAGGCCGCGTGACTAAAGTCTCGAGTGCGGAATCCGGCGGAAAGAATGGTCGAATGCAGGTCCGGTTCGAAACAATTAGGTTTGCCGATAACCGCAAACGCTCGATCGACGCTCTTTTGGTTAATGAGCTGAAAGCTGCTTCATCCAGAACCACTAACCTGTTTACGGTCTTCGGCGGAACTGCCTTAGGTGCGGTACTCGGTGCGGTGTCGAAAGTTGAGAATGGAGCCTTGATTGGAGCAGGAATTGGAGCCGGCACCGGAACCGGAGTAGTTGTTTTGCGAAAAGGAAAAGAGGTTTTTATTCGGACGAAGCAAGAGTTCGAGATCGAATTGAAAAGCGAAGTGACGCTGCCGGCCAGCGATTATTGAAAAAAAGTTTTATAAGTTTGGTCGTTGATTTATCCGCGACCATTTTGAAAAAGCCCGATGCGAAGGGGAGAGCGCATCGGGTTTTTTCTATTACGTGCTTCCAAGAACCCGGTCGCTACCGCTCGCGGTTCTGACCCTGGCGGGCCTTCGTGACCATATCGCGTACCTGTGCCGCAAGCGTCGGGGCATGGAACGGGATTCCGTCTTTTATCGTCCATTCAATTCCGCCGGTCTTAACGACCTTTCCGTCGCGGATCTCTTCGATACCGGTTGGGTACAGAACTTTGAAATTCTCCAGGGGATTGCCATTGACGACGATCAGGTCAGCCTTGAAACCGACGCGGATGCGCCCAAGCGTGTTCTCCTTGCCCAGAATCTTAGCTCCGTTGCTCGTCGCGTGTTGAATGGCCTTTAGCGGATGAAAACCTGCTTCCTGGTGAAGTTCCAATTCGCGGATCAGCCCAAATCCGTAAAGCTGATATATGAATCCCGCATCTTCGCCCGTACCGATCAATCCGCCGCGTCGTCCGAACTCATAGACCGCTTTCATCCAGATGCGATAGTTCTCTTTCCAAAAAGCCTCATCGGTCGACGACCAGCCGATAAAGTATGAGCCGTGATTTGCAGGATTGGGCCGAAAATATTCTTCCAAAACGGGATGTAGATATTCGGCAAATGCAGGCTGCGTCTGGGCTCGCTGCAGGTCTCGCGAAGCCTCGTAGATCACTAGTGTTGGATCCCACGCGACATTCTTCTCGACCATGCCATCGAGCACTTTTGTTAGTTTTTCCCGGTTTGCTTCACGCCAAAGGCGGCCAGCGTGGCGAAAACGGTGGACTTCGTCGTTGTAATTGTAATCGGCTGGAAAATTCTGTCTTCCTGATTCAATCGCGGCATCAGGAATGCCGTACCAGTGTTCGATGCTTGTCGTACCGAACTTGATATCGTCCAGAGCATTCGTTTCTTCGACGCCGACATGATGCATCACGCGCATTCCATTCAGATTGGCCTCATCCATCATGGCGGCCATCAGATCGCGATCCATCGTGTACAATTTTATCCCGTCGTAACCGGCCGTCTTTAGTTCGCGAACTCGTTGGCGAACCTGCTGTGCAGTATTCTGGTCCGGGCCCGGAAATCCACCGTAGGCAAATATCCGTGGTCCAGCGAGTTGGTTCGACCCGGTCTTGTCGCGATACTCCAGCGTTTTTGATCCTGCCCATGCTTCGCGGACGGTCGTAATGCCGCATGCAAGCCACAGCTTCATCACATACTCGATCGGCATAGGCTTTCCGCCCCGGCCGTCGTGAGCATGACCGTGCAGGTTGATCAGGCCGGGCAAAACATATTTGCCGGTGGCATCGATCTCGAAATCGCCGGGTGCAGGCCGCTTCGCATTTCCCTCTTTTGCGGCAACCGGATCGATCGACACGATCTGCGTGATGAGATCGTTTTCGATCACGATGTCAAAAGGCCCGGCGGCCGGCTTCCCGCTTCCGTCAACCACCGTGGCATTGCGGACGACCATGCGTTTCATGCGCTTGCCAGAGATGACTTGGGTTTGAGGAAAAGCTGATAGCGAAAAGAGCTCAAACAATAAGACTGCTACCGTTACAAATTGCAATATTTTCATATGACCGTGATCAAAATCTCTATTTAAGCAATGAAAAAGTATCATCTAAGAGTACGCCAAAGCAATCGAATATCCGAAAACAGCAAAAAGGCTTTTTCTTTCAAGACAGATATGACAAAATAGAAAGTTGTTATGTACCGAGTTTTTCTAATACACAACACAGCCCCTGATGAAATGGTCATTGTCTGGCGGTTGCAAACATTGGCCGCTGCTTCAGGTCTTCATTTTGACGTTCCCAATCAAACTCAACGTGGTAATTCTGTTTTGACGTCCCAGTTAATTGATAGTGCCGATGCAGTAATGGTTTTATTGACTCGCTCAGCATTGAACTCACCTTTCGTTGAGTCTGAACTCAACTATGCGATTAGTAAAAAGAGAACAATCATTCCAATCTTCATAAAAGGGGTTGTTTCAAAACCGATTCGAAGTTTGGCAAGCCAAAATGGGTCACAGGTCTTTGTCCTTGATCCGGCTAAACCTTGGAAAATGGAATCCGAACTCTCTCAATACTTGCTTAAAAGAGTTGGCGACAAAAATACGCGAAATGCATTGTTAGCGTTAGCGGGCACATTTGCCGGATTATTCTTGCTATCCCAACTATCCGAGAATTGATGCCTCAACAAAAGCAAGAAGTCGGCTCCGCCGTAATTGACTCTTCATGTCTAATTCACCTTTGGAAACTCCAACTAGTAAAGGAGCTTATTCTTGTTTTCTCACGAGTATATGTACCTGTTCATGTGCAAGAAGAGGTTCGACGAAAGGGTAGGACAAAGAGAAAGTTGAGAGAATTAATGCGGGATTTAGACCCGTTTCTGCAAATCTGTACTGTTGGGAATTCTTATGACTCTCAACTTCTCTACGATAAACAGCTGAATCCACAGGCACGAATTGGTCGTGGAGAGTCTGAGGTAATAATCCAAGCGCGCGAAAGACAGATTTCACAAGTGTTGATTGACGACAAAAGGGGACGGCAAGTAGCGATTCAGCATACGTTGATAGTTGTTGATTTACTTGATATTCTTGCTTTATTAAAGAAAAACGGAGTCATTCAAGAAGTGAAGCCGCTCCTCGCGAAATTGGGAAAGAGCTACATTCCAAAAGCGACAAGACTCAAGGGCTTCTTAAAAGAAATCGAAGAATTTTAGTAAGTAAAATTATCAAAAGAGAAAATAAAGAGGAAAAATAATGGTTGGAAGGAATAAGGTTACGGTTGTCGGCGCGGGAAATGTCGGTGCAACGGCTGCTCACTGGATCGCGAGCAAAGAACTTGCGGACGTAGTATTGGTCGATATAGTCGAAGGCACGCCGCAGGGAAAGTCGCTTGATCTTGCACAGGCTGCTCCGATCGACGGATTCGATGTGAAGTTGGTCGGTGCAAACTCGTACGAAGCAACAGCGGATTCCGATGTTGTTATCATTACCGCTGGCCTACCCCGCAAACCCGGAATGAGCCGTGACGATCTTTTAAAGACGAATTCCGAGATCGTCGGAGCCGTTACCGAGCAGGTCGCGAAATACTCGCCGAATTCTTTTATAATTGTCGTTTCGAATCCGCTCGACGCCATGACGCAAGTCGCGTTTCGTCGATCGGGCTTTCCAAAGAATCGTGTAATGGGCATGGCCGGTGTTCTGGATTCAGCCCGCATGCGCTGCTTTTTGGCGGAAGCACTGGAAGTTTCGGTTGAGAATGTTACCGCGTTTGTGCTTGGCGGCCACGGCGACACGATGGTTCCACTACCTCGATATTCGACCTGTGCGGGAATTCCGATTACCGAGCTTTTATCCAAGGATGTCATCGACGCAATCCTGACTCGCACCGCAAACGGCGGAGCTGAGATTGTCGGGTTGTTGAAGACCGGTTCTGCCTATTACGCCCCTAGTCTCGGTGCTGTCGAAATGGCTGAAGCAATTCTGAAAGACAAAAAGAAGATCCTTCCCTGTGCCGTCTACCTCGAAGGTGAATACGGCATCAACAATTTGTTCGTGGGCGTTCCAGTCAAACTCGGCAAGAATGGCATCGAGCAGATAATCGAGATCAGCCTCACGAATGACGAACGTGCCGCCCTGCAAAAAAGCGCCGGTGCCGTTCAGGAATTGGTGGATATTCTGGAAATATAGGTTCTTCGATCAGCCTAAATTCTTGCGTAAAAAGGGAAAACCTCGAATGCTTTTCCTTTTTTTTGTCTCACCATGCCATTTTGACCGATCTTGTCGATCAATTTGAAGCAATTCTCGTCAGCCGAACTTCGCCCGCCAACGCTAACCTATTTATTTACATCATTTAAGCCGATGGCACGCTCCTTGATAAAGAAGACAGTGGCAAGTGCCGTTTTTCAATGCCCAAAGGAGCCAGAGAACAAATGAAAATGTTAACGAACAATCATTCAATATTAAGCAAGGCGATATCGCTCACGCTGCTATCTACGTTTATCTTTACGAATATAGTTGCCGTGGGTGCCTTCGCCGCCAACAAAACCCCAATCTCTTCCAATTCATCCGCTACCGCTAGATTTACCACCGATTTGACGCAGCTTGGCCGTGACGGAAGATTGCGTGAAAACCTAAACCTTGAGAACGACACGCTTCGTCTCGTTAAGGTGTTAGCCGGTGGTGGCAAGCGGCAGCCGGTCATCGTGGATGAAAAGGGCGAGAACCAGGACTTTGTTGTCGAGCAGCTTGCGATGCGTATTGCAAACGGCGGCGTTAACAGCGATCTTTCAGGTTTCTCTATATTAAAGCTTGAAACCGACACGATCTTCTCAAGTGCGGCATCGGTCGTAGAGGCATCAGCCCGCATCGAGTCGGTCATTGATGAAGTTGTCGCATCGAACAACAAGACCATCCTTTTTGTTGACGAGCTGACAAACGTGCTTGAAGCGGGAAACGCCGGCACAAAGCTGATCGAGAACATAAGCAAAGGAAAGCTGAAGATCATCGGCGGAAGCTCGAAAGCTGCGTTTAGTGCAAAAATCGAAAACACTGAGACCGCTTCCCTGTTTGAAA
>JANNST010000034.1:0-27865 GCA_031402865.1 Chloracidobacterium sp. | reverse complement strand
TCGCGGTGAGCGGTGGGAGACGCTGGGAAAAGAAAATGACCGAATCCAAGTTGTCAAAGATCATCATCTGAAATCAACCACCATCCGGCGGCCCGCTCCAGGTGTGTCTTGACAACGGTACCGTCTTTAGAGATGACCCACCTTTGAAATCCCTGTTTTTCAAATACGGGAACAGCAAATAAGGCTGCGAATCCCATAAATATGTATCCGATGGCATCAAAGTTCCAAAAGAGGGAGTGCGGGGTTTGTTTGAGAATTTGAATTTCGTCCGCAATTCCTTTAAGCGTCATCGGAATAACGGTTGCCAATTGAACAACATAATTAGCGGTCACAAACGCGACATACAAAACCGTAAATATTAGAGCCGCGTGACTCCAAAACTGTTTTCCGGTTGGGGTTATATGGTGAAGTGCCAGCATTTCCAGCAAAAAAGGGATGACAATACAAAGCGAGAACCCGTAAATCAAAATTTCGTCCAACGGATATTTGAGAACGCCTAAAAGCTGTAAAAACTGAACGATAATGAAGGCAACCGTTGAAATAAATGCAATAAGTCCTGACCAAAACCCGACTTTATAAATAGTTTTATTCATTATTTTTAATTCATACATTCATTTCCGCACAAACCAATCAACCGGGCGGCGCAGTGAAACGGGCGGAGGATAATTTTTCACATAACCGGCCCGCAACAAGAATTGAACGCTGTCGTTCATTCCGATTGACCGATTCAGCGTCTCCCTCGTTGATGTCTCTTCCAAGATCTGAGTCATCGGGTGAATAGCGATACCTTTCTCCCTAACCTTTAGGAAAAGTCTTTGCATTCGCCTGCCGGTTTCGAGCAGTGTCGCGACAGAATCGTCTTTACTGGTTATCAGGATCCAACCAGCCGATTGCGATACTTGTGTTTTGACCTTGTCGAGGGCCGTTTCTCTGAAACCGGTTTTCATTACATCGTCCTTGCCGTAAAAATTGCGCACCACGAAGCCTGACAATCCCTCGATCTCCATACTTGCTGTTGTCAGTCCGTCCCGATACTTCGCGGCGTCTTCGCTTGAGAATCTAACCCACTCGGAAAGCTCCTGCTGGGCCGGATCGCGATAGGTCTGAAGACGATTGGCTTCGATTGTCTGTTCGTCGATATACTTACTTTCTCTGCTGGTGGCCGGTAGATATTGAATGATATCTCTTTCCGTGCCGGCAATATGCTCAAGGTCTTCTTTTTTCAGTAGTTCACCCAAGAAATCAGATCGAACTGTCCGGCGATTTCGAATTGTTGATGTGTCAAAAGTATTTGCGAATCCTTGTTTGATTAGCTTTACTTCGGCCACCCGTTCATCCTGATTGGTCGTGGCCAACAAATTCCAATTGCATTCGTAGCCGAGAGACCCGGCGGCGTATTCAAGATTTTGGATGAAGGTGCCGAGCGACAAGATCGTTTCTCGCTGGGCGGGGTCAACGGCGGGTAGCCATTTACTTTTATCGTTACCAATTATCCAGTGGTAGGGTTCGAGATACTGGACAAACCAAGGCTGCGTGTTGTGTCCGCTCGGCGCCAGCGATGCAAGAAACAGAATCTCCTTTTCGTTCGGAGTTAGAGGTGTGTTCGCGTCGTCTACCGGCTTTATATCCGACCTTAAAAAATTGCTTTTGTCGCTCAACAAATATGTCGATGCGCCGGCTGCCAATATCGTTCCGATGCCAAAACTGATAAACTTTCGTCTATTCATAAAGAAAATTTCCAGAATGCGATTTTCGAAGGCACTCAGGTTCATTCGTATTTGTCTCAGGCTGAAGCTTAAGTGAAGCAAACTAAATCAAGGCTGTCGGTGGGGCAACGCACATACAATTTTGCCTAAAAGTGGAAATACTTGTACCCTATTCACTTTGCGACTGTAAGTTTTCTCCTAATGCGAGATCGGCTGATAGCCAACGCCCTGACTACCGATCGGCACTTCGAACAAGAAGGATTCGTTCGTCTCTTGAAATAGTTTGCCGTTTTTACCCCATCCTAATTCATCCGCCTCGTCGGCCAGCTTATATTCCAGCTTGTTCCGCCTGTTCTACTTCTTCCACGCGGGTTGAAACGGAACACACTGTAGTTAAGAAGAACTGAGAAATTTGCCTCGCTGTCTTGCGTATGCACGTCTTTCAATTACAATCCTTCTATGCCCGTTGGTTATTTTAGCCTGATCCTCCACGCTCACTTGCCGTTTGTCAGGCATCCCGAATATCCATCGTTTCTTGAAGAAGACTGGCTTTATGAGGCGATAACGGAAGTTTACCTTCCGATAATCTTTATACTCCAGAATTTGCACGAAGCCGGTGTAAAGCCGCGCCTGGCAATGAACGTATCGCCGCCGCTGTGCGAGATGCTTGCTGATGAGCTGCTGCAGACGAGATATACCGCCCATCTCGAAAGGCTGCTCGAGCTTGCCCAAAAGGAGTTAGAACGCACGGAACGTGAATCGCCGGAGTTTATCGAGGTCGCCCGGATGTATGTTGAAACTCTGGGTGCGTCGCTCGATCTTTGGAATAACCGGTACGGGCGAAATCTGATAAACGCCTTTCGCGAGCTGCAGGAAGAAGGCGTGCTGGAGATAATAACGTGCGGTGCTACGCACGGGTTTATGCCGCTGATCTCGACGCCGGAGGCGCGGCGGGCACAGGTTGAGATCGCCGTAACTAACTATAAAAAGCACTTTGGCCGCCAGCCGCGGGGAATATGGCTGGCCGAATGCGCGTATGAGCCTGGCATTGAGAATCTATTGAAAGACGCCGGGATCGAATATTTTATCAGCGATACGCACGCCCTTCTTTATGGCGATCCGCGGCCGAAATATGGTGTTCATGCTCCGGTCGTATGCCCGAACGGAACGGCCGTTTTTGCACGCGATGTTGAGACAAGCCAACAGGTGTGGAGTGCGGAAGTAGGATATCCGGGAAACGATGTGTACCGCGAGTTTTACCGCGATATCGGATGGGATGCGCCGCTCGATTTTTTGAAGCCGTATCTCGACACCGACGGTAAGCGAAAACACCTTGGACTGAAATATCACCGCATCACCGGCCGCGATGTTCCCCAGCAATTAAAACAGCCGTACATTCCTTCGCTGGCCAGGGAGAAGGCAGCCGAAAATGCGTCTCATTTTATCGGCGAGCGGATAAAACAGGCACACATCCTGCGCGAAGCTTTCGACGGCCACCCGCCGCTTGTCGTTTCGCCTTACGACGCAGAGCTTTACGGCCATTGGTGGTACGAAGGGCCGCAATTTATCGACTTCTTTTTCAAAAAGCTTCATTTCGATCAATCCGAGATTGAGGCTATCGCTCCCGGTGATTTTCTGGATTCGGGCATTCCAATTCAAATACAGCAGCCGACGGCATCGTCGTGGGGCGAGAATGGATATTACAAGGTCTGGCTCAACGACCTGAATTCCTGGATGTACCCTTATCAGCATGATGCGGAAAGGCGAATGACGGAATTGGCCAATCGCTTTTATGACGCGGAGACAACCACCCCGTCAGCGGTTGCCGCTGCCACCCCTCCTTTGAAAGGAGGGGAGCCTTCCTCAACGTCACCCCGTCATTCAATCCCTGCGACCGAGTTGCAGCGGAGCATCCTCAATCAGATGGCACGCGAACTGGTCCTGGCGCAATCGAGCGACTGGGCGTTTCAGATCTACCAAGGGACAACGGTTGAATATTCGTCACTGAGATTCCGGTCGCACATACATCGTTTCGATTTGTTGGCAAAGATGCTCGAAGATTTGTCAGAACCGGGAGATGCAGCGACCGGGTCAAATTTAAGTACCGAAAGTCTCGACCTGTTCAATGAGATCCAAAGCCGCGACAATATATTTCAAGAGATCGATTACCGCGTTTACCGATCTTAAAAATAGATCAGAGCGCTAAAAAAGAGGCTGGGAACCGTATCCCAACCTCTTTCTATCTAATGTAGCTGCCAAATTAATGTACGTTGTAGTTTGCAGCAGGCACATCATTGGGCTCACCCCAAATCCTTGATGTGATAAACCTGGTACCTACAGTCATGACATGAAACACACTAGGTGTACCGGGCCGCCAAACGGCATACTCGGTTTTGCCGTCACCGTCATAATCACCTTGAACGATTACGTCATTGGTAGCAATTTGGCCCCACAAGTCCGTTACAACCGTGTTGCCGGCCGTTCCGCTCGGTTCAAAGTCCCAGCGGAGGAAAGCACCATCTGCTCTAATCGCAGCCAGATCCGTCTTGCCGTCATCATCATAATCGCCGGGTGCCATGACGTCATTCGCAAGTCCAAATAGCTCCGACCGTTGCGGTCCATCGGCCTCGCGGATGAAGAAGCGTCCGTTTACGCCGTTCGAATCCGGGCGTTGAACTACAAAATCGTATTTGCCGTCGCCATCGTAATCGCCGGGTGCCACAACGTCGCCATTCACTCCCCACGCTATCGCATCGAAATTCTGAGGCGATGTTACGGAACGGTAAAACCAGAAGCTCTGATCTCCCGGATTGGCTCCGGTCCGATATAGGGCCATATCGTCTATGCCATCGCCGGTGTAATCGCCAACGACCGATGCATCGTCACCTGCTTGTCCAAATTCCTGAACAAAAAGCGTTTGAGATGCTCCCCGGACAATATAGAATTGGCTTGGGGTACCGGGCCGGAACACGGCAAAATCGTCCCTGCTGTCGCCGTCAAAATCAGCCGGAACAAACTGGTCGGATGCAATTCCCCATTGGGTCGGCAATGTCGGGAAGCCATCCTGAAAGGAGGTAAACCACGTCACTTGGCCATTAATTCCGCCGCCAGTGTTTCTCAGGGTTACAAAGTCTGTTTTACCATCGCCGTTAATATCGACCGGAGCGTCATTGACCGCTACCGCAGGAACGATCTCTAACGACCATCCGCCGCTGATGCTGCCGGCATCTTGCGGAGCAAAGTCGGTTATGTAAAGTTTCCAATCGCCATTCGGGTTGGTGCCGCCAAACGTAGAGCTGAACGTGGCTGTATTGCCACCGGCCGGTCCCGGGTGTGAATATGCCGTTCCCGGTCCAGGAGCGGGAAAAGTGTCGCCAGTGAAATATGACGTCGGCTTATATGTTCCGGCCGCCCACGCCGTTGCATTAGGCAATAATGTGGCTCCGCTATCACTTATGGTGTAGGTAACGCCCGCCATGTCAGGATTGTCACCCGCTCCGCTCTGGATAAGCAAAGCTGCCCCGGTCGGACCGACGAGAACTATCGCGACGTCGTCAGGAAAAGTGTGGCTAAAGCCATTAAGTGTGACCTTTACACTTCCTGGTGTGAGGGGAATGTTGCCTGTTATCCCCGAAACGGTGATCGTAGACGGATACAAACTCGCTATCGAATCATCAAGGATGGTTATCGGGGCCGAGTTGGTAAATACCGCTTGCGGCTGAGCATTCTCAACCGAACCGTCATTTGTCTTTTCGCTTGCAAGTGTCGTTTGTGGAAACGAAGACCATATCAAAGCGGTAACCGCCAGCGTGAAAAGAACGCCGAACACCGCAAAAACTCTCTTATGCATAGAACTACTCCTCTTAAGATGGGTGAAATATAACGCCAGCAAGTCGTTGAACGCCGGACAGCAATTCATTAAGGACTCTGGTAAGTTTATTATGAATGAATAGTTTAGTCAACGAGTTTTTGGTTTGGGCAGTGTCCGGCGGTAATGTCCTAAAGCTGTGGTGTTTCGGGATGGAGCCACCTAACTACATGAAATCACAAACTTCTCACTCGGCGGACTCCGCGCCTTTCTCAGCTGCCTCAGAGTTTGAAATGATTTTAACGCTGAGATCGCCGAGATTTCGCAGACAAAGCTGAGGGGGTAATGTTAAACCGAATTCTTTTTCTGCCTCGTCCCGATCGATTAGATAAAGCCGTTTTGAAGTTGCGATTGCATTTCGGCGGGGCTATCATTCTTTCGATGACCTCTCTGCCGGGCTGCTTAAAACCGAAGAGTTTCCAAAAGCGGAACATTCTCAGGCCTCGATCAAAATAATGATGAACAAAGGCGTACACATTGCTCCTGCTAGTGGAAAATTGGGGGTTTTGCTTGTCGGTCTTGGTGCCGTCAGCACAACATTCGTCGCCGGTGTCGAGGCGATCAAACGCGGTTTGGCCGCTCCGGTCGGCAGCCTGACCCAGATGGGGACGATCCGGCTCGGAAAGCGTACCGACAGCCGTTCACCGAAGATCAGTGATTTTGTGCCGCTCGCAACCCTCGACGACATAGTTTTTGGGGCCTGGGATATTTTTGCCGACAGTGCTTTCGAC
Source organism: Chloracidobacterium sp. (assembly GCA_031402865.1). Classification (GTDB taxonomy): domain Bacteria; phylum Acidobacteriota; class Blastocatellia; order Pyrinomonadales; family Pyrinomonadaceae; genus OLB17. Next base: position 21,560 of record JANNST010000034.1, on the reverse strand, counting down.
GCCGCGATGAAAGCCGGGGTGCTTGAAAAAGACCTTCTCAACCAGGTTTCCGAACAGCTTGCCTCGCTCAAGCCGATGCCCGCCGTCTTCGAGCAAAACTACGTAAAGCGTCTTCACGGTGAAAATGTCAAAACCGGCAAGAACAAGATGCAGCTTGCCGAGCAGCTTATCGAAGACATTGCCCGTTTCAAATCCGACAACAATTGTGACCGGTTGGTGATGGTATGGGCCGCCTCGACGGAGATATTTCTCGAACCGACCGAGATTCATCAATCGCTGGAAGTGTTTGAGAAGGCGATGTACGATAACGATCCGGCGATCGCCCCGTCAATGATATACGCTTACGCCGCTTTGAAATCGGGTGTTCCGTTCGCAAACGGCGCCCCGAATCTGTCGGTCGATATTCCCGCCCTTACGGCCCTTGCCGAGCAAAACAAGGTCCCGATCTGCGGAAAAGATTTTAAGACCGGGCAAACGCTGATGAAAACCATTATTGCTCCGGGCCTGAAATCGCGAATGCTGGGGCTTGACGGCTGGTATTCGACCAACATCCTCGGCAATCGCGACGGCGAGGTGCTCGATGACCCTGAGGCATTTCGAACAAAGGAAGAATCGAAGCTCTCAGTCCTCGAACATATCTTCCAGCCTGAAGTATATCCTGAGCTTTACGGAAATTTTTCGCATGTGGTGCGGATTAATTATTACCCGCCTCGCGGCGACAATAAGGAAGGCTGGGATAACATAGACATTTTCGGCTGGCTCGGCTACAAAATGCAGATCAAGATCGATTTCCTTTGCCGCGACTCGATCCTTGCGGCACCGCTATGTCTCGATCTCGCCTTGTTCATGGATCTTGCCCAGCGTGCAGGTATGCGCGGGATTCAGGAATGGCTATCCTTCTACTTCAAATCACCGCAAACCGCTCCGGGACTTTATCCCGAACACGATATTTTCATCCAATTGCAGAAGTTAAAAAACACCTTGCGTCACATGATGGGAGAAGACCTTATAACGCATCTCGGCCTGGAATATTACGATTAACGTCAAAAATCCAGAACTATTTTCGTTTTAGTCAAAATTTGCTTGCTAACAGCGGTAAATTTATGTTACCAAATAGAAGGACAGTGCCGTTCGAGTAGGGGCTGTACCGCTATCCTCTGGACAGGTCCCTCCATAGTCTAAAGTCCAGCCAACGAAAAACATTTTGAAATCATCATTAGTGACGACTAATTTGCCGTTGTAAGATTGGGCAAATTCGGTTTTGATAAAGCGTCATGGGTAAGCGTAACGTCTACTGTTTGAGTCGTTGCGGTGAGGAGAAGATGAGATGAAAAACGAAACGGCAAGCAAAAAAACGAGCACTGAGAAAGGGGTCTTGCTCGATCCCGAACGAAAGAGCCCGCGGGCGAAAGAGTTTGAAGACAAGCTTTCAGCCCTGATAGTGGGCCAGGAACGCGGAGTGCGCCGTCTGAGCGGCCTTTTTCAAATTTATCTCGCCGGAATGAATAATCCGTCGCGGCCCGTCGGCACCATGTTGTTCCTCGGGCCGACCGGTTCCGGCAAGACACGCGTTGTCGAAGCGGCATCCGAAGTGCTGTATGGCGAACCGCACACGGTTGTCAAAATAGACTGCGCCGAGTTTCAGCATTCGCACGAGATCGCAAAACTGATCGGGTCGCCTCCGGGATACCTTGGACATCGCGAAACATCGCCGATGCTCACACAGGAGAACCTCGACAAGGCGCATACCGACGACACGAAATTGACCTTTGTTCTGTTTGACGAAATCGAAAAAGCGTCCGATTCGCTTTGGCAGCTGCTTTTGGGAATTCTCGACAAGGCTACTCTGACATTGGGCGATAACCGCCGTGTCGATTTTTCGCGAACCGTTGTCATCATGACCTCGAACCTCGGTGCCCGCGAAATGTCCGATATGATCTCGGGCGGCATCGGTTTTGCACCGAACAAAACAGACGTAAAGCAGAAGGACGATAACGAGATCGATACAAAGATCTACCGGACGGCCCTCGAAGCGGCGAAACGCAAGTTCTCGCCCGAGTTCATGAACCGCATCGATAAGGTTGTGGTTTTCCGCAGCCTCAAGGAACATCATCTCCGCCGAATTCTCGACATCGAGCTTAGATCCGTTCAGGATCGCATTACCGAATCGGCAGGCACAAAATTCGTTTTCGAATGCTCTGACGAAGCAAAAGAATTCTTGCTTAGCGAAGGTATCGATCTTAAATACGGTGCGCGGCACCTGAAGCGTTCTATCGAGCGATTTTTGGTTTATCCGCTTTCGAATCTGGTTGCAACGCAGCAGGTAGAAACAGGCGATTTCGTTTTGGTCGATTTTGACACGGAAAAGAAGTTGCTGGCATTTACCAAACACTCCGGCAAGATGATTATCAGCGATTCCGCAGGTGACGATCCGGACGAAGAGCCTCTGACAAAGTCCGATGCCGTCGGTATCCCGCTTCCGCAGACACAGGCCGCATCGGGAATGAGCAAATCGAAGGGCGAAAATAACGACGTTTAGTTGATCGTCTATTTCCAATCCAATGCGGGGCTTTCTGAAAAGGCGGCCCCTTTTCAATTGGTTTCATCCAGCCGTTAATCATGACGTCCAGGCTGGTTCTTTGGAAACCTGTTACCGAGTCGGATGAAGCGGCCCAGCGGTATTTGTTCGAGTACGCCATAGCCGCGGCCGAAAGCTCCGGTTTCAAGGGACGAGAAATTGAATCTGCTGTAGAATGTAATTGAACTTGGCTGGCAATCAATGAAACGAAAAAGAAGGGTTGCGACAATCCGGCCCGGAAAAACGACGAAGGAAGTCAAATTCTATTCTGACTTTGAAATTGAATGGGATGAACATATTCCGGTACTAAAAAAGTTCGAACTTGAGTCCGTTGATTCATTGTCCATCTCCGGTGACGCTCCTAAAGATTTCAGTATTGATCGAGAGTATCGGCCAGGTCATAGAAGTCGGCAACGGCCTTCGGACAAATACATCGCAAAAGTCGGATCAAAATTCTATCCGCTTGAGTCAGTGATCGAACAATTGATCACAAGAATCGGGCAATGTTTTGGTGTGGTAATTGCTGATTCAAAGTTGAGGATTCTCGACGGTCAAGTTAGATTTCTCAGCCGGTACTTTTTAAAGAGGGATGAGCAGCTTACACACGGCGCCGAAATATACGAATACTCTCTCGGTAAAGAAAATTACAAGGAGTTATCCGAGAAGAAAGAAGAAAGTGAGTTCTTCACTTTTGAAATGACGTGCGGTGCCATTAAGGGCTTGTTCCCGGAAGATGCCGAACGGATTATCGCGAGATATGTTGAAATGCTATGTTTTGACGCAATTATTGGACATAATGACCGTCACCCTTATAACTGGGGCGTGATCGTGCCTATCAAAAAGAGTTTCAAACCCCGATTTTCGCCCGTGTTCGACACAGCCAGAGCTTTGTTTTGGAACATTCCTGAGAAGCGTGTCGTTCAAATGTTGACGGACGGTAACCAGCTTGGGAAATATATTCTGGGCTGCAGTCCCCCGATCTGCTGGGAAAACAAAGCCGCCGATTTCTTTGAGTTGATCGGCTTGATTTGGAGAGAATTTCCGGTGTTTAGGAAACATGTGGAAAAATATCTTGATGAAGCGGCTTTGGGAAGAGTATCGTTAATGATGGAAGCGGAATTCAGACCGCTGATGAGCACGGAAAGATTCGAACTCATTGAACGATGTCTGCATCGAAGACAAGATAGATTGATCAGAGTCGTGTCTGAAATGAAACGACAGGAAGGGTTACTATGAAGATGTTAATGAGCTTCGCAAAGGATTGGCTGGGATGGAAGAAAGCGATGGTAGTCGCTCCGGATGTCGAGGCTGAGTTCTTGCTTTACCTCGATAATCTCGTTGTTGGTACCCTGAAGGTCGTGGATTCGACGTGGCAGTTTACATATTCGGATGAATTCAAGCTCAAGACCGATCTGCGTCCGATCGTTGAATTTCCCGATCTCGATCAAGTTTACGAAAATGACGAACTATGGCAGTTCTTTGCTTCAAGAATACCGAGCATGGAACAGCCGGATGTGGAAAGGGCGATGCTTAAAGACGAGATCGAAGACGACGATGTGATAGCATTGCTTCGTCGTTTCGGTAAACGCACCATTACAAACCCGTTTGAGCTTCGATACCATGAAGCAAACGTTTGATGGAGACTTAAATCGGTATTAACAAAGGCGGCGAATCGGCCGCCTTTCCAACTAAAGCTTGAGGCAATTCATAAGACTTGAAGCCACTGCTTTCGGGACACGCCCTTTTCTTATATTTCCCAATTCAACGACCGATTTACGGCTTCCTGCCATTTTGAACGAATCCCTGAAGCGTCGGCTGCCGATATCTGCGGATCGAAACGCCGGTCTGCTTGCCAATGGTCGGCCAGATCTTCCTTCGATTTCCAAGACCCGACAGCCAAACCAGCTAAATAAGCCGCTCCAAGAGCTGTCGTTTCAGCGGTTTTTGAGCGGACGACCGGTATCTGAAGAATGTCGGCCTGAATCTGCATAAGCAAATTGTTTGCCGTCGCCCCACCGTCCACGCGAAGTTCGCCAAGCCTTGCCCCGGAATCGGCCTGCATTGCATCAAGCAAATCAGCGGTCTGAAACGCGATCGATTCTAGAGCCGACCGGGCGATATGAGCTTTGCCGGTCCCACGCGTCAGCCCGATAATCATGCCGCGAGCCTCCTGATTCCAATGCGGCGTTCCCAATCCGGCAAATGCCGGCACGAAATATACGCCGCCGTTGTCCGGAACCGACGAGGCCAATGGCTCAACATCCGCCGATTTTTCGATCATCCCAAGAGCATCGCGCAGCCACTGAATCACCGCCCCGCCGATAAAAACACTGCCTTCCAGCGCATACTCTACCCTTTCACCGATCTGCCACCCAATCGTTGTAAGCAGCCGGTTTTTCGATTCAATCGGTTTATCGCCGATGTTCTGGAGCATGAAGCATCCGGTGCCGTATGTATTTTTTGTTGCACCGACATCAAAACAAAGCTGTCCGAACAGTGCGGACTGCTGGTCTCCGGCGATACCCGCGATCTTGATGCCTTTGAGCTCGTTGGGTGTTTCGATCTCGCCGTAAATTTCCGACGAAGATCGAACTTCCGGCAGGAGTGCTTTCGGTACATTGAAAATCTTAAGTAATTCATCGTCCCAGGCAAGATTTTTAAGGTTGAACAACATCGTTCTGGAAGCATTCGAAACATCGGTGATATGCAGTTTTCCGTTTGTGAGCTTCCAGATCAGCCAGCTATCGACCGTGCCGAATGCTAGCTCGCCAGCCTCAGCTTGTTCCCTGGCGCCCTCGACATTATCCAGTATCCACCGAATTTTGCTGGCGCTAAAATACGCGTCTACCTCAAGGCCGGTCTTTTCGCGGATAAGCTGTTCGTGTACAGAGCGGATCTCATTACAAAATGTCGATGTCCGCCTGTCTTGCCATACGATTGCATTATAGATAGGGTTGCCAGTCTTGCGATCCCAAACTACGGTTGTCTCCCGCTGGTTTGTGATCCCAACGGCCGAGATCGCGTCCTTCGCGATGCCAGCCTTGCTCAAAGCCTCACAACCGGTCGCAATCTGTGTTTTCCAAAGGCTTTGCGGGTCGTGCTCGACCCATCCGGGATTGGGATATATCTGTTCGAACTCGACCTGACTCTCTGCGGCCACACGTCCGCTGTGATCGAATACGATTGAGCGGCTGCTGGTTGTTCCCTGATCAAAAGCAAGAATGTAGTCAGGCATGCGGTAGATTCTAAGCGTTGTTGAGTAAGTTCACAAAATCATTCCTCAAGTACAGAGCGATTTCGTCTCTAACTTTTCGAAAAGCGGACAGACGAATTTCTTCACTGCCTTCAACCTCGGCTGGATCATCAAACGCGTGGTGAATCAATTTCGTAGCGGCGGGAAAATAAGGACAGTTCTCTTTCGCGTTGTCGCAAACGGTAAGCACGTATTCGATAGTCTGTCCGGCAAACTCGTCGACCGATTTTGAGCGGTTTCCCGAAATATCGATCCCAATCTCTGCGAGCACTGCGATCGCCTCAAGCCGAACGGTACTTGGATGTATGCCCGCACTGTCAATTATATATGTGTCGCCGTATATGTTCTTCAAAAGTCCTTCACCCATCTGACTACGAGCGGAATTGCCGGTGCACAGAACCAGTATTCTAGGTTTCTCACTCATCGTCATTCTCCTCAGTAAGCAGCCATTTGAAAACGAGCAATGCCGTGATCGCACCGAGCAGTTGGGCCGCGATAAACATCGGAACACTCGAAGGGGCGATTCCCGCAAAAGTGTTCGAGAGCGAGCGGGCAATTGTTACGGCCGGATTTGCGAAAGATGTCGAGCTTGTAAACCAATATGCCGCAGTTATATAACAAGCGACCATCGCTCCAACAAGCTTAGGATGGAATTTCGATCCAAGCCGGATAACTCCGATGAGGCCAAACGTCGCGACGAACTCGCCAAGAAATTGCGCCGGGCCGTCGCGAAGTTTTGTTGACGTGTTGATTGCCGGAAGTTCGAACATCAGGTTCGCGATGACAACACCTATGATCGCACCAGCGGTCTGAACCACGCCGTACCAGATAGTGTCCGGCCAGGTGACGTTCCCATCGACAGCCTCCGTAAGCGTCACTGCTGGGTTGAAATGCGCGCCGGATATATTACCAAATCCGTATATGAGAACGATTAGGCCAGCTCCCGTCGCGATCGAATTTCCAAGAAGCGCGATGGCCATGTTTCCGCCGGCTAATCGCTCGCCCATAATGCCCGAACCGACAACGATAGCAAGCAGCCCCGCCGTACCAAGAAACTCGGCGGCCAGCTTCCGTGAAAAGGTCATAATATTCCTTACTGCATTGGACCAAGAACTCCGCTATCCCAACGCGTCATATATGTCGTGACATATATCATCGACATCCTCAATTCCGACAGAGATCCTGAGCAATCCATCCGAAATGCCCGCTTTCACCCTATCCTCCGCGGACAACGTCGCATGCGTCATTAACGCGACTGGCTGAACGATCGTTTCTACACCGCCGAGCGACGTGGCGAAGGTCGAAAGCTTAAGATTGTTAATGACCGATTTCGCCGCTTCGGCAGTGCCCACGTCAACGCCCAACATGCCACCAAAGCCTCGCATCTGCCGCTTTGCTATTTCGTGATTTTGATGAGTGTCGAGGCCGGGGTAAAAGACCTCTACAACTTTGGGATGCGACGCTAAACTATTCGCAAGTGTCATCGCATTGTTATTATGACGCTCCATGCGCAAGGCAAGTGTTTTGATCCCTCGCAGGACGAGCCAGGCGACTTGTGGTGCGATGTTTCCGCCATAGAACTTGGCGGCACCGTGGCGGGCTTTTTCAACAAGATCTTTTCTGCCGACAATAACTCCCGCCGTAAGATCGCTATGACCGCCAAGATATTTTGTTGCACTATGGATGACCAGATCGGCACCTAGTTCGAGTGGTCGTTGGTTAAACGGCGTCGCGAAGGTATTGTCCACCACGGACGCGATGCTCTCCCGCTTAGCGATTGCGGCAACCTCCGCAATGTCGGTCAATTTCACCAGCGGGTTCGACGGCGTTTCCATCCAAAAAAGTTTTGTGTTTGGTTGAATGGCGGCGGCGTATGCCTCCGCGTTTGAAGCGTCGACAAACGTGGTTTCGATTCCGAAGCTCTCGTGGACGTGATTCAGAAAATTAGTGGTCGTCGAGTACATTGACTCAGGGGCAACGACGTGATCGCCCGTGCCGACGAGCGTAAACGCCGCGGCGGAAACGGCCGCCATTCCGGATGCAAAGGCAAGGGCCGCTTCGCCGTTTTCGAGCCGTGCCATTGCCTTTTCAAGAGCATCGACAGTCGGGTTTCCAAGTCGGCCGTAAAAGTAACCCGGCTTTTCGTGGTTATGGATCGCTATGCCTTCGTCCGCGTCCGTGAAGGCGAAGACCGAAGCGGGATATATCGGTATCGAAACTGCACCGTGGTTTGCGGTCCGGTCTTCGTCAGCATGAACGGCCAGGGTAAAAAATGAATGTTCGTCCATCGGGCCTCCAAAATTAGCAACAAGGTTGATTTGTCGCTGCAATGGTAGACGCCTTTTGGCCCGGCGTGCAACAGGCCGCAGTGGATAATTCCTTATGCTCAACCTTGTCGCCGCAGGCACAGGCATCGGCGACGGGTTCGGTGTTTTCGAGCACTACGAATACTTCCCATCCGTTACCATCCGGATCGCGTGCCCACGTTTTGTCTTGAAGCGCATAACAGCAATCGACTTTCATTTCGTCAACGGTTAGCAAGCCGTCAGCGATCCACCGTTCGCGCGTCTTTAACACATCATCAGTCGACTCGACCTGAATTCCGAGATGCGATAATGTTCCGCCCTCGGTATAAGCAACCTCGTTTAGTACAAAATTGAGCGGCGGATTTTGTACGTCAAATTTTGCGTAACCGAATCGTGGCTTCTCACTATCGAGTCCGAGATTATCGCGGACGATGGAATGCGTTGTCGTATTGCCCGTGATGAATTTCATCGGTTCAATTCCGAATAGCTTTTTGTAAAAATCGACGCTGGCGGAAACGTTTTTTACATTAAGTGAAATGTGCGGTTTGATAGTTTTAACTGTAGTTTGTGTCATGGTATGAAATCTCCTGAGTTGAATTATATACGCCTGTACATATATGTTAAGACGAATATATCCTCAAATTTTCGCGTTGTCAATACAAAATTCACATTTTATGGTATTATTTTCTCATGAACGAAAACGCATTAGCATATATGGAATCGTTTTACATGGCACTAGCAGACAAGACGCGGTTGCGCCTTCTCAATTTAATGCGTGACGAAGAAGTTTGTGTCTGTTTTTTTACTGAAGTATTGGGTGATAGCCAGCCGAAGATCTCGCGCCATCTCGCATATTTACGCAACGCGGGGATCGTTAAAGCGCGCCGCGAAGGGAAGTGGATGCATTACAGCATCGTCAAGCCCGAGGATGAAGGCGGCAGAGATGTTTTGAATGAAGTTTTGTCTTGGCTGGGTGGACAGGAGGAAATGCGGATCGAGCGGGAACGATATAAGATGGTTTGCTGCTCACCGGAGATGCTGGTACAGATAGCCCGAACGCCGATTACATTCGCCCTGCCGATGGCAGAAAACGCATACGAACCGGAGTACGAATATTCTCATTCTGCTCACAACGAGATCGATGAATTTCTTCTTTAAGGCTGTGAATTACTATCTTTGGGATAAGGGCAGTTACGACAATCGTTATTGCAGCAGTATCCGCGTTCGCGCAGAAATCGTGCCGTGAGGACCATCAGTCCGTCTTCAAAATAATAATGAATTCCTTCCTTAAAATCCGGCTGCGTCGAGTTCGTTTTCGATTCGTTTGGGTTACTGCTTTTCATACACAGCCAAAAATTCCTTATTGCCGGCGGCGCCCAGGATCGGTGATTCGATGACGCCGACGATTCTTAGCCCTATCCCTTCCGCAAATTGATTAATCTCATTCACAACGCGTTCGTGCTTTTCCGATTCGCGTACGATCCCGCCTTTGCCCACCTCTCCCTTGCCGACCTCGAACTGCGGTTTTATGAGCGTAATTATTCGTCCATCCTCTTTCAGTAAAGGCAACAGGACCGGTAACACTTTAGTTACTGAGATAAACGATACGTCCATCACGGCCAGGTCAAATTTCTCGTCAAAGTCACCCGCCGCTAAATTCCGTGCATTCGTATTTTCAAGAACCTGTACACGCGAATCGTTGCGCAGGCTCCAGACAAGCTGGTTTGTTCCGACATCGACCGCAACAATTTTCTTTGCACCATACTGTAACAGGCAGTCGGTAAAACCTCCTGTTGACGAACCTATGTCTATACATACATATCCGTCTGGACAAATATGAAAATATCTAATAGCCTCTTCCAACTTCAAGCCGCCTCGGCCGACGTATTTTGACTCAGGCGTGTCGCCCTTTATCCGAATCGTTACCTCAGACGCGAATGTTTCCGACGGTTTTTCCACACGCTTTTCGTCAACCAACACCGCGCCTGCCATGACAAGCGCTTGCGCCTTCGTCCGGGAATCGGCAAATCCCATCTCATAAAGCAATTTGTCGATCCTCTCTTTTTTCATCAATTATTGCTCTATGCCCGCAGCCTCAAAATCTACGATCGCAAAATCTTCGGCGCTGTAACGTATCTGAATTGGCTGACAGCAGACCTCACAGTCTTCGATATAACTTTGCCCCTCGATCGATGCGTCTAAAACGAACGAGATCTCTTCCCAACAGTAAGGACAGGTAAAAAAATGTTCTATTTCCATTAACCAAGCCTAATATGGTTGGGTTTTAGGTTCTCTATTTCAGATGCTATTCTCAACTTGCGTACGACATTCGCAACACCATATTAGTTAGCTCGAATTTAGCAGAATGGAAACCAGAACAAAAATGTCAGCGTTCGCCAAGTTTGCTTGGTTTGTGTTGGCTTACAATATGGTCGTTATTCTCTGGGGAGTTTTCCTGCGAGCCTCAAAATCCGGCGACGGCTGCGGCCAGCACTGGCTTACATGTCACGGTGAAGTGGTTCCATCCGCTCCGGAACTTAAGACTATCATCGAATTTTCCCACCGCATTACAAGCGCATTAGACGGGCTGATCGTGATAGCTTTGCTCGTTTGGGCGATTCGTATTTGGTACGTTCACAAAACCGAAAGCACGGCTTATATTTTGAAGACCGCGGCTGGAGTCTTCGTTTTCGTATTGATCGAAGGGGCGCTCGGTGCAGGCCTGGTACTGACCGGAAATACAGCGGAAACGCTAACGCCGGCTCGTCCGTTTTGGATGGCGGCACATTTAATAAACACGCTGATTCTGTTGACTTTGCTGACGATGACGGCGAGGGCGGCCAGCGACGGCCGCCGCATTCATTTCAATATCGGGTCGCCACAACTGCGATGGATCGTGGCGGGTGCAGCCCTTATTTTCCTGGTCGGCATCAGCGGCTCTATCGCGGCTTTGAGCAGCATGATATTTCCGTCGGGAAGCCTTGCCGAAGGCATCACAAAGGATTTTTCATCAACGTCGCACACGCTTTTGCGAATACGTCCGCTTCATCCGATCATAGCGGTTGCCACGGCGGTTTTTCTAATATTTTGGGCCGGATGGGTAAAGGCAAATACGTCTAAGTCCACGCCGGGGGCCAAGTGGGCAAATATTCTTTCGATTCTTGTAGTTGTGCAGATCGCTTTCGGAGCGTTGACGCTGTTGACGCTTGCTCCGATTGTAATGCAGCTCGGTCATCTGCTTTTAGCGGATGCAATCTAGATTTCGTTTGTTCTATTATCGCTCGATCTTTTGAGCACGCCAGCATTGGTGAATCAGGACGACCTTCTCCTTCTCCACCTCGCACCGTCTGAAACCAACATGTCGAGCGAGGCCTGAAGTTCCGCCAGCTTTTGCTGCACCTCTTCATCGGTGGAAGCTGGATCGACGTATATCGGTTCGCCGATCATCATTCGGGCACGCGTGAACGGAACCGGAATCTGAAGCTTGTCCCAACTTCCGACCGTCCAAAATCTGCGAAGTTCTACTACGAAAGGCATGATCGGATTGCCTGTCTTCTTAGCTAAAAGAATCGCTCCGCTTTTCGCCTCGTATCGAGGGCCTTTCGGACCGTCGACGGTGAAGGCCATCGGCACCCCTTGCCGCATTGTCCTTATCATTGCAACAAGCGCCCCGACGCCGCCGCGTGTCGACGAACCGCGAATCGCTCCGTAACCCAGACGCTGAATAAAACGAGCTATGTATTCGCCATCTTTGCTCTGCGACGTGATGACGGCGATTCCCCTGTTTCGGAAGAAATAGGTCGAAGCAAAGATCCGGTCGTGCCAAAATGCATAGATCGGTATTTTCCCTGCGTTCTCGATTGCGTAAAAATTTGCCCAACCTTCGACCTCAAAACGGATTGTTCGCCCGATTATCCGTATTAATAAATAGAAGCCCCAATCCGCCAGCCGGATCGTGAGGCGTTCCTGAAAAAGGTATTTCGAGAGCGAGGCTCTTACGTAAGCTTTGTTAATATCCTTTGACACAGTTAGAAACTAGTAGCAAGTTAGGGTATTATTTGCAACAAGCATCAAATAACTTTCGTAATCATAGTGGCCGGATATCGCGAACATGCAGAGAAAAATTCTGATCATTGACGACCACGACGACTTGGCAAGTTCGTTGCGGTCGGTTTTTTCTGCCGCGGGCCATTCCGTTGAGATTCTTGTGACACGGGAAGACGCCGTCGCTATCGAAAACCTCGACGCCTTTGATCTCGTGATCACCGACCTCGACGTTCATGATACCAACGCCAAGCCAGAGCCGCATCTGAACGGCAACAGCGGTACGTGCCTGCCGGAACCGACCGAAGGCAAACCCGGCGAGCGAATCAAGGCGTTTAAACTTTGTGCGACAAATTTTAGGCGGGACGAGTTTGACGAAGACGAACTCAAGAATTTTATCGAAACGGTTCTGAATTTTAAGGACCAGTTTGTGGATCAGGCTGCTTTTGTCAGGCATCTGCGCGAAAAGATAGAGTTCGAGCTTCCAAGCTCGATCTCGCCCATGCATTCAATTCTCGATTATCTTACTAAACGAGTTGAAAAATTGGGGGTTGTGGACGCAAACCAGTCGAATTTATTTGTCGCTCTGGATGAAGCTTTCGTAAATGCCGTAAAGCACGGCAACAAGTTCAACACTCAGAAACTCGTCCGCATCACCGCTGAACTATCCGACAAAGAGGCCTCGTTCACGGTTGAGGACGAGGGCGAAGGCTTTGACGTGAACGCAATCCCAGATCCGCTCGACCCCGAAAATCTCTTCAAAACATCCGGCCGCGGCGTCCTGTTCATCTACAACATCATGGACGAAGTGAAATATAACGAACGCGGCAACCGCTTGACGATGGTCAAGAAAAGCTCAAAAGTTATAACGAATAACTGACCTTGGTCCTGCCTCTTACTTTTCCATTCGATACTTTACACACCGAATCACTGTGCGCGTCACTTTGTGGCAAAAGTGTCATAATAGAGGAATGCGACATTTTTAGGAGATTTGCATTATTCAGATGGTAAAAACACGGGTTACCCAAGGCGGACGTATCGTGATTCCGGCAGAGATGCGAAAGCAGCTCGGAATCGAGATCGGGGAGAAAGTAAACCTATCAGTCGAAAACAATTCTATTCGAATACTGACTCAGAAAGAAGCAATTCGAAAGGCTCAGGAGCTGGTGAGAAAGTGCGTTCCCGAGGGCGTCTCTTTGGTTGACGAGCTGATTGCCGACAGGCGTAAAGAGGCCGCGAATGAATAGTTTCGTGCCGGATTCGGCGGCGTTAACAAAACATCTCGGCCTATCTTTGGGCGACAGAAGCTGTTTGGCGTTGGCAATCTTGCAGAATGCAACCGCCGATCGAGACTGGAGCAGCTTATCATTCTGTCCGATAGAAGTTATTCGTTGAAACAACTTTTGACACTGGTTGAACACACATTTTTAAGGCTGCAACCAAGCGAATGAGCGTATGAAAGTAACGATCGCGCAGATTAACTCGACCAACGGCGATCTTGACGGAAATGTAGCGAAGATCCTTGCCGCAATCGAACAGGCAAAGTCTGACCGATCGGATCTAGTTGTGTTTCCGGAGGTGATAACCCACGGCTACACATCGCAGGATTGGTTTCAGGACCCTGATATTATCGCACGAGCGCACGAGCCGCTGGAAAAGATAATTCCCGGGACGAAAGGAATTACGGCTGTTGTCGGGACGATCAGGCGAAACGAGGAAAAACACGGGCGGCGCATTTATAACTGCGCGGCTGTTATTTCAGATGGGAAGTTAGTCCGTCTTGTCGACAAAACTCTGCTTCCTGAATATGACGTTTTCGATGACCCGAGATATTTTGAGCCCGAGACCGATCCGAACGGTATTGTTGAGATATTTGACCGCAATGGAGCGAGCCATCGTCTCGGCGTCGTGGTGTGTGAAGATTTCTGGAACGACAAGACATTTTGGAAGGAACGCCTTTATGACGAAGATCCGACCGATATCGTCGTTCAAAATGGAGCCGAGATCATCGTCTCGATCAATGCATCGCCTTATAACAAAGGTAAAATACAGTTGCGATGCGAAATGGTCTCGCATCGGGCAAAGCGTGCAAAAACGCCGGTCATCTTTGTAAATCTGGTCGGCGGAAATGACGGGATAATTTTCGACGGTGCAAGCCTCGTTGCCGACGAAGAGGGCGATATTATTTTGCAAGCGGCTGCGTTTGAGGAATTTGTCGAAACAGTCGAGATCGATGTCCGCAAGCCGGATGCGCGCGGTATCACTGGAGGCGAAACCGAGTCGATCCATCGGGCGCTTGTTTTAGGCATCCGCGATTATGCCAGGAAAAACGGATTTGCAAAATGCGTGCTCGGCTTGTCTGGCGGGATCGATTCGAGCCTTGTCGCTGCACTTGCCACCGAAGCAATAGGAGCGGAAAACTTGGTTTGCGTAATGATGCCGTCCCCGTTTTCGTCCGAGGGAAGTATCAAAGATTCCGAAGAGTTGGTAAAAAATCTGGGCTGCGAAGGCCGGATCGAGCCGATCTCCGCGACATTCGAAGTTTTGCTTGAGCAGATGAACCTGCATAAACCGACAAAAGGCGGCGAAAGCCTGGCGGCTGAGAATATGCAGTCACGGCTTCGGGGCGTGATCCTAATGGCAATCTCAAATGCCGAAGGTCGACTTCTTCTATCAACCGGCAACAAATCGGAGCTTGCCGTGGGCTATTGCACACTGTACGGTGACACGAACGGCGGCCTTGCGGTTCTCGGAGATGTTCTGAAAACGGAGGTCTGGGCGATCGCTCGAAACATCAACGAACGGGCCGGACGCGAGATCATCCCGAACAAGATCATCGACAAAAAGCCCTCAGCCGAGCTCGCCCCGAACCAATTCGATCAGGACAGCCTGCCGCCCTACGAACTAATGGACCCCGTCCTACAGCTTTACTTCGAACAGAAATTGTCCCCAAAAGAGATAATCGCCGCAGGAAACAACGCGGAGCTTGTTTACACGTTGCTCAATAAAGTCGAACACCCGGCCAACGAATTCAAACGCCAGCAGCTTCCGCCAACGCTGATCGTGTCAAAAAATGCCATCGGCGTCGGCAGACGAAGGCCGATTACGCATAAGTATCGAAGATTAGCTGAATAATCGATATCTCTTGTGCAAGAAGGTTCGTAAACTCCGTTCAATACTCATCAGCAACTTGCTGAAGTTATTTTACGGAGTTTTTATTATGCCTAAATTTGATAGCCCGCTTAACAATATAAAGATAGCCAGCCCGTGTTCCGCCAACTGGGCTGAAATGTACGGCAACGACCGCAAGCGTTTCTGCGGTGACTGCAAACTCAATGTTTACAATCTTTCGGGAATGACGAAATACGATGCGGAAAACCTCCTTTCAAATTCCGAAGGCAGTGTTTGCGTCAGATACTTTCAACGCAGCGACGGAACCGTTTTGACGGCAGATTGCCCGGTTGGCTGGGCAAAAGTGCGACAGCGATTGTCCGTATGCACGACGGCCATTTTTTCACTGATTATCGCTCTTATCGGCGGCATTTTTTCGGTGGCTCTAGTCAGGAAAAACACCGACGTCGTGCGACGATTTAATATTCCTTTTGTTACTCCGACGCCTAGGCCGGTGATTATGGGAGCCATTGCCATGCCGTCACCAAGCCCGACGCCTAAAGCGACCCCCGAGAATAGACGCGAGGGGTGGACAGTGGGGAAACCGGCCAGGCCGACTGATGTACCTTCAGGGAAATTCGCGGAGTAGTTAAATTATCTATTTCACTAATAAAGAAGCCGTCGGCAAATGCTAACGGCTTCTTTATAATTGATGCGACACAGTTAATTTTTTACGTAATAACCGCGGCGAGCCCGGACACGCATATTGCCAAGTGTCTGTAACGCGACATCGAGTTTTACATACTTATTAAGCGGAAATTCGGATTCCGAATAATACTGGACTAGATACTGAGCACGCAGCTCATTGGCAAGCTGTTTGAAGATTCGTTCGAGCGTTTCAGTATTTTTTCGGATGTTGACCGAATTTTGCAGTTGGTCTTTCGTCTCTACCGGCTGAAACTTCGGTAGAAATGCGGTTCCGCCGGTCTCGTCGGCAAACTTCTGCATATTCTCCTGGCCAAAAACAGCCATGCTGTTCAACTGTATCGAATTTCCGCCCGGATTAATCGCATACAGCACCGAATCCGCATCCTGCAGAGCTTTCACCACTTTTACCTGCTCAACAACCTTCGCCGTATCGCGCGCCTTAACTCTAATTTCCCTCAGCTTCGCGCCCTGAACATTGTCAGCGATATTTCTTTCCGCCGCCCAAATCGCACGCAGAACACCGTCGCTGTTAGTGTCTTCTCCATCAGAAATAATTACTATGACCTTTCGCCGGCCCTGCGGAGAATTTTTTCCGAGGTAGTTTGCGGCGATTCTGACTGAATCGTAGAATGCGGTCTGTTCCTTGGTCGGCGTGATCGAACGGATCGCGATGATCGATCTCTCGGCCGTATCGCGGGCCTGTACCAGATGGGAACGTTGCCCGATCGTAAAAATCGTTGCGCGATCCTCACCTTTCAGTACATCCCGCAGGAATTTTGCCGCTGTTTCCTGCTGAAATTTGAACATTGCGTCAGAGCTCGCCGAGACATCAAAAAGCAAGGCGATCTCAAGCGGCACATTCTCCGCATTCCCAACATTATCAACGATTTGCGGCCGATTTTCTTCCTTAATCTGAAAGTTATTCGCTTTCAAACCTAATACCGGTTCGCCGTTTGGATCAATCACGGAAACAGGAACTACAACCAGCCGCGAATCTACCTTGATAACACCTTCCTCTTCTTTAATAGGAGGAGTTGGAGCGACTGTTTGTGCAAAGGCCGCTACCGACGAAGTTACGAACAAGAAGGCTGCAATTGTCAATGATTTGATATTGTGAGGTTTCATAAAATTGAAGCGAAGGTGGAGAAGTCAGAGAACAGCAAAGTTGTTTTCAATGAGTTAGAGGGCAAAAGAGCAAAAAAGGTTTTCACCGATTTTACTTTTTTGCCCTCCAGATAGTAGCAAATGGTTAACGACTATTCGTCGTTAGATGCGTCCGGATTGCTTGAGCGAACCTCAACGTTCTGGTTTACGCCGCGGCTGACAAGAAGTTTTACTTCAACGCGTCGATTCTGTTCGCGGCCTTCGCGGGTTGCGTTGTCGGCAACTGCCTGGAGCTCACCGAAACCGTACGACTGTCCGATTCTGCGAAGCGGCACGTTGTGTGTCTCAACCATATAATCGATCACGGCCTGTGCGCGTCGTTTGCTCAGATCCTTGTTTCTCTTCGTGCTGCCTTCAGCCGAAGCAAAACCGGTTATTTCGATCACATAGCCTTTCATCGTCATTGCCGCCGTTGCTACTTCGTCAAGCGAAGCCTTTCCTTCCGTCGAAAGAACTGCACTGTTAACGCGGAAGTTGACCGTTGCGGTCGACTGGACAACATAGTCATCCATCGCTGTTATTCTCGCATTTGTTGCGTTAACACCCGCGATTGCGGCATCTGCCGTATCCTGGGCTGCCTTCGCTCCACCGCGAGCAGCGTTCGAAATAGCCATAAGCTCATCGATCTGGCCCGAAACACGCTGTGCGTTCTCTTCAGCCTGCGTCAAGCGGGCTTCAGCCGGTCCAACGCGGCTGTCGATTGACTGTGCAACGCGGAAATCATCTTTTCCGAATCGGATCTTGGTCGCTGCCAACCCGCCCGAAGCGTCGCCGCGGCCTTCCGCTTCAAGGCTTAATCCGCGAACCAGCTGTGTGGTCGCAACCTTATCGCCGCCACCAAAGAAGCCACCCTTTGTCTTAATGCTTGTTGCCGGTGCGATAAGAACTCTCGTTTCGACGCCGACCGAATCACGAACGATAACGCTCGAATCATCCTGCGCAACGATAACGCCCTTGATCTTGTACTTTTGTCCCGCAGCCAAATTGCGGACCTGAGCGTCCTGAGCAAAAATGGTCCCTGCACCGATCATCAAAGATAAAACCAAAACCGATAGTTTCTTAATCATAATCTGAACTCCTTCCTAACCTGTCTAAATGCTTAAACTTAAATCAACCCATGAGGTTGCTTTGAAAATTTGTTGAGTGGCGATAACAATCGCTGCTTATAATGACATTTACTTGAAATGTACCGGCCTGATCGGACGGATGCCTAAAATGCGTCTTGTTTCCCCAACATGTATTTAGGCTTAACTTCTAGCCCGGTTGTTTATGTATTCAATTTGTGTGCCAAACTCGATGGAAAATGGGGTTTGTTGAGGTTAACTGGATTAAAAGCGTACTTTATGCCGCCTGTTACATGTGATCGGCCTTGGAAAGTTGTCTGTAATCTATACACTTAGTGGCGGAAAAGGTTAAATGCGTTTCGATTTCGTACAGAAATGAACAGAAAGGGTCGAAAAGCGATTGCCAGTCGATGTTCTGACGGTAAGAATACACAAATAGACTGCAAATGCCAATACTTTATTTCGGTGAGTAGTGCTTCAGTTTGAATTCTACTTTTAATTGACACTCCTTCTCTCCGACCTCAGCGTCTGTCTCTGTGACCTCCGCGTTGAAATAATGCTCAGCAAAAACTCAACGCAGAGGGCGGGAGAGGCTTTCGCTGAGATCGGAGAAAGGAATTCCATTTTAAAATTATGCACTACCTTTCGGTGCGAACGACAGAGTGCCTAGACTCTAAACTGTCCGTTCTCAAGGAGTTCCTTCATAAATGCGAGAAAACGCTCGGCATCGGCCCCATCGACGATTCTGTGATCGTACGTCAGGGCAAAATACGCCATCGTGCGAATGGCGATGTAATCGTCACCGTCGGGTGAGGTTATAACCTTCGGACGCTTCTCGATTGTGCCAACACAAAGTATGGCGACCTGCGGCTGATTGATGATCGGAGTTCCGAAAAGGCCTCCGAAAACACCGGGGTTTGTGATCGTAAAGGTTCCGCCCGAAGCTTCGTCAGGGCTCAGCTTCTTCGTTCGGGCACGGTCGGCAAGATCGTTTGCGGCCAAAGCGAGGCCGGAAAGTGAAAGCTGGTCGGCCTTTTTGATAACCGGAACAATCAGTCCCCAATCCAAAGCAACCGCCATCCCCAGATTTATGTCGCCCTTATAAACTATATTCTCGCCGGAAACCTGGGCGTTAACGACCGGAAATTTGCGGATCGCGTTAGTCACCGCCTGGAAAATAAAGGGCATGTACGTCAGCTTCGTCGCGTATCGCGACTGAAACTCGGCCTTATTATTATTGCGGAACTTCGCGACGTTCGTCATGTCGATCTCGTAAACGCTTGTAACGTGGGCGGACGTCTGTTTCGAAAACGTCATATGCTCAGCAATCTTTTTGCGCATGACGGACATTTTCTCGATCCTGTCGCCGACTGCCGTCGCGGCCGGAGCGGGAACCGAGAATGTTTTTGCCGGAACACTAGCCGGAGCGGGTGACGTCGCTGGTGTACCGGTCCTCAACAGGTCCTGAGGGCGTAATGCAGCACCGGTATCGATAAACGACAAAATATCTTGCTTTGTTACACGCCCGCTCATTCCACTCCCGGAAATGCGTGATATATCTATGCCATGCTCTTTAGCGATGTTTCGAACCAGCGGGCTCGATTTTGTCCGGCGGAGATCTTCGACGGTGGCATTGCCGTTCTGCCCGCCATTTGGAGCAGAAGCAGCTGCCGCGACGGCTAAAACCGGCGGTGTCGGCGGTTCAGGCTGAGGTGTCGCGGTTGGCGAAGGCGTTTGTTCCGCTTGCGCTTGCGGGGTCGCAGCCGGGGTGCTGCCTTCGGCCCCGACAAGAGCGACAACCGAGCCGACTTCTACCGTTTCACCCTCATTTACCCTTATTTCTAAAAGTGTTCCGGCGGCCGGAGATGGCACTTCTGCGTCCACCTTGTCCGTCGATATTTCAAGCAGCGGCTCATCTTTCTCGATTTTATCACCGACCGACTTAAGCCATTTGGAAACCGTTCCTTCGGTAATCGATTCGCCCATTTGCGGCATGACGACTTCAATCGCATCCCCCGTAGCGGCTGAGGCCTGACCGACTTGGGGGTCTTCGGGTTCGGCATCTGGCGTAGGTTCGACGGCGGAAGAAGAAGCAGTATCAACTAATCTCTCAGGTTTGGGAACTTCTTTTATGGGCGTTTGAGCTGGCGAATCGGCAGACGGCGATTCGCTATCCATCCAAGTATGAGGTTCTCTAGGCTCAGCTTCCTCACCTTCTTCCCCAATTACCGCGACGACCGTTCCAACTTCTACCGTTTCGCCTTCCCGATGCCGTATTTCCAGGAGAATACCCGCACCCGGGCTGGGAACTTCGGCGTCGACCTTATCCGTCGATATTTCGAGGATCGGTTCGTCCTTTCCGATCTTATCGCCGACAGCCTTAAGCCATTTCGAAACAGTTCCCTCGGTAATTGACTCGCCCATCTGCGGCATTACGACTTCTACACTCATAAAATCTCCAACTTGGAAATAGAAATATCGACAAATAAGAATACAAGAAACGCGAACGAAAAAAAAGGACGACCGTTTGCGGATCGCGCATCAGTTTGAATTCCAATGGATGTGGGCATGTTCGGTGGGCCTTGGAGTTCCGTCCCGCGAAGCGGCACATAGCCACGTCCCTTTAGGGCGTGGGACCGGGGGCGAAAAAGATTTGAGCCCGTTTTAACGGGCTTACCCCGGCCCGTCGGCTTAAGCCGGACACGGAAGGACGTTGAAACGCCCTTTTCGTCTCTCTCGCGCGAATCCAACCCCGCCCTAAAGGGACGGGGCGGCGAAGCGGGGTGCCACCCCCGACGGGCGGAAATTTCAAACTGATGCACTACCGATTTGCGGATCGTGGGCCTTTTCAAGGTCGAGGTGTCGAATTTGCGATCTCAGGTAATCGGCCTCTCTTGGCTCCTTTGCATCTTCGCGACTTTGCGGGAGACTGATTTTGTTCCCGCAAAGTCGCCAAGACGCAAAGCAGAAATACCAAAGTCGTAAAATCCTTGACACAGCATTGCATCTATGCGACAGTATTTCAGCCACGCATGTGCCAAGCAGGGGCCGAGGCAGCTCTTTGATAATTCGGCATTCGGGGAACAAACCTTGGACAGGACGAGTAAATAAGTGGAAACCAATACCAGGATTACCACTAAAATGTATCAACCTTTTTTAGGACGACACACGCAAATCGTTCCACTTAAAGCTGTCTTGTCCTGAAATAGGTTTACACATAAAGTGGGACAGAGTGGGACAAGATGGCAAGTAAAAAGATCAGGCAGAAGATGATAAAGGAATACGTCGGCGGAGGGGGGAGTTATCGGGAGTTGGAGGGTGTTTACGGGATT
>JANNST010000033.1:0-139354 GCA_031402865.1 Chloracidobacterium sp. | reverse complement strand
TATTATTAATGGTTTTGTTTTTCTTTTTTTAAAAAAATTTTCTAATATTGGGCTCTTTTTTCCGGGGGTTGGCCCGCCTTTCTTCGTGCGTCGGGGCCCACCCCCGACTCTAAACGGTTGGGTTTTGTTTGTGAGTTTATGAAAACGCTGCTCAAGTCTTTACCTTTTTACTTTTTGCTTTTTACTTCCTTGAGCCTTGCTCAAAACCTCGCCCCCGGCGGCCCCGGCAAAGATGCCCAATGGGCAACCGCTGGCAAGCAAGCCGTCGGCACATCCGCCTCGCTTGAATCGAAAGTCTGGTTCACCCTGGCCCAAGGCGTCATGACAGAAGTCTATTATCCCGATGTGACTGTTGCCAATGTGCATTTGCTGCAATTTGTTGTCGTTAATCCAAAAACGAAGAAGGTAGAAACCGAGCAGGATGATGCGGTTCACCAGATCAAAGTGCTCCGGCCCGATTCACTGACGTTTCAGCAGATAAATACGGCAAAGTCTGGGAAATGGAAGATTACGAAGACATATACCACCGACCCACGATCCGACGCTGTTTTGATCGACGTTCGCTTCGATCATACTGATCCAGATATGGATCTTTATGTGTTTTACGATCCGTCGGTTGGGAACAGCGGCATGGGTGATACCGGAACCCTATTTGCGGTGGCCCATAAAACGATTAATGGATTTGAAGCTTCCGACATAGCGGCGGGGATCAGATCGATGCTACTGTTTTCGGTTCCCGTTTCAGAAATACGATCAGCATTGGCTGTCTCAAATGTTTCTCAACAACTGTTTGCCCGAGCCGAGCTATCTAGACGCGAAGAGGCGGGACCCGGAAACATCGTGCAGTTTGCTCGCATTCATAAGCCAGACCGATTCACGGCAACGCTCGCTTTTGACCGAAAGCCGGGCGGCATACCCGACGGCTCGATAACCGACAAAACGAGGACCTTTCAGACGGTGTTGAACGAGTACGAAACAGAGTGGGCACAGTACGGGAAGTCACTTCCCCTAGTCGATCCGAAATACCAGGCCCAATTCAACATGGCGGCGATGCAGCTTAAGGCCTTGGAGGACAAGACGCATCGCGGGGCGAATATTGCCAGTTTAACCGTGCCGTGGGGCGGCGGCGAGAATGCAAATGAGAACACGGTCGGCGGTTATCATCTCGTATGGTCGCGCGATCTTTATCAGGTTTTTACGGCGTATTTGGCTCTTGGCGATAAGCCAGCGGCGGAGCGGGCACTCGATTTTCTGTTTAAGGTTCAGCAGAAACCCGACGGCAGTTTTCCGCAGAATTCGTGGCTCGACGGGAAACCGTTTTGGGGTTCGCTGCAAATGGATGAAGTTGCCTATCCGCTGATAATGGCTTGGCAGCTTGGGCGGTTTGATAAGCCGACTTGGGAGAATCATGTCAAAAAAGCGGCTGACTTCATCGTCAAAAACGGGCCGTCCACTCCGCAGGAACGTTGGGAAGAAGAAAGCGGTTATTCGCCTTCGACGATCGCGGCGGAGATCGCCGGGCTTGTCTGCGCGGCTGACATCGCCAAACGAAATGGCGACACGGCATCGGCTGATATCTATCTCACGACCGCCGACAACTGGCATGCGAACATAGAGAAATGGACCGCCACGACGACCGGCAATTATGGCGACGGCAACTACTACCTTCGCATTACGCAAAACGGAAAGCCGGATGCCGGGGAGAAGATCGAGATCAACAACGGAGCGGGATTCTTTGACGAACGCGAGATTGTCGACGCCGGCTTCCTCGAACTTGTCCGTCTCGGCATCAAACCGGCCGACGATCCGCTGATCGCTAAATCCATAAAGGTAATTGACCAAGTTATCAAAGTCGATACGCCGAACGGCGACGGCTTTTACCGTTACAACCACGACGGCTACGGCGAAATGGACGACGGTCGCCGATGGAACTGGGATGGGAAGTATACGGGCAAGGGAAGGCTGTGGGCGTTACTGAGCGGGGAACGCGGACAGTTTGAGATTGCTGGATGCGACGCGGAGAAAACGAGACGCGGGGAGGCGGGGAACGCGGAAACACGACCGGTAGGGAGTGTGTTAAACGTCCGGAAACACGAATGTCTGGCTATGGCAAAATCCCGCCTCGACGCCATGCTTGGCTTCGCAAATGAAGGCCTGATGATCCCTGAGCAGGTTTGGGACAAAAAAGAATCGCCAAAACCCGATAAACAATTCGTCCCCGATCTAAAATTCGGCGAAGGCACCGGTTCCGCGACGCCGCTTGCGTGGTCGATGGCCCAATTCATCCGCCTCGCCGTCAATCTCAAAGCGGGCCGCAATCTCGACACACCACAGATCGTTTATGACAGATATGCTGCCAAAACTGTAAAGCATAGTAAATAGGCACACGGATCGTCCCCTCGCCCGTTTTATTTAATGCGGAGTGATGAACGAGATTTTGTGATACGATTTTCTCGTATGAATGGGTTTCGTATTTCAATCTTCACGTTTTTACTCTGTACCGGCGTCTTTGGACAGGCTGATATGCAGCCGATGTTCGACGCGGAAAAGGCTTTCGTACAATCCGCCGCCGCCAATGGCATCAAATCCGCTTTTCTTGAAGTTCTCGCCGGAGATTCAATTATCTTCCGTCCTGAAGCCGTTAACGGCAGGGAATATTGGAGCAATCGCGTAGATTCGCCCGCTTCAACCTTGGTCCGCGTACCGAAGTATGGAGATATTTCGTCTAACGGTGTGCTCGGCTATACGATGGGCAATTGGCGGCAGTATCCCAAAGGCAAGAGTGAAGCGTTGGCCGACTTTGGTCAATATGTGACGGTTTGGGAAAAGCGAGGCGGAAAATTTTTCGCCAGTCTCGATATCGGAATTACCCACGAAAAACTGCCGTTTTCCGAAACCGATCGTGTATGGAAAGCGGATAAGACGAGCGACCCGAACAAGCTTGGATGGTCGCCCGCAGATGCGTCGATGAATTTTCTAAAAATGAGCATGAGCCAGGATCGACTCGGCGCCGCTTATAGAAAGTTTGCGGCGGACGACGTGCGGCTCCTTATCGAGCGCGAGCCTCCGATCCTCGGCAGGAAGAACGTGGTAAAGCAAACCAACCGATACATCTCTGTCGAATTTCCAAAAAAAGTCGCACTCTTCCAGGCCGCCGACATGGCCTACACCTGGAATGCATGTCAATACGCCAATAGTAACGAGGGTATTGAAAACGGAAATTGCCTGCATATTTGGAAACTTCGAAAGAAAAAATGGCTGATCGTCCTGGGCGTCTTTGCCCGCGTAGACAACGAATTCGCCCCAACGTTGAAAGTCAGGCAAAGAAATAAGAAATCGCAATAGCGTTCTTAGGTATTGGCCTGACTTTGGCCCCGGAACAATCAGCGTACAGGCTGCTTGAGAATCTGAATTAGGGTATTTAGCCGATTAGATTCAGCTTCACCCTTAGTCCCGCCAAGGTCCTTTTCCAACGAAACGGCAAGACTTTTAAGTTTTCCAGTCTCTTTACTATTGAGTTTTGAACTCTCTGCTTTTTGGATCGCTTCTCTTACGGCTGCTATCCGCACCGAAGATATGGCTTGTGAACGCTCCAGTTGATCGACAAGTGCCTTAGCAGACACTAATTTTCGCGGCCACTCGATCTTCTGCTGGTTCTGCACATTCAATTCGGATACCCAAACCGATTTAGCGGCGTCGATCTCGTTCTGTGAAAGGTTCTTCGTTGGGGTCAATTCAAAAATGTCCAGACCGCGCGCAATCTCTGACGAATAAATGCGGCCATTGTACCAGTACGCAGACCACGAGCCGCCGAGAATGAGCATTTTCGGATCGATCGGCCCGCGATCAAAATAGGCGATCTCAACCGGTTTGTCGGGGTCTGTGAAATCCATTAGAGAAATGCCGCCCTGGTACCAGGCTTGTACCTTGATGTCCCGGCCCGGGACCGGAACGAGCGACCCGTTGTGTGCGACACAGTTCTCGCTGTCACCCTGAGCTGCCGACAACTTGTAGTAGCTCGCAAAAGTCAGCTTGTTATCCGTCAAGCGGAAGATCGCGTTTGCTCCCCATTTATTAGGATCGTTGGCCCTGCAGCGAGCACCCAGTCCGCCGCCCCACTCATCGGTAAACACAACCTTTTTGCCATCATTCGAAAATGCCGCCGAGTGCCAGTAAGCGTAGTTCGGATCGTTCACCGCATCGACGCGCTTTGGATTGGCCGGATCTTTGATATCCAATATTATTCCATTTCCCGAGCAGGCTCCGGCCGCGAGTCCGATCGCGGAATAGACCGTGATATCGTGACACTGGTCGGTGTCGGATGGCTTGCCTACCATGTTGTTATCGTGTGTTCCACCGTTGTTCAGGCCGTTCACAACACCCGTTCGCGAATCCATGAAAACTCTAGGGCTCGAAACGACCTTTGCGTTTTGCGGAGCCGCTACCGGCACTTTTATCACCTCAATTCGAAAGAGGGCAGTATTCGGATTCTTGTCAGGAGTTCCGTCCGAGCATCCCGACAGCTCCTCACTTTGTCGGACAAAAGATGTCCCTGAAACGTAGATGTAGACGTTCTCCTTATCGTTAGGATCGACAACCAGTGTATGCGTGTGCGAGCCGCGGCAGGTTTGCACAGCCGCCACTTGTTTCGGATTCCTAATGTCGGAGATATCGAATATTCTTACTCCGCGAAAACGGTCCTTCTGGGCCGCTGGCGGTCCCTGTTGGGGTGCTTGTCCTGCGGCTGGCACCGGTGGAGGCTCGAATCCTTGCTCGCCGCAGTCCAGCCGCCCATTTGGCATCTCAACCGACATAAAGAGCAGATTCTTGTAGACCGACGGATCGCCCTGGCCACCCGGACACAGCATCGATGTCACCAACTTTGCTTTAGCAGGATCGGCAATGTCATAGATGTTAATGCCGTAAAAGTTGCCGAGAAAGACGTGATTTCCTTGAAATGCAAGGTCGGAATTGGCAAAAGCAAGACCGGCAAAACTCATTCTCATCGACGCTGGCAATGCAGCACCTGCAGAAACGCCCAGAGCAGTCAGGCCTTTTTGCACCTTAGGGCCATTTGGGTCGATGCCGAGTTGAAACGCATCCGGTTTTTTGAGAAGCATAAGGTGCTTAATACCCATCGCTGCCTCTCCCGCATCGTACATCCCAGGCGACAATTTGGCTCGCGGGTCATTGGTGTCGGAACCAGTCATGCCCGCTGGCAGCGGCGGCGCCGTTTCAGGAGCAAATGGGTTTCCACCGCCATCACTAGCGGGCGTCGGAGACGGCGAGGCCGTCTGTGCCAATGTGGTGACTGCCAAGCACAGGCACAAAACGAGGGAAGCCATTAAAAAACGGAAAGCAATAGTGTGAACTCGATTCATTTTTCTCCTCTACTGGTTTTCACCTAACATCGTTTGCATTCTCTTGATCTCAGCTCGCTGGCCGCTGTCGATATCCGATGCGAAATTGAACAGTTCAGCATCCTGCCCCGCTCCGGCCGTCTCGAACAAATCCTTTACCATGACGAGAGCTCCATTGTGGTGCTGGATCATTCCGATTAAAAACAGGCGATCAAAATCCATGCCTTTAGCTACTTTTAGCGTAACCATTTGCTTCGGGGTGAGCATCCCGGGCATGGGCATCTGATGGTTTGACATGTGGTGGCCAAGCATGGCCATGCCCGGCATTGCAGACATTGGCAATGCAACCGACTCTCCCCTGACGTCGAGCCAGCGATGCATAAATTTCATCTCGTCCGACTGTGATTGGCTGATACGTGCACCGAGCAAAAGGAGATCTTTGCTCTCAGTACGCGATTTGATCAGAGCCGTCATCTCTACCGCTTGGGCGTGGTGCATGATCATACCCTGCATGAACTCCACGTCCTTAGGCGAACGGGGCGGCAGTTTGGCCCTGGTCGATGACGACAGTGTTCGCGTCGCTTGGCCTGGAGCACCCGGCTGCACCACAACCGGCGGCGTTATAGGATCAGTCTGCTGTGCGACGACTGGCAGCGATGAGAAAAACGTGAAAATGAATGCGGCCATGAGACCGCTTGGACACAACGCAACATTAATCACTGACCGGAGATTAAGCCCGGAACTGAAGGTAAACGACTGGATCGGCTTTTCGTAATCAATCATTTAGCGATCACTTTACCACAAACGAGTGACGGGCTCCACGACACTATTCCACTTTAAGTTGTTGATTCTAATGGAGACGGCGATTCGAACTTGAACCAATGAACAAAGGTTTTGCAATCTTGTAGGACCTTTTTTCTTGCATTCTCCGAGGTTGTCTCGCTTTGCTTGAATCAACCACTAGCATCATTTCATTCGCATTATTATAACCGAGTTTTGATAAGATTGACCAACCTGGCACACTATTGGCACACCAGCTTATAATCCAAGGCCTCTGGTTCTGGCAACCGAACATTGCTGCGGCGACGGCGGAACCCCGCTCATAGTACGCTCTCTCCTAAAACGCAGTTCCGGTATAGCCTGGATCTTGATAACCCCAGAGCGTGCCCGGTTTGAGAATTTTTAATCCATCTTCTTTCACTAGGGCAAAACCCTTTACTACCAACTGGAACAGCCTATAATAATGGTTAGGAGCAATTAATGAGAAAAATATCACGTCGAGAGGCAATTGGAGGCGTTTTGGCGACAGGAGCAAGTTCCTTTGTCTTAAACAATATTGTCGCTGCACAGACTGAAAGTTTACCGCCGGCGTTTGCGGGAAAGCATCAACCGAAACCATTGCCTTTCGATCCGGCCAAGCTGAACGGAATTTCCGAAAAACTCATCCGTTCGCATCACGAGAACAATTACACCGGTGCCGTCAAGGCTCTGAATGTCGTCGAACAGCGTCTCGCTGCGCTTGCGACTGAAAAGGATCTGCCTCCGTACATCTACGGCGACCTCAAGCGGGAGGAGTTGATCCGGACTGGATCGGTTGTGCTGCATGAGCTTTATTTCGCGAACCTTGGCGGGAACGGTAAAGCGGACGGTGACGCGCGAAAGCAGATCACTCAATGGTTCGGCAGCTACGAAGCGTGGGAAACGGAATTCAAGCGAACCGGTAACGCGTTGTCGGGTGGTTCGGGGTGGACAGTGCTCGCGTACAATCAGCAAACCAAAGAGCTTCACAATTACTGGGCCGCGGATCACACCTCAAACGCACCATTCAGCGTTCCGCTGCTTGTCCTCGATATGTACGAGCAAGCGTATCACATGGATTACGGCGCCGCAGCCGCGAAATATATTGATGCGTTTATGCAAAACGTGAATTGGGACGCAGTTAATCGTCGTCTAGGGGAAATTAGAATGATCTAACACGTTAAAATAAGGGAGTAAAACGATGAAGACAAAATTATTTGCTATTGCGTTAGTCGCAATACTTTCGAGCATGAGGATGACGATCGTCTGGGCAGACAAGGACGGCAAAGAAGCGAAAATGGTACGCGAGGCAAAAATTACAATGGCGCAAGCTAGAAAAGTGGCACTTGGCCGTGTCAATGGAACAGTCGAGAGAGCAAAACTCGAACGCGAAAAAGGGAAGCTGTTGTTTGAATTTGAAATTCACAATTCGACAAACGCCGAAGCGGAGATTCACGTGGATGCGATAACGGGCGAGATTTTTGGGGTCAAGGAAGAAGGCGGCGGTTCGGCAAAAGAAAAAGCGATGTTCGACCAGATCAAGGTTTCGATGGATGAAGCCGAGCAAACCGCACTCAACAAGGTTTCCGGCGGGGCTACCGTGGAAGCAAAAATCGAACGGGAAAGCGGCAAGATTCTATACGAATTTGAGATCATTACCGCCGACGGTGTCGAAGTGAATGTGCATGTTGACGCGATTAGCGGTGAGGTCGAAAACACCGGGAAAAAATAGTGTCGTATCGAGTTAAGCTGAAGGGGGAAATTACAATTCGCAAAACTATTGCCTTAAGATAATTAGTGGCGGGATAACGGGTGCGAAAACAATGGGCTTTTGTCATCGGCGGACTGGTGAGATCGGCGAGCCTTTGCGTAAAGCGATGATCGCCAATTTTGCCGCTCCTCACCATCGGGCCCGAACCGTCGATTTGTATTATCTCGTGCGAAGCCTGACAATCACCCCGGCGACGGCAGTGGGCGGATTGCTCTGCACGTTTTCACCCGAAACGCCGTTTGTCGCTGCATACGTTGTCGGAATCATCGGAACGCTCGTTTTTGTCGTTACTATCAACGAACAATTCGCGAGCTAATTGACCAAGACGAAGATTGGTGCGAAAACTCGAAAAAAAGGAGAATTTATGGCGCACGGCAGCTTTCTTCGGATCGCTAGCCCTCATCCTGGCCGCGTTGCCGGTTTTTGTTCGTCGGGCATCGGCGCAAACGCCCGTCACTAAAATCAAGGCTGTCCGAGCGGCGGAAGAAATCAAGATCGATGGCGAATTGAACGAAGCAGACTGGCAAACGGCCAGTCTAATTTCCGATTTTTATCAACAGGAACCAAAAGAAGGCGAACCTGCCAGCGAAAAGACCGAGATCCGCGTTCTCTTTGACGACGAGAACATTTATTTCGCGATCCGTGCGTTTGATTCGGAACCGCTCAAAATAAATGCGCGAGAGATGGTCCGCGATTCCTCATTCTCAAACGACGACAAGGTTGAGATCATTCTCGACACTTTTCACGACCGCCGAAACGCGTTTCGATTCGCCGTCAATCCGCTCGGCACGCAACAGGACGCTTTGATCACCGACGAAGGCCGCGATGTTAATCTTTCGTGGGACGCGGCGTGGGTTTCAGAGGGAAAACGCGATAGTGAAGGCTGGGCGGTCGAGATCGCAATACCGCTAACAACGCTTCGATTCACGCAATCGCTCGACGCATGGGGGTTTAATGTCGCACGAATTATTCGCCGAAAGAACGAGGAAGTTCTGTGGACTAGCTGGCAGCGCAGCTTCGGCCTCGAACGCATTTCACAGGCCGGTGAACTTGTAGGAGTTAGCGAAATAAAACGGCGGCGGCTCATCGAGATCAAGCCATATGTGTCCGGCGGGTGGCAACAAGGCGTGCCGCGTGTCGGTGCGCCGGGAACCGACGCTGGTGTGGACGGCAAATTCGGTTTGGAGGTCGCCAAGATCGGCATCACGCCGTCTTTAACCGCCGAATTCACCGCTAATCCCGATTTCGGCCAGGCCGAAGTCGACAGTCAGGTCGTAAACCTTTCACGGTTTTCGGTTTTCTTTCCGGAAAAACGCGATTTCTTTCTCGAAAATGCCGGGATCTTTCTATTCGGCAGACAAGGTGCGAACCAGCTATTTTTCACCCGGAGAATTGGATTGACTCCGCGTGGCGAGCCTTTGCCGATAGATTACGGCGCAAAAATCACTGGTAAGATAGGCAGTTACAACGTCGGATTTTTGCAGGTTGGAACACGAAGCGCTGGACAGGCGAACACAAATCTGTTTCTTCCGAGACAAAGTTACACGGTTGTTAGGGTTAAAAAAGACATTCTTAGCCGGTCGTCTATTGGCGGTATGTTTGTCAATCGGCAAGGTAGAACTTCAGCAACCGGAGCGAATTACAATCGGGCTTACGGTATTGATGCCGAGTTTAATTTGACGGATCACTACACGTTATCCGGATTTTATGCCCGTTCCGAAACTCCCGGAGTCAAATCCAGCGTACATTCAGCCCGAATTAATTCTGTTTTTGAAAACAACACCTTTCGAGTTATTGGCGTGTATGAAGACGTAGGCAAAAATTTTAATCCCGAAGCCGGTTTTATCGAACGCGAAGGCATTCGTCAATATTTTGCACAGGCCGCTTACAAAGCACGTCCGAAATTCTTGCCATTTGTCCGACAAATGGAATTCGAAGTGCAAACCGAACATTATTTCGACCGGAACGGCAGGCCTTCATCGCGGCAGAATGAGCTGACCTGGGAAACCGAATTCAAGAACTCGTCAAGTTTTGGTTTCCGTCCGTTTGAAGATGTGACCGATGTTTTGACCGAACCGTTTCAGATTCGTCCCGGCATTGTAATTCCGACAGGTACTTATCATTTTAATCGTCCGCGAGTGCAGTTCACATCGGACACCAGCAAGAAGATCGGCTTCACGACGCGTTATAAATGGGGCGAATTTTATTCAGGGAAACGTGACGAGATATCCGCGGGAATCAGTTACCGCCCGAACTCGCATTTTCTTTTCGATTTTTCGAACAATTACAACGACGTTCGTCTGCCCCAGGGCAATTTCACCACAAACCTTTTCGCTGGCCGGGTAAACTATAATTTTTCACGCAAATTCTTGTCCTCAGCACTATTGCAGTTAAATTCGGCTGCGCGCATTTCCGCTCTGAATGTCCGCTTTCGCTATATCTATCGCCCTAACAGCGATTTTTATATCATCTACAATCAAACGACAGGCGTCGGGCTCGAGCGGCCATCGTATAGTCTTCGAGTTAAGATGACCTACGATCTTACGTTTTAGGTAGCTCAACGGCAATGGAATAATTATGGACGAAGACCACGACGTTTTTCATTAGGCGAGGCCTTTAGATTTGTCTAAAGCTAGGTTTTATTTCGTTCGGCGGCGTGACGGGAAAGATCGCGATGGACAAGCTCAGATGGCTTCCTAATCAGTCAACTCGGGAAAAGCCTCAGGTAATTCTCAAGCGTAGCTGTGAAGGCCCGGCAGCAAATAGCTTACGCCCAGATATGTGAAAATAACCAGTAAAAAGCCAACTATCGCGAAGTAGGCAGAGCTCTTACCCGACCAGCCTCGCGAGATACGGGTATGCAAAAAAAACGGCGTAAGTCAGCCATGCGACCAACGCACCCGCCTCCTTGGACGATTCACTTTTGCCTTAAAGATCGTGTCTGCGGATAAAACTTGTGCCATATAAACTCCCTAATTATATCGTGCTCATTGGTTTAAAGAAGTGTCCAGCGATGTCTGTCCATCCTGAATTTCCCGGATAACAGGATTGTCCGGATTAACTTTTATAAGCCTTTCGAGAGTCTTTTGGAGGTTCTCCTTGTCGTCCTTTTCGCGATACGCGAGCGTCAGGTTCTGAAGCGTACCCTCGTTATTCGGATCTTGGCCGAGAGCGATCTGGTACTCTTTTATTGCGCGATCGAGATCTCGTGGCGTCCGGAGAAAAAATGTCAGTCCCAGATCCGTTCTTACGCTGATGTCGTTCGGAGTTTTTTGCAATGCAGATCGGTACCATTTTTCAGCCTCTTCGTATTTTTCAAAATCGAAATATGAGTTGCCGAGCTTTACAAGCGTCTCACTTTCGTTAGGTCGAAGCTGGTTTGCCTTCTCATAAAATACCGCCGCGTCCTCGAATCGCTGGATTTGATAATACATATCTCCGGCGGTCATTTGAGCCTCAAAACTTTTTGGCTCCTGTTTCGCTTTTTCGATCGCCGCCGTCACTTCGGGAAGCGGGCCGTTTTGCAGATTGTCACCGGACTGACCAATCGGCGGATGGCCGGGCGGCAAGTTTTGATCGGACGGGGGAGGCAGCAACGATGACGACGGTAGCGTAGGTTGCTGGTCGGAAGCGGATCGATTAATGCTGTTGGCAAAAAAGAAACCGAGGGCCCCGCCGACCAATAGGCAGGCAAGACCGATGAAAAGCTTGTCTTTTTTCATAATATCAAGCGATAGCAAAGCCGAGTCGATCTAAAGATCTATCGGGGAGTTCACCGCCGATCAAATGCGAAGAGGTAATAGATGGCGTCGATGGAGGCCGTCCAGCGCCAAGTTCGAAGAAACTCTCAACTATTCCATCAAAACGTGTAGCGCAGAAAAACGTTTGCTACGTTCGCGTGATAGCTGCCGTAACGCGCATCCTGGAAAAGATATTTCGGAGCGTCACTGGTGATGGTTCCGTGTACGTAGGGCTGAAGAACATTGTAGCTGAAATCATCCTGCGTATATGGTTCATACCAATAACGTACTCCTATCTCGTAATTTTCGGTAATACGGCGCGTAATGGCCAGATTCACGTTCTGGCTCCGTACCACGGTATCGGGATATGGATTCGCACCCGCATGAAGGACCGAATCCGGGCGAACAGTAAACGGGTTTAGCGTGCTAATACGGTCGCGGGTAGCGGAAATTGCATAAGAAAGGTCAAACTGCCACTTTTGCAGCTTTCCTTCCTGGGGCGCTACGTTGATGCCGAATTCAAAACTGTCCAGATTGCTTCGGCTGGTGCGCTCCCACGTATTTGCGATGGGGAATTGAGCAAAAACACCCTGAACCAGCACATTTGGAGCGGGCAGCAGGTGAGCTAAGTCCCGGTAAGCGTAGCGGTTCGTCTCACGTGAATAGTTGGCATAAAAGAAACTTCCGTTATCGAATGCATGTGTAAACTCGGCATCGATAAAGGCGAAGCGATTGAAGAGACGCCCGTAAAAATTCTTGTCGTGTTCGTCCCCCAAGTAGCGGTAAGACGCCGAGAAACTAGTGTAGGGGCCTTTGTGGAGCTCCACCGTAAACCTCCCGTCATTTCGGATGCGATCGTTCTGATCATACCGGCGCAAGAGATTGAATTCAGTGGGGACACCCAGGGTGAACACCGTGCCTGGGTCCGCCCCCGCTGGCGGCCGGATTATCCATGCAGTTGTGTTGCCACCCACGGGAGAACCGGCAAAATTAGTAACAAACGTCAATGGCTGGGTGTTGTACGCCTCCGCGCGTCGGTTAGAGTACGTGTAATCCAATTTAAGCCGGAGAGTTGTGAGGGTGGGCACGCCTTCCTCGGCTGCGCGCGTCGTCGGTGCCGCCGTTGAACGCTTTCCGTCTCCTGAAAGATTGTATTCGAAATCGAGCCGGTTTCTGATGCTGTGCTCGTTGTTACGGTTAACATCTCGATTCTTGCGGTTCCAGGCTTCCCACTCATAATCCATTTTCCAGGTCAGCGACGAAAGAACATCCCACTTAAAGCCGGCTTCGGCATTCTGGCGTCTAAAATCCCAATCGAGGTTCTCAATGGGTAGGTTAAAAAAATCTGTCCGCGCCGCGCGCCATGTCGAATCGCCAAACGCGGCATAACCCGGGAAAATGATCGTTGGTGTCTGATTGTCCACAGACTGCGAACGGTACTCAGCCTGGAATTGGAAGGTTTCACGGCGGTTAACCAGCGCATATTGCTGGTTGATGTTTCGCACCTTCGCGTTTGCGCTGCTCGCTGGAAGCTGGTTTACGTCAGTGGGATCCGTGATCGGAGAGACGGCGTCCCAGCGCGTGGGCACAATGGCAGTGTTAAGTGTCCACGGTAAAAAAGCGTCATTCTGCGTCCACTGTGACAGCGATATAAGGCCGCGCACTTGAGTTTGCTTGGTCAAATCCACTTTGGCCCAAAACGTGATGGTGTGAGAATCGTTGTTCGGAACCATGTCAGCCTGCCATCGAACCGTGCGAAATCTATGGATTGCCTCGCATAATGTCGGGGGCGGAGGGTTCGGATTAGGACGAAAACATCCTTGTTCGTTAGTCACGCGAAATGGGTTTTCGAATGTGAGTGTTGATATACGATTGCGAAAGAGCGAGAGATCGTAGTCCACGCCGGCACTCCACCGTTCGCCGTGAAAAAGCGCTCCCAACTTGAGGTCGGTCGTCCGCTGATCAAGAGGCTCGAGAAACTCCTGGCCGATCCCTTCCCATAAACCACCGGTATCGTTGAGACCGCCCCCAGGAACCGCTCGCCGGACGAATGTGCCGGCGGACATCGGGCGCGTCCCGCGATTGCGCAGCCAGCTAAACTGGCCGTATAACTCAACATTGTCCGTAAGCTGATAACTCTGGCTGAATATTGCACGATCACGACGCAGCCGGACTTCGGTCTTGGGCGCGGTCAGCAGCTCCTGACGCACTAATGTGGACAGCGGGCCGTTTGGAGGCGTTCGGACTGTGTCGGGCAGCGTAAGGGCCTGTAGCTGCGCTCGCAGAGTAGCGCTGACCGAATAGACGCCCGGCGCGGTCTGCTGAAGGAAAGATTGTCCGGTACCGAAGTTATGAGGGATCTGGTCCCAGACAAATTGTGTTCGAAATTTTCCAATCCTCCCGGCGTCCAAGGTGAAACGCTGGTCATCCTCGCGAATCTCCAATCCTCGAAATCTGAAAGTGTAAGGAGAATCGGCAGAATTGAAATCCAGCTTCAGTTTCTGAACGAACAGCCCTTTTGGAACATCTCGAGCTTCCTCGAACTTAGCGGTATGGCCTCCCTGGATATCAAGAGCCTGGACGCCGATTTCGACAGCTCCGCTGATCTTGAGTGGTGCTTTTGTCTTTGGTTTCTCCTTCTTCTTCGGCGCCTGGCCCCAGACGTGAGGCGTGAACAGCAACGCCGACATGAGACAAGCGATAAAAACAAAAACGACGCACCGAATCGGTTTAAGTCTGTCTGCCTGAATTCTCATTTGCTTCTCCTAGCGTGTAAGGGTTCTGCCCCCGGGGTGATTCGAGCCGTGGATCTGGGAATGGCAATTAACACAACCGCGATTTAGAGACCATATGTCCAGAGGTCTTCCGGCGGTCGTGGAATGGCGCGGCAACATATGAATATGACACTGTTGGCACGACATGTGAGCACGAGCTGTCAAAAGCTTGGCATTGTTCGAGCCATGCGGTGAATGACAGCTCATGCAATTCTCGCGAACTGGCGCGTGTTCCCAGAGAAACGGGCCGCGTTTTTCGGCATGACAGCCGTAGCAGGTATTATTGACCGTCTCCGCGACCATCATCTTGTCGCCATCGCCGCCATGAGGATTGTGGCATGAAGTGCAGCCGACTTTCATGTTGCGTTGCTCGGTGCGAAACAGATGGGTCGAACGCTGGTGCATGGATTTGCGAACGCCCGTATGGCAGCGAAGACAAGTTTCCTCTGTCGTGAAACTTGCAAGTAAGTTTTCCTCAGACTTTGAATGGTGCTGGCTGTGGCACGACAGGCAACTGACGTTGTTTTTGTCGTGTTCGCCGCCAGCCCACGCAAACGTATGCTTATCCTGCGAGTGACATTGAAGACACGAGCTGTTTATGTCCTTCGATGACATCTTAGCCGGACTGACAATGTCCTCCTTTTTTCCGCTCTCGACGTGCTTTTCACTGTTAGTGTGGCAAGTCTCGCACGAAGCTGCACGATCACCATCCATGAACTTGGCGCTCTTGCCGTGCGTATTAGTCCCAAAACCTTCGACGATCGCTCCGTGGCACGAGACGCAGTTCTTCCCTACGTCGGCTTGCTCAACCTTCAGGTTGGCGGACTGCGAAAGTGCGGGTGGCGAAACACCTTGTGCAAGGAATATAAGCAAAAGACCTGCAAATGTTGCAATTAGGAATATTTTGGCTGACCGTGCGGTGATCCGCAAAGGGTTCATTGCTCTAAGTAATTTAGTCACGTAAGCACCTCGCGTCTAAGGCTCTGATGACAAAAGCTTGAACTGATGAAATGCGACCAGTCCGTTTAATTGGTTCTGAATAGAAAAGGATGCCGCCAATTTTTACTTCCTGCCTTACAGGACAAGAAGAAGAATTTCGAAAGTTGTCATAAACAGTTTTATGAGCCATCTGAGCTCGATCAGTTATGATCTTCTCCTCGCGAATCTTATTGACAATTTTTTAATTAGCGGACAATAATGTGTCTTATAATACAAATTGCTTATTATTGCAACAAGTTATTCTTATTTTATACAGAAAAAATTAAATTGATACTTAACAGATTGATTGATCTCCAATAAGGTAATTATGAGATTAAAACTATTCGCAATTCTTATCATTTTGACCGGTTACCTGACGGTGATGTTTGGGGTTGAGGCGGCGACGTCGTTGTGCTCGTCTGTCGGGTTGTCGATTTGTACCAACCCTGACGGCACTAATCCCCCGCATGCGGTTGACATTTCGGGTAAGGTGATCCCCGAATCGAGCGCGAATCAGCCGGATAAGCCTATTATCCTGGCCAAGGACAGCCAAGATAAGCTAAGGGGCGAACTCAAACTTGAAGCGGCCTTTGACCACGCAAAGCATGCCACTGATGTTTTGTATAGCCTTGATGGCAAGACTGTTACAACGTGCGTCGAATGTCACCACACGGCGCAACCCTCAGCGCCGAAGGGCCAGGAGTACCTCACAACATTCGATAGGAAGGAAACTCTCACTGCCAAGCAGTTGGAAACCTCCAAGGAGCCGGTGCAATCCTGCCGTGTCTGCCACTTTCAGTCGGCGACGGAGGAAACGGACGAGTATCCGCCCGCAAGCATGTCTTATCCTAAGAAAATGAAGAAACCACCAACGGGAAAGTTGACTAACGATGTTGCCTATCACATCAATTGCAACTCCTGTCACGAGGCCGTGAGGAAGCGAGATCCGAAACTACTGTCTCCGTCGGGCTGCAACGACTGTCATACTAAGAAAAAATAGTTTGCCCGTAGTCTACGCGGGAGTTGAAAAGATTTGGAACCACGTTGGTGTGGCAACCCGGAAACTAGCAAATGGGCCTAAGGGAATGTGACGAATGTGGCGAAATGGTAGACGATGTTAGGGCTTTTTGCCCCGGCTGCGGCAAATCATTCTTAAACGAAACACAACGCTCCAAACCGACGATATTTGATCGATCCAATGAAACAGAGCAGTTCGACGCGTCCATGCTCAATATGATTCTGTCGGATATGGGGCTCGATATTTCCAAAGCTCCAAATCCCGGCGAAGACCGCGTCGTGAGTGTTCCGCAAATGCGCATCGAGGTTGGCAAGCCGGAACACGCAAAAGTTATCGAGCCTGTGTCTGAAGCGGTGCGGTTGCCGGAAGATTCAGATGATAGACCTAATCTCCCCGGCAAAAGTAATCTGAAGTGGTTCGTTTTGGGCGGTGTGATCTTGGTTTTGATTTTCCTTTTCCTGTTGGTTCTCGCCGCAGCCGTCCTTTTCTTCATGTTCCGGTCCCGTTTGATATAGGATTTGCCAATTCCTTTCGATTGTCCGAGCCGCAATGCCACGCGAAATAAAAAACCACGAGCAGATCGTCGAGGCATTTAACCGTGTCGAGATCGTATCGGAATTGATCGAAAAAGAGCCAAACGGAGAGTTTCGGAATGAGCTTGATATGGACATCATCCTGTTTGGCCGGAGCTATCGCGGCAAACAGGTTGGTCCGTACACGCGTTTGCTTGAGTTTTCACCCGGCGAAGTAATTATCCGGGAGCGCACGTGGGAAAGCGGCATCTTTTACATCCTCGTCAAAGGAAAGCTCGAAGCTTCCATCACTCTAGAAAATGAACAGCAAAAAAAGGTTGGCGAGATACCCGAGGGCAATTCGTTTGGCGAAATGGCGTTGCTTTCGGGAACCCAAAGAGCGGCGACGGTCACAGTAGCAAGCGGCAGCGAACCCGCTATTGTCCTTGAATTTACCCGCCCCGCATTACGGCTTCTTCGTAAACTGCCGCGCTTCGGAAACGCTCTCGACCGTAATTATCGCACTTACGGACTTTCGCTAACACTAAACGAATTAAGAGACATTACGCACGGGCCTCTCGAAGCTGGTGTGCTGAAGACTTTGAATGAAGCAGCCCGATTCACGGTTTACGAAGAAGACCACGTTTTGTTTCAGGAAGGCGATCCGATCAACCGGGTCGTTTATGTCCGAAACGGCTGGATAGAGCGCGTCAGTGGTGTAGCTTTTAACCCGGATGCGGCTGACCTTCTGCTAGATACTGACGATTCCGTCGGGCTCGATTTTCTGGGTGCCGGTGCTTGCCTGGGTTTGGAAGCTGTCGAAACACCGGGAAAATGGGGATATACGGCTACGGTACGCGGGCGGGCCGAAGTTGTTGAGATCGCCGTCGATCGGCTTCGCGAAGAAAAGGATATGAGGGCCATCGTTGTGCCGATTTTACAAAAGTCTGCCAGATCGGACGATTCTCCGGTTCCTCGACACCCGGAGGACACGCGTGTTTTGATGGCGACAAGCAAAGAAATCGAAACCGGTGTTGTCGACGGTATTAACTTACTTGTGATGGATATGGCGAAATGCATTCGCTGTGGGAATTGTTCGCTTGCCTGTCATAAGGTGCACGGCAATTCGCGGCTCGTCCGGCGAGGTATCCATATCGAACGCCCCACAAAACCAAACAGTTCAAGGATCCAAAGCATTCTCATGCCTTCGGTTTGCATGCATTGCCAGGACCCCGAATGTCTGACGGGCTGCCCGACCGGTGCGATTGCCCGGTTTCCCAATGGCGAAATCGATATTCACCCGGCTACTTGTATTGGCTGCGGCGATTGCGCAACGCAGTGTCCTTATCACGCAATCTCAATGATACCGATACCGGGAAAAGCTGAAGATTTACCGGCACGACAGGCATTTGCAAAACTTCGCTCTGTTTTTTCACTGGGTGTTGCCGAGCTTCCGACAGCCGTCACGCAAACCGAAAACCTCCTGGCTGTAAAATGCAATCTCTGCAAGGACACTGGAATGAACCCGCCGGGCGCAAAAACGGCAGCGTATTCGTGCGAAGAAAATTGCCCGACAGGAGCGTTGGTTCGCGTAAATCCGCATGAATATTTTGACGAAATTAACCAAACGTTGGGCTTCATCCAGCGCAGCAAAACTCATGCAATCGGCGTAAACATTCATAAGTTTGATCTGTGGTCGACCATTTGGCACGTGATCGGGATCGCCGCCGTCGCATTTGGCGGTGGTTTGGGCGTATGGGCAACCAGGGTATTTTCTCAGGACATACCATTAAGCCCGGGTTCCTGGATGACGATGCGCTGGCTGACGGGACTTGCCGGACTTGCGAGCATCATTTGGGTGATGGCATATCCCGCAAGAAAGCAAATTTACCGGCGGCGGGCTGGAGCGTTGCGCTATTGGATGCTTTCGCACTACTATATCGGCGTCCTGGCCGGCATTCTGCTTCTCGTCCACGGCAGCCAAAGCTCGGGTGGCTTTTTTAGCGCGTTCTTGATGATCTCATTCGATCTTGTGATCGCCACCGGCCTTTTCGGGGCGGCGTGCTATTTGATCGTGCCACGTTTTATGACACGGATCGAACGCGAGCCATTACTTTTAGAGGATCTCAAACAGCGCCGCGAAGAACTCCGGGCGGAACTCGTTCGAGCGAGTGAAGAAACCGACAATGACGATTTGAAAAATCTGATCCATAGAAAAGTGCGCCGCCGCTTCTTAGGCTTGCGTTATCTTTTTCGGCAGTATTATCGAAAGGAAGACCTTCCGGAAATGCTGGCCGAGGCCCGGGAGGAATTTCGCGCGGCCGCCGAGGGAATGAAACGTACTGATGACGCACGATTGATGGAAGCGGTGGAAAATGCGGCAACACTACGACGTGTTGATGCTCTTTGCTATTTGCACCAATTGTTAAAACTATGGGTCGCGCCGCATGTATTGTTTACCTCGATAATGCTGATTCTGATGCTGATACATATAATTCAGGTAACATATTTTAATGTTCGATAGGAAGAAGATCGCCGTGCCCCGACATCAAAATGAACCATTAGTCGAATAGATCTCATGAAGGAGACCGCAAAATTTACAGTTCTTTTTGCCGACGACGATGCCGACGCAAAGGTTCTTGATAAAGAGAGCATTCTCATCGGCCGTTTGGACGAGTGCGAGATAGTTCTGGATCACAAATCCGTTTCCAGGATCCACGCGACGATCATTTATCGCGATTCAAAATATTTTCTGATAAACCTCTCATCGTCAAATATCCTGACCGTGAACGGCAGGCGGCTTGAGGCAAAAAAGAGCGATGTTTTGGCTGACGGTGATACGATCCAGATCGGACCGTTTACGATCCTTGCGACAAGCCCGGGAAACACGATCTCGTTGACGGTACAGCGTCCGGTTACACGTCGGAACGCGGAAAAACCCGCCGATTTCCAACCCGACGCGATGTCGCCAGCGGGCGTTCGTGCTTCGAAACCACCAGGCGTATTGTCGGTTTTCTGGGAAAAAAGGACGCGTGATGATAAGGACGATTCGGGAACCCGCCTTCGGCCTGCGGAAAAGCCGAGGCCGGGAAAGGCAATGTTCAACTGGAAGCCGACGTACGATCTACAGCGACCCTGGCGTTTCGGGTTGTTCATTTGGGCTTTTTTGATAATCGGAGCGATTGGAGCGTTCGCCTATTATCGGTTTCCGGGAGTTTACGCGTTGAAACCCCTTTCAAATCCTCATTCCTCGAAGGTTGAGGGCAGCACGATCGCGGTTGCATCCAGTGGCACCTCGTGTACGACATGTCACACGCTGAACGAGCCGATTGAAAACTCATGTAACAAATGCCATCAGGCGGAAGAATTTCACATATCCATTACGAAGGCCCATGAGGAAGCGGGCGTTACCTGCACGGTTTGTCATCGTGAACATCAAGGAGCGGACGTCCAATTGGCGGCATCGGCGATCCGAAGTTGTGCAACCTGTCATAACGACAACAACTTAAAGCTCTATAACAAAAAAAGTGTGCGTACGGCACATGGAGGTTCTTACGGTTATCCGGTCGTGGACGGAGTGTGGAAATGGAAGGGAATATTTATCGAGGCAGCAGATGCTATTCCTGAGATCAACAGTTCAGCGACAGGCGACAACAATGACCAGGCGCGGCTCAGCAGGCATTTTCACACAGTTCATCTGGGCCGATTGAAAGCACCCGAAGGAGTAACGCCGGACAAGCGCGGCTTTGTCTCCTGTTCAAGCTGCCACAAAAGCCAGGACCCTGTTGATCGCATTACACCGCGACAGACGTGTGCGGCTTGTCATACAACGCCGGTTGATGCTCCGGGGCGTGATACGCGCTTTGGCGAAGGCCAGGCAAATTGCATCTCATGTCATACGCAGCATCCGTATAGTGCCCGGCGGTGGAACGAGTTTCTTTCGGACGATGCGCTTCAAAGAAGGAAAGTGGCCGTTACAAGCCAGATCAAACAACTAAGCGGTCAATGAAAACTGTTCATTTCATAATTTGTCTCGCTTTGATCGGCTTGCTAATTTGGCTGAACCAGATGCTTGTCCCGGCTGACGTCGTCGTCTACGGTGGGCTGACATGGGTAGGCTGGGCAAGTATTTTGTTTGTTGGTTTTGGGATCGGGTTTTTCGTGATATTTAATGACTTCACACGCTCGTTCGGTTTCTTTAAGGCTCGGGACGAACAAGTAAATCCTCAGATGCGTGTCCGAAGGCTTGCCAGATCCGAACTCGTGGAACTTGGGCTGGACAAGTACCGCGGTCCAGCCTATCCGCATCCGATGATATTCCCGGAACGGTGCATCGGATGTCAGGCCTGTGTCGATGCTTGCCCGCACGATGTACTCGCAATCGTCGATGGCGTAGCCGCCGCTGTCGCCCCCGATCTTTGCATGGAGGATACGGCGTGTCAGGCAGAATGTCCGGTAAATCCAAAGGCGTGCATCGTCATCAACACAACAAAGGATGTGCGAACACTCCCCATGCCGATGCGTGACGGCTCGACGCTTCAGACAAATGTCCCCGGCTGCTTTATAATCGGCGATGTTTCGGGAGTTCCCCTTATAAAAAATGCGGTCAAAGAGGGTGCCGACGTTATTGCTCATATAGCTGCCGAATTGACGCAGGCTCCGCACGAGCCAAAAGCAACTTACGACGTCGCAATAATCGGCATTGGGCCGGGCGGAGCATCCGCTGCCGCATCGGCGGCCGACGCCAATTTGCGTTATGTTGCGATCGAGCAAGACAAGGTCCTGTCCACGGTCGATCAATATCCAAAGGGGAAATACATCTTTTTCAAGCCTGATACAAAGGACTGGTTCGGCGGCATTCCGGCAGTCGGCCTCGGGCTTGCGAATGCAAAATA
Organism: Chloracidobacterium sp.; assembly: GCA_031402865.1. GTDB lineage: Bacteria > Acidobacteriota > Blastocatellia > Pyrinomonadales > Pyrinomonadaceae > OLB17. The sequence goes on along the minus strand of JANNST010000033.1, from coordinate 117,508 downwards.
CGGTGGTGATGCGGACGACGACGAGACAACGATATTTGACGCTCTCGACCAGGACGTAGAAACGGTTATTCATGACCAAACATATCGACTCCACGCGGAGTTGATCGCAAAGATTCCCCGGTCTTTACAGCCGGAGCTTTCGCCGCTGCTTACCGGGAAAATAAAAACGGAGTTGAAAGGGCGGATTGCGGCTTTTCTCCGTTCGAAAGGCAAGGGGAACTGGTCGGACCTGTATCAAACGCATTTTCTTTCCGACCGGGAAAACATTATGTCCGGATTTCGGGCCGATATTGGCATTCAGCTCCAAACCAGGGTCGCCGGGGATCAGCGTGAAAACATTCTCGGCGTATGGCTGGGTAATTTGGCTGAAAAAGGAGTAACCATAAACGAATATGAGAGTTGTAAATCGGTAAACCGTGCGGATGACGGCGACTATTTTGTTATCGCCACTGAACGCGGCACCGAAAAGACGACGAAGACCTATACCGCTCGAAGGGTCGTCATTGCCATCGGCCTTAGAGGAACGCCTAACAAACTTAGGCTGCCTAATGAAGGCCTGAAAGTCAGAATCGAGGGCCGCGACGAACAAAAGGTATTGTACGATCTGTCGAATCCAGAAAATTTTTCGGGATACCGAATGGTCGTTGTTGGCGGCGGTAATGTCGCCGTCGAAGCCGCTGTCGATCTTGTCGCTATACGCCAAGGTGCGGCGATAAAGCCGCGGCCGCCTGAGAAGATGAACCAAGTAACATTGCTTGTCCGCGATTATTTGGCGCCGACGGTGAAATTTGGCAATAAATTCCAGCTCTATAAGTGTGCGGATGAAGGTTTGATCGATCTTCGGTTTGGCGTCGGCATAAAGGAAATGCGCGAAAATGAACTTGTGTTGGAAGATGTCGTCACCAAGAGGGAGGTCGAAACGATCCCCAACGACTACGTCCTTGCGTTGATCGGCGGCGAACGACCAAACAGGTTTTTGGAATCGATTGGTATAACAATCAAGTAGTTTGAAAAAGGTAATTTTTACATTCGCCGTGGTCGGTCTGATGGCCGGCTAAGTAGCCAATGTTAACACTGATAAATTGAAGGGGCCGCCTTGAGTATGAAGTTTCCTTTTCGACTGAAAGTTTTTGCGGTATTGCTTTTGTTGGTAGGTTGTCCGCAGTCATACAGCCAAGATGGTCCTGCGACCGGCTCGGTTGAAGTTACAGGCCGTCTAAAGATTGGAACAAAACAGGAGATCATCGTAAGAAAGAGATTTTATCTATTGCGGGGCGGTCTTGAAGCAAATAACCCGCTGATCGAGAAGCTCAAGGCGTCGGACTTTCTCTCTCGCGATTGTTTTTATTGCCAAATGCACGTGAGTCCGGAATATCTTGCGTGGCTGAAGGCAGGAAACTGCGAATCGGCATATTGCCGCGACATCGAGACGGAGGACATAGCCAAAGTACCGGAATTTAATGCGGCTTATCAGAAAGGTTTGACCCGGTATGGCAACAAGCCGTCGATTGCCAAAAAATGGCTCACAACCAATCTTGAGCCAAAGCTGCGGGACGGTTTTTACGAGCAACGAAAGTCCCTGCTCGATACCTTGTTAGGTGGAATTAATCCCATTCAGTCGGCAATGACAGAAAGCGTTCATTCGAAGGCAGTTTTTATCGATATTCCATTGACAGAAGGGGAAACTGGCGGAAAAGCCACCGAAACATTCCTGATCTCGAATCTTGTGCCGGTCGAGATAGGAGAAAAAAGCTACATTTGGGCATGCGAAGTGGAGGTCGGGAGCGAGAAGACCGCAACGCTGAGACTTCATATTCCGGAAAAGGACAAACCTGTTAAGAAATGCGAAGTGATAATAAAAGATCTTCCCGTTTGCAGCACGCGAAGCTGCGCTAAAAAATGAAAAACCGTGTTAGATTACTTCTTTTCGCATTGATCGCGACGATATTCGCGGCAAGCGTCCTCACGGAATCGAAGGCACAAAAACGGTCCGGACCTTTTTCGCACGGAACACCCGCTCATAAGCAAGGAAAATTCAAAGACTGTAATGCATGTCATATGCTGCCGACAGCAAACTGGAAATCACCCCGGCGTGACAAACAAGAGCCGTTTCCCGACGTAGTTAGTTTTCCCTATGAAAAGCATAAAACGTGTAACGGCTGTCATTCCAGCGGAGCCAAGCCCGATATTTATAGTAATGGCGGAGCGTTTTGCGGAAGTTGTCACGTTGCAGCGTCGATGCGGGCCACTGGTGGCCGTGGTGTTCTCCCGTTTCCCGTAAAGTCTCGCCCCCGTCAGTTCACAACTACGTTCCCGCATAACATCCATCAGGACATTATCGCGTTGAACAATAAGAAAACTGGTGTTGCAGTCGCTCATTTTGTTCCGGCAAGCTTTACGGGAATGCTGGATGACCCGCCACAATTCAACAATTGTGCAATTTGCCATACGACAAAAACCCAACTGCCAAAGTTTGCTGCACGAATACCGGCCGGGATGAAGCCTTTGAGCGACGCAGTGGCCGATGCGTCCGGCACCGGTTTTCCACCGACTGCTGGTTTTTTTATGGACAAGCCGAACAGCCATGCGTCGTGTTTTACCTGTCACTTTCAGGGTACAAAGCCGGTCGGCACCGATTGCGCGGGCTGTCATAAATTGACCACACCCTATTTGGAATCGACGGTCGTCAAACGCTTTTCATTGAAATTCGATCATCAGCAAGAGGATCATGCCAACGCAGATTGCATGACATGCCATATTCGGATCGCGCAGAATGCGGACCTGAAAACATTGGTCGGCGCCGAGGTGCCATTTGTCGCCTGCATGTCATGTCATACTCCACACCGTGTAGATTTTACGAACGAGATGGACAATCGTGAACAGAGTGTTGCTGACAAAAAGCCGCCATTTCAATGTACCTATTGTCACACATCAGCGATCGGAAGATTTCCGGTCCCGCGGAGCCACCAGATTCGCTGAAACGCCAGATGATAAACAGCGCGCGTTTAACAAATTTACTGAAGTGGTTGCTCATTTTCTGCGCGCTTTCGGTTTTCGCGGCGAGCTGCATTCAGCAGGCACAGAAGTCGCCGGTGCCGATCACCGCGGCAGAGACCGCCCCTTCGATACCGGAGAGAGATTCTACAAAAACATTCCGAGCCTTCTCGCATAAAATTCCCGAACATAAAGAATTTGCGTGCAATACATGTCATCAGCGAGAGGGCCGCTCGATGGAGATAGAGTTGGGTGGCCACGAATCCTGCATCGGCTGCCATCTGAACCAGTTTACGGCGCGGGACGATCAGGCTATGTGTGCGATCTGTCACAATGATCTCAAATCGGTCCCTCCTACCCAGCGGGCATTTCCGACCCGATTTCGCGAAGGCTTCAATATGAAGTTTGACCACGCGGCACATTTGCGTGGTGAAGGCCGGCCGCCGAACGGATGCGCGTCGTGTCACAGGCCATCTGGCGCCGGCCAAACGATCCCGGTCGGATTTCAGGCCCACGCAAACTGTTATGCCTGTCACAAGGCCGAAACCAAGATCGGTTCATGCAGCGTCTGCCACGAATTGGCTCCGTATCGCCGGACGCTCCAGTCTCAATATAATTTCAAGGCTATTTTCACGCACGGCGACCATAGAGCCGTAAGCTGTGATGATTGTCATTCGGTCGTTGCCGGAGCTCCTAACGCCCGTCAGGTCACCAATATAACGATCCTTCAACACCGCACCACTCCCGGCAACAATTGCCTCCAATGTCATAACGGGAAGCGCGCTTTCACGGGCAACAATCCAACGGATGTTAGTAGCTGTGCCCGCTGTCACAAGGGACCAGGTTTTGCCAAGTTGCCTCCAGACACCGTGCTTGAATAGACCGCAGGCTTGTACGCCGACGGCCCGTAGGTAAACGATATGGAAAAGATCACACGTCGCCATGCCCCACGAGAATTATCGGATTGAGCGCCGCCGTTGTCGGCGGTTACAAGCGAATCTCGGCGGAAATGGAAAGGCGGACGGGAAAGCCAGGAAACTTATTGAGCAATGGTTCTGCGATTATCAAGCCTGGGAGGCGGAGTTCAAAAAAAACCGCGAATGCTCTTTCAGCCGGCTCAGGCTTGGCCATCCCCGCGTACAATCTGCAAACCAAAGGACTTCACAATTACTGGGCCGTGGATCATACTTCAAATGCACCATTCCGCGTACCGTTGATGTCCTGGATATGTACGAGCATGCGTATCACATGGAAGCAGAATGGATTTTAGGTCGATTCAAAAAGGAAAGTTGCGTCAGATAAAGTCTGTCTCCCGATTGCCACCAGTCACTCCCGACCTTATAACACCCGGTGTTCATGGACTAGTTGCTTTGGGTCCCCAATGAGGAACGCAAACAACACAATTGTAAGGCACGATGCCCCCGCGAGGGTGAACGTCAAGGGCGTTCCCCACCAAACGGCGGCGTATCCGATAGCGGGATAAGTTATTAGCCAGCAGGCGTGAGTTAACGCGAAATACGCGGCGTATGCCCGACCGCGCTCTTCGACGCGGGTGTGCTCGGCTAACAGAGTTCCCGATGCGATGGAGATCAAAGCTTGTCCGGCACCGTTTAGAAACCATAGAGCGGCAAAGATGATAAGCGGCGGCTGAAAGATGCCGGGCAGTAATATCAGGCCGAGGATAATGCCTCCGACAAAGAGTGTGAAGCGAGACCAATCATGACGTTTGTAGTGAAGGGCCGTCTTGTCGCTTGCTTCCAGTTCGATACGCGTTGTGGTGCGCCCTAAGATCATCGCAGCTATCGATGAACCCAAGCCGAGAACCGCCATCACGATGGCAAAGCTCGTGTCGCCACCCTGAAGAATATCGCTGACGTAAACGACCGTTGCAACGATCGCGGCCGCGCCGGCTGTAGCTTCGGCAAAGCTTAAGAGCAATGCCTGCCGCAAGGACGGTTCGCGGAGCAGTATTCTTGCGCCGAGCGTGAGGTCGCTAATAAATCCACGCAGGTTAATCGGATCGAGCTTCTTCTTGACCTGCGGGATGGTGACCATCAGTACGAGAGCGGCCGAGACAAGGTACGTAAAGGCGTCGAACCAGAAGACCCAACGCACGCTGACTGCAGCGACCATGAGCCCGGCAAGCGCCGGGGCGGCAAACGCTTCGATATCGACGGCGACTCGCGAGAACGAAAGGGCTTTAACATAGTCCTTTTCGCCGACAACCTCTGGCAGACTCGCTTCAAAAGTTGGCGTGAAAAAGGCGGTCACTGCGTTGATCGCGAAGATCAATGCGTAGATCTGCCAGACCTCTGTGATAAAGGGGAAGAGGGCGAGCAAACCGAATCGCACAACGTCGGTCACGATCAGGATCTTTTTCCTGCTGACGCGGTCGGCCAGAACTCCGGCGAACTGCGAAAACAATAGAAACGCCAGAATCCGCAGAAACAGCGCGCTCCCTATGATCGCCGTCGCCGATTCACCGCCCGTCAGTTGATATGCAAAGATCGCCAGAGCGACGGTCGTAACGCCACTGCCGAGCAGTGAGACAATCTGCGCAGCAAATAAGAAAACGTAATTTCGATTGCTCCAGAGACCAGCTTGCATATCAATTGTTTCGAGGTTATCAGCAAACGCGGTCGCTACCGTTCGCGGTTCTGACTACTCGCTACGCAACGCGTTTCATGGTATGATACTCGCCGGTTGCTTTTATTAAGACGGTTACGTCGCTTTGGCCTCGGTTCCGCCAGAACCACCCGTGGCTGCCGTCGAAATCGGCGACAAGATCGCCCGCGTCGCCAGAGATGCCGGTTCCTTTTTTATAGCTGATGAATTGCTTTTGCGGATTATCGCCATGGGTGTCGTGATTTACAACACCGCCAGTTGCTGTCCACTCATATTTCACTTTCGCGCCTTTCGCCATCTCTAGCTTTATTTCCGCAGCTTCACCGGGTTTCAGCGTGACGGTCATTTCGTCGGACTTTGCGGCGGAGGCAGTCGTACTGGTCGCCGGGGCCGTGTTCGACGCGTTTGGCGGAACAGTCGTAGCGGGCACAGCGGCGGGCCGTGCGGTCGCGGCTTCGCGGTCCGCTTTGGCTTCCTCCGCGAGCTTCATCTTGATCTCGCCCATCTGCGTCAGGCCGAGAACGCGGCCGATGCCCGTCGGATCTATCGCGTACTCCGAAGGCAGAACCACGCCGACAAGAAGTACTGCAGCGAGAATAATGGCAAGGATAGTTGAGCGAAAAAGTTGTCCGCTGGTCGGAAGTTCCGCACGATTAGGTAAATCGCTGTTATACATAAAATTCAGTTCCTTAACTTACAAAAAATCCAGTCAGTTGATAACCGACGAGCAAAAATCCCGCGGCCATCACAATTACGTTTGCTGTGTAGGCGTGCTTCAAAAAACTGTCGGTTTTTCGCCAATAGCTGATTGCGATAAGGATCGCTCCCAGTGCCAGCAGCTGGCCGATCTCGACACCGACGTTGAACGCCAGTAGGTTCGGCAGAAGCCCATCCGGCGATAGCTGATATTCCTGTATTTTCGTCGCGAGGCCGAAGCCATGAAACAGGCCGAATATAAGCGTTGCCGCTTTCGTGTTCGGCTGAAAACCGAACCAGCGTTGAAACGCCCCGATGTTGTCGAGCGACTTATAGACGATCGAAAGCCCGATGATCGCATCGATCAAAAAGCCGTTGATGGTCGTCCCGAAATAAACGCCCGCAAGCATCGTCACAGAATGCCCGATCGCAAAGAGGCTGACGTAAATGCCAATGTCTTTCAGCTTGTAGAGAAAGAAGATAACGCCAAGCAGAAAGAGAATATGGTCGTAACCCGTAAACATATGCTTTGCACCGAGGTACATAAAACTTAGGATGTTCACACCCGAAACCTCAAGCAAATATCCCTTGTCCCCTTCAGCCACACCGTGCGCAAAGACAGTCGTCGCAAGAAGTGCGACGATCAACGATATTCGTGAAACATGACCCGTCACGAGCGTTTTGTATTGATATCTCTTTTCCATTTCTTTAAGCGTTTTCAGTTTCCTTCTGTCTTTGTCCATATTTCAAGTACAGCGCTGGGATGACGATCATGTTCAGGAATGTCGAAGTAACGATGCCGCCTAGAATGACAACTGCCATTGGCTGCTGGATCTCTTTGCCAGGTTCGCCAGCGCCGAGGGCAAGCGGTACAAGGCCGATACCGGTGACCAGGGCGGTCATGAGAATCGGCGAAAGACGTTCCATCGAGCCTTGAACGATCGCCTCATTGAAGGTCTTACCTTCGAATTCCATCAGGTGCTGATAGTGCGAGATGAGCATGATGCCATTTCGCGTTGCGATTCCGAAGAGCGTGATGAAACCGACGAGCGAGGCAATCGACAGCGTGCCGCCGGCAAGAAAAACCATGACAACCCCGCCGATGAGGGCAAGCGGAAGATTAGCCATCACGAGGATCGCGGCACGGGCCGATTTCAATGCAATAAAGAGCAGTAAAAATATGCCGGCGATGGCGACTATCGACAGGAGCAGGATCTGAGTCGAGGCCTTTTCCTGTGCCTCGAACTGCCCACCATATTGGATGAAATACCCTTGCGGAAGCGAGACGTTCTTGCCGATATTTTCGCGAACATCGGCGATGACGCTTCCTAGATCTCTGTCGGCGACATTCGCCTGAATGATGATGCGGCGCTGGACATTCTCGCGATTGATCGTGTTTGGGCCTTGATCGGTGCGAACTTCCGCGACCTGTGCGATAGGCACTTTTGCTCCGCCTGGCGTGTCGATAAGAGTTCTTTGAATCGAATCGACCGAGGATCGTGACGCGTCGTCGAATCTGATCAACACATCATAGGTCCTCTGTTCCTCCAGAACTTGCGAAGCGACGTGACCGTTGAATGCAGTATCGACGGTTTCGGCGAGGTCTTCGGCCTTGATGCCGAGGGCGGCGGCTTGTTCCCGATTTAGATTTATCTGAACTTGCGGAACGCCGACCTGAGGCTCGACAAGCAGATCGACGACGCCCCCGATCTTCGACATTTGATCACGAATTTCGCTCGCCTTTGTGCGTAGCGTAGCCAGGTCTGGACCGAAAAGCTTGATCGCTATCTGTGCCCGGGTTCCCGAAAGCAAGTGGTCGATACGGTGAGAGATCGGCTGACCGACCTCGGACTCTACTCCGGGAATTTGGGCGAGTTTTTGCCGAACCTCTTCAGTCACTGCGGCGTGCGAGCGGTCGCTTTCTTTTGTGACGACTTCGATCTCGCTAGTATTTACGCCCGCCGCATGCTCGTCTAGTTCGGCTCGGCCGGTTCGTCGCGTGGTCGAGACCACCTCGGGGACACTGAGCAAGACATTCTCGATGATCTGCCCGATTCGGTTCGATTCCCTGAGAGACGTGCCCGGCGGTAGGTTCGAGTTGATGTTAAAGGTTCCCTCGTTGAACGGCGGAAGAAATTCGCGGCCCATCAGAAAGAAAAGCGACAGTGCAACAATGAGCAATGCGGCCGACACGCCAATTATCTTTGCGGGATGCTTGAGCGTCCAGTCGAGCAATTTTCGATAGTGTTTCTTGAGCCACGCTACAAGCCGCGAATCGCCTTCGTCCTCGATAAGCTTCGATCTACCGAGAAGGAAATAACAAAGGACGGGCGTAACGGTGAGAGCCACAATCAGCGAGGCGGTTATCGAGATGATGTACGCAAAGGCGAGCGGTGCGAACATTCGACCCTCGAAACCTCCCAGACTGAAGAGCGGCAGAAAAACAAGAATAATGATCAGCGTGGCAAAAAGAATCGAACTTCGTATTTCCGCCGATGCATTGTAGATAACGGTCAGCACGGGCAGCGGGTCGTCCAGATGAGCATTTTGTTTAAGACGGCGAAAAACGTTTTCGACGTCAATGATCGCGTCATCGACGAGCGCTCCGATAGCGATCGCCATTCCGCCCAGCGTCATCGTGTTGATCGTGATGTCGAAATAATTCATCACCAGAATCGCGGTAACAAGCGACAGCGGAATGGCCGTTAAACTGATGAAAGTCGTCCGAAAATTCCAAAGAAAGAGAAAGAGAACAATGGTAACCATTAGCCCCCCTTCAATTATCGATTCCTGAATATTGCCGATGGCACGGTCGATAAAATCGGCTTGACGGAAGGCCTTGGTATCTACGACCACATCGGGCGGGAGCGACTGCTTAAGCGACGCCAGCGTAGCCTCAATGCTGTCGGTTAGTTCTAGCGTGTTTGCGTTGGGCTGTTTTTGAATCGTCGCCACTACTGCGGGCTTTCCGTTAAAACTGCCGTCGCCTCGTTTTAGAGCCGGTGCCTCCTGAACCGTTGCGATGTTCTTGACCAAAATCGGAACATTGTCGCGAACCGTTATAACCGAGTTGCCAAGGTCGTTGACCGAATAAGCGCGTGCGCGGAGGCGAATCAAATATTCCTCATTCGGGCGCTCCATAAAACCGCCCGATGCGTTCGCGTTCGATTCGCTTACGGCTTCGACGACCTCTTCGACGGTCAGTTTATAGTCAGCCAGCTTCGCGGGATCGATCAGTATCTGATACTGCTTCATCTCCCCGCCGATGATCATGACCTGCGAAACGCCCGAAACGCCCAGCAATCGCGGTCGCACGATCCAATCCGCGATTGACCGCAGCTCCATCGGAGACGTTTCCGTGCTCGTCATCGAGATCTCCATGATCTCGCCCATCGTCGATGAGATGGGGCCGAGCACAGGGGGCGAGACTCCTACCGGAAGCCGCACTTGCTGCAGTTTTTCCGTAACGAGCTGACGAGCGCGATAGATGTCGGTCGTAAAGTCGAACTCGACAAAAACGATCGATATTCCTATAGCTGAGTTGGACCGCACGCGGAAAACACCCGCCGTGCCATTCATCGCGGATTCGATCGGAAGCGTTACCAGAGACTCGACCTCTTCCGGTGCGAGGCCGTGAGATTCGGTAAGAACGGTTACCGTTGGAGCGGTCAGATCTGGAAATACATCGACCGGCGTCCTGTACGCAACGATACCGCCGTAAATTATGAGAGCGGCGGCCGCCACAAGAACGAGTAGCCGCTGCTGCAACGCGAATTGAATTACCTTATTTAGCATCCGATTTAATGAGGGTGTTTCTGAAAACTCTATTTTTCATTCGGGATCTGTCGCTCGATGTACGGCGAAAGCGAGATCTATGTCTCATGGCTATGTACGCCTGTATCGGCGGGTCTGAGTTCCTGTAGCCTGAGCTGATACGCCCCCTGCGTAACGACTCGCTCGCCCTTTTCTACACCGGTCAGAATGGCGACCTTTTCGCCGTACTCGTCGCCGATAGTTACTTCACGCCGCTGAAACTCCTCGCCGGAGAGCAGGACGTAGACATATTGTTTGCCTTCGCTTTCGATCACGGCTTCTTTCGGTACCATCATCGCGGTGACGGTTTGCTCTGCATCCAGCTTCACATTCGCCTGCATTCCAAGACGAAGAGCTCGACCGGCGTTCTCGACGACAAAGACCACATTCGCAGCACGGGTCTGTTCATTGATCGACGCGCCGATATCGATTATCGAGCCTTTGAACTCTTGGGGGTATGCAGAGGTCGTGAACGTAGCCGTTCTGCCGCCGCCCAAAAGATTTAAGTCGCGTTCAAAGATCGGTGCTTCGACATAAACCGTATCGAGATTGCTGATTTCGATGATCGCGTCGCCCGGGGAAACCTGTTCGCCGATAGACTTATTCACCTTTGTCACATATCCGCCGAATGGGGCAGATATCGTAAGGTTGTTGTTCACGCCGCCGACCGATATCGAACCCACATTTACGGGGGCTACGGGGCGAGCCGCCAATAGTGCGTCGCGACGTTTTACGGCAGAATCGTAATTCGCTTGTGCTGATGCGGCTTCCGATCGGGCAGCTTGAAGCTGCTTCTCCGAGGACGCCTTGCCGTCGAACAATCTTTGCATCCGATCCGCTTCGCGTCGTGCAGTATCAAGCCGTATTTTGGACGCATCGACCTCGCCGGTTGCGGCTCGTTTGTCCGATTCCAAACGAGCGTTTTCGACGCTGATCTGTGCGTTCTGTGACTGCAGTTGAACTCTTTGTGCTTCCGCCTGAGCAATCGCCGCGCGAGTCTGCGCCTGTTCCGCGGAGGTCGCAGTCTGCCTGACGATAGCGATGGTCGAGCCGTTCGAAATAAACTGTCCGATCGTGGGCAGCTGACGGTCACTTAAAATTCCAGCTACCGGTGTCGAGACAACCGCCTGGCTGTTTGCCGCCGGAACGACACGTCCGACCGCCGTTATCTGCCGCGACACCGTCTGCTCCTCGGCTTGGGCGAGCTTCATCTTCACGAGCCATTGCTGTTCCATCAGGAACTTCACGGTTCCGGCTTCGTTCTTCTCGGCTTCGGCCGCAGGCCGTTCCGCCGTGCCTCTCGTCCGCTGCCAGACAAAAACAGCTATGACACCGAAGAGCAGAAGGCCAAATGCCGAGGCCGCAATCAGCCAGGTTCGGGACTTTCTGCCGTCGCCGGTTTCTTTGTTCTCGATCGTCTCATCGATTTGATTGTCGTTTTCTTGATTCATTTTTCTATTTTCGGATCTCGGTTCCGGTGACCAGTTCCAATTCAAATAAACTTAGGTAATATGCAAGCACGCTTCGGAAATATATGGCTCTTACTTCGTTTCGCGTTCGTTGTGCGTCCAATAAATTCACCAAATCCGTCGCGCCTTCACGATAAGACAGCAGCATGATGTTTCGCGACTCGTCTGCCTGAGTAAGCACGCCTGCCTCGAACGCTTTCACCTGCTCCCGTGCGGTTTCGAAGGCGAGATAACCCGTTTGCACATCGGCGACCGCCCTGTTCTGCTCTTGCTTCAGCGCGTTTTCGGCGATCTTTTGCTCGGCTTCCGCCCGCGCGATCTCGCCCTGATTCCGATTGCCGAACGGTAGCGGAACAGTCACCCCGACAACGGCTGTGTTGTCCGGCCCGACACGCTTATAGCCCGAGTACGGTGTGATCTCGCCTCTCGCCCGGGCTCGTTCGAGGCGAAGTGCCGCGCCTGACCGTTCGATCTCCGCTTCGGCGACTTTTACGTTTGTACGGTTTTCAAGGGCTGACGTTCTAAGCACTGCCAGATTCGTAGCAAAATCCGCGAATTCGAATTTGTCACGGACCTGCAATTGCTCGATCCGTGAAAAATCGGTCTCTCCCAAGAGTTCCAGGAGCCTCACTTTCGCCTGCCGAAAAGCCAAACGCGCGGCTGCGGTTGTCGAGTCATACTTGATCTTTTCCAGTCTGACTTTCAGCACTTCGCCTGGTGAGATCGCGCCTTCGTTCAGCCGCACGGTGTTGTAACGGACTAGCTCGGCGAAGTTCGTCTGATTGTCAGTTTCAAGCGACAGAACGGCCTCGGCGACAAGAACCTCATAGAACGCTCGCCGCAACTCAAACTGCCGCTGACGTATCGCACCCAGTAGTCTCGCTTCGGCCAACGACACGGTTTTCTCTGCCAATTCGCGCCTTGCACTTCGCTGGCCACCGAGTTCAAGCGGCTGGGAAATGACGACGCCCGCTTCATAGAGCCGGTTGAACGGTGTCGGACCAGCGATCCGCAAATTCTCGGCGCTGATGTTCGCCGATGGACGTGGACGCAACCGTGCAGCCACACGATCCGCTTCCGCCCGACTAACTTGTAGCCGGGCCGCCTCGATCGACAGATTCCTTTGCAGAAAAATGTCGGTTGCGGACTCAAGAGTAAGGACGTCCGGCAGGGGAGCGGGCGTCTGCGCGGTTCCAATTGATGCTCCGACGAAAATACTTAGCGCCGCCATGAGGACGACGGAATATCTGTAATTAATTCTCATTCGACCTCGAAATCTTTTAATGGAATCCGTTCGTCCAGTTTTTCATTCTTGACGCGGAACTCTATTTCGTACTTTCCTTTTTCAGGAAGAGTTACGTCGGCAACGTAGATTCCTGTCACACGGCCGACCTTAGCCGCAATCTCACTTGCCTGACCGCCGTCGGTTTTACGCACTGTGAGCGTGACAACGGCCTTCTCGACTGGTGAACCATCGGAAAGGTCGGTTAAATGAATTAGGAATTGACTTGGCTTTCCGGCCTTGAGCGCCGTGTATTCGAAGAAATTCTCAACTCGGTCGGTAAACTCAGTCCGAGCCAGAACCTCTTCTTCGTGCTCAGCTTCCGTCTTAGTCGTGGTTCCGCACGCAGCAAAGCAAAGTGAGATGGCGATCAGCAAGAACGCCACGAAGTTGCATCGTTTCATGGATGTATAGATTTGGCCGATAACGAACGGGCCGAACGGCAACGCAATAAGCGTCGCTTAATAGTGATCAGCAATCGACAAACCGGAATCGCGCCAAAGCGCTACTCCCGGAAATGCCCCGAAAATCGAGTTGAACTAGGCTGTCTTTGGAGGGTGAAAGGGTAGGGACGGAGGCCTGAATCTGGCAGCGGAGCCGAATGATACATACCGTTCGATAAAGTCGGAATTCCGAACGAACTTTACGACGTTCGAAGAAGCCAACATATCGTGGTGTGTACTTTGGTCCTGAGCATTCGGCTGTTGCGATTCGTGGTCATCATGCTCATCAACACAACCAAAATAGGGCTCACAGTCGTCGTCCGACTCCGAGTGATGTTGATCCACCGCTATTGCCGAAACCTCACCGTCGTGATGGTGTGCGTCAAGGTAGCTATGCGATCCAACCTCAAATAAAGCAACAAGCAGAAATAACGCCCCTATAAGGAAGCGTTTCATTCGCCTTGTTTTGAGTCTTCGCACTTGAAATATCACGATTATTTAAACTTCAACGTAAAACAGAATTTAGATTCTACGTGCATTTATGTCAAGTAGCACCGCGAGAAATCACCTTTTCGTTAAAACGGTTGATAAGTAATGGAAGGCCCAACAGAAATATTTTGGCTATGATCGGAGTTGCAAGTGGGGCTCACCTTTTTATCATTTCGGCTGCGTCATTAGGTTGTTCTACCAAGCCCAATATATTCAGATTAATGGTCGTAGGGGCTAACGACAGCTTATCAATATCAGTTAGTGGGACGGCTGGGCCTTTCCAGAACCGGTTCGACTCGGGGTTTCCGACAAAGAAAAATGTAGATGCTTCTTCGCGCTCTTTGCCTATAGGTATTGCCCAGAGAGTAAACCGATGATGATTTACCCGGGCGTAGACGTAGAAGTAATTCCGATGGATTAGCGAACGGCCATCGGATACGTAATTGCGTTCCTTTTTCTCCCAAATTATGCCTTCAAGATCTTCCAGCTTTACGGGGAATGAGCCGCGCTTTTTATGAAACTTGACGAGATCTCTACTCATCGCTCCGGTTGCGTCAAAGGGTATGTCGGCGCTTCGTTCCCTTTCTTTTGCCCAGAGAGTATAGATATATACTCCAACCAACATAGTTAGGGCGAGCGGAGCTAATATGAGAGAGATCTTAAGCCTATTGAGCATTTATTTCAGATTGAAGCGTGTTCGATACCGAAAGAATTTCTGGTGCTTTGCACGATGACCGATCGCACATCATTTGGAAGATTGCTGAGAGCGTTACTAACGGGATCGCTTTCTTCGGGTTGTACTTCTGTCTTATGTTGGAGCAGATCGTTTGCTGACTCGTGCAGAGGTGTGAAGGCCAATTCAGTTAGCCGTTCTGTGGTACAGATTCGATCGACCCCGGCGGAGATAATCGCTTTCAATGCGGCTTCATCATCCCTGGTAGCAAGCCCCCGCTCGACTGGAGCGCTTAGTAGGAACTGAGAATCGACATCGCCTAAATGAATATCTGTAGGAGCGCCTTTTGTTGAAGCGTGAAAGATGTTTTTAGAAACCGCAAAGGGTGGATACGCTGCTCGAATTGGTGGAGCCGTGTCGCTGATAATCAGTACTTCGGAATGAGCGGCGGTTTGTCTTATCTCGTTCGGCTGCATGAGAGCCCGTTTTTGCTCAGCATATCTCGTATTGTCCTGCTTCTTTCCGGGAAAGTCTTGAAATGTTTTTGAAAAGATCGTTGTGTCCCCTAGCTGTTTTGAGGCGTACTCAGCTGTAACGTCATCCAGTCCGGGAAGGAAGATCTTGGTCATAATAGTTCCCAGAATTGCGTTTGCCGGCTCTCGTCCGTACTGGTCGTACATTTGAGGCAGATCTTGATATCCGAGTCCGAGTCCGACGCCACGGCCACGGCCGATTCCCGATATCCTCTTAACTTCAGAAACATTCAGTTGATACGCTTCGTCGATCAAAACAAAGCACGGATGCTCCGGCTCATTTACGCCATCGAGTCTCATCTCCATAACTGCCTGTCCGATAAATGTGGCAATAAACTCCTTATACACATCTGCGGCACCCTCCGAGACTACGAGATAGATCGCCGTACCGGGTCGGCGAAGATCTGCGAAGTTAATCGAGCGGCAACCTGAAGCGACTTCATCTTTGGTTGGCGGGACCGTTACCATACGTGCCGGTGCTAGGGTAAACGGGCGCAGTTTATTGTAAAGACCTATCAAGATTGATCCGCGAGTCTGCACTGGAGCCTGCCGAAAAGCCATGTACGCTTGTTTTGCATAGAGGCTGGGCGAATTTATCATCGAATCGTTAAAGGCCTGGTTGCCATCTCCGCTGAGAAAGAGGAGGAAATCAGCAGCAAATGCGGGAATCGCTTTCTCCCGGTAGACCTCTGCGATGTGAAGTAAAATTGCGGTCAATGCTATTTGCTCCGCATCGCCCCAGAATGGGTCGGCATTTGTTCTACGGCGGCTTTCAATCCCGATCATCATTCCGGCAAGCTGACATGCAAAGGCCGGATCATTTCTGCATTTTGGAATGAAGTTCCAACGATCGCTTTTTGTAGGATCATTGAGGTCTAAACGATAGATGGTTTTGGCTGAGCCGGCAGTCTGAGCGAAGAGTTCACCTTTCGGATCGTAGACAAGGCAAGACGACTTGTTCAGAATCGCTCTGATCATCGATATGAAGAACGTCTTTGACTTGCCGGAGCCGGTCGGGCCGAACATCGCGAAATGCCGAAGCCACTGACTCGTTGGAAGAAATACATCGCGGCCGCGAAAAGCCTTTGCAATAGGAAGCGCATTTGCAGGTATCGGAAGCCCTCTGATCCGGTTCATCAGACCACAGCGGATCAAGTCCGACGCCTTCGCCCACCTAGCCGAACCATGTGCAGTGCTCATTCTTCGAATTCGATAGGCCCACAGTAATGAGTACGCATCGACAACTGATCCAACAACACATATCAAAGCCATCGCCCAAAAGACCAGGGTGATCAGTCCGTAAACGTTCAACAGAACACTCGCATACAAGCACAATAGAGCTCCGATCGTTCCCAAGAGAACAAAGAAGAGAGTCGTGCCGATGTCAGCGGACCATTGCCAAAATGCCTGATAAGACGGCAAATACTGCTCATTTGCTTTCCTTGGGATTCCATAGGAAGCGTCAAATCTCTCAATCCATTCACGGGAAAACATAACTTTATAAACTAGCGTGCGCCCAGCAATGAACTTTGTTCGCGAAGCGATTCAAGGGTCGTCGCGTTCAGCGTCAGAGCGTCACCTCGCCAATGCCGAATTTTCCAACCCCCTGCACTAAGCTGCTCGGTGGTTAATAGAGCAGCCGGTGTTGGTTGATCACGATCCGCTTCAAAATACAGAATGGAATTTGGTTCGCTTTGAGGAAGCGGAAACCTGAAAAGCAATTGTGATCCTCGATCAGATCGGGGAATAGCAAGAACCTCGAAGGAGAAAGGCTGACGTCGGAAGGCAATATGAAATATGCTTTCCTCGGAAATAATGATGCCATTGCGGAGTTCGATCCCCGGCGGCCATAGTTTCGATGCAGTTAGATTTTCACTGATCCCCGCCACATTCTGAGGAAGTATTGAGCTCCGGGTATTGAAGGACAACACGGACAATGAGATCGCCATTCCCAGCGCTGAGGTTTCTCGAAGTCTTAGAGCCTGTTCGTGCTCAGGGCCGGAAAAGGGATTTTTGAGTTGTTTTTCGGAGTCCGGTTTCTCCGGGCTAGATTCGATCCCAGGGGCCTCCACGAATCTTACCTGGGCAGCGTTGCTTTGGGGCGACAAAATTCTGAGGAGTCCATACACTCCTACGAAGCATAAAACCACTAGAACGCCCGCATTCCGTGAAAGGTCAATATGCTTAATAATGCGGATTCTCTCTTTGATCTTCGAATACAAACCTAATTTTCTGCTCGTTTCTCTCATGATGAAATGCCGGAAAGCTGCGGCCATCTGACTTTCCACTCGGGATCTCTTATCGCAAGCCAGGAATCTATGTCGGGGTGGAAGGCGTCGGTCATTGCGAGAATATAGTCGAGTTGAAGAGTGAGCAATTCTCGAGATGCACCGGCCTTTACGAAATAGCAAAAATACCGAACAATGCTTTTCGCATTTAGTGAGTCGATCGAGTCGCGTTCAAACGCCGCAACTATATCGATCGACTCACGAACACTCGGATGATCTTCAATACCGGCGATACCTCTGACGGCGTCGATAAGTTTGGTCGCAAGCGCTAAGTGGGCCGAGGTCGCTCGTTTGTTTCTTGTCGATAAGATCTCAAGCTCCTTTACTAACGACGGACTAGCAAAACGGCTGAAAACGTGTCGCGAAATAAACGGCGAACTGAGTTTATGACGAAGATCGTTCGAGGTTGTGATGACAATCGGTCTGAACCGCCAATCGGAAATTCCGATAGTTCCGCCTTCATATCTCGGAATGTAGATTAACCCTCGTTCGAGAGGCATAAGGAGCGAATCCTCAATGCTTGGTCCGAATTTATCGCTTTCATCCAGTATCAAGACCGGCGGCGGTTTTCGGGGCGAATAAACTGCCGCATGCGCTGCAAGGTCAAATGCCATACCAACCTCTCCAAGAATTAGAAATCGACGCTGCCATTTGGATTGGCGGGCCTTGTCTAGAAACTGAGTTTGCTCTTCGAGCGGCAACTGTTTTGCAAGAGCCAAGTGTTCCCGCATCCAGACTTCCTGTTCCTCGGAATCCCAGTCGTAGAGGATCTCTTCCTGTTTCAATCCATCCCGGCCGGCTACGACACACATCGTCAGATTGCATGCGGCTGCCAGTGCCTCCGGGAATGCAGTTTTTCCGCTACCTCTTGTTCCGGAGATCAGCCAGGCGCGGCCAGATTTGAGGCTTTCGCAGAAATCTTCGAAAACTTGCTCGTCCGGTACGTAGCCATTACGAGCCATCAAATGGAAGAGATCAGCTTCGCGCTCTTCTGATAAAAGGTCTCGAGGATTTATCTGCGGCCGACCTTTGTCAAAAGGAATCATTCTCTCTCCGCTCCCGTTCTAATGGCTGTTATGGTCGTTGCTTCGGGCAATTGGGTTACTAGAACGTACCCGTTGGTTCCAGCTGTGACTTCCAGGAAGGTGTCTTCCCGTTCGTTACCAAATATGGATTGGCTGGTATCCTCAGACAGTTTTTCTGAGCTGCGACGAAGGGGTTCGGACAGAATTACAGTGCCACCGGACCGTAATGAGCCGACCGAACCCAATATCGACCCGGCGGTATCTTTCAATCCACGAAAGAATCGAGCCCACTTGCCGGTGATCCTTTTTCTGTCTCCGTTGATCCCAGACGCGCCGTCGGTTCCCATGAGTTCTCCAGTGAAGCGCACTAGTTCCCCGGACACGGGATCTATGAGCCCGACAACAGTCACAAAGGCTCTAATGGATTCACCACCTCTAACGTTGCCGACGAGCGTTGTGCCAGCAGGATAAGAGTATCCCTTGCCTTCGATTGGCTGCGTTAGTTCCATGCGAACGACACCACCGGAATTCCTGAGTGTGTAGATCGCACCTACCAAACGGACAGGTAGCAAAGTGCCGAATGGTATCTGTCCAACAGATTTTCGCTTCCCAGGATCAGCGTCCGGAGCCGTTGGCTTTATGTCTGGGGGAGCAATCTCATCATTCTTCGTTCTAGCGATCCCGAAGAAAAGCGATCGACCCAAAGGCTCAATAGAGATAGTTGACTGCAGAGCTTGGGAACCATTAGCTCGCGAGCCCACATCCGTCAATTTTGCATTAGGAATTTCGTTCTGCCTGTTTGTCATTTCCCGAGATGAGAAGCTAGTGCCGACATTCGAAAACGGTGGCTTTGCTGCGGGTCGCGAACTTGTCACCGATAGTATGTCGTTGGACTGACCGGAGATTGTTTCAGGTTTATCACCTATCTCGACAGTTCCAGCCGGAGTGGCAACAGAGTCTCCAGTTACATCGGGTTCTTTAGAAGCGACCATTGTGAGAGCGGCCTTAAGTTTTTCATCTTCCGTCATCGGTGCGGAACTAACGTCCCCCTGGCCCGTCCGGTTAACCGGTTGTGGTTTGGGGGTCGCGAACCATCCCATTCCAAAGAACCAGGTAATGGCCACTCCCATAAAGAGGAGAAAGACACTGAAAGCAGCGATACCTTTCAGGATTTTGCCTGAGCGAGAGCCTTGGGGTCTAGGAGTTTCTTCTGCAGCTAAATCATCCGCGTGGATCTCGTCATCCGACGTGTCCTTCTGATACTCAAGCAGTAACTTCTCTCGATCCTCATCGGCTTCGATGTCAGGTAATGCGGTTGGAATATCGGCACTCGTAGTTAATGTGGTTTGCATCGAAGTCCTCCTTTATTTTGATCCATTTAGAGCGGCTGAGATCGGAGCATCCGCCGCGTCTTTGTGAGCGACGACAACACGAACCTTCTGATTCGTTCCGAGCGTTGGGGATCTATAGACCAATGCATAAAAGCTGGTATAACCGGGAAGAACAAGACCCTCCAGTGCCGTGGTTTCCAGATATCGAATATCGACTTTTGAAGTCAGGAGACTGTTTCCGTCTTTATCGAGTGTCTGTATCTGAAGCTCCGGGGACGCGTTTAGGAGTCTGAGATTTGCACCGGTAGAGTTGCGAATAGCAACAATAACGAGCCGGTTCTCAGCGTCAAGATCTGTGGTCCGTGACACCGATAGTTCCAGTCCGTGGAGCGGTGGTGTCCAGACACCGAGATTTTTCTTTGGATCTTTGAGAACATCCGCCAGTCGCTTGTTAGAAGACTTCGAAATTTCCGCATCGGTCATCGCTCGTTTTGAACCGTTTCGCTTTGTATTCGGTATTTCCGTGTACACGGTATTCAAAATTGAGTCGTATTCAGACTTAGGAGTATTAGAACCACTCGGACTCGTTTCAAAGGGTTGTGCCGAGCCAACGAGTTTCGATGCGGCTCGCGAGTTGATCGGGGAAGCGTTGACAGATTCACCTCCAAGATTAAATGCAAGGCCCGCGACTTTTCGAGCTGACACAACAGCATCCCTGTCGTATGTAATAACGCAGCGGTGTGCATTCCTTTTCAGCTCATTCACCGGAACCAATTCGAGAATTAGTACCAAACCGGATCTCATCTGCAGGCTGATGGCGGCGGCGGTTGCTCCATCCTTCGATGGAACAAATCCTTCTCCCGGATAGATTGTTATTGATCGATCCGTTTCTTTTGTAGGAGACTGAAAAACTGAAGCAAGCTTCGGGTTGCCTTCGTGTATGTAATAGATGCCGTCAGATGCCGGAAACTCGACGATCGAAACGGCATTCTGAGCCAGTCCGAGACGGATAACGGTAGGCTGTTTGGGATTGACAGTTACATTTGCTTCTCCCGACAGGAAATCAGGTTGTGGCGAGTTAACAACCGCTACAGGCGAGCTGCCACTTGATGCCGCCGAAATATTGACGATCTTTTCGGCGGCGTCTGATTTTGATTCGGTCGCGTGTGGCCGGGCAACTTTCTTTGGAATCGGTTTAAACACCGACTTACGGATCTGTGCCTCAGCGTCTACGGAAAGCCCCGTGAGGACGGCAATTGCGACGACCCACAGTTTCATAAAACTTTTAGTACGTATTGTTATTCCTGGTGTACTCATTGATTTAATTTGGCTCCTCTCTAATAACCGCCAGTCGTCTCACTAACGGGTTGATTTGGGGAAGATGTTTCTTCAGCATCTCCAATAAGAGTTATGGGCGAGACGGTCTTACCATTTACCGGTTCAACCCTAAAGCGAAGGATCGTGAATCCAGTTCGTAGGTTGTTATCGTTGCGAATCGGACTTGAAGGACTGTCTTTCAGAAGGAATTTACATTTAAGCTGTACGGATTCTTCCACGTCCTGCCCTGCAGCTTTGCGTCGTATTTTCCGGGTTCCGATAGCCCGAAGGATATACGGATCACTTTCATCGACAGAAAGGTCTTGCAGCTCCCAGGAAGAATTGACGCTTTCAGATTTCTCCGCAGCAAGAACGCCATTCTGCTTTAGGCGGGCGGCCAACGCCATTGAGAGATCGGGGTCGAGCATCCGAAGAAGTTTATTGACTTGGGCCTCGCGCGTAGATTGTTCGACTTCGTAGAGAGAAGTTAAAAATTCCTTTACTAAATATTTCTTGTCGGTTGAAGTCGGATTGTCCGGGGCTATGCTGACTGTTTCCGTCGAGCCGTAGTCGCGATTGTTAACCTCGACAACTCTTCCGGAAGATTTATCGACAACGATCCGATCGGCTTTTCTAAAGATAAGAAAAATATTGATGCCACCGCTTAGAACAAGGGCAAACAACAACACCCAGAGAGCCTTGAACAACGAGGTTATGGTTACGATGTCGTCTGGGTCACGGGTTAGGTAGGTAGTGGAATCCATGTGTTCACTGGATCCTCCCGGCAACTCGATTGTGGTTTCATTTGATTTCATAGGATGTATATCTCGACCGAGCTAATGGCAAAAGCGGTGCCAAATGCGAAATACAGATAACTCCTCGTTTAAGTATTCTCAGCTTTTCTTTTCGGTCTAAAAATTTGCCGATTGGCGTGAAAGTCATCCGCGATTGACGTGAAATTTCGCCGACTACTTATGGAGTTCGGAAAACTGGCCCAGACCGGCAAAGGTTGATCGAGCTAGTTGAGTTGAGTGTTTTGGAATCGATGGCCCGACGATGACGGGCCCGAAATCAAGCAGTTGCAACGAGTCATCTTTATTCACTGTAACCACTCTTCTTTTACCAGTACGCGGATCGTAAAATACCGAAATGGCTTCTCGTTCTCGAAGGTCTTCTGCACCTGGTATTTCGGACGTACTGGGGAGCTGTTCAGATTGTGAAAATCTAGAAAGTCTTCCTTGTTCCTTTAACCAGCGATAAATCTTAACCCCTTGCGAAACGTACCCGATAGTCTCTTTGTACGGCGGGACGCCATTGGCCGTCCTGAGCCTCGATGCATTGATCGACTTTCCATTAGCTTTCAATACACGGCCTTGAAGATAGGCTGACACTGTTCCTTCACCAGCGTTGTAAGCGGCCAAAATCGATTCAAGCTTCCAGTCAAACACTCGTCCTAAATACTTCACATACCGAGCGGCCGCGAACAGTGATGAAGTTGCTTCGTATGGATTAGCTAATCGAAAACGCGCCGCCGTCGCCGGCATGAACTGCATAAGACCTTGAGCATTTTTCGGGCTTGTCAGCCAAGGCCGAAAGCGGGTTTCGTTATAGGCGATAGTCCATAGAATTAGAGGATCGACGCCTTCACTTTTGGCCGCGTTTTCGATAGTCGCCTCGAATAATCGAGCTCGCGAAAGTACGTCCATTCTGGCAAGAGTGCTTCGAGAAATTCTTAGGGTTTCCTGTGACGTGGCGGATAAAGGAAAGGCGAGGAAGAACAGAGAGATGTATAAGGTCGCGATGGTGATCGATTGTTTCATGCCGACGGCAATGGCAACCGATGTGCCAACAACCCATCGTCGAACGGCACGATCCTTGCAGAGCGATAGAACTAGTTGATGCTTCCGATGTCATTCACGAACATCAAGAAATCCACTCATCGAGGACGACAATGAAGAAACTTTTAACAGTCACTAAGAGCGGGCTAACCGAATTGGCACCGCTCGCTTTCGTTTTACTTTTCACAAATCTTGCTTCGGCTCAAGGCCCGATCTTCACCGGTGATGCGAGCAATCTTTCCAACATCATTCGCGAAGCCCTAAAGCTCATGGCGATCGTTCTGTTCTGTCTTGGAGCGGTCGGCGTGGCATGGTCGATCTACAACAAGATGACTGGAAAG
Organism: Chloracidobacterium sp.; assembly: GCA_031402865.1. GTDB lineage: Bacteria > Acidobacteriota > Blastocatellia > Pyrinomonadales > Pyrinomonadaceae > OLB17. The sequence goes on along the minus strand of JANNST010000033.1, from coordinate 94,351 downwards.
GAATGGGGCAACCAGGCTTTTGGTTCTCTCCTTTCTTTCGCTTTCGGAACCATCGTCGCGGTGTTCTGGCAGCTTGCACAAGGCCGAGCGGTCGGAGTTGATACGAACTTTTAGGAGGAGGACAGACGAATGAGAAGACGTGCAACACGCCCGAATGTTTTCCGGGGACTCAAGAGGTTCGGGGTCTACTCGACTGACTGGAAATTTATCTTGATTCCCACAGCAATCGCCTATCTCGCTCCGTTTGTTCTAGGTCTTTGGGTCGGATATGTACCGTTGGGATTCCCGGCAGGATTATTTGTGTTTCTCATTCTGCTAGGAATCTTCAACTACCTACGCCTTAGCAAGCCGTCGTACTGGCTTTCTCAGAAATTCGACGCAGAGATCGACAGATGGGCGGCGTTTCGGCCCCCGCTGCGGGGAGAGATCGAACAATCAGTTTGGACATCACCAACCAGGAAATAAACATGGATACAGCAAACCTATCATTCACACAGATCGCTATCTCACTCTTCGGCGGCTTTCTCTCCGTTGGTCTTGGCCTCGTAGCTGGATACCGGATCATCCCGGCATTCAGGCTACAAAGGACTCGCAAGATCGATTGCCCAATACCGGAAAAGGAAAAAGAACAATCAAAGTACGAAGCAGTTGGACGATTGCTCCCGACCGAGATAGCCGGGCTGGACGGCAACATCATTCGATACAAGGACGGGAGCTACGGTAAGGCGTTCATCTTCGAGCCGTCGAACAGTCTCTACATTGACGGAAATGTGACTGAGCAACGAATCGAAGAATTGAAGACGATCCTGAAGTTCGAGAAGCCGAAGAACACGGTCATACAGTTTCGGTTTCTTAATTCGCTGGATACGGGAGAGGTTCTCCGCGACCATCTGCTTTCGCGAGATGCGGAATCATCCGACCCGGTCGCAGGCGTCCTTCAAGCCACCAATCTTTCACTTCATGAAGAAGCCATCAGATCCGGCGAGGTGATGCGGCAAACCGCGACAGTCTGGATCCGCGTGCCGGTAAGGGACGCTAGTGATACGAGCATTCTCTCGTCCTTACTACCTTCGCTTTTCCGGGATGTCAAGCAATACGGGATCGCACGACTACTCCGCTCCCCACTAATAAAGGTAAGAAATCGCGAAAGTGAATTGATGGTGCAGAGAGAGGTGCAAAGTGAAGCCGCGTGCAAACTCAAAACTGCACGTGTGTTTCAGTCATTCGAAGCGAACTTTCCGCGAAACCTTCAGCTCCGTGAAATGAGCCGAACGGAAATTTTCGAAGCACTCTTTATCAGCCATCGCCGTGAACATCAAAACTTTCCAAACCTCCGCAATTCAGCGTGTGTCGATCTAAGGCGATATCTGTGCAGTACAAGTATCGAGAGCACTCGCGAGCAGTATGTCCGGCACAACGGCACGCCTATAAGTCTGGTCAGCCTAAAAACACTTCCGAACGGATTTGTCACCGCTGACATAATGCGTTATCTGACGGCTACGCGAGCACTGGGCTTTCCGCACGAGATCGTCGTTGATCTGATGACGACTGAAAAACAGGCTGCAAAAAAAGACCTGCAAAAGCGCATCGACCGGATCGAAGGCAGCCGCAACACCTGGCTCGGATTTAGAAATCTCAAAAAAGATGCGATCGTCATCAAGTCCGATCTTGAAGATCTTCTGGAACAGGTAGAAGGCGACAACGAGGAGATCTGTAAACTACGGCTAAATGTCATTGTCTTTGCGAGCCGCTCGAAAGGAACGAAGGAAGCGCGGAAGCAGCTTGAGATAATTGATGACCGATGCGATGCGATTGTTTCTTCGATCCGAAAGAAGATCGGTGCTGATGCAATACGGGAAGACGCAATCAGGCAGCGAGCCATATATCCGCGAATGCTTGCGGGTGAACTTTCCTGGAAGCCGACCGGACAGGAACTAACCGAAACTGCCGATTCGGTAATCGCTTTTGTTCCGACCGAGACGAGCTGGCGCGGAGGCCGCCGGCCGCACAGCATCTTTACAACTCCGAACGGGCAGATGTTCGGTCTTAACCTCTACGATCGGGCACTCATCAAATCTCCCACCGTTATTGTCACTGCCGCGTCTGGTGAAGGGAAGTCATTCCTAGCTTCGATGCTGATCACGGATATCAGGGCACACCGCGGGAACATTAAGGTCCGGGTGATGGACTACAGGCATTCGTTCAAGCCAATTTGTCGCCTGTTCGGCGGCCGCCAGATCGAGTTTAATGAAGCCGATCCAAAGCCGATCAATATCTGGAACTACCCGGGGATCGAGAAAGGTATCCGTCCGACAAAGCGTCAGCTTTCCATGGTGTTAACGGACATCCTTATCCTGAGCAAGACTCCGAAGAACGACGCGATCACAAGTGCAATTGCAGCGACGGTAATCGATGAGGTTTATAAGATGTCGCTAGCACGAAACGGAGACGGGAGACCAAAGTTCCAGCCAACGCTCGGGCACTTCCTCGATGTTCTCAAGACCTATCACTGGGAACCGGCACAGCAGGAACCTGCTAGTGAGCTTTACCTAAAACTAAATGTTCATCGCAAAGATCCGTGGCTTAACTCGCCAACCCATCCCGACTATGACGTTCAGTCAATGTTCGATGTGTTCGAGCTCTCCGGAATCAGCGGTCTCGACGAAAAGATCCGTGAGAGCGTCGGATTCAGGATCAGCGCACAGATAATGCAGGAGATCGGCGAGGAAGACGATAGGAAGCAAAAGACACCGATCCTTTTTCTTTGCGATGAGATGCGCGAGATCAACCGACACTTTCCGGCGATCCAGGAGCTTATTGCCGAAGCATCTGTAACCGGCCGCAAGGAAGGCTTGGTGACGGTTCTTTTCTCGCAGGCTTACGAGCACTTTACAGGAACTACAGAGCGTCCGAATGAGATCGGAATAGATCTTGTCAAAAACTCCGGCGTAAAGATGATCGGCAAACAGATCGGCGGCTTCGACCGTCTGGCGTCAGACTGCGAACTCGCACCCGAAACCGTAGCTGCGATCCGAGCTATCAGAAATCAATACGGCAGATACACGCAATGGGTATTTGTAATCGGCAGCGGTGCGGACAAGATCGTCCAGATGGCCGAGATACGTCTTTCACCGGCAATGCTTTGGGCAAACACTAACGATACGAACGAAGCGAACGCCCGACGCCTTGTCGAGAACATTCGGCCTGATTTGCCGCCTGAGATCGTCGTCTCATGGCTGGCCGCGAAGTATCCGAGCGGGTTAACCGCCGTTGGGCTGACGGAAATCTCTTCTTTTGACCTCAATGAATTGTGCGGCTTGGAGGTATCAGTATGATCGGAAATAACGGAACAGTTAGACAAATCATTCTTGGCGCAATTCTATCGTCAATATTTATTGGGATAGACGTTCGTCCTGTACACGCACAATGGACAGTATTCGATCCATCGCAATACGTTCTACAAGTAGAGAAAAGGATCGAAGAGGCTGCTCGTTGGGTCGAGACCATCAATCACTATATCCAAACCTATGAACAAGCAGTTCGGCAGTACGAGAAGATGGTGGAAAGCGTTACGAACCTGCGCGGCATTCTCGATAAGGTCGATGAGCAGGTCATGCGGCATAAACAGCTGATAACGACCTATGCCACTATCGGTCGCCTGATCCGCGGAACCTTTGAGCTGAAGAAGCGCATCGAAGCCACTATCACGAGCCAGATCCAATCGGTCGTCAATATCGCAAGACGCCTGAAGAACGGCATCTTCGATATGGAAGCAAATAAACGTGATCTCGATGATTTTCTCAGGCACTCGATCGGTCGAACAGCCGATGCTCACCTGGCTAACCTGGAACGTCTTGCCAAGCTGGATTCCGAACTCGAAAGGATGCTCTTTGACCGTGAGAACATGCTTCTCGATCTCGCCAAACTTTATGAGGAGCGCGAACGGATCGCGGATGAGACCAGGGCGATCTCTGCGAACCCTTCCGCTAATCAGGACGGGGTTCAATCCCTCATCGACCAAATGCTCGCGATCAATCAGCGCATTTCGACCGTCGAGGGGCAACTGCGAGAACTTGAAGCCAAGATACAGGCGAAGTTCGTTGCCTATGGCCTAAAGATCGAACAGATGACCGAATTCGGAAAAGAGATACGCCGAAGCACTGAGATGATGACGGGTATCACGAGAGCCTCCGATGAATTCCTGCGCGAACTCGAACGATATGAAGTATGGAATGACGACGTCTACGAAAGCCCTCTTCCATAAGGACCGGATCTAAGAACTCAAAAAACCAAAGCCATGAGAAACGTGACCCCATTTCGCCACGCCTTAGCGACAGCTCTACTCGTTCTTGCCTATTTCGTCTCGCCATGCCTCCTCGCTACGCCAGCGGCCGGGCAAACCCGGCCGCGCCCTCCTCGTCCGCCGCGTGTCGAAGGGCAGACTCCGATCGGCACGATGAATGGGCAGCCTGTGACGGCGAACGATCTGATAATGACGGTAAACCCTGATTCACCGTTCATGCCGCCGCTTGACGGAAGTCCGGCCCCTGCACTTCGTGAGTTCGAGAACAGATATCCTGCAAACCCTGTTGCGACTCCGTCGCCCGGTCCCGTCGTGCCGCCCAAGCCGCCCGCCCCGAGTTTTAGTGAGCAGATCAGAAACCTGATGCGAACCGGAAAGGAATGGCTTTTTCAATCGGTCCTGAACGTGATCGTAAAGCCGCTAATGCCGATCCTCACTTTCCTCGCATGGATCATTGCGAGCTTCGTATTGATATTTGCGTTTATCCGCCGGTTTCATGACAACCGCGGCCTTGGGCCAGAACAGCTTGTCGCCTGGGCGGTTCGTTCGATCATCTTTATGGTACTGATCGGTGCGAGCCCGTTCATCATCGACGGCCTTACGATAACGGGGAAGTTCTTTGCACGGCCGATCCGTGCCTACAACCGTTCACTCGTAGCTGAGTTTGACGACAAGATGAAACAATATGTGAAGGCAAACTTTGCCGTCGAAGATCCAAATGAAATTCTTGCCGAGCGACTTCCAAACGGAGAGCCGGGCCTTGTCGGCATCATCATGGATAAAGAATCGTCTGTGAAAGACATCACAGGTGAACTAAACATACTCGGATGGGATATGCCCCGGATGTTCACCTTTATGGTAATCGGGCAGAACATCATAAAGTTCGGCGGACTTTTCCTTGCGATCGCCGGGCTATTTATATTGATAGGCCTGAAACTCGCGGCTCCTGTCTTGGCGGCTTTTGGCTTTGACGAAAAGTTTGCGGCTCAGATGTTCTATCCGTTCTGTTGGGGCGTCGCTACATTTGCGCTGGCATTTCCGCTAGTAAAGGAAGTGACCCTCTATGTTTGCTATGCCCTCGGTGTTCTCGCGCTTTCTATCTACAACGGTGAGAGTACATTTTCTCTTGATCCCGTAACGGCAAAGATCATAACTAACGGTGCATACGATCCGGCTTCGAGTGCGCTTATCGTTACTGCGTTATTCTTCGTTTCAAGTCTCTGTTTCATTCTTGTCCCGTGGCTAAGCTATCGAGTTCTTCGCGGCCAGGTCTATGAGGGCGTATCCCAGATATCGATGGGATGGATGCTTTCAAGCTTAGGAACTGCGCTTGAGACATACGGATTGGTTGCGGGAGCCGCTATCAATCGACAAGCTGAAAACACCCAGATCCAGGGCATTTACAATGCGGAACAGACAGCCGCGAAGAAGGCGCTTGAAGCCGCAAATCAATCAACCGACGCAAGGTTGGTCTCATCGGTTGCCGGAGTCGAAGGCGGGCTCGTTACAAATCTTGGACAGATCCGGGCCAATCAGGTAACGCAATCTCTGCTTGCAGAAGCAAGCATGAATTATGGACTGAGCAGCAGCCGCGCTGCTACAAATCGTGAGATCACGGGTACACTGGCTGAAGCGCAAGGAACTAAAGAGGCACGCAGCTTTGACGGTAAAAAGGAAGTTGAATTGCGGGGCCAAGGCAATCTTGAGCGCTTCGGTATGAAAACATATGAATTCACGCCGGGCGGTTCGTCGATCGCCGGAACTTCTGTTCCTATCCGAACTGGACAGGAACTCTTCGACTGGTCGAGAGACAAGCATCCGATACAGGAAGTCAACAAGCAGATGGATTCTAGTACGCGAAGCGCCGTCGCTCTCCAAAATAACAACACCGATATCGTCGCCGACAAAAAGGTTGAAGCCAGCAATACATATCAAGGGGAGATCAATCAGGCCTTAGAAACGCAGGCTTCTCAAAGCAAACAGGCATTTAACACCGGCAGTTCGATCGCTTCTTCAAGTAGTAAGCAAGGAGCCGGAATTCAGATTTCTGGAATTCGCCGCTCTGCAGATATCGAACGCGGAGCGAATCAACTGAATTTTGAAGGTAGAAGTGAAGCTGCCACCATCAATCAAACTGAGGCAACGGAGGCTGCGCGTTTGCGCATGATCTCATCCGTCGTCACGGGATTCTTCAGGGATATGGACCGAAGGCTGGAAGAGATGAAACCGAAGTACTAGCATGGATTCTCCGTAGTCGTAGTCAATCGTCCGCCCCCAACTCATAGATCGTTCCGAAGGCGGGAAATATCTCTTTGGGGCCGTGCTCCGAACTGCTTCTTATAGTCACGGCTGAAATAGGGGGGTCTTCGTATCCTACGCGGAACCCTGCAGAAGCGGCATCCACGTCCCCGCCAATCATAAGCCGGCGGCCTCTTGCAGATCTCGTGCGGTGTGTTCGCGTCTAGGTCACGAACTCGCAGTTCCTCTCGCTGCCCGGCACAGGCCCGTCGATCTTGACATCTCGGCGCCGACCGTCCAGCGTGGCCGACGCCTGTTCCGCCCGCGGCCGCGAAAAGTATCGTCTGCGGAAACCTCTCCGAGATACCCGCGTTCGCCACCAGCACGGTCTCAATTGGAACCCTCGATGAAGGTGATTTATCATATCGAAATGTCACCTAATGAGATGAAAGAACTTCTTCGGATTTCGCAGGACGCTGAAAAGCAAAGAAAATTAATGGGTTTAGATGATCGGACCCTGCGGCAGGTGGCTGAAGTCCGTGACGAGCTGGATCGAATTGAGAAGTATCGAACCCATTTGGCTATTCCGCTTGATCTTCCAAACCTTGTCGAGGGCATGCGTTCGGTTGCCCGTGAACAGGCTGCGCTCGCTCTCGGTCCCCTTATGGGCTCGATCGCTGACGCAAACCTTGCTTCACTCAACTTTGGAGCAGCATTCACAAATCAGCAGCCGGCTTTCGATCTGGCCGCAATAGCTGGTGTTCGCGCCTACGAATGGCAAAAAGCAATCGGTGGCGTCGGAGGAATTCCCGTAAATAAGTACCTTGCAGATCATTTCGAGTTCTTGTCAGAACGCTCAATTCTCGCGCAGGCAAATCTAGTCGGCATTAATTTAGCCTCTCGCGTTCCCAACTTGGATATCGCCGCAGACATCCTGACTGGTTACCGCGCCACTTTCGAGGGCTTCTCTTCATCGTACAAAGATCTTTTCGAATCTTTCGCTGTTCCGGCTACTAACATTCTGAATTTGCCGCCTCGTCTAACCGAGTTTCCGACTTATGAGTACTTCAACGAGGTCGAACTTTTATCAACGACCGTGGAGCGTGAAGATGAAAGTGAGTTCACCGAACAAATCGTTGTCGTCCGCGAAGAGATTCGAGTAGAAACTTCCGATCTGGTAATCGTACAGTTGGAAAAGGCGAATCCTGAATGGATCAAAATGCTCGAGGGAGCGCGACAATCGCTCCGCTCCGATAACCCGGATAGGATTCGTCACAGCATTACTTCATTGAGGGAACTCGTTCGCGAAATCATGCATTTCCTATCACCCGAGGATGATTTCAGAGCTTGGAGTAATTCAGCCGACCACTTTGCCAACAACCGGCCGACCCGGAAGGCGAGGTTACAGTACATCGCTCGTGATATCGATCACGGTCCCTTTGGCGAGTTCGTTAAGAAGGATATCGAGTCAATGATCGCGATGATCAATCTATTTCAGGCAGGTACACACGCGGCTGATAGCAAGCTAACCGAGACACAAGTGGCGGCGCTACTGGCTCGAGTGGAGGGTATCGTGTTGTTCCTTTTCTCGATCGCAAATCCTTTCAATGACTAATCGTAGTTGTTGTTCCAATCGCCCGGAAGGCCGCAGTACGTTCCGGGACGGAGAAATCCGTAAAGGGTCGCGAACGGCCGCAGCTCATACTTTACCGCTTCGTAGGGCTTCGGTTTTTGCTGGGGGTCTTTCCTTGCGCCTCGTGGACGATCTTTTTGGTGAGCGTGGCATTGGTCAGTGCGTTCCAAGTCTCGCTTTTCGCGTAAGGCAGTCGAGACAAAGCATTTCGTGGAACGTGAATACGGATCCGTTTGAATAAAAACTTAGTGCTGTCCAGCCACAAATTGCTTCCATGTTTTATTAAGATGACCTTCTTTCATTTTCCATAAAAGAGTAGGAATCAGCGGCGAAGCAGCTCGCGCGAGATGATACTCGTTGAACGCCTTAATCGACTGGTTCTCATTATCGTCTGAAATCGACTTCAATAGATCAGTAGCTCTTGTTTGCGATTTCTCCGATTTATTTGCGAACGAGTTGTAGTTGATAGCAAGTGGTATGATCCCTAGAGAAACAACAAGCATCAGAGTAGATATAACTACGCGGCTAATAGCTGTTAGCGGCTCCATTGAAGACACAAGGCCGTAGCTCACAATAAGCATTGCAATCGAAATGCTAACGAGTGCAATAGTTAAGCCCACACATAATTTACACATTGATCGAGCTAAAAGTTTGCTCCACCACGAAGACTCCTCGAGATTTTGCATTCCTCGGCGCCAGCCTTCGGACTCTACTGAGGCGAAATAGTCATCTGGCTTTTTATTGTTGGCCAGTCGATTTCGAATACGTTTTGGTAGAGTTGCAACCGCATCTGCGATCTCTGTATTAGAAATAGCCCAACCGAAGGAATTCTGGAAATCGAGCTTTCGATGAAGAGACTCCGCTACCGATCTAAGATAATTAGAACGAATGCTCGAAGCCTCAGCGCAAAAGAGGAGGACCGCAACAACGCCAGCGATCCAAACCCCGATTTGTGGCCACAGTATAGCTACGACTCCAATTACGAAAGCACCAACCTTGAGAAATAAACTTAACCACCACAAAGATTTGGTTCTATCAAAGTAGCAGGTACATAGCTGTCGAATCGTCAGCGGATTGTCTTTACATTCACTCATTCCGGGAACTCACTGCCAAAAATCTCTGCCCATTTCTTGATCGATTCTGCCTGATCGCCGTTCGTTTCAAATTGTCGGGCTTCATTTGCTTTTGCAGTATCAATCTTCGCCCGATCCGCTATTTTTTGCCGATCCTCCCAAGTCAGGTTGTTCAAATCGCCCTTGATACCTGCGGGATCGAGGACAGAAGTGTAGATGGCGTACTGAATATGATTGAGAACCTTCGGTATTTCTACATCCACGTAAGAACTCGCGGTGTCGGTACGGGTATCGTAGTGATCGAGAATCATCTGTTCAAGCAGATACGACGACATCGACGGCATCGTCGGTCTCCTATTCCAATATTTAATGATGCGAATAACGTTCAATACATTGCCGTCATGCAATTGGTTAATCTGTGTAACTCTACTCTTGTCGATTCGCGGATCAGTCTTCATCCAATGTCCGGTGCCGTCAGGAATTAGGTAGTACGTTCGGCCATTGCTCTCAGTGGTTGTCAAAAAGCAAGGGACGATATCGAAGCACCAATCATAGGACGTGAGCGAAAGTACCGCCGCTACGCCGTTCCGCTTCAAATCGGCTTTCGAATACTGAGGCACTCCTGATAGTTTCTGGATGAATTTGTTAATGACCTTTGTCGAATTTAGATACGTTGTATCGTCGTGACAGAGACTATGTAAATTACTCTCTTGGCCGACTGTGATTCGATAAGGCGTCGAGTATGGGTCATAGGTGGACCCCTGAGCGCTAAGACAAACCATCAGGTCAATGTCATCTAATGGACTCTTTTTGGTACGTCGGGCAAACGATCCATACGCTATGTTGTGCTCCACGTATGATATGGGAAAGGTTGAGTCATTCTGAAAGCCAGAGATCTGACCGAAAAGCCAGTCGCGGCTAGAGCGTGCGGCGCTGACGTCGTCAACGTCAAGGTTGACAGTATCCTTCAGAAAATCGCGAAATGCCTTGTTAACGTCGGGTGAATTTAATGCTCTTTGTGCCTGCATGTCTGTGTGAACCTCTCCTTCTAATTTTTAAATGGGTCTGGTAGCCGCGTGATCACCTTGCCCTGAATCGCGAAACCATCATTGAAGATCATCGGCTTGTTATTCGGGTTATCGGACTCCGGGGTAAGAACAACAAAATCTTTGTCCCTACGAAAACGCTTGACTGTCGCGGCCCCGTCCACGAGTGCGAGCACGATATCGTTATTTTCGGCGGTTGATTGTTGTCGAATAAGCATGAGATCGCCCGAATCGATACCAGCTAAATTCATTGAGTCGCCTTTCGCGCGTAGAATGAAGTACTTGCTACCGGGCTTGGCAACCGTTGTTGAAACCTTCACGGAGCCTCTGGCATCCTCAATCGCTTCTTCTAGCGGCCCACAGGGAACCTCGGCAAGAATTGGCACATCAACCGTTCGCTCACTAGTAATAATATCGGATTTGTGAACGATATCAATGATACCGCCTTTTTCATAAGTGATGCGACCGGCTGCCGCAAGTCTGTCCAATAATAGCTGTACCGAACGCTTGGATCCGTAGTCGAGTTCAGCTCTAATAGCCTCAAATGAGGGCGGTTTGCCAAGGCGAGCTATATGATCGGCTATAAATAAAAACCCTTTGAAATCATCTTTCGGCTTACGTCCCATAATATAAGCATACACACGTTGTATGCGTATAACAAATATCTGTGATATGATATTGTCACGACGACAAGTCGAAAAGGAGATAATTATGAAAAAGGGAACCGGATCACGTGCAGCCAGTGCTGCATCTAAAGTTTTACGAACCTCAACCAGTCAAACTGTAAGAAAGGCGGCGGGAAGTGCGCTAACTCAAAGCAAGGCTCCGGCGGAACGAACTTCGGCCGCTGCCGCGAAGGCTGCATCTAGCGTATTGCGGGATGGTAGAACGACTAAGGCGGCTAAAACCGCTGCCGCAAGTACGTTGGCGCAGCGTCAGAAATAGGCACCTTTAGGGGGAACTATCGATTGTTGTCGCTTCTACGCGACCCGTTGGGCTAGAATGAGCTTTCCATTACGTCGATCAATTTTATGATGGTTTTAAAGGTGTCTTGAAAGTTTGGCTTGTCGGGCACCGAGGCGGTTGCGCTTATCCAGCCTCTTTCGAGGCTTTTTGTATCCATGGATCTCAAGACCGTCGTGAAACTGTTCGGCAACTTGGTCTCTCGAAATTCAAAGCAACGTTTTAATGCCTGTCCCAAGATGTCGGCATCGGCTTTTGGTAGGAAGATCGCCAAGTCGTAGACGTCTTTGGATCGCGAGTTTAGATCTTCGTGAGCGATCAAAGCGTGCATCTTTTCGGCTATTATTGTTTCTACCGGATATACCATCCAGCTTAGGCTACTTTCTGGAATGATTAACGAAGCGGTCTCCGTTGGCAGTGGACCGGGCGTTACCGGATCTCCTATGCCAACATCAAACTGCACGACCTGCGCCTTTTTGAGATTCTTTACAACTTCACCGATTCCCGCGCGATAGGTCTGTCGGATACCGCCATACTCACCTTGCGTGGCCAGATCAAACTGATCTTCGAATCGAAACCAAACGCCATCGTCCAGATCGGTTTCGGCACACGGTCTGGCACGTTCCAAGATCGAATCGACATCTGCTTTTACCACCAAGGCATCGACATCAACCGTATAGCGGGAAGAGTTATAAACTTTCAGCCCGACAAATCCGCCTTTGAAAACAAGGTGTTGCTGAAGGCCCTCGTCGGATATCAGTCGTGCGACCAGTCGTTCAAGAATAAAAGCTGTCTCGAGATTTTGATATGGAACACCAAGATCAACGCTCAGATTAATGAGCTTTTGCCGGACTGAAGTGCCTTTGGCTTTTGTGGTCAAGGCGTTATGAACTCCATATACCTAGCCAGTATTGACTCAAGCCCGAGGTCTTTTGCGGCCCTTGCGAGTTTAGTTTCGGTAGTCTTTCTTTGAGCGAGGGATTCTCGGGCTGCTTTGATCGCGGTCCTTTCGCCTATTTTAGTGATGAATTTGAGCGCCTCAAGAACCGCTCTTTCGACATTTACTATTCGATAGCCCTTTTCATCGATGATCTCTCTGTCGAGCCTGGTTTTCGTTCGAATGAGTTTATAGCCCTTTACTCTGGTTCTTTTTCCAGGAGAAACAACTATCCATATTTCACCCGGCACTTGCTCGGCAAGGTTGTAATGATAAAGAGCAGAAAGCCCGCCAATCGCCGCAGCCGGCCCAAACTTGGAATACGCGATCTGAAATCCTACGTCTCTGTCCAGATGGGCTTTTGGATGAAGGTATATTCCACGACCGAGACGCACGAGATCCTTCGCGGCGACGAGTCGGGATATGTCTTGTTGACTGATGCCCATCGCTTTGCCCTGAGCCAGCGTGAAGACCCCGAGTTTTTTTATCTTTGGCTCCTGTTGTCTATCCATCATTCAAAGAATGCGGTGAAACGTGACATTTGTCAACATAGAATGTCACATTACACCATCGATATTAATTTTTCAGAAGGTAAAAAAAGCGGCGGGCAAGGAGCAGGAAAAGAAAGATATGATTATCGGATACCGTCGAGTATCAAGAAAGAGTCCATGCCGAATTTGCGGCAAACCGGATTGGTGCAGTACTACCGTAGATCATAATATTTCCTTCTGCGCACGTTCTACGACAAATGCCGATCGGCTTAGCCGCGATGGGTGGGGAATCTACTATAACAATATCAAAAGACTAATCGGTCCGAGCAGTACCTTCTCCGCAAAAACTCAATCGTACTCAAAACAAACTCCGATAGCCCCAATCGAACATAGACATAAGATCTATAAGAAACTCATCCAGCTTTCGCCGCTGTCTAAGTGTAATGAGTTAGCTTCTAAAAGCGAACGGATAAGAGGCGCTCAAACTCGCGAGTTGGACAATCATGGCAAATTTCCTAAAACAGCTGTCGAACGACATAGGCTCGTCGGATCAATCATCGAATCATCTAGAAGAGACGATGGCATTTTTCCTATGTTCAAGGGTGTGCCTGGATTCTGGCGAGGATCGAACGGAAGCCCCCGACTAGGCAGTGATTTTGATTTTGTTGAGGATCTGCTTCTGATACCGTTCATTGACTCAAAGGGCTTAATACAAGCCTGCCAGATCAGGTGCGTGAGTGATACGTCAACCTGGTCAGGAAGGTATCTATGGTTATCGTCAATTCGACAGCGCGACGGATGCGGCCCAGGAACTCCACTTCATCATGAAGGTGCATTTGGATTCAAGGGGAAGTCCTTCGGGACTGTTCTGGTTACTGAAGGTGCCTTGAAGGCCGCTACCGTTCAGACTTTTCTTCCCGATCGATATGTCGTCGGGAACAGCGGTGTTGCCACGTCACATCGGGAGATCGTGAAAACTGCTCGAAAGAAGAACTTGGAGATAGCGTTCGACGCCGACTGCTTCACGAACCCGCATGTCGCGAGGTCTCTAGCGTCACTCATCGCTTTACGAACGCGAGAGCAGAAGTTCTTATCATACGACCACCCCATAAGAATTATTACGTGGGACAAACGGTACAAGGGGATCGACGATGCACTGATCGCAGGAGCGACTCTCAAATATCTAAATGTATCGGAGTGGTTGACGTCGCTCACGCCTGACTGCTTTGAAGCGGCAACGCATCAACTCGCAGGAATCTCTCTATAAAAATAGGCGGCTGGCAGTTCGCGTCATGTGCGAGTCAACTGCTTCTACAAACTCACTTACAAGCCTCATTGAACGAGTCGCCAAAATCGCAGACGGTGAACTGTCGATCTCGAATAAGGAACTCATCGAACTCTGCAAGGAATATGGAGTATTTGAGTCTACTGTCGATTCACATATCTTCCACGAGATAGCTGAGACCGCACTGAACTCACTCAGTCAGAATAAATATGGACGTGAGTTGCTAATAACAATTGATCCGATTGAGTCGGTTTCGACGATTCTAAGACCCCTGCAGAAACGGCTACCAACGCAGACATGGCGCAGTGAAACCCAGATAACTTATCAGCAGTTTTCCACTCCTGCCGCGATCGCATACCTCGCAGCATATCTTCTCAACATTCGGCCCGGTGAGACCGTTCTTGAACCGTCCTGCGGAACCGGCAGTCTCGCCGTATGGGCCGGGGCGACCGGAGCAAGAGTAATAGTCAACGAGTTCGACCCGAGACGGAGGATGTTAGCTCAAACTTTGGGATTGGAGCCGTATGCGCTTGATGGAGAGTTCATTGATGATCTGCTGCCGGAGCATCTAATTCCCGATGTAGTTCTCGCCAATCCACCATTCTCATCAAGCACAGGACGAGTCCAAAGAAATAGCATCGAATACGGATTCCACCATGTCGACTCGGCCTTGCGAAGACTTAAAAAGGGCGGGCGGTTCGCCGTGATTCTTGGCGAGAATGGCTCACCGAGATCCCGCACTGGCAGCCGATTCTGGGACTATCTCCATCCCGAGATCCAATTGAAAGCTTCGATCGAACTGCCGGGACGAGAGTTCTACTGCAACGGCACGAGCGTTAAGACGACGCTCATCATTGGAACAAAACCCATTTCACCTCGGGATGCGCTATCCCTTGAGATCGGGAGCGTTCCTAACATTGCGGCTCGATCGGTTGAAGACGCATTTGAGCAATCACTGGCACTAGAAATCCGTTTCTGATCAAAAAAAATGTACTCAATCCAAGAACAGAGTTCGGAAGGACTTACTGCGCCAATAATTGCTTCGTGCGAAACGATCCCTGGGGTAGAACATTCAAAGAGTGATTCGGACATTCAGATCTATTCTCCAAGATATGTTTTCGGCGGATCACCACACCCTGGCGTGATCGTGGAACCGCCCGGACTCGCCAACGTCGAACCGCCTCCAATACGCTATCGCCCGCGACTGCCAAAGTATCTCTCTGACACCGGAAAGCTATCCGCAATGCAATTGGAGCGGGTTATCTACGCTGGCCAGGCGCACGAACAGCGACTGGCGGACGGAGCACGGGCCGGCATAAGTATCGGCGACGGTACCGGCACGGGCAAGACAGCTTCACTCGCGGGAATAATTCTGGATAACTGGTTTCAGAGACGACGGCGAGCAGTATGGTTCTCGGTTAAGGCCGATCTGATCGAAGCGGTCTCAGAGGAGTTCAAAAGGCTTGGACTAACGCCACCGATCAAACTGATCAACGATTTTCCAACCGATCACGAGATCGACATTGAAAACGGAATAGTCTTTTGCACTTATCGATCGCTGATAGCTCGATCGAAGAAGGAAAACAAAAGAATTGATCAGATAACACGCTGGCTGGGGCCAAACGGTGTTGTGATCTTCGATGAAGGGCATAAGGCCAAGTATGCCTTTGCCGACGACCGCGGCAAGTCGACCCAGACTGGAGCCGCTGTACTGGAGATCCAAAATCCCGAGAAGTTTCCGGATGTGAGAGTAGTGTACTCCTCTGCAACGTCTGCGGGTGAGGTGAGACACCTCGCTTATATGTCACGGCTTGGTTTATGGGGAGAAGGAACCAACTTTCCGATAGGATTCGAGCAATTCGCTGAAGAGATCGAATCCGGCGGTGTCGGTGCTTTAGAGATGGTATGCCGGGACCTTAAGGCGATGGGACGATACCTATGCGGCAATCTGAGTATGGGAACCGATCCTGAATCCGGCCTGTCGGTAGAGTTTCGAGAGGTAATTCACAAACTGACGCCTACTCAGCGAAGAATGTACGACAACATGGCCCAGGGCTGGCAGGAAGTGTTTCGGAATATACATCGAGCGCTGGAACTCACTAATTCCGGCAAGGGGACCCGAAGCAATGCCGTCAATCAGTTCTGGGCCGAGCATCAGAGGTGTTTTCGCAATCTCATCACCGCCTTTAAGGTTCCGACACTTATCCGCGAGATAGAAGATGCCCTCGGCAGAAAAGAGTCGATCGTTGTTTCGATAACCGGCACGGGCGAGAGCCAAACCAAAAAGCAGATAGAAAGGGCAGCAGACCAGGAAGAAGCGATTGACAGTCTCGATTTCAGTCCGAGAGAATCTCTTACTCGATTAGTAGCGAATTGTTTTCCGACCGCGTGTTTTCAGGAAAGAACCAATCCATACAGCGGAGCTGTCGAGTACATTCCACTCGTTCACGCTAACGGCGATCAGGTTGAGAGCCGTGCAGCTTTGCAACTGAGGGCAGACCTATTGGATAACTTATCTGTCCTCGAAGTCCCTGAGCATCCGCTTGACCAACTCGTGAACTACTTCGGGGTTGAGAACATCGCCGAGATGACCGGCCGTAAGAAACGTCTTATTCGGACGGCAAGCGGCACACTGGAATATCGGCCGCGGCAACTCACTGGTGTTCCTTCGAAGCTTATCAACCTCCACGAAAAAAATGCTTTTCAGAAAGGCGACAAAAGGATTGCCATTATGTCGGAAGTGGCATCGACCGGCGACAGCCTTCATGCAGGCAAAAGCGTCGGGAATCAGCAGAGACGCCTTCATATCGCTGCGGAGCTAAAATGGTCAGCCGATAAACAGATCCAGGACTTCGGGCGCACACATCGTACTGGCCAAGTCGCACCTCCGGTATATCTATTGGTATTTACTGAACTCGGCGGCGAGAAGCGATTCTCTGCAACTATCGCCAGACGACTTGGTAATATGGGAGCCCTTACAAAGGGTGATCGCCGAGCCGAGAAGGCAGGGAACCTTGACAAATACAACCTCGAGTCGAGAGAGGGACGATCGGCTTTGAGCGTCGTATTGACCGGCATCATTAGAGGTAGAGAGATCGACGGCCTCGACGATCCAGCGCGGGCACTTCGAGACATGGGGCTTCTGAAAACGGTCGATGGGGTTGAAGAAGTTCCCGACAGCGAGAAGACCAACATCCCAAGGTTTCTGAACAGGCTTCTTTCTTTAGAAGTTGACCGCCAGAATGCACTATTCGATTACTTCTATTCCACATTCCTGGAGACCGTCGAGTACTTAAAGCAGAAAGGAAAACTCGACGATGGGATGGAAGACCTGAAGGCTCTGTCCGTCGGCATTTCGGGATCGCCGCAGGTTCTCAACTCAGACCCACTGACCGGAGCGAAGACCGTCTATTACAAGCTAGATCTTAAAGTCGCAACGACACCGGCTAGATATCAGGACATGGCGGCCAGCGAGATTCACCAGTTCTTTCAGGACCGTCGAGACGGATCGTTCATAGCGGTCAGAAGAACTTTATCCCATACTGATCCGGAGACGGGTGAACGATACCAGATGTTCTCGATTACAAAGCCTGTCGGCCGCAACGTCGCCTATTTGCGGGAAGGCGAATTAAATCAGCGTTTTCGCATCGTCCCGAAGACAAAGGCGGGAGACTGGTGGGTCAAAGAGGAGAACAAGATACCCGCATTCGAGACCAGAACTGTACATATCCTTAGCGGTGCATTGCTTCCGATATGGAAGTATCTGAAAACTCTAAGCCACGATACGCTGAATATCGTTAGAACCACAGCCGATGACGGAACCAGACTCGTAGGAGTAAAGATATCGGAAGAATGGCTTAGAGATATTCGACAGCACTTTGGCCTGCGGTCAAATATTCCAACTACCGCAAGCGAGGTTCTTCGAGTTGTCGACTTCGAGAAGAACAGTGTCAATCTCATCGGCGGCATCACCATAACAACCGCACGCTTTCAGGGACAGCTGCTGACCGAGATCCGTCCTTCTACGTACGAGCAGATCAGAGAACTTCGTGGAATGGGACTCGTCAATATTGTGCAGCACGGCCGGCAAAGATTCTTTCTCCCGCAAGAGTCCCCCTGGTTTGCTCTCGAACGTGTACTGGCTCTATATCCCCCAGAATCGACAAGCATCAGCTTCCTTCCGGAGCTTCAGATCGGGACGGAAGAACTTACCAAACAGGAACCGGTAGCCTTGCCCGATTGGCTCATTGAACCGGACGCTGGAATCGTCAGTGATCTATCGAAAACAAACATCGATTGTGGAGAGCAAAGTGCGCCCATCGTAAACGAACTGTTCCCGATGTAGACAGTTTTGTCGCCTTTACTGTTCATTCAATTGCTGGCGTCTATTCCTACGGAACCCCGATGAATACTTGTCTCCAATGAAATTATCCCTCGACCGATCGCTGCGGCACGCATTTTGAATTAGAAGATCTATACAAATTAGATCCGAACACGCACAGGAGGTCTTCAATGCAGCACCAACCCGACACCTTTAGCCCCACCTCAACATCCCGATCCATTGATGAGAAAGTCATTCGATTCGCTAGGGTTCCGCACTATGTCTTGTTGACCGGAGAAAGAGGAACCGGAAAGACAACTATTGCGCGGCAGCTTCATGATCTTAGCCCCCGGTCGAAACGAGAATTCGTAAGCGTAAACTGTGCGAGTTTTACTTCTGAGCTTCTGGAATCTGAACTGTTCGGATACGAAAGAGGAGCCTTCACCGGAGCGATCGCTCCAAAGGTCGGACTTTTTGAAGCCGCAAATGGCGGCACCCTATTTCTTGACGAGATCGGCGAGTTGTCATTGAGCCTTCAGGCGAAGTTTCTCAAAGCTGTGGAAGAAAGGCGTATCCGTCGAGTTGGCGGAACGCAGGAACGAGAAATAGATGTCCGTGTCATTGCAGCGACTTCCAGAGATCTTCGATCGATGGTGAACAGCGGAACATTTAGGCCCGACCTTTTCGATCGCTTGAATATTCTCCAGCTTGAAACTCTGCCCCTTCGCTATCAGAAAGAACGGATCGTAGAAACATTTCTCGATCAGTTGGAAACCGATAGAGGAACGATCGGTTTAGAAATGCCTTTTCAGATCGAGAAGGAGGCACTTGCTGCTATCGAGAACCTCGAATGGAAAGGTAACTATCGTGAGCTTCGGAATTTCGCGACCCGTCTCGCGGTGGATGCTATTGATGAGCCGGCCATCACTCTTCAATCCGTTAATCGCCTCGTAAGTGATACTGGCAACCGTCCCGCCGGAGTAGTGCCTATTGCTGATGACAGTGGAAGTTTCTTGACAGTAATGCTCGATCCCGAAACAGATGATCTCGATAGCGTGTATGTAAAGGCAGCAGCAACATTCGTCGAACACGCCCTAAAGCTTTCAAACGGAAATTTACGACGCGCGGCGAGATCGATCAACACTACCCATTCAACAATCTCCCGCATCCTGAAAAAAAACCAGGCGCGGTTCCTTGCAACTGCAAGCAGCGCTTCACACGCAGTCTGACCTTCACGCGATTTAGTTCATCAACCTCAACTGGGAATGTGTACTCCTAACTGGCACTAACGGCGGGACGTTTACACATCGAAGAGCACTTCTTTTCGAATAACCCTACTTCACTCTAAAGATAGCGCTCGTTTCTCGGAAAAATTCAATTCTCTTCTTCCTACCTTCTCCGTCCTCTCTATTGATGACATCGGATACCTTATTCACTATTTTTTCTGATTTATCGGTTCCAATCTTCCTATTTATGTTATTCCATTTCCAAAAGGCCATCGCAGACAGTACAGCGATTCGCATATCATCTTTTACGCTTAAAGGGTTCTTTACAATATCGATTTTCGAATCGAATTTTCCAAGAACTTCCTGAGTTTTTCGATAGTTCTCTTTCCATGTGAGTTGGAGAATTCCTTTCCCTCGATAATTGTTCCCGTCTTCCGAATCTACATCACCGTTCTCATATTTGTTCGAATAGGCGTGATTGGCTAGCATCGTCGGGACGGCTTTCTGAACGCCCTTATCGTCATACGCGTTTAAATCTTTTCTTCCATAGAGATCTGCTATGGGATGATTCTCCTTTTTTCTAAAATAATCGAGCTTGCATATCGATTTTTTGCCTTTGGTAAAATACCCACCAATATTCTTTTCGTTATTCCCCTTAACCCAATTTTTTGGATCGCCCTCCGAAAACCACCAGCCTTTCTTCAGTGCCTCACTAGGATAGCTCATGCTTTCCAACGGCTTCATTCGAAAGTTACGACCAACTTCTTGCAGAACCTGCGCGAAAAAATGGGCTTTACGAAGTGGGTTATCTATTTCGAAATAAGACGAGCCCTCGTTAAATGAAGAACGAAGATCTTCGATTGTAGCTAATGGTGCATCTCTAAAAAGAAAATCTAACTCGTCGGAATAGGGTAATGAGATACTAAATGTGTTTGATTTAATTTCAGATCCATCAACAACAACGAACAAATTGAAGGTAATATCTTCCCGGCCGAAATACTTCAGGAAAGACAATAGACTGACCTTTAGCTTCTGACGTCGCGAACCAGTATTAACTCTTACAATATGAACGATGTCCCCGTTATCACGACCTGCCAACATAACGAAGATACTACTGCTCTTCGGCTTTGAAATCGGGGCAGATTTGTCCAAGATGTTCAGGTAATAATCAATCACACAGTCGCCATCTTCTATCTTAGAGCCCTCAACCAACAGGGTAAGTTTTACCGTCGGAATGACCGCCTCGGACCAATCCGAGCGGAGGGGACTGGTCTTGCGTTCAAATGTTGACTTATTTAGTTCGGAATCTGTAGCCATCGCTCTTAGGTCACCTTATTGAGATCAGCTTTGAATTAGACTACTACTTTCAACTCCTCAATCTTTTTTAACATCAACAGTCTTTTCATCCACGTTAATTATCGGAACAAGATTACCTTTTGGAACTTGGAATTCATCATCTTCGCTCAAATCGGGCTTCTCGAAATTCGGCAAACCAGTCGTATCTACTAAGACTCCGTTTTCCTGTAATGCAATCAGGTTGGTGGGCAAAACGGTATACCAAGGTTTCTCGATAGCATACTCTGGATCTTTGAGCTCATTTGCTATCGAAACATACAGATCATCTTTGTAAACAGGAACCCGACCGCCCTCCCAGATTTTACCGGTCTCCATATAAAGCATGACGGCGTTCTCAAAGTTCGGCCTCACCGTCACGACAACTCTTGCCATCCCTGCTTGCATAAAGTTTTTGAACAGCGGATCGTTGTAATCGCACTGATACAATTCATCCCAATCGTCATAGCTTCCCCAATAGAATGGATAGAAGTTATAGCTCATGATGTTCCACTCAAATGCTTGTTCGAGAAATTTGGCAAAGGCAGAATATTCGTCCAATTCCTGCGAATTGTTTACACGGGTATTCGAAAATGTCTCGTTATCTTGAGCAGGGTGAGTGTAAAAATCTTTCCCAAAATTCCGATTAGGAACTGTCGTATCTTCGTACCCAGCAATCAAATACGAAATGCAATTCATCCTCAGAATAGTTTGCTCGATTTGACGAAAATTGAGTGGATTAGTTTCAAACCTCTCTACGGCTCGTGCCTTTAAATCAACCAGCCTATCGTGATATTCCTTCAGGCGTTCTTTATAGGCATCACAAATCTGTTTATATACTTTCGCCTGCCAGTCACGTATCACTTTGTCCGTTGGTGTCGACTTTAGCGAAAGGGAGAATGTGACCGAAGCAATATTTACAATATTACACTGAATTTGCAGCAATTCTGTGCGGTCATCGTCGTGTAGAGGGATCGATCCATATTCGAGTGTGTTCGGATAGCCTCCAGATCTTGGAATTGGCTTCGCGAAAGGAGTACTTGTGCCGAAGGCAAAGTTGAATGCGGCACTGCCGTCTCTATCGGTCGGAACGCGGCAGAGTCCCATTATCTTTACGCTATCAAAGACATATCCCGATTCAGTCTGAACTTTAGTTCTGTACTCATCAGAACCACTGAAATCCGATTTCTGAAAAGCAATCGAAGTTGATTTCTGGGCGTCTGGGTACGGAGTCAAATCCACCTCGTACGTTTGTGCGAGTCCTAGATAATTCGATTCTGATAAAAAATCGCTCGAAAAGTCTTTTCGGGGATCCGGCGGAGGGGGATCTAGTTTCTCAACAGTCTCTAATTCCGAATTCTCGAGACCAAGGCGATGCATTCTCGACGGCTGAGGTATTGCAAACTCGAAGGCCAGACGATTGTCATAGCTTTGGATTTCATTTTTGTAGACGGCATTAATATAGCGATAGACACCAGAAACGTGAGAGGAGCCCCCCCTATTGTCAAAACCGTGCTTAGAAACATCGGTCAGCTTGTCCGTTACTTTTACCGTCCTTTCATTTTTAGTCTTGGATACAATTCGCTCCATTGCGCGAAGGGTCAACTCTTTTGCGGTAGTAACAGCTTGGTTGTTGCTTTCTTCTCGGCTAGAGTTAGTCGCGTTTCCGTAATTTATCTGCAATGAAGTTGTACCACCGCTGTAAGATGCATGAGCGTCAAAATTTGTTTTATTGTCTTCTTTGCGAATGTTGGCGATTGCCGTCTGCATTTGGAACCGCTCAGTACTCGTACTGTCATTGAGTTGTTCCATCTCAGTTTCAAGGCTTTCAAACTCTGTGATCTCGGTGATACGCTCCTTAGTTACAACCTTTTCCTTATATTCCCCTAGCATCAGGTTTTCTATATGAGCTACCTCGGCGGCTTCATAGCGGACGACGTGAGAAACAACTCTTTGGTAATCAGCGATACCAAGCTTTGTAACGCCAAAACTTTTGGGAACAAACGACTTGCCATATGCATCCGTCCCGCTATCGAGCATAAAATAGCTCTCGCCAGCGGCCGGCCGGTCATTGTCCCAAATAATTTTATAAGGTAACGAGTAATAAATGCCTCCATTGTCAAAATGCAACACGATTAAAACTTCAAACTCTCTAATGCCCAATCTTTCCTTGTCGAAGTCCTTAAACAGAAGCTCAACCGAGCTACCCGCTATTCGAATGCCGTTCTCTTCGACGCGTTGAGATTGGAGGTCGAATGAGCTTCTAAAAGTCAAACTTACATACCGGGGCTTATTATTTGCCGTCACGATGCTTTGAATGCCGCTGACCCGAAGATTCCAAACACCAGACTCACGGAAAAATTCCGACTTAAATGGAATTCCATTACCTTTTCGCAACTTTGCAGAACCTCTCAAGCACTCGATGCCGGCGTCGGTCAGCTTATTCATTTGTAACACCGCTGTGAAAGTAGCACCCCCGGCAAAACTCAGTTCTAGAAAAAGATTCCCAACGTCTGGAGATAGGTTGTCGATCTTCGGTAGTTCAACGTACCATTTACCTTTCACGACACTCGGATTTCTTACGAACAGGTCCTCATCTTCTCGATCTATTAGGCCATTCCCTTGGCTCGCCTTCTTAATTCGGACGGACACCTTGTATGGAATTCTCCCGTTTTCAAGTTCATCTGAAAGAGTTAAGAACAGATATGAGGTATCGCTGCCTCCAAAGACCGTGGCAATAATACCTAAGGATGAGGTCCCGGAGGAAGCGCGAATAAATCCACCGGCGAAAAAAAACACAGGCCTTACCGTAGAGCTATTTGCTATCAATCTTTCTATAAGGAGTGTCTTCTTTTCCTCACTAACATTAAATTTCACCGGTTCTTCTAGTTGCAGTTTTGATAGATTAAGCTCGTGTATTCTTACTAATTCATTGCTTGGCAAGAAATAATTGTCAGCGTTTGAATGGTTCAGGCTATTTCTTGAATTCATCGGCCCTTCGATTTTAAGAGCTTCAATAGCATCTAGGTCATTGGGATCTTTGGTCCCGGCCACAATCGTCGCGGCCAAAAGATCTCGAGTCAGCTTATCTAGGAGATCTCGCTTCTCTTTTTCTCCTTCTTTCAACAATTCAGGAAACTGCTCATTCACGGTCGCCGATATGTCATTAAACTTGGCTACCAAATTCCAAAACACTATGAGTTCCGAAAGGAGTTGTTTTAGTCTGAAATTCGAACCTTCATTGACCTCGTTTATAAAGAAATTGAAAAGCGTCTTCGCTTGTACATCGCCTATGTTGCGAAAGTTTATTTTATTTGACTTGGATACTTTTATTAAGCCATTGCGTTTCTCTTTGACTTTTTGTAGCTTTTGAACAACGTCGGCATGCTTTAGAAGAAATCTATTTTCGGCGAAAAACAATGCCATCTCGAAGAACTCGTCGTGGTTCAAAAACCTCTTTAAATCGTCGATCGCACGATCATGCGTGTCAGAGAGCTTTAGGGTTTTTTTGAATCGTCCCGGCGGCGGTTCAACAAAACGAAATATCCTCTCCCAGTTCTTAGTAACCTGGGGGCTGCGAAAACTGACAAAATTGTAGAGGGTTTGCTTCTCTTTAGGTATCTTGGTTGGAAGTGGCATGGTAGTTAATTTTGATTTGACTTAAATATAGTGAATCAAAAAGAAAAATCAAATGAGTTTTTAATTTTGATCTACTCTAAGACCTATCTCTGCAGGGTTTCCCAACTAGTTTCCTGGCAGCCTCTTTTTTCATTTTTTGGCGCGCTGGAGTTTGGAATAAACAGGCGGTTGATAGGATTGTGGAGATAGAGTCATGGAAATTCTAAATAGCGGTTTGTTCATTCCTCTTGATAATCGGGAAAAGATCGAGCAACTCATCTTTACAGCTCGTACTCTAGCTGTGGAAGTCAGCCGGAACGATGGATTCCAAAGCAGCGGTCAATCAAATCAGCAGATCGGACTAGAACTTTGGAATGGGGCCGAATATATGACCCGGTCCCATGAGGAGGTTACGATCCGAAACATCTTTCTGAGCAAGTTTTTAGAAAGGCTGCGAGAGATCGAGCGTGAGTCCGCCCAACCCTCGTCCGTAGTTACTGCCCCCGCGATGTCGTCGCAGGAAAAGGTCAGCGCTTCCGAGACAGCTATACCGCGGGTAAGTCATATCGACGTTGAATCGGATAAGACAGCCGTACAACAGGATGAGTTTCTCGGTGTCGTCGATTCCGAAGACCCAGTCGAGGAGCGGCCATCTTACGCGAACGAATGTATCCCCGAATGTGAAGACGAGATCGCGTCAATATTGAGATCAGCGGGAACAAGTCGTGTCGTCGATGTGATCGGTGACCAGAGCGGAGAACGGATCCCTCGCACACCGATGGAAGAAGGGGCCGAGGTCGGAGATTCAGTTTCTCATACTCCCCCCGAAATGATTGCAGATGACGGTAAGACCGATGATGATCCTGTTGTTGAGGTCGAGGAGATCGACACTTCCGAGGAAAGTTCCGGTGTTTCAGAAGAAGCAGGTTCTCTTATTGAAGAGCAGCCGGTAAAGTCAGTCGTTCTCGCTGAAAAGGAACCATATAACTTCGATTCCTGTACAGTCACGGCTGTCATCCAGTTGCTGCCGGAAACCAATGAAGTACGAGACTGCGTACTAAGCGTCCGCTCGCACGATTTCCCGCCTCAGATAATCTTTTCAAACATTACTACTGGTGAAAATAGTCGGTCGGATTTGTCTGCCCAGGTATCAGACGCGCTTGATCAATATAGAACCGCACTACCAGGACTAGCTGCTGAAAAACTGAAGAAAGAAAAGCCGTCAACGAAGAAGCGTACTTCCAAGCCAGGCGATAAGAACACCAAAGTCGGTGAGACGACAAAGACGACGAACGCCGAAACTACCCCAACTCCGAGCCCAACGGTTCAAGAACAAGTGAAAGATCAGCAGACTCTGTTCGCTTCTTAGATAATCATGGCAAACGAAACAAATACTGCACCTGCCGAGAATGAGGCGGGGACAACGAATAGCGCCGATGCGGCCTCGACCGAGACTTCCGGTGTGGAAACCCCTGTGACCGATCCGAAGGCGACCATCAAGATCGAGGGACAGACTTTCGAACTGGATGCCTCGCTCGCACAGGAAGATAAGACGCTAAAGGTCGTCCTTCAGCCGCATTTCGCTTCGATAGAGAATGCGAACATCACGCGGGAAATTAAGGACGGAAAACTCAGCGTCACCATCGTCAAGCGAGCACAGCATAAAGGATATGCCGACCGATGATTCACCGTTACAACTTCTGCGGGATGAAGATGAGCGGATCAATCCGGCGATCATTCTCGCGGAAAGACTGATGCGACGAGATGCCGAGGAACTCTTAACCGTCGAAGAAGTTTCTGAGGCGGAGAATGTGTTATTGATTGGTACCCAGGAGATCGAAGCCATCGAATTTCACCGTAAGGCATTTCTGAAGACTCCGGCGTCAGCGACCGATTACGTTCCGCTCGGGTTCTGAGGGATCGAGGATTTATGACGGGACTGGCGGTCGTAGGGCAAAATCGGGAACTCAGATCGTATTTCGGTGACCGTTTGATTCGTTCTCTAGAATTTCTGCGTTTCAAGGCACGAAGTCATAACGCGGTGTTCGCATGTGAGACCGTTTCGAGGGTGGTATCGGAGCAGCACAAATACCATCTTTACATGGAGATGTTTCCGAAACACTGGAAACGTTCGAAAAAGAGTCTATACAAGGCAGGACACTTCAAGGCATACAGTGAGCGCACCAATGAATTCTTTCAGTTGGTAAACGACCAGTGTTTTCCCTTGCTTGAATACTGGCATGATGATCCGGATCTTGAACTTGACAGGTTCGCGATCCCGCCAATGAACTTCGACCTTTGCTGCGAGGAAGTGGATTTCGCGGGGTTGAGAGTCAGCTATCTTGCCGGCCTGACATTCTATTTTCTGGAAGATGATGAGATCTGGACATTCTTTTCGGAGAAGTACGGTGTTGAAAAGGAGGAGCTTCCACCGATTAAAGTTTCATCGCATTCAAGTATTTGGCGCGAGAAACAGAATGCTAAAACAAAGCCTTATAGC
The DNA here is from genome assembly GCA_031402865.1 of Chloracidobacterium sp. Taxonomy (GTDB): domain Bacteria; phylum Acidobacteriota; class Blastocatellia; order Pyrinomonadales; family Pyrinomonadaceae; genus OLB17. The sequence continues at coordinate 67,385 of JANNST010000033.1, read as the reverse complement.
GATCTGATAAGACTGGTCGATCACTCCACCGGAAACCCCTGGCTAGACGTAACGCATTGCCAGTATCCCGACCTCTTTGAATGGGACAAAGAGACAATAGATTGGCTGACAGAGACCTATAAGGCCGCAAATCAAGCTTTCAGGAATCTCGACAATCTGGACGAAAGGATCGAAGAGAATGCTCAGAAGTTTCTATATGAGCTTATCTCGTTCTGGAATACAGGAAAGGCCGATCTCCCTAGAAAGCAGGGGAAGCTATGAACAACTTCTCTCAGGTGCCTCCGGATGCATCGGCTGCGCTCTATTTCCTTCCGGGGCAATATTTGTTTGCAGATCTAAAGGAATCGTCGGTATCGTTAAAAGCTCTTTCGAGTGACCAGGTAGCCAGAGCGTTTCGAAAGGTTCACACAGATACCGGATGGCTGGGTAAGCGAGTATTGCGTTACCGCGAGGCTCCAGAAGGCAACGCGATCCTCTCTTATGAACCGGCCGCGATCCGAAAGGTAACCGTTGCATTCGCAGATCGAGGATTGGTTGAACTGGCAGTGCCGCTTCCGGCACTTATCCTGCTAGGCAAGGGGAACGAGTATTACTTATGGGCCGCAGCATCAACGCAGGTAACAGCAAATACCAACCTCGCAGTCGCACCGCTGCCTAATATTGGTTCAAGCAAGATCTGCTTCGGGAAGAATGAAGTTCCTGAGACCCATCCCTCTACTCTGTCTGAAGTTTGGAAACTGACCTTCGATACTCCGTTCAACGCAGACCACACGAGCGAGCGGTGCCATTCCGAGCCGCATGATGTTCGCGATCTACTTTGGAAACTGGCGGCTGACAAAGTGAAGAAGTTTCCAAAATCTGAACTGATCCTATCAACCACTACGGTCGAAGACGCATGGGAAACGATCGTTGAGCAGCGGAGATACGACTCGCGTTTCTGAATAATATGCAAGATCGAATGTCAGGTTCGGATTCAGTTCAGGTCGTGTCGTCAACACCTTTCATCGGACATCGCATCGCAAAGGAACGGTTCGACCCGGTTGAAGCGATCCTCTACGAATATGTCCTAGCCGGAAACGGCGTTGTGCTAAAAGCTCATCGAGATGAATTCACGGTTTCAGTTCCGCTCGTCTACAGAGAAATTAAAGGACTGCCGGAAGCCTTCGTCGGAATCAAATGGCATAAGCCGAGAATCCCGGGCCGCATTTGGGACGAGATATGTCTGCACGCAACGATCCATAACTCAAAGGACGATTTTAAAGAAGAGCTTTATCTGATCTATTGGGACCAAGGGAGCGACTCTTGGCAGTGGTGTACTTCGGGTCGGGATCGGACGTGGGCATCAACTATCGCAGATGACAGAAGGCCTGAATACTCCGAAGCGTGTATAGAAGTTCACACACACCCGCCCGGAGCTTATCAGTTCAGCAAGGCAGATGATCGGGATGAATCAGGCAAGTTCCGTATCTTCGGGATCATTGTGGATGTTCATGACAAACCAAATGTAAGATTCCGATGCGGCATATACGATCACCTTATCCCAATTCCATTTTCATGGATCGGACACCTTCCAAGCAGTGTCGTTGATCTTAATGAGGTCGAAGCTCTGCTTCAGATGATGTTGTAATGCAGATTGATCTTAGCTTCTCGCAGGCCGCGGTTGTAATGCCTGTCGAATACAGCACCCTCCGATTCATCGTTGTCGGTGCCGGCGGCACTGGCTCTTTTGCAGTTCCTGCAATTGCCCGGCTTATCTACGAACTAAAGCAGCAGCAAAACAAATCCGCGGAAATGCTGATCGTTGACCCGGACGTGGTAGAAAATGGAAATATTCCGCGCAGCAATTTCTGCTTTGCGGAAATTGGAAGATACAAGGCCCAGACGCTTGCGGAACGAGTTTCTACGGCTTGGGGAATAGAGACAAGTTTCTCGTGTGAAAGGTTCGACCCCGAGAAACATCTTAAAAGCTCGACTAGTGACTATAGGAGTCTGACAATCATCGTCGGTTGCGTCGATAATTTCATGGCTCGACGTGAGATGCATCGAGCACTTGACGAGTTTCGGAGTTACGGTGACGCTTCAAGGCTCTGGTGGATAGACGGCGGGAACGGAAGGACATCGGGCCAAGTGCTGCTCGGTTCGACGACAAAGCGTCTCAAAGTGGAGCAGTACTTCACGGGAACTAGTATCTGCCGGGCCCTTCCGTCGCCGTCGCTCCAGCATTCCGATCTTCTTGAACCAGAAAAAGTTGAAGCCAAGAGCGACGCGTCGTGTCCCGAACGAATCCGGTTGGGGGAACAAGGACTATACATTAATCAGCGCGTGGCGGTGGAGATGGTCGAAATACTTTCATCCCTGCTTCTCACGAGGAATCTCAGACGGTTTGCAGTCTACTTCGAATTTGAGAGCGGTACGGCCAAATCACTTTATAGCACTCCAACTATGGTATCTGGAGCTTTCAATATCTAGCACTCGTTACATTCGAACCTTAAGAACATCTGCAATTGACGTGGTGAAATTATCCGACAGAAAATTTCGGTTCATCTTCCAACGGACGCGTTTCTTAGCTGATAGCCCGAAGCGAATCGTATTGCGGCCGTGCTTTGCGTTAAGGTTGTCGATTGCTTCCATCAGCTTTCGATCATCTTGGTAATCGTCATCGTCATATAGGCGCTTCGTCTCGCCTTCAACGGGAGTTAATCCGAGCAACAACACTCCCGATTTTCGGTATCCATACCCAGCTTTGTAGATTCGATCCAATATACGCAGGACATATGGGATAAGTTCAAGCGTCGAATCTGTAGGCTGAATCTTCATCGAAGCTGAGTTCATATACAGACCCTTTTCTTTGAATCTATTTGTTTCGATGAAGACGCTGACAGAAGAAGTAGTAAGACGTTGCTTTCGCATTTTCTCGGCGGCCGTTGAGATAAACTGAATAACCGAATCAGCCAGTTCGCGAAATGTCTTTACCTCGCCAGAGAATGACCGGGAACAGCAAATGTTCTTCTTTCTTGGCTCGATCAGTTCCATGGAGAGGCACGGTTTTCCTCGCAGTTCCTCCACGAGTCGAGCCCCAACTACAGTCAAGACTTTGCGGGCAGTTCGAAGGTTGATGTCTCGTAACTGCTTGGCATTGTAGATACCGAGAGCCTGAAGTTTCACAGCTGATCGTTTGTTTATCCCCCAGATGTCAATAATGTCAGTGGCTTCCAAGACATTATTCTGGAGTTGTCTATCCGTGAGTTCGAAAACGCCGATTGGAGATTTCTTTGCTATGCCGCCGGCGACCTTCGCAAGCGTTTTGGTAGGAGCTATGCCGACGCTGGTAGATATACCGGTCCATTTCTTTACCGACTCTCGTATTTCGATCCCGGACTGCATCAGAGATCGGGAATACCGATTTGATTCGATTTCCGCAAATGCCTCGTCAATCGAGTAATTTTCGATCTTGTCGGAAAAGTGTGAGATCGCATCATGTACGCGAGAGCTAATATCGCCATACAGCGTATAGTTCGACGAATAGACGACGATTTGATTCTTTTCGATCTGTTCTCGGATCTGAAAAACAGGAACGCCCATCGGTATCCCAAGATCCTTCACCTCCTGAGACCGCGCGACTACGCATCCGTCGTTGTTGGATAACACAACTACCGGCCTGCCATTCAGATCTGGTTGAAAGAGTCTTTCACAGGAAACATAGAAATTGTTGCAGTCGATAAGAGCTACTGCGTTCATTTCACTGTGTTGTGGATCGACCAAATTACACGACCGAAGATCTCGAAATCACCTTCAAATTCCGAGGGTAAATGGATCGATTCATATTTGGGATTATCCGACCGAAGTTCGATAGAGCCATCGGGCCGCCGTTGTAATCTTTTTACACAAAAGGAATTGCTAACCGAGGCAAGAACGATCGATCCGTCAGGCTGCTCGACTTTCCGATCAATCACCATCAGATCCCCGTCTCGGATCTCCGGAAACATCGAGTCTCCTTCGGCATAAGCGAAAAAGGTAAAGGAAGGATGCTTAATCAGCTCCTTCTGTAGATCGATCCGAGTTTCGACATAATCCGCGGCCGGCGAAGGAAATCCCGCAGGGATGGGCATTCTAACAAGAGGCAGTTGTATTTCAAGAGGGAATTCAGCTGGAGAATACAAGATCATCGTGTTCAAGATGTACCATACGTGAACTGATGTATCAACTAAGCCTACTTTCCTTTTCGTCATTGATACTGCCGACCATCTCCTCGGATGGATACGGAACCAGTATTTCTAACAGGTCATCCGCCTGTTCGGCTGGGGTGTTTAAATAGGTTTCAAATTGCTCAGGCCGGAGTATACAAGGCATGCGTCCGTGAATTTCACCAACAAGACTGTTAGGTTCACAGGTGAGCAGGGAGCAGGTATTTCGCTCATCTCCAAACTTCGTCGATTTTTGCCAGATCCCCGGAAAGGCGAATGCCGATCCGTCTTTTAAGAAAAACTCCATCTGATGAGTCGTGCCACCGATCTTCGCAGGCTCAAAGAATGATGTGGCTGGCATCAGACACCGCCGACGCCTGAACGAATCAGTCCAGGTAGGCTTCTTGAGAGCTTCTTCAGATTTCGTATTTGTCAGAATCTGACTTTTCGTCTTCGCCCAATCCGGCATAATGCCCCACTGGAAGTGGCCGTAGTAGTCGTTGCCGTTCACCTTCAAATATACCGGTACATTGCTCTTGGGATAGAACGACACATAGGTTCGATCCGTTTGCGCAAACCAGTCATCTGGGACGTTCTGAAAGATCGTACGAAGCTTCTCAATGTCGGCGGCGACGCGATAGCGATTACACATAATCTAATTCTAGTACAAAACAAAATAGGCGGCAGACATCACGCGACAAACTGGAGAGGGGCAGAGATGTATGTCGGAACTTTTACCAAAGGAACTTAAGAACGCGCTGCCGAAGATTGGTGACCAAGAGGGGAACAAGAATCCGACTGTCTATGCCGTGTTTCAATTTCCATTGAGCGGATGGGCTTGGTTCGTGACAGAAGGCGATGCTTTTGAAGACGATATTTGCTTCTTTGGTTATGTCGTTGGGCGAGGCCATTGTCTGAGTGTCTGCATCAGTACGGACTGGTTGAAAATTGAGCGGTGGACAGGATGCGAATGGAAACTCAAACATCTGCCGGAATTACCGGCACGCAGGTATTGCCATCATTAGCATCTTCGGTGCTCCGAAACGTGTTCGGTGGCTCTCAGGCGGAGGTCACATCGACAAAAGAAATTTCCCGAAATTCTTTAGTGGGACAGCCGTCTGAAATTGCCAGGGAAGTACTGGCTCGGCTTGAAACCAGAAGGGATCGAGCTGCGACGGAGTTGGGTATCAGTGCGGAAGAGGTTGAGACTCTTCCATTCGATCTGTCGACATTGGAAAATGAAGGCATCTTCATGAACATCGATTGTCGAGGGTTCGGTAGTCTTGTTCGGCAACTGGAATGGAAAACTCTCGGAGTTCAGCTGCCTGAGAACGCGGCCGTCAGAGTGAGTCCGCCACGAGCCGGGTTACTACCTGATGTCTATCGGAATCGCCTGATGCGAGGCGCGGCCCAGGCTCATAACGCTCTCAACAGGTTTGGCTTCAGATTCACTCTCTGCGAAACCGTCTGGGGAACGAGCGAATACAAGTGGATTCCCTGGACCGCGTTTGAATCTTTCGAAATAGCATATCTCCAAGCTTGCGACACTCTCGCGGCTGCAAAGAGTGAAGCCCTTTCTAAATACGACGAGATACTTAATATCCTTCAGGACAGTTTCTATAAGCTGGCGGGAGACTCTGCCGACCGATTCGAGGCGACAAACGACGAACCTTTCGATCGATCGGAGTTTGTGAATGCCGTTGCGGCCCAAGCCATCGGTTTGGTCCCGACACGCGAGATGATCCGTGACGGGCTTGTAATAACAATGAAGCCGAAGGTGATCATTCTCGGGTCGGAGTTGATCGCCGAACGAAACCTCGCAAAATCTCTCGCACTCGAAACGACTCGTATCAATTCCGAGCAAACTAAGATCGATCTTGAGGTCGATGCAAAACGCCGTATCGAAGCAATAAAGATTGATGAAATAACTGCTGAAACCCGGCGAGAACGCGAAGTAAAGGAGCGTATCCGCGAGATAAAGATCGAGGCGGCAAGACTTGAAGCCGAGGAGGCAGTGTCTCCGATCAAAGAAGGCTTTGCACAGATAACTGCGAAGATCTTCGACTCCGCTTCGGAAATGGCAGAACGAATGAAGGATGCAGGGTTTGTATCGGGTTCATTGGCTAAACGAGCACGTCAGATGTGCGAATGGTACCAGTTGATGAACTTCACGGGCGATACATCTCTCGAAAAGGTACTCGAACAATTGCAGACCGCCGCCGGCCGGGAAGCGAAGCAGCGCTCGCCGGAAGAGATGCGAACCGCTCTAAGCGACCTTCTGAGGATGACATCCGTTCATTCAAAGAAACTGCTGGATGAAGACCGGCTAACCGCACTTGAACTATAGATGAACGAAATACGAGGTCCCCAATATGGCAAACTTCGACCTGACCAAATACATCCCGGTTCATACGCGCATAGCGGAGTTCTATGAAAAGTATCCTGACGGCCGGATCGTTACCGAGATTGTCCGACTTAACGAAGACAGCGGTTTCGTGTGTATAAAGGCCGGTGCGTATCGGAACCGAGATGACGCCGAACCCAGTTCAACCGGACACGCTTTTGAGATCCGGGGACAGGGATATGTAAACACAACATCCTTTATCGAGAACGGTGAAACAAGTGCTGTCGGCAGGGCTTTAGCAAATCTAGGATTCAAGATCGACAACGGCATCGCCTCACGAGAAGAGATGCAGAAGGTCGAAAGGATGACCGATGCGGCTAAACCGACCGGCAACAATGGACGAAATGGCCATAACGGGCGTCTTGTCACACAATCCGTTTCTTAAGTACTTCCACTAAATAAAATAATGTTTGAATTAGAAACCGGTGCCGACAGCACTGGCAAGTTCCTGCATGAGCTCGATATTAGGATCAGAGCCCGGTACCCGCTCATCGCTATCAATACCTACGAAGAAGACCGCGTAAGGGAGGCGTTGGTCGATCTTGTCTTTCAGGAGAGACATAAGGAGAAGCCTCTCTATTTCTGGAGCCGACCAAGTGGCCTTCAGAAGGTGTCCGATCCGAAAGAGGGCCTGCTTAGCTCGCCTCAAACGATCGGTGATACGGAAGACCCCGAAAGTCTTCTTGGATTTATAGGCGAGCAGAAGACCGGCATTTTCCTGCTGTGTGACTACGCTCCTTATATCTCACCGTATGGGCAGGAAGATCCTTTACTGGTTCGACGTCTTCGTGAGATTGCCTGGAAGCTGAAATCGACGAAAGCCACCATTCTGTTTGTAGGACCAAACTTTCCTGAACTAAAGACGCTTGAAAAAGAAGTCACGCAGATAGATCTTGATCTTCCGAAGGAATCCGAGATCGAAGACTCGATAGAGCTTCAGTTTGAGAACCTGCGTTCCAATGGACTCGATATCAGCCTTACTAAAGAAACCCAGGATGCTCTGCAGCAGTCGCTTCTAGGGCTGACCGCAGTCGAGATCAGCAATGTGGTAGCTAAAGCAGTGATCAGCTGTAACGGTCTCAATCAGGACTCGATCAATGTCATCCTTGAGGAAAAGAAAAACGTAATTCGAGGTAGCGGTTCACTGACATATGTTCATCCGGAACCGGTAAGCAACTTGGGGGGTTACCAATCGCTTAGGGCAATTCTTGAAAGAGCGGCTTACACGTTCAGCCCTAGGGCAAAGGCCCGACACGTGGAACCCTGTAAAGGCATTTTGCTTGTCGGTCTTCCGGGATGTGGAAAGGATCTGTGTAAACGTGTCGCTTCAAGCATTACGAACCGAGCCCTCCTTGATCTGGACTTCGGTTCGATCATGGGTGAGGGCGGGGGCGTCATTGGTTCGTCGGCAATGTCGATAAAGCGGGCGCTGTCTATCGCCGGAACGATCAAGGGCATTCTCGGAATCAGTGAGTTCGAGAAGGCAGTCTCAGGGATGAAGTCTTCAAATAAGACGGACGGTGGTGAGACAGCAAGAACGATCTCTTACCTCCTCAATTGGATGCAGGACAACCAGGATGTACTTGTATTCGCAACGGCCAATGACGTACGCGAACTTGAATCCGAACAGTTCAGGATCGGCCGGTTCTCCTACATTCATTTTGTGGATCTTCCGGAGACGGAGGACCGCAAGGAGATATTCCGGGTTCATCTGACGAAGAGAGCACTCGATGCCGAACATTTCGACCTTGAGAAGCTTGTAGAAAAGAGCAAGGACTTCTCAGGTGCCGAAATAGAAGGTGCGGTTAAGGACGGAGTTCTTGAAGCCTTTATCGATGGCGACCGGCCAGCGGAAACCCGCGACATCATTAAAGCCGCCGAAAACATTACGCCCACGGCACAGATGATGAGCGAGAAGATCGAAGAGATCCGCAAGTGGGCACGGAACAATATCAAAGGCGTAGGCTCACGAATCGAAAATACTGGTATAGCGGGAAGCCGCGCCGATCGAATCTATGAACTCTAATTACGGAGAATCTCAATGAGCAAATATATGACCTTTGAATCCCAGTCATTCCCCAATCGTGAATTGCTTCTCGATGCCCTTGTGGAATGCGGCTTCGCATCACCGACTCAGGGAACCGACATTCCTCTTGAAGGTTGGGACAAAAGAAACCCTCAGACCGCCGATATCGTGATCCAGCGCCGAGATGTAAATGGTCAATCACTACTAGGTGATATAGGGTTCCAAAAAACCGCAAAAGGCTATGTTGCCATCATCGATGATTTGGATCTTGCGTACCGTCTTGGGAAAGATTTTGTGACCAGGCTGCAGAACAGCTATCACGAAGCAGCGGCCCGAAAGATGGCTAAGAAACTCGGCGGCACTCTCATCAAAGAGCGGGTTGGAAAGACGATCAAGATCAGAGTGAAATTCTGAATTAAGGAGAGAATATGCCTGAAATCGAATTCACCATCGACACTGAAACCGGGAAGTGCGAAACGCAGATCAACGGCATCCAGGGGCCGGCGTGTGAGCAGACGGCCAGACAGCTTAGGCAAGTACTTGGCGCACCTACAACCGATCGGAAAACAGCCGAATTTCATATAAAGCCCCAAACAAAACGGCGGGTAGGATCAAATGAATAAGGAACTCGTCTTTGTGCTGGAACCGGACATAGGACGCGTTACGGTTGAGATCTCGCAGGCCTCGACGCATGCAGTAAACGAGCTTGCGAATGATGTAGGTGTCCGAGTAAACCTGAACTGCGCCAGGCCGGCCGAAAACTCGCGAAGAAACTTGCCCGTTCTCCCGCGTCAATGTAAGTCACCCAGTCAAACTGAATCAGACGAATTCCCTATCTGGCTTTACCGTCTTTACCATCATTCGACGGTTGACGGTCCCGGACGACGGAGTGTGGTCCAAGTCAGTGGATGTTCAATTCGCTGTCAGGGATGTTTCGTTCCTCAGACTCACGAACGTGAAAACGGAAGCTTAGTTTCTATCGCTTCAATCGTCAGCGAGATTGTCGAAAATCGGGCTGCACATGACGGCGTAACCATCCTCGGCGGTGAACCATTCGATCAGCCCGGGCCGGTTGCAGAGCTTGCAGCGAGGTTAAAGCGTCTGGGGCTTCATCTTACTGTTTATACCGGCTACTCACTCGAAACCCTAATTGATCAAAAAGACGCAAAAATAGCTTACATCCTCACCCACACTGACTTGCTCATCGACGGCCCGTTCTTGAATCAACTCAGCCAAAATGCCGGTGAGTATCGCGGCTCGCGAAATCAAAGATTTATCGCCAATGTTACTATTGAATAATGGGGCGACCAGCGATTCCATCGGGGTTTATTTGTTACCACTGCGGTAATGGTGCGACTTGCAAGGCGGGATTTGGGAAACATCGGAAGCAAAGGTTCTATTGCCGTACATGCCGTCGTTGGTTCCTTGAGAACCCTGAGATCAGAACCGGTAAAAACAAGCGGCGGGGAACGGCAGACCTTCCGTCGAAGCAATATTTAATCGCGGAATTGAAAGGGGTCGCGAGCGAACTGGGAAGGACACCGATAACAAACGATTGGCCGTCTCTAAGAGAACAGGAACGCGTTTATTCTTTATATATTTACTATGCGGTATTCGGCAGCTTTCTTACGGCTTTGAAGCAGGCAAAGCTGAAGCCTCGGTATAAGCAGGAATTTGACGCATCTGATCGCGAAAGACTTCTGAATCAACTTCGCCAACTCCAGCGGAAGTTGGGCCGAACTCTTTTTGACGAAGACGTTGATGAGGCACGACGGAGAAAAGAGGTTTCACCTCCTTATCATTTTGTACGAGCGTTCGGGTCTGTTCCGGCCGCAATCGAGGTGGCCGGTGCTGCGAAAAGGATTTACAGCCGCGAGGAAATGCTTGCGATCCTTGGCAAGTTGGACTCGACACTGGACCGCCCAATACAGAAAACGGATATTCAGAAGTTGTATGACGCCGGTGAAGGGCCATCGGTGAAGATGTTTCTTAAGGAGTTCGGGACACTCTCGAAAGCCCGTCGTGCCGCCGGAACGCAGACGGTTTACCGTAAAGCGAAAGAGCGGACGACATATTGGCAGAAATATACCAAAGAAGAATTGATCGTTCAGCTTAAGGCGTTGGGGAAGAAGCTTGGCAGAAAGCCGACCGACCGGGATATTAATGCCGCAAGCCGATTGGGCGAGTGCGCTTCGGCCGGACCATTTGCGAGCATGTTTGGAAGCTTGCCGAGTGCATACAAGGCGGCAGGCTATTCTGAGATAGCACCAAACTCGCGAAGATATACTGATGACGAGATCTTGTCGGCCATCGGAAGGTTATCAAAACAGTATCGCCGCATGCCGACCTATCATGACCTAAGACGAGCAAGCATTGCGGGCAAATGCCCGAGTCCGGGAAGTATCGTCAAGCGAATTGGAAAGCTGGTCGATCTCAAATCACAATTTGAACGCTAAAGAATTCTCCTTATACACCGATTAGGCTGATGCTGGCTTTCAAACAGAACAACAAAACTGCTTATCCCGCCTCAGGTTGGTACAAGCTTGAGCCACCTGGATCAAAAGTTAACCAGAATTGACGCCAACAATCTAAGTTTAATTCCGAACATCAATACTTAGACACACGGATCATTCGGCACGCAGGTTGCGATGCCTGGAGCAGAGGTATGTCCATGGACAATTACATAACAACCGAGAAACTCGCGTATTCAATCGAAGAACTGGCCTCGTTATCGACTCTTTCAGCTCCAAAGATCCGCAAAGACATCCGAAATGGAAAACTCGTGAGCATGAAGAAAGGTTCTCGCCGCATAATTCTCCGCGACGAGGCCATGAGATATTTGAGCACCGACGATAGCGATCGCGATGGTTCGGACGAATAAGAAGCGTACGGAGCGTGGGACTTGGTTTCTGCAAAGTATCGGCGACCAGCCCACGGCTTTCAGATGAAACTATACAAGCAGAAAAACGGCAAAACCTGGTCGATGCGATTTGTCTTCGAAGGTCAGCGCATTGAGCACACGACAGGACACACAAACCTTCGAAAGGCGGAGGCATATGCCGAAGCCCTTCGCACTAGGCTTCGCAACGAAGGAGTGGGTATCCTCGAAAAGAAGCCGGTCCCGAATTTCAAAAGGGCCATGTCGGATTTCCTCGAATGGTCCGAATCACGCCAAAAGAAAAGTACTGCTTCCCGATATGAAACAGCGTCAAAGGCTCTGATTGGCTATTTCGGTAAGGTCCAGCATATCGACCGCATTACTAAACCCCAAATCGAAAAATTCATCACATGGCGGAAATCTCAATATGGTGCTCCGCGAGGGGTAAAACCGAAGAAGGGAAAAGCGAAACAGACGAAGAGAAAGAAGATCTCGAATGCGACAGTGAATCGGGAACTGGCTTGCTTGAAAAAGATGTTCAGCAATCTGGTCGCGGACGGCGTACTAACAACCAACCCGGTCAAGCTCGTCAAATTCCTTGTGGAGGACAGTGAACCGGGGCGGGTACTCAACAGGGAAGAAGAGCGGCTATACCTGTTAGCAGCATCGCAGCCGCTCCAGGATTACGCTACCATCTTGGTCGAGACCGGCCTTCGTCCGGACGAGCTTTGCCGGCTAGCGGTCCGCGAAATTTTTGTCGAGGTTGATAGACCTTACCTGATTGTTAAGGAGGGCAAGACGAAGGCAGCTAGGCGGACCGTGCCACTGTCGAGGCGCGCTTTGAATGTCCTTTCAAAGCGAATAGGCCAGGCGAAGGGTAAATACATTTTTGCCGGAGGGCGAGGCGGTGACGATTCTAATAAACCTGCAGTCAAATTCAACAACGCTCATTACGGCACGCTGCGACGAAGCAAAATTGATAATGTTAATCGAACCAGCACCGACGGCGTTTGCACTCTCTATTCATTCCGGCACACGTTCGCGACAAGATTTCTTGAACGGCGGCCCGGCGATCTGCTCACGCTAGCTGCGTTGCTGGGCCATTCAAGTCTGCGCATGGTTATGCGGTACGCTCACCCATCCGACGAGCACAAATTCGATGCGATAAGGTCGCTGGAAGATCTGCCGCCTCGAGAAATCGAGAAAGTAGTCTAGAACCCACGAGGATTACGACAGTCAGACGCCAAATCGTTAACCTCGCGATTTGTCCCCAAAGGCGGTTCTGCAACAATTGAGGGTTGTGACACGACATTTGGGTAGTGTCAAATATTTTGTGTAAACGATCTGTCAGAATAAGTCTTGATTAGTACACCTAATGCGTGTTCTTGTCAGAATTATTTAACAATGAAACTAAATCTAATAAATAGATCAGTCGCAAAGCCCGGTGCTAAATCCCCAAGCGAAATTTCAAAATCTGGATTGTCACCCCTCGTTTCAAGAGTATCCGATATATCAATTGTTTTAATACGTTTGCCAACGTAATCATAGAGTTCTACTGTGCTGCCCACCGTGATCCGATTATTTATCTCCGTTTTAAGCTTGATTGTCGCAGACAATCTAGACACATTGTCGGCTAGAAGTATTCCGTCTAATTCATATTTGCCATCCGGCAATTTACGAAAGTGAATCCGCAGTCTAACATTTCGTATATCGACCTCATCTGAAGAAAGGTTATTCGCGGCCCCATTACTCAGGTAAAGTAATCCATAGTACAGCTCCCCAGTTTTGGGTTGTCGAATCGATTCCCATTCTTGATCGCTTCGCGAATAATCCGTTTTTCCATTCGCGGGAGCAATATCTATGATTGGATAGTTAGAACACTCCTTAGCGGGACTGTTAAAAGTCAAGGGATAGGGATTAAAGATTGGACGCAAAAACGCAGGTTTGCAACTAAAACCACCTTTTCTGATATCAATCTTATTGCTTTGCTTTACGATAGGGTCGCTATCGAACGCAAACCATTCACCGTTTGGTCGTCCGGTAGGTGCGACAAAGCTAGGAACGGTCAGTTCAGTTTTGTTGGCTCCTAATATAGTATCCAGCTTTGACTGGTCGAAATGCCTGCCGTCGCCGGAGAACCCTAGATGGATATTACTCTGCGATCGAATGTAATCCCGAGTAGATTTGGGATTGTTGAGAGAAAGAGATCCGAAATGTTCAAAATCAAAGGTATGCAATCCATTATAAGTAACCAGCGAAAGCTTATTTTTGTCTACAAAATTAATTTCTCCAACCAATTCGCCCGTTTTCCAATCAGCTAACATCTTTTTATTCGCAACATCATAAAAATGTATCCTTCCTGTTGCGGTCGAGGTCCACGCCAGCAGATTGCTATCTGAACCAAATGTCGGGCTCAAAGCTCCATCATAATTCCCAGTTTTTACAACGTCCACCAACCCTAAGTACGACCCGAGGCGCCAAAGATAAACATAGCCTGCGAGGTCTGTAATAGCAAAAAACTTTCCATCTGGACTTAAGCTGTAGCCGGACAATGATCTTGGAGATTCAATAACCTGCTTTAGTTGTCCTGTTTCAATGTCATAGAACTCAAAGTTGTAATAGCCTCTCGCCTCGTAGTTTGAGGGGGCCTTAAAAGGATTTTTCTGGATTACCTCCTGAATCGTCGGTGCTGTTCTGATGAGTGTTTGATTATCCGCACCTAGAAAAAAAACCGTTTCAAAATAAGTGCCCGAGGGAAGATTAACATTTGACTTAATTTCGTTTGAAATTATTGAAATTGGGATCGATAAATTATTTGTTGAAAAAATAGCTATTGAATTATCTTTCGTCAATATGGCAACTGTTTTGCCGTCGGCACTTAGATATTCTTCAGCATCTGATCTCAAGTGTGTACTCTTTTGAGAGTCCCAACAACCAGTATTCCCGGTGCCACTTTCGGATCCAGGCACTCGATATTTCGAAATGTCAATATTTGTTACCTCTCGAGTTGATAGATCGTAAAGGTTCAAATTCTCCTTAAGTGTATACCGGGTTGAATCATTAATTCTCTCCATTTCTTCGGATTTTACGAGCAAATGCGTGCCTTTATCGTTGAGCCTCGGTGTTAACGTCAGCGACTTCAACTTTTCAGAGGTATCGTACTGAAGCGAAAGTATGGTTTCTTTACGGTGGAAATCCGTAACCTCTAATAAGCGCTTTGAACAATCGAAATTTACATAGAGCCCGTTAGAACTGACCATTTTCGGATTCTTCTGATCAATTACGTCGGATGCGATAAGAGTGGATCCTTTGCTTTTCTCTAAAGTCCAGCAAAAAATCATTGCTTTTCCATCGCCTGTAACGCTGTGCAAGAGCATCACACCGTTATCTCCTAAAGCAATCCTGAAAGGTTTTCCCATGTTTTGGGATATTTTGGTGAGCAACTTCCGGTTTTGGGAATCCCACAATTTCAGCTTTCCGTCACCACCGGCGGAAAGAAAAAAATTAAAGTTTTGATTGGAAACGGCAGAGGTTTGCGGACTTGAAAGTATATTTTCCGAAGAGGTTTGGGTGATTTTGCCATTACCCACTTCCCATATTTTCCAACCAATACCTGAAGTAATCAACTGGTTATCGGTTAAGAAAGAGATTTGAGATACGAATCCATCCGCTTCTTCAATAAGAACTGCATTGCCCTTTACGTCGGGAATGTACCCTATTTGTGCGTCCAGGGAATCATCGATTGTTGAGAATGCTAATCCGTTGGAAGCGTTAAACACCAGGTGTATTACTCCTTCATCGAAATCAATTTGCTCATTTCCACCTTTTTCAGGAAATGTGTTAATGATTTGTTTTTCATGTAGATTTAGGACAACTATTTCCTTCTTCCCAGTCGCTATTGCTATATAAGATCCGTCAGAGTTGAATGCCAGTGCGGTAAATTTTCGTTTATCTTCCGGTATCGTCGAGTCCTTTATACTAAAAAGTATGGTCTCCTCCCTTGTTAAATTGTTCCTGAGAACTAAATCTCCGTCAGCTGTTCCTATAGCTAAATATCTTCCACCGGGACTGATCGAAAATGCGTCAAATTCCTTTGCGTTAAGACTTATTTTTTCAATTTCTTCGCCATTCTTAACCCCTCTAAGGCTGATTTCTTTCTCGTTTAACGGGTAAGCAAAAAACTCTCCCGTTTTATCCAAGTCAAGTCTATAAAAAGAGTTTTCCGAACCAACTTCGAACGCGCTTTCGCCTTCGATTACTCTTTGCTCCAACGACCAATTGAATCTTTGGTTTATAGGCTTAGCAAGGACCGCACTAAGAAGTTCCGAGCGAACGATATTGCTGTCATCGTATAGCAACGATGTAGACAAATATGTTTCAGCGGACACGTAGTCTTTTTCGTTCAAATACGAGAGCCCCTGGAATGCTAATTGATTCGCTTGAGCAACTTGTTGATAAGCATTTGCAGTTTCTTCGTTTTTTTCAGCAATGCCTTTTAGACGGTCTGCTTCTTTCTTCTTTTCTTCCGCTATTGATCTCTGTCTGGCTTCTTCGTTACGGGCAATATCGAGTTCGACGTTCTTTGCTTTAAGAATCCTTGAATGTTGCGTGGCGAGATCTCTTTCACGGCCGGCTAAATCGCGCTCCTTTAAAGCGTTGAGTTCGTTTTGTTGTGCCGCGGATGCGTTACCGTCAGATGCAATTTTGGCTTGTCTGTCTGCCTCAGCCCGTTCATCGGCTGCGACCTTCGCCAACCTATCTGCTTCGCTCCGATCCTCCGCAGCCAAAGCTCTTTCATCCGCAGTAGCACGTGCTGTGGTTAAATAGAATCCGTATCCAGAGATCACGATGACGACCAACAAGAGAAGTGCGGCAATTCCACCGGCGGTTAGCCTCTTCGTCCTATGCAAGGACCGCGTCTTATCACGTACGTCGTAAAACGAACCGGCGAACTTAACGCGATACCGATGAGAGCTATTTCGAACAATCTCCTCAGGGTTCTGCACCAGAGGAACAAAGATAACATGAGCATCAGTGCTTTTATCGATCTTCTGCTCAAGGTTGGCGACCGGCCCGATCGAACCGTTATTCCGAACCGTGCCGGTGAAGATGTAATTTCCTGCAAGATGCTTATCGCGAACGGCGTCTTCAAGTGCCATTGCGGCGGCTAGACCGACCGACGGATGCTCGAGCGGACGGTCAAAGATGCGCCCCTGTCCATATCGTCGGGCTTCGCGCACGCGCCATCGATAATCGTGCTTTTTCCAGTTCCCTGAAATTGTTTGAATGTAAGTTGCGGATGAATGGACACTTTCCAGAAATGTCGAATCTACAATCGCGAAAGCCATCGTTGTTGGATCGCGATAAATGAGGCCGCTGCCATTAATACGCTTCTGAACCTCGAAATCACATATCAAGACGTTTTCTTTATTTAATGTGTCAACCAACGGAAACTTAGCGCGATAGCTTTTTGCTCCAGTCCACTCATCACCGTTCTCAAGAAAAACGGAAACGAGATCCAGGCTCGGAGCGACTTCAAGATGAGGATTTGCGTTCACAAAGGCTGTAGAAAGGCTTGCGAGAGAAGTAGTTTGCAAACTAAAAGTGGAGGGTATATTAACAGACTCCGAAAAGTCGAGATCTGTAGATTTATGCCAAGACAATACCGCTTGCCGAAAATAGTTGATTGCGTCCGCTCCACGCTTTAGATTCAAGGCGGTGAGGGAGCAATTTGCGACAAACAAAACAGTCCATTTCCTCTTACTATTCCTAGGATAAAGACTACCTAGCAAATCTCCCGGAAGGTGCAGTTCGGATATATCTCCAACGGCAAATGTCCGTAGCCACTCCGCTTGATTTTCATCAACCTTCGTCTGGCACAGTTTAAGCCATCCGTTCTTGGAGGGTGTAAAGAGATCGTCGCCTAATTCAGCGAGATCAAGGTCAAGCCGTGGATCGTGAATAATTGCTGACATAACTTTATACCTGGCGAGACTCCTTAATTGCCTCGTTAATTGCGCGACTTAATTTATCGGTGACCACTTCGCTATTAGCGATCCTCTCCCATTCGAGGAGGCCCCTCTCCGTCGCTATAGAGGCGATCGAGTCCGTAATAATCTCATTTGTGATGACTTGCTCGTCGAACAAACGCGAGACGTCTTCGGCTTTCAGAGGACCCATACTTTCGTTGATCCCGGTATTGGTCCTTTCGTATTCGTCTGTGATCTTCACAACTGCGGAATACGCACCGCTTCTCGCGTCATATTCAGACGAAAGTAACACGAGTAACGGGGATCCTCCCCGCATGAGGATGAATTGATTTGAGAACGCTGCATCGGAGCTATTTAAGATCAGTTCGCGATATCCATATTCGTTGAACCTTGGCATCGCCAATAGGCGTCCCTGGAAGAAGGTCTGTATATTCTCCTGCGTGTCCTCTCCGGCCGCAGAAAAGGCTGGGGAGAAGAGCCGAGTCAAATCGAGAGTAGTAAGAAACTTTTCTAACCACGGGCTCTGAACCTGTGAAATTCTTGACCCAGTGGCCTCGACTACATCGGATATTCTTGCGGGCTCCACGCTGCATGCGGCCCGAAACTCTGAGACCGGACCTCGAAGATAGGCCGTAGTCTCAAATTCACGCGCGCGATAACGCATGGCCGGGTCAGCATACAGATCATGCCGAAAGAGACCAAGAAGCGAGTATTTCTCGTTCGAAATCAGATGCCGACCTATCTCGGCCAAGTAGCCGAGTACGTCTAGACGCCTGTTTTCAACTCGGGCCGTAAATGCAGCAGGCGATTCTGAAATCTGCCCCAAACAGCATTCGAGATTTTCCACTAGCATTTCCTGCTGATTCCAGACCTGGAGCAGAAAGTCATATCCTAGGGGATTGCCGTTGTCAGTTTGACGAAATACTACATCGAGATCGCGGGCAAACTCGACTCGATCTCCGAGCGGCACCACCTTCACCACCTCATGACTATCGACATTTGTGATCGCAACAAGGTGCGGAACCGAGGCCAGATCGGTAATAGAGAAGGGCTCATCTTGCCCGGGCACTAGGATACCATCACGTTTCGGACGCCATATCTGTCCGATCTCAAGGCTTTCGTCATCAAGAACTTGTTTTAGAGAACGGGGTTCTCGACGCGTTGCCGTGGGTGCCTCGCTACGCTGAACATCGTACGCCCAATCCATTTCCGGTGTCATTACCAGCTCATCCGGTCGAGTCTCGCTTCCGGCGAGCGCGTCATTCATCTCGTTGACGGTGTCCCAAGGAAGGAATTTCAGTTGGAATACACAGTCGTCGCACAGCAATAAGTGCTCGTTCAGCGCTCGCCGGTCATCGTGATCGAGGCTCCCCTCCTTGTATGACACGAGGTCGATGTCATCGGGACATGCAATATTGTATCTATTAGTTTCATTCATTTCGTCAACCTTTCTTTAATGTGACTTTCTGCAACGCTCGTCGCCGCGCTCTTAATATTTCCAATGTCCTTTTCGATCGTACTTAGACTAACCCGAAGGATTTTAGCGATCTCCGGTTGGGTATAATTTGCATAAAGCTCAAGGACGCGCTTTTGCCGTTCATTCAGCGACGCCCTAATCGCCTCCACCAATTCTTTAGCCTCGATGCTCGGTCGCGGATCCATCGGAATCTCGTCAATCTCCTCACCGGCATCCGATCCGTCGCGTTCGTTCTGTGTTTTTCGATACTGATCGATCAATCGGGTTCGAAAAACCTCCTTCAACCACGCCTGGATTTCGGGCTCCGAACGAGCCTCGTCTCTCCATCTTCTCGGATGCTGCTTCTCTTCAAGCCAAATGCAAAACTCCTGAGCAAAGTCCTCCGCGTCCATCCCATATTGCCGTACGATCTCAGCATCCGTTTTTGTCTTGAATTGCCAACGATTCAGTAGCCATGATCTCACCGTGACAAACAAAGGCGATTTGTCGCCGAGTAAGTACGCGTCAACAACGTCATTCCACGGCGGGATAGGTGACCGACCTAACGTTGTCGTACCTGCATTCACGTTCATTTACATTTACCCAGCAGCTTCTTGAAATCCGAGTCGGAGATCGATCTTCCATAGCTATCACGCGTCCCGATCTTATCGAGCATGGAACTGCTTACCGCAAACAAAAAGTCAAAAACCGCCCAAGCCGAATGGTCACAATTCCCATTTGACTCCGTCACCGGCGCCAGCATCCGGCCATTTCCAAATGAATGAGTGAAGGGCATCATTGAAAATCTTCCATTAGCCAAGCACTCGACGATGATCGCAGGATGTGGACTTTTAGGGGGACGGTCGTAAAATTCGGCATGGAACCCCTCCTCGGTAATGAAATAAAATTGAAACAAAGGTCGAAACCCTCTTACAAAATACGTTGCCGGAAACCAGAATTCCCCTAACTGCGCGGCGAACCCAAGGCTCGGCACTTGTGATGAAACATACATGTAGTGTAGGTGTGCCAATTGTTCGGTGACGGCCCTTAAGACCGCGCGATGAACCTCCGCGTTAGTGCTTGCTTTCTCAAACTCCGCTTTACGCTTTCCAAGTGCCGCAATAATTAATTGGCGAGGCACTCCAGATCCGGAGAATAATGGTCGATGAGTTGACATCGTACCCGATAATATCGGGTTGGAGCCGAGAACTTTCTGGAGATTTCGATCAAAATTCCGGCAGTAATCGTTTCCACTATTGCCAAGCCAATCCAAAACATCACCCGCCGGCCAAGAATCAAAAGCTTTCATAGATAGACGTACTCAGTAGAAGAAATGTAACGAACGTCGCGGAACCCAATTCGCACAAATCTAACACGCATAAACCCAGGCTTACAATATTCTTCTTGTCAAAAATCATGGCGACTCCTTATCGCCTTCAATTACTAATACGTGGACAGCGAAGTAAACCCGTAACGCTTGAAGAAAAACATTGCTCATTATCGGCGCGGAGTAAAAGATGCCTGTCAACAACGGGAAAGAAATTTTTTTTACGGTTTATTTCGCTACTCTGCGTATTCGTTATTGAGAGCCGAACGCTACTGAAGCGACGCGGACCAAGACACCGAAGAGGAGTGTCTCGAATTCAAGGGCTAAAGGCCAAGGAGATTATCATTTGACAAACTATGGGAATTGCAAAGCAGCGTCGCCTTCGAAAGGCAGCTCGGCGGTTGAACGATCTCGCTAAAGAAGACGGCGAACTCTTTGAAAAGGTTTGGGATCGTCGAATTGGTGGATGGCTGCGGGAAATGCACACCGTGGCCCGAAACGAAAATGGCTCGGTTAGTATGGTCAACGGCCGCGGAACGTCGACTGATCCCAACCGATTTAAGGTCACCGTCAGCGGAATCTGCCGTCAGGCGGACAGTCTGATCAGGGCCTGCGGAACGAACGTGGAAAAGATCGTTGGTCAACGGACACGCGATCTTCTCGACGCAGAAGCCGCTAGCTTAATTGCTCGGCTTTACGAACCTAGGTTATTTCGCTTGGTCGCGTACAACCAGTACTCGATAAAAAACAAACCGGCGTAATCAGGTTATCCTAACGCCGAAAAACTAGACGAACACGTGGATCGCGATGCGGTCGCGTAGCAGCTTTCGAAGCAGGCGAGATCTCGCCTGCTTCATTACTTTAGAGAGGATAAAAGAATATGAGTAAAATCGATACACTTGCCACTAACAACGGGGACTCGCCCCCTCTACAACATTCGACTGGAATTGCATCCCGGCCTACAGATTGGCTCGATGATTTCGATCGCGTTACGCCTTCGACGGTGTATGCTCGTTCGTCGGCATTTCAGGATGAATTTGATCAGGCACGGCGATCAAATTTAGTCCGCGACAATCAGGAATCCCGGGCAGCCGTCGAAAGAAAATATTCGTCGATTGCCCACGAAACCGATCAAGGTGAATTCGACCCTGTCGCAATCCGTCACGACGCAGAATACGACTTTGAATTCAAACGCCAACGCCTCCTTCGCCAGGAAGCAGAAGATGCCTTCAACCTTTCCGAGGGCTATGTCCGTGATAAGGAAGACAAGCTTTCGCAGATGGAAACCCGGGAGGAAGTGAAGAACGGAACTCCGTGGGGCCTTCTTGCGATTGCGACAATCACCTTAGCTATCGGCGTCGTTCCAACCATTTATGACGCGTTCCTTACAGGTCTTGCGGTCAATGATCCCTTAGCGGCATGGTTTGCCGCCGCCGTTGTATCTATTCCGATTGCGGCACTCCTTGCGGGCGTAATACTAGTTGAAACAGGCCGCCAAATCACCACGTTCAACTACCTCGGACTGATCGCGGGCTTCTTCGTCGCGTTTGGCCTTTTTCTGGTCCGATACAGCGTGATCGGGCAAGTCGATAGCCTTAACCTTGGCCTTCTATGTTACGAAGTTGCCGTGATCGTCGGTCTGGAAGCCGTGATGTATCTTCGCCGAAAGGAGGCGAAAGCTCAGACGGAAACGAACCTGGCCTACGTGAAGGCAGAGGCCGATCTGCATGCCACCCGCGATCAACGCGACCGAAGTCGTCAAGCCTATGACCAAGCGGATAAGGCAATCAAGGACCACATTGTCTTTATCGAAGATCGCCGCAAAGGTACGCTGTTTAACGCCGCAATAGAAGAAGCTCTTGTCGCCAGCGCAGCCGCAGGGCGCGATGCGGCGCGTGCCGCAAACTACGCACGGAAAATTGGAAAAAAGGAAACAGACCGATGAATAAAAAAACTATCACCTTCATCGCGGCCGCACTCGCGGCCGTGACACTTTGTTCGGTTGTCGGTTGGGTGCTCGCAAATCGCGAGCGCCCGGCAACTGCACACTTTGGAATACTTGTTGATCCATCCGATTCTCGGCTGGCCAGGTGCGATGCCCTTAAGACCGACCTGATCGAAATTCTGGCCTCCCCCAACCTGACACGACATTCACGTCTTCAACTGTATGGGACAGGTGACAGCAGTACGCACGATGAACCAGTTTTGCTTGAAACCTTTGCTATCCCTCTCAACATTCAGGCGCTCAAAACGCAGAATCGCGCGGCAGGGGAACTGAACAAATTTATAGAAGGCGTCATCTACCGATGCCAACAACAAGGCGTCAAGACACGATCACCTATCGTTCTCGGAATAAAGCGAATGCTCGATAATTTGGTGGTTGCCGGGTGTAAACCACAGTCGGGTTGTGTTGCGTATATTCAAACCGATGGGCAGGAACTCAGCGAACCAGCGATCAACGCCGCTTTGAAAGGAAAGATGCCGCGACACCCCGACACTCTCCCGACAATCAGAAACGAATCGATCGCGATCAAGATTTGCGGCTTTGCCCAAGTCATCAAGACGGGGCAGAATTCATCCCCGCACAACGTTTCACTTGCCCAAGCCGCGGACACGGTTTGGCGGGGTATTTTTACGAATTCGGAATCGGTTACCTTGAAACCACATTGCCAATAGCCGGCCGGTTGCCGATGGTCGACTACAATCCGACACAGGTTGCCCATTTAAAACCCAGTCGTGTCTGACAGCTTGTCTTAATCTCAGACCGACGACCTGGCCAACCTTTCCTGGAACTGGACTAAAAGGCTATTCAACTCCATGGCTTAGTGCAAAGGGTTACGATAATCATACGATAATGAATAACCATACGATATTCACTATAATTATTGCAACGCTAAGCTATTGTATTTATTGAGGTTATTGGAGGCGGCGATCGGAATCGAACCGATGAATAAAGGTTTTGCAGACCTCTGCCTTACCACTTGGCTACGCCGCCTTTTATGAAGGGTAAATGATAAAAGCGAAAGGATAAAGCAAAAGCTCCCGACTTTCGCCTTTATCCCTGAAATGTGGAGCGGGAGACGAGATTTGAACTCGCGACTTCGACCTTGGCAAGGTCGCGCTCTACCACTGAGCTACTCCCGCATTGCAATTTGTAATTTTAGCGTTTGACTCGAATTTGTCAAGCTTCAGATTTTAGGAAAGGCCGTTTTGTTTCCTTCCTCTGCTCTGAAACACTTCGAACATCTTTCATGTGTCACCTTAAATAGCAAGTGCTAATTACTGACAGTTATGTCTTTAATAAAACTCCAGTCGCCGCTGGGATTAATTTTGATATTGCCGATCCGCTTGTTTGCGACGACCATATTTGCCGGATACCAAAGCGGCAGCAGCGGCAGATCGATGCTGGTTAGACTCCAGGCCTGAATGTAAAGCTCTTTTGCTTTAGCCCTGTCGATTTCGTTAATTGCTTGATCGATAAGCGTATCAACCTCCGGATTACTGTACCGTGAACGGTTACAACAACTGACATTTTCTCCGGGAATCCTTCCGGACGTAAACAGATCTTTCAGGAATATCGGATCCTGATTGCCGCCAATCCATACGCCCGTGTTGAGTTGAAATTGGCCCTGTGCGAGCTGTTGCCGCAAGGTTCCCGGATCGAGCGTTTCTATCTCTACATTAAGACCGACTTCCTTCAGCGAATTCTGTATCGCCTGGGCATACTGACCGAAGGCTGCATTTCCGGCTGCATATTTGAATTTTACCGGCTCGTTTTTATAACCGGCTTCCTGCAAAAGCTTTTTCGATTTAGCGGGATCGAAATTGTATTGCGTGCCGGTAGAATAAGCCCACGAAGCGGCCGGCAGTATCGAATGGGCGATCTTTGCCTGTCCTGAAAGGAGTTCTTTTATTATTTTGTCGCGATCGATCGCATACCCGATCGCCTGCCGTATCTTGACGTTATTGAGCGGCGGCGACTGCGTATTCATCCCGACATACTGAATATTCGAACCGTCAAATTGCTCGACCTTCAAATTCGCAAGGTTAGACAAGGTGCGGAGGATATCGGGAGGTAAATTCGATGGGTTTGGAGCGAGGTCAACACCGCCGGTTTGCAGTTCTGCCTGCAGAGCGCTGGCGTCGGTGACGGTTTTGATTCGCAGCTTCTGCACTTTAGGGGCGCCGTCAAAATAGTCGGCATTGGATGCAAGCTCTACAATGTTCTGTGACTGATCGAACCTTACAAACTTAAACGGACCGGAGCCAACCGGCTGTGCTTTTTGCTGGTCGACGCTGCCGTCGGGAATGATCGGGATAGCGACCAGATTCGATAATAACTGATTCGCCAACGCCGGACGCTCCACCGTAAACACAACCGTTTTCGCGTCGGGAGTTTCCAGCGAAACGATGTGAGGAACTTGTTTTGTTAGTACTTTTGGTTTTACGGGCTTTTTCGCGTCGCCCGCCGGTGCGGAATTTGTGTTTACCGCAACCGTCGGAACAGTATCGAAAAAAGCACCTGACTTAAAACCCTTGCTCTCAAACAGCTTGTCGAAAGTGTATTTCACGTCTGCCGACGAGAAATCCTTGCCGTTGTGAAATTTAACGCCGTCGCGCAGAATAAACGTCACCGTTTTTCCATCCGACGAAGTTTTGATTTCGCTTGCCAATTCGCCGACATACTCAAAATTTTCGTTCTTCTTGACCAACGAGCTGAACACCAGATTTCGTACGCGCTCGGCCGCCGAATCATTTGCGGTCGATGTAAGAGTGTCGAATGTGGAAAAGCTGTCCGGAAGGGCGATGGTGACGAATTCGGTTTGAGCCCGGCGGCAAGAAAACGTAAAGATAAGAAGGGAAGAGCAAAATAGCGATAAAAATTTATTCAAAACGTAAAGATCCTCCGTGCTTTTTAGTTCAGTCGTCCGTTGAATTCGTTGATTTCCGTTGAAAGGGCCGCCAACCGGTCTGTGTCAAAACTTAGGGGTTTATGTAATTTTGCTTTCGACGCTGCGATCCTGGTGAGTGATTGATCGATTCTCTCTTCCGAAATCCGTCCGGAATCAGCCGCTTCAAGAACAGCGTTGCGGCCCTCGTAAATCGAATCTATGCCGGCACAGATCGAAACCATGTCTTCTCCTGCAAGAATGGCCATAACACTGGCCTCGCCAATGCCGTAATTCTTTACGATCGCGCCCATTTCCAAATCGTCCGTCAGAACCAAACCGCCGAAGTTAAGTTGACGCCTTAATAATGTTGTAACGATGTTGAAACTAAGAGACGAAGGTAAAAGTCTGCCATTTTGATCGGCTTCCTGCAAGTGATGGTTAGGATAGACCGCGTGCGCAACCATTACCACCTCGACTTCTCCGGTTTCAAAAAGTTGCTTGTATGGGAAGATATCGACCGATTCCAACTCGTCCGCGGGGATCGATACGCTCGGCAATTCCTCGTGCGAATCGACTTCCGATGCTCCCAAACCGGGAAAATGCTTTACACATCCGACGCAGCCATTTGCCTCTAATACTTTGAGAAATTCTCCGGCGAATTCGACAACATCGAGCGGAGAAGTTCCGAACGCCCGGGAATGAAGGCCGTTTGAAAATGCCGACCGCTGTTCGTTTATCACATCCACGACGGGGGCGAAATTCATGTTGAAGCCAAGGATTCTAACGGCTTCGGCAATTATCTCCGCCAGTCTTGTGGCATCGCTTAAACTTCGAATCTTGTTCGGGGCCGGCATCGGAACTAGGACGCGCCTTAAGCGGTCAACCAAGCCGCCCTCCTGGTCCAAACTTAGAAATGGCTCGATCTTCGATACCGCTCGAACGCCGTCCAACAAATCTCGCGTCTGTCGAGCCTCGCGGATATTTCTGGTAAAGAGGCAGACACCGCCGGGAGAAATGTCCGAAAGAAGCTTTTCTGTATTTGCATCGACCTCGGCGCCGGGAATACCAAGAAAAATTAGCTGTCCGATCTTCTCGGCAAGCGACAAAGATTCTGTTTCTGCGTCATTCATAGTCTAAAACTTAATGTAATGCGTAAAGTGTCTGAGTTCGGACATTTAACGTAACACCTAAACAAAACCGTCAAACGATCTTCCGTTTGATCTCGTTCAACAGCGATTTGGTTTCGTCCGGCGACATTGATTCGATATCGGCATTTCGCAATTCGTTTACGGCGAGCTCGTTGCCCAGATCGAAAAGTGAAAACTGAGAGGCATTCTGTTTTGCCGCTGCCGCACCGAGACCCGTCGCCTTTTCGTCGGCGAAAACAGCCAACTCGTATTTTTCTAGCTTCGCGAGTACATCTTTTGCCCGTTCGATGACCTGCTGCGGAAGACCGGCGAGTCGTGCGACCGCAATTCCGTACGATTTCGTTGCCTTGCCTTTCTGCAATTTATGAAGAAAAACGACCTCGCCGTCGCGTTCGGTGGCCGAAATCTGGTAATTTTGGGCACCGGGCAAGCTTTCGGCAAGCTCTGTCAATTCATGATAATGCGTGGCGAAAATGGTCTTTGCCGAATGATCGGGAGAATTATGAAGGTATTCGGCGACAGCCCAGGCGATAGAAAGTCCGTCGAACGTCGAGGTTCCACGGCCGATCTCGTCCAACAGAACAAGGCTCCGGGGCGTGGCGTTATGCAGAATCGACGCTGTTTCGGTCATCTCAACCATGAATGTCGAACGGCCAGACGCAAGATCGTCCGATGCACCGACTCGTGTCCAAATCCGGTCAACCATCGGAAGCCGAGCCGAGGTCGCCGGTACGAACGAACCGATCTGAGCGAGTATCTGGATAAGCGCCACCTGCCTTAGCACGGTTGATTTACCGCCCATATTCGCACCGGTTACCACCAAAAGACGGTCGGTCGAATTATTCAAATAAAGGTCATTCGGTATGAAAGAATCGCTGATATACGCTTCGACTACCGGGTGGCGACCGTTTTTAATCTCGATTTCATCGCCATCATGCAGGACTGGGCGGACGTAATTCCGACGTGTTGCGGTTTCGGCCAATGACGCCAAAGCGTCGAGCGTAGCCAACGCACGGGCCGTCGATTGAAGCTTGTGCGTTTCATTTCTCACTTGAGCACGCACCTGTTGGAAAAGCTCCGTTTCAATCTCGATTATCTTTTCTTCGGCGCCAAGTACCTTTTCTTCCCATTGTTTTAGCTGCGGCGTCGTGTAACGTTCGGCATTGGTCAAGGTCTGCCGCCGTTCGTAATCGTCCGGCACGCGGCTAACATTTCCTTTAGAGATCTCTATGTAATAACCAAATACGTTATTAAATCTTATCTTCAGGTTTCCGATTCCTGTGCGGGAGCGTTCCAGTTCCTCGAATTCAGCAATGATCTGCTTTGCATTACGTGAGATCTCGCGAAGTTCGTCCAGTTCGTGGTTAAAGCCGGAGCGGATCGTCCCGCTGTCGCTTAAATTTAACGGAGGTTCGTCGGCGATAGCTTCGCTTATGAGCGTTCTGACCTCGGGCAATTCGTAAATATTCTCCGACAAGACCTGAAGCAGAAGGGAGCCGGCATCGGCAAGCGAGGAGTTGATCTTCGGCGTCTGAGCGAGTGACGCTTCGAGAGCGATAAGGTCACGAGCCGACGCGGAACCCAGATTCAATCGACCGACGAGGCGTTCCAGATCCGAGACTTCCTTCATCAGGAACCGAATCTTGTCCCGGAGAATTGAATCGGTCAGTTCGGAAACAGCGGCAAGCCGAGTCTCGATCTCGCTCCGTTTGATAGAAGGACGCAGAAGCCACGAATGAAGCAGTCGTCCGCCCATACCTGTAACTGTTTCATCAATTACACTTAGCAAGACGCGTTTTCCGGTTTCATTTCTGGATTGTACCACTTCAAGATTTCGAAGCGTCAGGCTGTCAAGCACCAGGCAGTCGCTCGATTCAAAATATTTGATCGCGGAAATATGATCGGCGGTTGCTTTTTGGGTGTAGTGAGCGTAACGGAGGCAAGCGGCAGCCGCGCGAATGGCTTCGGCTTTTCCGTCCAGACCAAATCCGCTTAACTCTTTAACATTAAACTGCCGACGAAGGGAGTCTTCGCTGTCGCGCAAATGAAACTGGTCATCATCGATCTGCGTTAGAACCAACGAAGAATTTTTGAAGTTCGACGTTTTCGATCTGTCGCTGGAACTTAGATCGGGTAGCATTTCTGCGGGCTGTGTCGAACCGAAATGCTGTTCGACAACCTTTGTTAATGACTCGGGGAAAAGCAGCTCACGAGGAGCGTATCCATCAACAATCTCGCTCAGTTTTGACCAGCAATCACTGCCGGAAACCTGTGTCGCCGAAAAATCTCCGGTCGAAAGTTCAAGAAAGGCGGCACCGAGCGTCTCGCCCGACGCGCAAATCGCCGCCAGATAGACCGATTCTTTGGATTCGATTAGCTGTGGATCGATCGCAGTTCCGGGTGTGACGACGCGGACGACCTCACGGCGAACAAGCTTTGTGCCTTTTTTGGCTGGTTCAGCCTGTTCGCAAATCGCGACTCGGTAACCGTTTCGCACCAAGCGTGCGATATAGTTTGCGGCAGCGTGATGCGGGACGCCGCACATCGGAATCGGATTCTTAGAGTCTTTATGGCGGGCCGTCAAAGTAATTTGCAACTCGCGCGCTCCGATTATCGCGTCTTCATTAAACAGCTCGTAGAAATCACCCAATCGGAACATAAGGAGAGTTCCGGGGTACAGTTTCTTGATTTCGAGATATTGCCGAAGCATCGGCGTTGCATCTTGCATCGCAATTATTTGAACGTGACAGCGATTCAGAGTGTACCGAAATTGGCCTCACTTTTAAAATCTATGGTTTTCAAACACATAACCGTTTGTTAAACTATAAACTTGGTCGATTTTCGATAAAACGGGAATCGATATTGTGAACAACCCTTCGGTACGCACAGCAATCAAAAGGCTTAAAATTATTCAGCTTTATTGGAATTACGGAGTCGGAATATGATGGCAAGATTTGAGCTAAAAGTGTTTTTCGTTTTCGTTTTCGGGTGTATGGTGTCGGTTTCGGCCCAAACGGTCGAAACGCCGAAAACTACCGCCTTAAATGACGTGAAGACTCAGCCCGTTTCATTTCCGGGCAGTGTTGGACTGGACGAAAGCTATCGCGTCGGTTTTCAGGACACTCTGGAGATTCAAATTTTCCGGCACCCGGAACTTGCCCAGAAAGTGAGTGTTAATGCGAACGGCACGATTAATCTTTTCAAGATAAAACAGCCGCTCGTCGCGGTTTGTAAGACGACCCGCGAGTTGGCGACGGATGTGGCAGTTGCTTACGAAAAAGATTATTTGAGAAACCCGGAAGTTAACGTTGTCGCGGTCGAGCAAAAATCGCAGGCTTTTCACGTTATCGGTGCGGTTGGGACACCTGGAAGCTTTTTCGTGAATAGAAAAGTTCACCTGCTCGAATTGCTGGCACGAGCGGGCGGACCCTCGAAAGAAGCCGGCACGCGTGTTCTGGTCGCTCGGACCGGGAGCACTTCTAACTGCAAGATGGAAGAGGCTCAAACTCCGCCGTCCGACAGCATCGCTCTTTTCGATTTTAAGATTAAGGAAATACAAGAAGGAAAGCAAAATCTGGTCATGCAGCCCGGAGATGTCGTCTCTGTTCTTCCCGCGGATATCGTATTCGTCTACGGAAATGTAAATGAGCAGGGACAAGTTTTATTGAAGCAGTCGCTTACGTTAACGCAGGCAATTGCGTCGTCCAAAGGACTTAAGCCGTCTACAAAGCGGGATCGAGTTAGAATTATCC
The DNA here is from genome assembly GCA_031402865.1 of Chloracidobacterium sp. Taxonomy (GTDB): domain Bacteria; phylum Acidobacteriota; class Blastocatellia; order Pyrinomonadales; family Pyrinomonadaceae; genus OLB17. The sequence goes on along the minus strand of JANNST010000033.1, from coordinate 37,328 downwards.
GGCAGAAGTCAGGCAGCCTGGAGCGTGAAGAATTTATATTCGATCTTAACGCGATAGATAAGCAGAAGGTTCAGGATCCTTATTTGCAGCCGAATGATATAGTTGCCGTTTCGGAAGATAAGACGATGAGCATCCTGAACGGCATTAAAAACAGCATGACACAGGGACTTCCGTCTCTTTTGTACAGACCCTTCTAGTTTCACTTGCAGTTATGAAAGAAAGCCGTGAGCTTATTCAAGCATCAAAAGGCGACGCGCTTGACTTCGAGCGTCAGTTCGAGCCGCAAATAGTTTCCGGAACCGGCCGCTATCCTGCGTATCGTGAAACATATGCTCAGGAAGGCTTTCAGCTTCTTGATTACTGGCGGGCCATTCGGAAGCGTATTTGGCTTGTTATCGGCATTGCGGTGCTGGTTACAACTCTTGCGGCGATATACATGGCCCGCAAGCCTGATATTTTCGCGGCTAGAGCGGTAATTCAGGTTGATCTTGAGCAGACGAATCAGGATTTGGCGATAGACCGGCAAAGGCCTCTTTCGACAGCCGATCCGTCGTATTTCAATACGCAGCTTCAATTGCTCGACAGTGACACATTGCTCCGGCGGGTCATTAAGGAACACAACCTCGACACAAATCCGGAGTTTCAAAAAGCAAAAAACGAAGGGACGACGTCGCCGTGGCGATCGATGCTGAAAACCATCGGCCTTGCGAGCGACAATTCAAAGAAAGACGAAAAGAAGGGCGACTCTGCATCGGCCCAAGGCAACTCATCGCTTGTCTCGACGGAGGAGATCGCGGAAGCAGTAAGGCTCGCTCCATATGTTGAGCTCATCAGGAAGAACCTTAGTGCGGAACCTGTTCGCGAATCGCGGGTTACCGTCAAGGATACACGTCTTATCGAGATTAATTACACGAACACGGATCCTGAGTTGGCGGCCTTCGTAGCAAACGGTATCGGCGAAACATTCACCGGCCTCAACCAGGAAAAACGTGGTCAGACAAGCCGTAAAACCAGCGATTTTCTGCAAACACGGATCACGGACCTGCAGGGCGAAATTCGCAATGATGAGATCAAGCTGGTCGAAATGAAGAAAGACGAGAAGATTTTGAAAACGACCGGCGAACAGACCATCGTTTTGGAGAGGCTTGGTAAATTAAACATTGATCTGTTAAACGCTGAAAATGATCGTAAAAATGCCCAGGCGGAATATGACGCTCTCAAGAATTCCCCAGATAAACTTAAATCGATGGCCGAGCAGGCGAGCGCCCGTTACATCACGGAGCGCGAAAACAATGTGGTTAGTTTCCGAAACGAAACCGCAAAGCAAATCGCCGGCTTGAATGCAAACAAAGCCAAGCTGCTTCAGGAATTTAAGGAGGGAGCAGATCCGATTAGGGAAATCGATACACAGATCGCCAGTCTTGAAAGCTCGCTTGAGAAAGTTGTCGACAAAAATGACAATGATATTAAAGCATTTCGGCAGCGTTCTTCGAACGATCTCTTAAACAACCTCCAAACAAAATTCGTCTCAACCAAGGATAAAGAGGACAAGATTCGCGCCGCATTCAATTCTCAGTATGGTGAAGCCCAAAGTCAAAATACGGGCGCAGTAACGCTAAAGATTTTAGAACAGACAATAGAAGCCAACAGAGGATTTCTCGACAAACTCCGCGAACAGCAAAGTTCAAACGATGTGTCTTCCCAGGGATCGGACAACAATATCAGTGTGGCCGGTTTCGCGATACCGAATGACGTTCCTATAGCTCCTCGTCGGCTGATGACGGTTTTGGCCGCCCTGTTTCTTTCGACTTTATTTGGGATGGGATTGGCTCTGTTCCTCGAATATCTCGACGATACGATCCGCACAGTTGAGGAGATCGAAAGTGTTCTGCAATTGCCTGCTCTTGCCGCTATTCCAACGATCGAGTCAATTCCCAAGCGTAAGCTTTTGTTGGTAGGTGCGTCCGGTGAAGAAGAGGAGGAGCGGGCCAACTCCGAGCTTTTGATATTTGCCGATTCGCGCTCCGCCTTGTCTGAGGCATACAGGCAGCTGCGCACATCGATACTGCTTTCGACTGCCGGACATCCGCCGAAATCGCTTTTGATCACGTCAAGCCTTCCGTCAGAGGGAAAGACCACAACCGCAACGAATACGGCGATAAGCCTTGCGCAAACCGGTGCAAAGGTACTGATAGTTGATGCCGACATGCGGCGGCCGAGGCTTCATTCCGTTTTCAATATTCCCAATGGCGAAGGTCTGAGTACGCTTCTTTCGAGCGAATCGAGCGATGCGGATATTACACGCGTCGTAAAAACGGACGACGGAACCCAATTACATCTGCTGACATCGGGCCCGATACCGCCAAATCCGGCGGAACTGATCGGTTCGGATCAAATGGCAAACCTTCTCAAGAAACTTCAGAATCACTATACGCACGTCGTTATAGATTCGCCGCCGATCACGTCCTTTACTGACGGCGTGCTGATCGCGTCGATGGTTGACGGGGTCATTCTCGTCGTCCATTCGGGTAAGAGTTCGAGGCAGGTTGTTAAGCGTGCAAGGCAGTTATTGCAGGACGTCGGAGCGAGAGTTTTGGGCGTCGTGCTGAATAACGTAAATCTCCGGTCGCAGGATAATTACCACTATTACCAGACCTATTATCATCGCAATGCCTACAATTCCACTGACGATAAGAGTTAGTCTATCATCCGGAAAATATGACTGAACAAGTAAGGGTTCTGGTGACAGGGGCCGGCGGCTTTATTGGAAGCCACCTGGTGACGTTTCTAAGAAAAAAAGGCTATTGGGTTCGCGGCGTCGACCTAAAGCATCCTGAATTCAGCCGAACGGATGCAGACGACTTCCGGATATTGGACCTTCGTAGATGGGAAGATTGTATCGAGGCAACTAAAGATGTTAACGAAGTCTACGCTCTCGCGGCCGATATGGGCGGAATGGGTTTTATCTCGGCCAATCACGCACAAATTCTTTACAACAATTCGCTGATAAATCTCCACACTCTCGAAGCAGCACGCGAAAATGGCGTGAGGCGTTATTTATATACAAGTTCAGCCTGTGTCTATCCAGAACACCTCCAGGAAGATGCCAATGTCACGCCGCTGAAAGAAGAGGACGCGTATCCGGCGTATCCGCAGGATGCGTACGGGTGGGAGAAGTTAATTTCAGAGCGGCTATGCATGCATTACCGTGAGGACTACGGCATTGACACACGGACCGTGCGTTTTCACAATATCTTCGGTGAACGTGGCACTTGGCAGGGCGGACGGGAAAAAGCACCGGCGGCAATGTGCCGTAAAATTGCCATCGCCAAGCTCACTGGCGAGACTGAGATCGATATCTGGGGCGACGGTGAACAGACCCGTTCGTTCTGCTATATCGATGACTGCGTTGACGGCATTCACCGGCTGATGCGTTCCGATTTCCACGAACCTTTGAATCTCGGACAGGATCGAATGGTTACCATCAACCAGCTAGCCGACATTATCGCGGATATTAGCGGCATTAGTATCAAAAAGAAGCATATCGACGGCCCGCAAGGTGTTCGCGGGCGAAATTCGGATAACGACAGGCTCCGCGAGGTCCTTGGCTGGGAGCCGAGAATCTCATTGGAGGATGGGTTGAAACGAACATATGACTGGATCGAGAAAGAGGTAAAGGGAAGCCGCACAAAAACTACAGGAAACGTTTTTTGACTCAAAGACGCGAGGCCGCGAAGACGCAAAGTTAAGAGTAATTCATTTCAGCGGAACATTGCGTCTCTGCTACTTAGCGTCTGTGCGTTAAAAACGCTCCCGTTTTCTAGACAAGAAATCAAGTTTTGATGGTAAACGAACATCTGAATCCGAGAAAGCGTTTTGCCGTTAACACAATATTAAGCGTCGCATCGTGGTTTTTCCCTCTAGCACTTGCTTTTATCGCTACGCCGATCGTTGTTCGCGGGCTTGGAAACGAACAATACGGCATTTTCGCGATCGCCCTCGGCTTCGTCAGTTATGCTTTTTCAAGCGGCATCGGGCGGATTTCCGCAAAATATATCCCCGAATTGAGAAGCTCGGGTGGGCCCGGGAAAATATCCGAAGTCGTTTCAGCAACATTTTGGCTTACGCTGGCAGTCGGTGTTTTACAAGCAGTAGGGTTGGCATTGTTTGCACCGTTTCTCGTCTCCGACATCCTTCTCGTTTCGCCTGACTTGAGCAGGGAAGTCGTGTACGCATTGTATCTGGCAAGTGCCGGTGGCCTGCTATTGATGACGAGTTACGTTTTCCAGTTCGTTCTCCAGGGTTTACATCGATTCGACAGTCTGGCGCTAATGTCCAGCCTGAGCGCAATACTCCTAAACGTTGGTAATGTTGTTCTTGTTGTTTGGGGATACGGCGTCTGGTCGCTTCTTACATGGAATGCCGTTGTTTTTGGCTTCATCGGAATCTTTTACTATTTAAGTGCGCGCCGGTCATTGCCGGAACTTAGTTTTACATTAAACATCGGCAAGGCGACTTTTCTTTCGATCTCGAAATACGCCTCGAGCATCGTGATATACCAATCGTTGGTCAGCGTCCTGTTTATTTTCGAACGAACGTGGGTCGTTCGACATTTCGGAACGGAATCCCTGACATTCTACGTCATACCGTTGATGCTGGCTTTTTACATGCACGGCTTTATTTCCAGCGTCGTGCAGGTTCTTTTCCCGGTGGTTAACGAATTGATCAACGATAGAGCCAGGATGATCAATCTGTATAAAAAAGCAACAAAGATAGTCCTTGTGGCGATAGTCTTTATAGTCGGGAATTACATATCGAGCGGGCGCTTGTTTCTTCATCTCTGGATCAGCCCTGAATTCGCGGATAATTCGTATCATCTCCTGGTTATCCTCAGTCTGGCCACAGGCCTGAACGCTCTGGGCCTGGTCGTCTGGCAGCTCGCCGAGGCATTTAAGCACCCCAACCTGAACGTCCTGAGCGTCGTTCTGTGGCTCTCGATATCGATACCGCTAATGGTAGTTGCCGTCGATCCGTGGCACAGCGAGGGGATAGCAGTCGCACGGCTAATCGGTGTGCTGCAAACGATTCCGATGATCCTTTACATCGAGAAAAAATTTCTCGGCGGCTTTTTTTGGAGGTTTTGGCTTGGAATAATTTTGCGTGCGGGGATAGCCGCGCTTTTGATGATGCTTGTCGAATCACAGATCATCGGTCGTTCCGTGGTCGGTTGGTTTAGCTTATTCGTCGCCGTCGCCGCCGGCGGCTTGGTTTTCTGTGGAGCTCTGCTTCTGGTGGGATATTTTTCGAAGGCAGAACTGGACATGGCGAAGAGAATGATCTTTCGAAGGCCAAGTGGAACGGCTGCGTAGTCGGGCCATTCCCGGCCTTTTTACACTGAATGGCTCACGATATATAATCGTCTTAAACGATAATCCCGGGTTGACTCCAACAAACCGCCTTTTTGGATTTGTCCTGAATAAATTTATACTAATTCTTTTTCCTGATTGCCTTGCCGAGGGCTGGTGTCGGCGAAATTTGCACGAAATATATGAACATTGGAATAGTCGGCGTGGGAATCGTCGGATCGGCGGTAATGCTCGGGTTTGAAAAGCTCGGACATCACGTTAAAGCACACGACATAAAATTTGAAACGAAGCTCGATGACCTTTTGGACTCGGAGGTCATCTATCTGTGCGTGCCGACACCTCGGAGTGAAAGCGGCAAATGCGATACCTCTATTATCGAAGCTGTCGTTAAAGAGTTGATCGAAACGCACAAATACACAGGCGTTGTCGCTCTAAAATCCACCGTCGAACCCGGTACGACCAAGCGGCTTCAGAAGGAATTCGTCACCGAGAAAATTTGTCACGTCCCGGAGTTTTTGCGTGAACGCGTCGCCGTTGCCGACTTTATCGAGAATCACGACATCTGCATTATCGGCACGGAATCGGATGAAGTTTTTGAAGTCGTTAAAGAATCGCACGGACATTATCCTAAGCAATTTATTCGGCTCGGCCCAACGGAAGCCGAGATCGCGAAGTATTTCAACAACGTCTACAATGCCACGCTGATTACGTTTGCCAACGCCTTCTACGAGGTATGCCAGGTGCTTGGTGCGGACTATGGCAAAATAAAGAACGCGATGGTTCAGCGCGATCATATTTCAAAAAAATATCTCGATTGCAATGAGAATCTGCGCGGTTTCGGCGGCATGTGCCTGCCGAAGGACACAAGCGCGATCGCGTCGCTGGTCGAAGAACATAATCTGCCGATCGGCCTGTTCAAGGCGATCGTCGAAGACAATAAGAACTACGAAACAACCGTATTTGAGGGAATGAGAAAATAATGAAGGTTTTAGTAACCGGGTCGGAAGGCTCGTTGATGCAGGCGGTCATTCCGCTTCTTTTGGAAAAGGGATACGAAGTTCGCGGGATCGATAATTTTGCCCGTTACGGCGATATAGACCGCGATCGTGATTATGAATTTATTCGCGGCGATCTGACGAATGCGGCTTTTGCCGAGGAAATAACGCGTGGTGTCGATTCGGTCATTCAGGCAGCCGCCCTGATTTACGGCGTCGGCGGTTTTCACCGTTTTCCGGCGGATATTTTGTCGAAGGATATTGTGCTCCATCAAAATATTCTTTGGGGAATGCTCAAGAATAAGGTCGAAAAGATTGTCTATATAAGTTCATCGATGGTCTATGAGCGATGCCAGACGCATCCGAGCAAGGAAGAACATATTGCCGACTCGCTCGTTCCGTCGACCGATTACGGATTAAGCAAATTAGTGGGTGAGCGGCTGGTAGAAGCGTTTGCTTTGCAGTACGGTTTGAAATATCTCGTATGGCGTCCTTTTAATATCATCACACCGCATGAAAAAGGTGAGAGCGAACTTGGCACAAGCCATGTATTCGCCGACTTTATCAAGAACATTATCATCGAAAAAAAGACCGTTCTGCCGATAATCGGCGACGGTGAGCAGATTCGCTGCTTTACCTGGATCGGCGATGTCGCACGCGGGATTGCCGACCACTCGTTTTCGGACAACGTCGTCAATACGGCCTTTAATTTGGGTAATCCGGAGCCGATCACGATGAAACATCTGGCGAACATCATTTACGAAGGAGCCGTCGAACGAGGTCTTATCGAACGATCGGCGAACGGGCTTCAATTCGAATCGAAGATGTCGTTCAGCGATGATGTGCTAATACGAATTCCCGATGTTAGCAAGGCCAAAGAAGTTCTTGGCTGGGAACCTACTCTTAATGCCGCTCAATCCGTTGGAAGGTGCCTCGACCTGATGAAGCCGGGTGAGCACGAATCGGCCGTCAGCGTTTAGCCGACTACAAGTAATGGACAAAAAGGTTGAAATCGTCATGCCGGTGTTCAACCGGCGAGACCTTACGCTTCAGTGCCTCAGAAGTTTGTCGCGTATTGATCGCACAGGCATAGATGTTCACATCATCGTCGTTGACGACGCATCGACCGACGGAACGGCGGCAGCGGTTCGTGAACATTTTCCCGATGTTGAGATAATTCCAACCGAAGGAAATTTGTGGTATACGGCTGGTACAAATCGCGGTATTGCCGCCGCACTTTCACGCGATCCGAATTACGTTCTTTGCTGCAACGACGATTCGATCTTCGATGAGAGCTCTGTTCGACGGATGGTCGAGTGTGCGCAAGAATATCCCCGCTCGGTTGTAGGAGCGCTACTTTTAGATTGGGATGCACCGCACAAAGTCCGCCAGGTTTCACCGAAATGGCAGGTGCTAGGCGGCGGTTACAGGCACTGGAGAAAGCAAACTATTTGGACGATCCCCAAAAAACCGTGGGAAGTCGAGCTTATTGTCGGCAACTGCGTTCTGTATCCTTCCGAATCCATCCGAGAAGCCGGATTGATGGACGAGAAGCGGTTGGTTCAATACGGAGACGCCGAATATACGCCGCGAATGCACCGCCTGGGCTGGCGGCTTTTGATCGAGCCGCGGGCCCGTGTTTTCTGTGATCCAAATGTTCCACCGCCCGGCCTCAGGACAATGAGTATAGCGGGAAAATTCAAGGCGCTATTCTCGCATTCGGGCCAGCAGCAGAGTCTACGTCGACGAATTTATGCAACTCTCGGCGGAGCTCCGAATCTTTGGCAGGGATTTATCGCAATACCGATTTTCTATGCCCGCGCCGCTATCGGATGGAATTACGAGGGACGTTGGGCCGAACAGCAGGTTGAAAAGCCGTTATCGGAAACGTATGCGGACAAGGTTGTCGAGGATTAGCCCGGACTATCGTAACGCCGCAAAGATTTGATCTCGCCGAACGTGCCCTCAAGTCCTTTTGCGACCAGCACGACCGAGCCTCGTTTGAATCCTGTTTCATCGCCGGACTTCGCGGTCGGGAAAAAGACCGACCATTTGTCCTTCAGAAGCGGCTGAATATACTCGAGCGAAAGTTTTGCTCCATTACCGTAATCGTCGAACGCATAACCAGCATCATCCGGCACCTCAAAATCATCGATCATAACGACCGAGTTGGCCCAGTGGCCGCCGATCAAGTCAATCTCGTCGTACAACGGCAGATCGGCGTTCCAGTGAGCGTCCAGGTAGAAAAAGACGTTCTGTTTTGGACAAGCCGGATCATTGATCAATTTATTCAGGAACGCTCTGGAATCGCCGAGGGACAGACTTACTTTTTCGCAATCCCGCAGGCTTAGTTTCGAATATTCAAAATAACGGCGCTCCAACTCGACAGAAAATACGGGCAGACTAGTTTCCTGAGCGAAATACCTTGTCGTAACTCCACGAAAAGTTCCCGTCTCCACAATCGCATCGAACGGAATCGCAGCAGCCATTTCCATGAAGATCGCCCGTCTGTGCGTCTGTCCGTTCAAAGGCCCGCCGAATTCGCTTCCGGCGTTGGAGTCGAAATAATAATCCAATAATCCCTTCCACCAGCCGGGCATCCAGCGAAGGAGCTTTCTGATATGCTTTTTCATACGATTAAACGAAATAATCCTTGGGACAGAGCTTTTTTTAAGCAAAAACTCATGAACCCGGCTCTAATCGCCAGCCCTATTCGGTCCTATAAGCTTTCATTGCGAATTGTATCAGCTTACACTATCTTAATTGAAGCGAAAGCAAGCGTTACAGTTTATTAACTACTCCAGCTTATTATTAGCTACTCCAGCTTATGGCCATGCTTATCTCGATCGTAGTGCCCGTTTTTAACTCAAGCAACTTTTTGGGCAAAACGGTCGAGGCGATAGACGTACAGAGACGAAAGTCGAATTGGAATCTTGAGTTAATCATGATCGATGATGGCAGCAAGGATAATACCTTTGGCCGTGTCGAAGAACTGAGCAAAGAATATGGCTACATCAAGGCCATAAAATTGTCGCGGAATTTTGGACATCAGATAGCCGTTCGCACTGGGCTAGCTTTTTGCAACGGCGATTACATTGCGATCCTCGATGACGATTTACAAGATCCTCCGAGCTTGCTTCCCCATTTTTTTGAATATCTGGATAATGGTTACGACGTGGCTTTCGGCGAACGAAGGAAACGTAAGGAAAACCTTATAAAAAGGGCCGCCTATCGTTTCTTCTATAGACTTTTGCGACGACTGAGCAGCATAGACATTCCTTTGGATTCAGGTGATTTTTGCGTGATGAAAAAGCATGTAAAGGACAACATTCTCACTCTGCCGGAAAGAAATCCTTTTCTTCGCGGGATGCGAGCATGGGTCGGTTTCAAGCAAATCGCTGTCACTTACGAAAGACAGGCCAGGATAGACGGCGAGTCAGGTTACACGTTTACCAAGCTTTTGAAGATCGGAGCGGACGGAATATTTTCATTTTCAAAATTTCCGATAAGGATTATTACTTTTATCGGTTTCATAGGACTTGGCGTAGCTTTAGCTTATAGTCTTTTCCTTTTAGCTCTATTTCTCACAGTCGGGATTGATGTCCGCGGCTTTTCAACTCTGGCTTTGTTAATATCATTTTTTGGCTCTCTGAATTTAATTTGCCTGGGCGTCATCGGTGAATACATCGCTCGAATTTACGATGAAGTTCTCGACCGGCCTCACAGTGTTATTGAAAAAACTCTGAACTTATAATTCGATGATTAGGGTATTAATACTGGGATCCAGAGGTTTTATCGGACGAAATTTGGTCGCGACGTTGTCCGGCGACCGGAATGTGGAACTTACCGGCTTTGGCCGAACGGCCGTGACGGAAGAGACCGAGAATTTGCGGTTTATCCAGGGAGATATTGGTGACTCATCTGTATTGCTGCGAGCCTTGCGGGACCAGGATCTTGTCTACCATTTGATCTCTCAAACCATTCCGTCATCCAGCTGGGAAAATCCCACTTTGGAAATAGAAAAGAACTTGCAGCCGTCCCTAAACCTGATCGAGCTCGCAGCATCGGCTGGCGTAAAAAAGATTTGTTTCTCCTCAAGCGGCGGGACGGTTTATGGGCTTAATCCGGAAGTGCTCAGTGAAAGCTCCGCAACCGCCCCGTTTTCGCCTTACGGGATTATTAAGCGAACGATTGAAAGCTTTCTGCTGTACGCAACCCATAGATTCAAGATCAACCATGACATTTACCGGATTTCAAATGCTTACGGCGAAGGACAAGATATTAGCGGCGGTCTCGGATTTATTAACACCGCCGTTGAAAATATTATTTACGGGAGACCTGTAATCGTTTATGGGGATGGGGAGGTTGTGAGGGATTTCATTTATATTAAAGATGTAGCCCGGATATTGGCGACGAGCGTTTCCAGAAATTTTGATGCGTCGGATACATTCAACGTCAGTGCAAACCACCCTATAAGCCTGAATGATTTAGTGGCTTTGATTCGGAGAGTTGTCGAAGTGGATTTCGAGGTCCAATATAGGCCGGGGCGTTTGAACGACAATAAGAAAGTTGTCCTGGATAACGCCAAAATGATGGATTCATTCGGAAACTTTACGTTGGTCAATTTGGAAGACGGCGTTAGAAATACTTATAATTTCCTAAAAAAGCGGTCAGCGTATGGCGAGAAAAGCATTTGATGATTTTGATGGATTTGCGAAAGACTACCGGCAAATTCACAATGAGAGTATCAGGTCCTGCGGAGCCGACAGCGATTATTTTTCCGAGCAAAAAATCGAGGAGGTCAGGAAGCTTGAAACAACCTTCGCTCCGAGAGTATTGGACTTGGGGTGCGGCGACGGTAATTCCGCGATTTTTTTCAGGAAGTATTTTCCAGGATGCGAATATACCGGACTGGATACGTCCGAAGTGAGCATAACAGTCGCCAACGCCAGAAAGCTTGAGGGGCTGGCGTTTTCGCATTATGATGGTTTGAACCTGCCTCTGTCGACCGATTCATTCGACATAGTCTTTATCGCGTGCGTCCTTCATCACATCGATTCAAAAAATCATCAGGAACTGTTGACGGAGGTACAGCGAGTTCTGAAGCCCGGCGGACGGCTTTATATTTTCGAGCATAACCCCTTCAACCCCATAACTAGACGAATAGTTAAGAAGTGTCCGTTCGATGAGGACGCGGTTTTACTGAGTTCATCTTACACAAAAAGGATATTGGAGGAATTGAAGTTTCAGGACGTCAGCATCGATTTTACGATCTTTTTTCCACGACATCGAATTTTCAATCGAATGCTCTGGTTGGAAGCGCACCTTAAGTGGCTGCCGATTGGCGGACAGTATTATGCACGATCAGTCAAAAACGTTCGAGAAACCACTTGATAAGGTTTTGTGAATGGGAAAGTAGGACCAACAATTTTCCTAGAAGCTGTCACCTGCATTTTTGGTTTTTCACGCGCCCGATTATAAAGCTCAAAAATTTTTACGACTTGCCCTATGTCGAACGATCAGTTTTATTCAGAAGTCCCAGCGTCCTTGAGCAGATCCGATTTATTATTTTTTTTAGCGGCGTTCGTTTTTATCTACACCCAGCTTTTTCAGCTTCCGTTTACGCCTTATTATTTCGACGGTGATCCGATTATTGTTACTTCCAACGCGATTCGAATGATGAACGGGGAAGTGATGTATCGAGATTTCTTCCATCTCGCGGCGCCTGGAGCGGATGCGGTTTATGCGGTGCTATTTTCGATATTTGGCGTGAAAGTCTGGGTTCTTAATATTACGATCCTGTTTCTCAGTTTGGCCCAGGTTTGGTTGATATGGTATTTTTCTCGACAGTTTTTCTCGGGCCCTTTAGTCTATTTGCCCGCAGCTCTTTTTTTGATCGTGGGTTTCCGACTTTACTTTATTGACGGAAGCTACCGCTTATCCAGCGTTATCTTTGTACTGTCAGCCGTAGCCGTATTGATCAATAAGCGTACGTCCCAAAATCTAGCGATCGCGGGAGCCCTGTGCGGCCTTGCTTCTTTTTTCGTACAGACGCGCGGAGTCATTGGCATCGCGGGCATTCTGGTCTTTTTACTATGGGAGAATTACCGTAATGGATTACATCTGAAAAGGCTGATCGTCGGCTCTCTCTGTCTCTTAGTATCCTTCATCCTTCTCGTCGCTCTTTCGCATTCATATTTCCTATATCAAGCCGGATTCGAGAACTATTATTTTTCACTTGTTACTTTTTTAAGAGAGTATTATCCGAGCGATCCACTATCGAATAATTCAGCATATCTGTCGGACCTTCCGAATTTCCAACGATTTCTTGAGGTTTATTCTCCCGCTTTTGCCGTATCGCGGTACTTTCGAATAGCGGGACCGGTATTGTTTTATTACCTTCTTATTCCATTTGTATATTTTGCTTTTCTACTGGTGCGATGGCGTCGGAAAACTTTTCTTTTGACAGGACCCGACGCTAAACTCATGCTGCTTTGTGTAGTGGGACTGACCTTAACCGCTGGAATCTCCGCCGCTACCGTCATGCGTCTCAGTCATATCAGCATTCCGGGCCTCATTCTCTTAGTTTGGTTGTTCAAACAGATCCCATATTCGCGGCGAATTGCCACTGTTTGTTTGGCCCTGCTTGCGCTTTTAGGTTTCTCATACATCGTCCAGCGTCAAATCATCTCCAAGAATTATCTTGATATGCCTGCGGGGCGTTCGGCATTTTTGTCCGAGTACACGTATCAAAGGTACAAATGGATCGGGGAAAATACGACGCCCGGCGAGGTATTTTATGAACCCTTTCATCCGAGTTATTACTTTCCATTTCATCTTGTAAATCCTACGCCGATGTATTTAATAAGAGACTCTGGATACACGCCGCGTTTCCAAGTCGACGCGGTTATCGAAGCGTTGAAAAAAAACCCGCCTGACACAATCATCTGGCCGAAAAAATGGACTAAACCGCCTGAGTTACGAGCGGCCGACGACAATTTAGAACCGTTGTGGCAGTTTGTCGCGGCAAATTACGAATTACAGCTAGAATTCAGCAAACCGCTCGATTATACTGATTATACTGAGGGTGACGTTCAAATCTTGAAACTAAGGAAATGATGAGTGTCGACCATATATCCACACACTTGTTAGCGGGTGAACGAGACCCATGGTAAGAGATTCTGTTAAGCTGTAAAATGCTCTGATTTTATGCAACTAGCGAAGCAATATACACCTTTGCCTGTACGAATCGAACGGGAGAAGTCTTTTGTGCCCGGCGTCCTAATCATGGTTTTGGTGATCGCCGTCTCGCTCCTCGCTATAGTGCTAAACAGCGACCTGCCGCTTTTATTTCCGTATCTGTATTTGCTTCCGTGGCTTTTGGGAATGTTTGTGGTTCTCACGATCCCGACGATCGTTCTCTATTATCAAGGCAATCTCACGCTCTATAACCCGTTAGTCTACGCTACCTGGTCGTATTTCTTCCCCGCATTCGTTGTTGGCGGATTCATGCTCACTGCAGGCCTTTCGCAGCCTTATTTTCTCAGCTTTATAGAAGACGCTGAGTATAACCTGCCTTACACTACGGTACTGATAATGCTGGGATTCAGCGGGTTGGCCCTCGGATACTTTTCACCCGTCGGTTCGCGGGCCGGGGGCATAATCGCGAACTATCTGCCGAAACGCGACTACGAGGTTGCGGCAATGTTTATTCCCGGGCTTTTTCTTTTGGTGCTGGGAATACTCAATTCCGCGGCGGCCCAGGTAATGGGAATCATCGGGTATCAAAAAGCACAGGCGATAGAGTCGTACGACGGCATCGTTTTCTTGACGACGCTTTTTTGGATGCAGGGAACTTTTCTCCTGTGGTTTGTGATCTTCAAACGACGCAGTTTTGATGTGCAGACGTTTTTGATCATGGGCCTTCTCTTCGCTGCATCGATTGCCAAGGCTCTCTTTTCCGGCGGGCGAGCCGGGCTTTTTCAGGTTTTCCTCATCGTCACATTGGCATTTCTCCTGTCGGGCCGGCATTTGAATTTCAAGCAAACTGTAGGGGCAGGAATTGCTCTCACATTTTGCCTCGTTTTTGGGATGATTTATGGAACGACGTTTAGAAATGTCAAGGGTTCGGAATCGCAGGTAAGTATTGGCCAATACACCGACAATATATTCGACACGCTGGATGAAATGGGAAGATTCGATGCACAAAAAAGCCTCGATCTCGCATTCACCGGTTTAGCGGAGCGGTTTGATACTCTAAGTCAGGTCGCCGTCGTTGTATCGACATATGAAAAACTCGCGCCCTACGAGGAAAGCTATGGCCTCGACAACAATATTTGGAAAGACATTTCGACGTTCTTTATACCGCGTGTTGTCTGGACCGAAAAGCCAATTGCCTCAGAGCCGAGGAAATACAGCGATCTTTACTTTAACTACGGTGAAAATTCATTCGCGATTACCCCGATCGGGGACTTGTTGAGGAACTATGGGCCGATAGGTGTTCCGATAGGAATGTTCTTGTTCGGAATTGTTATACGGACGATGTACCGGTCTTTGATCGAGAATCAGCCGAGGATGATCTGGCGTTCGACGGTTTATTTTATGCTCTTGTTGGCAATCTCGTATGAAGGTTTTTACGGGCTGCTAATTCCGTTTCTTTTCAAAGTCGGGATAACCTCCCTAGTCGGCCTGTTAATTGTAAGCATGGTTGCGAAGAGTCTTGGGTACAGCACCAAAATCGTCACCGCCTGATCGGCGTCCGAATTGTTAATTATGATTGTTTTTACGAATGGCTGCTTCGACATACTGCATCCCGGCCACGTTGACCTTTTGGCCCGGGCAAGGAAACTCGGAACGAAACTGGTTGTCGGCCTAAACAGCGACGAATCGGTTCGGAAGATCAAAGGTGCGGGACATCCGTTTCAGAATCAAGATGACCGGAAGGCCGTCCTGTTGGGTTTGGATTCCGTTGATGAAGTCATTATTTTTGAAGAGCTTACGCCGGAAACCCTGATAGGCAACATTAAGCCTGACGTTCTTGTCAAAGGAGGCGACTGGAAACCGGAGGAGATCATCGGCGGTGATTTCGTCACCTCCAACGGTGGAAAGGTTGTCTCGCTCCCCCTTGTTGACGGTTTCTCTTCAACGAAGATATTCGAGAAAATTCACAACAAGCAAATGCCTGAAAATAATGGGAATGACGTGATCCGAAAATCGCTGAAACAGCACATCGAAGTGTTCGAAGCCGTGTTGGATTCGCTGTCGGGCTCGATAGCTGAGTGCGGCGAAATAATCCTTCAAACGGTCCGTGGTGGAAAAAAGGTACTCATTTGCGGTAACGGCGGCAGTGCTGCCGACGCTCAGCATATCGCGGCGGAATTTGTCGGGCGCTATGAAACGGAGCGGAAAGCATTGCCCGCAATTGCTTTAACAACAGACACTTCGGCTTTGACGGCATTAGCGAACGACTACAGTTTCGAGCGCGTATTTGCAAGGCAAGTCGAGGCCCTTGCATCCGACGGAGACTGTTTGATCGCGATCAGCACGAGCGGAAACTCACCGAATGTCATCGCGGCGGTCATGGAGGCCAGAAATCGCGGCTGCCGCGTCATCGGAATGACTGGTGCGAAAGGAAAAAAGCTTGCGTCGCTGTCCGACGCGTGTATTTTGGTTCCATCGGAACGAACAGCCAGGATACAGGAAGCTCACATTACGATCGCCCACATCTGGTGCGAAATGGTCGACAACGAGATTTCCGGCCTGTAACTTGATCCAGCTTCACTGTAAGCTCTTTCTTTGCATATAATAAAGGCAATATTGTAAAAGCTTATTTTAATTGTTGGGCTCCAGACACTTCATCCAATAGTTCAACTCGATATCACATGCGCGTCTTGATCTTCGGCGGAAATGGAATGCTCGGCCACAAGCTGATGCAGGTTTTGCGCGAACATACCGAGGTTTGGAGCACTCTGCGCGGCAGTTTCACCAAGGTAGCCGCGTTAGAATTGTTTGAAAAGCAAAGATGTGTTGAAGGTTTGAATGTTGATAATGTCGCGGGTATTCGAAAGGCGATCGAGATATCGCGGCCGGACGTCGTTATCAATGCGATCGGGATTGTTAAGCAGATTGCGAGTTCGAAGGACACGATTAGCACGCTTACCGTAAATTCTATATTTCCACACCGTTTGAATGAACTCGCCTCCGAATTCGGATTCCGGCTTTTCTGCATCAGTACGGATTGCGTTTTCGACGGGCGGCGTGGCGACTACTCTGAAACGGACGCTCCCAACGCGACCGATCTATACGGAAAAAGTAAGAATCTGGGGGAAGTCTTAACCGACAATTGCCTAACCCTGCGGACCTCAATTATCGGGCGTGAACTCCAAACGTCCCACAGTTTAGTGGAGTGGTTCCTGTCGAATAGCGGCAAATCGGTGAAAGGTTTTGCAAACGCGGTATATTCGGGCTTTCCAACGATCGTGCTGGCCGATATAATCAGAAGTTTGATTTTCGACCGTCCGGAACTAACCGGCTTGTTCCACGTTTCCAGCGATTCGATTGACAAATATGAACTGTTAACGCTGCTGAATGCCGCGTATAGGTCTAACGTTGAAATCGAGCGTGACGAAGATTTTAAGATCGATCGAAGCCTGGATTCGACGGTGTTTAGGAACACGACGGGATTTGTGCCGGCAAGTTGGGAAAGCATGATCGAGCAAATGGCGAACGACCCAACGCCCTACGAAATATGGCGGAAGTTAAGAACCTAGAAGGTAAGAGAATATTGGTAACCGGCGGAACCGGTTCGCTCGGTCAGACCCTTGTGCGAAGGCTTCTGACGGGCGAAATGGGAACGCCGTCAAAGATCACCGTATTCTCGCGTGACGAGGCGAAACAGCATTACATGAGGCTCGAGTTTTTGCATCGCACCACCGCTACCGACGACGTTATTTATAAAAACACCGAAGAAATCTTGAACTTTCGCATTGGTGACGTGCGCGATTATGCTGCGCTCACGGCGGCACTTCGCGATGTAGATATTGTCTTTCACGCAGCTGCTCTGAAACAGGTTCCCTCATGCGAATATTTTCCGTTCGAAGCAGTTTTGACCAACATTTACGGGGCGAACAATTTGGCCCGCTCGATCAAAGAGAACAATTTGCGGGTGGAAACTGTCGTCGGTATATCGACCGATAAGGCTTGCAAACCGATCAATGTAATGGGGATGACGAAGGCGTTGCAGGAACGAGTCCTGATCGAGGCGAATCGCGAGTGTCCGTCGACGCGTTTTATGTGCGTTAGGTACGGCAATGTGATCGCGTCGCGAGGCTCCATCGTGCCGTTATTCGTCGAACAAGCCCAGAATAACAAGCCGTTGACCGTCACAATGCCCGAAATGACAAGGTTCTTACTAACGCTGGACCGGGCGGTAGATACCGTTTTTGCCGTTATCGACCATGGACGTCCAGGCGAAACATTCGTACCGAAAGTCGCGTCGGCAAATATTACGGATCTTGCGAAGGCTGTTATGGGCGACAAAGACCTGCCTATCGTCTACACGGGAATAAGGCCAGGCGAAAAGATTCACGAAATAATGGTTTCTGAAGAAGAGTGTTTTCGAACAAAGGAGCTGGGACAGTATTACGTGATCGTGCCCGTTTTGCCGGAGCTGCGGGACGGCAATACGTTCGAACCGGCACTTTCCAAAGAATACTCGTCGAACGATAATAATATTTCAATCGAAAGCCTTCGAGAATTAATAGGGTCGGCAAGCATGGAGATCAATCAGTTTCTTTCCCAGGCATAGCAGTACATTCTATGAAAGTAATGACCATTTTCGGGACCCGCCCGGAGATTATCAGGTTAAGCCTCGTTATGAAGATCTTAGATCAGCATTGCGAACACACCTCCGTGCATACTGGTCAAAACTTCGAAGAGAGTCTTAGCGATATTTTTATCCGGGATCTTGAGATCCGGCAGCCGGACGTCCATTTGGGAATAAGATCCACGAGTTTCGCCGACCAGGCGGGGCAGATAATTTCCAAGATAGATGCAGTGTTAGAACAATGTCAACCGGAAAAGGTTCTGATCCTTGGCGATACGAACAGCGCTCTCTCCTCGATAGTTGCGGCCCGCCGTGGAATCCCGGTGTTTCATATGGAGGCCGGAAACCGCTGTTTTGACGACCGGGTGCCTGAAGAGATAAACCGAAGAATTGTCGATCATTCAAGCACTATATTGCTTCCGTACACCGAACGCAGTCGCGACAATCTCGTCGCCGAAGGCATCGAACGCGAAAGAATATTCGTCACGGGAAATCCAATTTACGAGGTTCTTAATAACTTCGCCGAGAAAATTGAATCAAGTAAAATTCTCGAAGATCTTGCGGTAAAGCCGTTCGAATATTTTCTCGTTACGCTGCACAGGGCCGAAAATGTAGGTAATCGCGAACGGCTGACAAGTATTTTCAGCGGATTTTCGGCGGTAGCAGAGAAATTTGGGAAGCAGGTCCTGATTAGCGTACACCCCCGAACGTCGCAGCAACTCGATAACTTCGAAATCAAGCCCGACAGCTCTCGAATCAGGCTATTGGAGCCTTTGGGCTTCTTTGATTTCGTAAAACTTGAGAAAAACTCGCTTGCCGTGCTTACTGATAGCGGAACCGTGCAGGAGGAATGCTCGATATTCGGCATTCCTAATATTACTGTCCGCGATGTGACGGAGCGGCCCGAAACGATCGAAGCCGGAAGTAACATTCTGAGTGGAGCCGACGCCGATTCGATTGTCCGAGCGGTTTCGTTGGCGATATCTCAGCCCGCAAATTGGTCGCCGCCGCCTGAATATCTTGTCAAGAACGTCTCCCAAACGGTCAGCAAGATCGTTCTTGGATACACAAATCTGCGCCGGCATCACTCTTAATAAATGACAAGGTAGTTTTCGTTTTTTGATGAAAAAAAAAGTACTGATATTTTGCGATTTTTATTTACCCGGCTTTAAGAGCGGAGGTGGAATGTGGACGGTGGTAAACTTGGTTGACAGGTTTTCGGACCGGTATGACTTTCTTGTCGTGACGCGGAATTACGAGAGCAAAGGTGACCAGGAGCCTTACACGACAGTCAGATCCGACGCGTGGAATCAGGTTGGCAACGCCCAGGTATGGTACTTTTCAAAAGCGACATTCACCGTAGAAGCCTTCGCAAATATAGTAAATGAGATAAAGCCGGACGCAATCTTTCTCAACAGCGCACTGAGTACGCCCGTAGTCAAATTTTTGACCGCCAGGCGGAAAGGTTTGTTCGATCAGCTACCCGTCGTGCTTGCTCCGTGCGGGGAAATGTCGGCCGGGGCATTGTCGCTTAAGCCCTTAAAAAAGAAACTCTTCCTGCTTTACGCAAATACGGTCGGCCTCTACAAGGGTGTGATCTGGAAGGCTTCCTTCGAGTCGGAAAAGGACGAGATAAGGCAGGTAATCGGTACCAATACGGAGGTTTGGGTCGCACCCGATCTGGCGCCGAAAACCATCCTTCCCGACTATGACCCGCAATGGAAGACAAAAAAGGACAAGGGAAGTGTTCGGTTTGCTTTTTTGTCGCGTCTAACAAGAAAGAAGAACATTCACTACTTTCTTGAACGTCTGAAGGATATTCGCCAGGGTGAAGTGCAGTTTGACCTAATCGGCCCATTTGAGGATGAAGACTACTGGGAGCAATGCCAGGGAATCATTCGCGCAATTCCGAAGAACGTAACCGTGAACGCGGTCGGCTCGTTTCCCGATCAAAACGATGCGTTGCGAAAGCTTAGCGAAAGTCACTTTTTCGTTTTGCCGACGCTGAATGAGAATTTTGGATACGTTTTCATCGAAGCGCTGGCTGCGGGCTGTCCTTTGCTAGTCAGTGACAACACAGTATGGAAAGACATCGAACAACGCCAAGTCGGCTGGCAGATCCCGCTTGAACAACCGGATGCATGGATAGAGCAGATCAATAATTGCATCGAAATGGGTGCAGCCGAGTACGAGACGATGTCCGCCAACGCAAGAAGCTATGCTTTGGATTGGCTCGGCGACGATGATACAGAGCTCGCAACGGCCCGAGTCCTGGACAGGGCTCTGAATGGTAAGAGGATCCCTGCGGCACATGACCAGTAACCCGCAATCGCCAAACGAATCGAAAAGCCGGTTGTGGGTGATCTCGGAGCTTTACTATCCGGAAGAAACCTCAACCGGATATTATTTGACGCGGATCGCGGAAGGGCTAACCGATAAGTTTGATGTAAAAGTCATCAGCGGCCAGCCAAACTATTCGGCCCGGGGCACGATCGCTCCTAAGCGGGAGTTCCGTAAAGATGTTGAGATTTTTCGTGTCGGCGGCACAAGACTGGACAAGAACGTCATTGCCTTTCGGCTGATAAATATGTTGACGTTGAGCACGACGGTGTTTGTTAATGCTTTACGTCGATTCAAGGCCGGGGACAGGGTGCTTGTCGTCACCAATCCGCCGACAATGCCCTTTATCGTTGCTCTTGCATCGTTATTTCGTGGAGCGAGTTATACGCTCCTGATACACGACAATTACCCGGAAATTCTGATCGCGGCCAAAAAAATGCGTACCGGTTCGTTGACGGGAAACTTTCTTGCCTATTTTAATCGGTGGCTCTACAAATATGCCGCAAAGATCATTGTTGTCGGGCGCGATATGGAAGACCTGGTTGCCCGCAAGACAGCAGGCCTCGATATTCCGATCGTGACAATACCAAATTGGGCCGAGCTTGAATCAGTGACCCCGGAACAAAAGAGCAGCAACACACTTTTGGCGGAGTTGGGTATCGCGGACAAGTTCGTTTTTCTTTATGCGGGGAACATGGGCCATCCGAATGATTTGGAAAGTATTGTCGATTGCGCAGCGAAGCTCAACGCAAATACCCAAATCCATTTCGTTTTCCTGGGAGCTGGCGTAAAACGGCAATGGTTGACCGAGCAGGTAAAGACCCGATCCCTTTCCAACGTCACCATTTTGGAACCAAAACTGCGGAGCGAACAGCAGGTATTTTTGAACGCATGCGACGTGGCTTTTGTATCGCTTGTCGATAAAATGCTCGGTGTTTCAATGCCAAGCCGCACCTACAATATTCTTGCGGCTGGGAAGCCGATGATTGCATTGACCGAGCAAAACTCTGAGTTGGCGCAGATAATCTCCGAGGACGGTGTCGGATGGGTCGTGGCTCCCGGCTCGCCGGAAGAACTCCTGAATACGATTAATCAGTTAATCGATAAAAGCTCCGAGTTGGTGGAGATGGGCAAACGGGCACGACTAGCCGCGGAGACAAAATATTCCGTCCATTTAGCGATCGAACAGTATAGAAAAGCTCTCTAGGATCTCGAAAAGACGGAAAAAAGCGTGAAGGAACTCTTAATATTCGGAAGTGCCTTAGTAGCAACCTACATCGGCGTTGAAGCGTTTCGGCGATGGAGCCTTCATAATGGCTTGCTTGACGTCCCAAACGATCGAAGCTCGCACGAATCACCAACCCCTCGCGGCGGCGGACTTATAATCGTTGCGGTAAGCCTTTTGTTGTACCTACTTATCGCTCTTGTTATAACCAATGACTTTAAGTGGGGCTACTTGGTCGCTGCGGCGTTGGTTGCGTTGATAAGCTGGCTTGATGACCTTTATTCGGTGTCATTCGCTCTTCGCCTCTTGATACATTCTATCGCCGCGGCGATCTTGATCTGTGGTGTTGGCTTTCCCCACGAAATATATATACCTGGTTTCGGAATCTCGTTTGATGTTGGGAATACAGGGGCTGTCATCGCGTTCCTATGGATCGTTTGGATGGTGAACGCCTACAATTTCATGGACGGAATCGACGGATTGGCGGCATCACAGGCAATCCTGGCCGGGTTTGCCTGGCTGCTTTACGGCTATATCCTGGGGAATAGCAGCGTCTATTTTTTCGGAGGTGTTCTTGCTTTCTCGAGTGTTGGCTTTCTGATTCACAACTGGAGTCCGGCGAAAATATTTATGGGAGACGTCGGGAGCGCGTTTTTGGGATTCACGTTTGCCGCGATTCCTCTGATGGCGGCAACGGAAAAGCCGGAAAAATCACGGTGGCTTTTCTTCGCCGGGGCATCGTTTGTTTGGTTTTTTTTATTTGATACCGTATTTACATTTATTCGGAGAGCGTTGCGCGGAGAAAAAATGTGGAAGGCCCATCGGGAACATCTTTATCAGCAGATGGTCATTAGGGGAAAGGGTCATAGTTTCGTAACCTTAGTATATGCCGGTTTTACCGCTTTTGTGTCTGGAAGCGTTTTGATCGGAATTTTGTTTCGCGGAAGTTGGGAGTTTTTGTCACTTTTTAGTATCGTGTTGCTGTCAACGGTCCTGATCATTTGTGGCTTCAGAAAAAAAAAGATTGACGCAAGCATTGGATAATGCTAGCTTTGCAGGACACTTAAGCATTATGTGTCGAACCGAATTCCTAGATGTCAGAGGAACGTTTAACTATCCGTTGTGCATTTGACAGGGAATTCCATTTTGAGTCTTACGGCGTAAGAGTCAAGGTCGAAAGCGATAGTCAAGAGCTTTTGAGTAAGGCGAGGCAGACAGTAATCGCGGCATTCGTTGGCCGCGTCGTGTTCATTGAAACCGTTGATACTTCTTCGGAACATACATTTGGGATCGCCTTCGACGGCACCAATTATTTTCTGTTCAAGAACGGAAAACAGGTTTCGTACGGAGAATCTGAAAGGAATTTTTTTAAGTACCTAAACAGCATTCTTCGCATTGAAGTGGCCGAGTATGCCGAGTCGAAAGTGTTTTTGCACGCGGGGGTCGTCGGTTGGAAAGGAAATGCGATTGTCATCCCGGCCAGTAGTTTTCAAGGTAAAACCACGCTGACTGCAGAGCTGGTAAGAAACGGCGCCGAATATTATTCGGATGAATACGCCATTCTTGACGAGTGGGGTTACGTACATCCTTTTCCGCGAAAACTATCGATGAGGTTCGGTACGACACGTGAAGAAGAGGTAACTGTCGAGGAACTCGGTGGAAAAACTGGCAGCGATCCGATCCCAGTAGGGATGGTGCTGCTGACAGGATTTGAAAAGGGCGCGATTTGGGAACCGGCGGTGCTGAGCCCGGGAAACGGGATAATTGAGATCATCCCCCACACGATCCCAATCAGGCAAAATGCAGAGTTTTCGTTGAAAGTGTTGGATTTAGTCGCTCGTCGTGCAATAATGATAAAGAGTGCAAGGGGTGACGCGAAGAAATTCGCAAAAATTCTTTTGGCATTTTTTGAAAATTATATTAATTTTGTTAAAATCACGTAACTCTTTTGGAGTTAGGTATTTATTTGGAGGAGAAGATGAAAAACCCGCAATTTCCGATCGCCCGTAAAACGGGCATCGTTATTCAGGAAGTTCCTGACGAAGTGTTAGTCTACGATCTTGACGCCAATAAGGCTCACTGTTTGAATCAAACCGCAGCCCTGATCTGGAAGTCTTGCGACGGCAGCAGGTCTATTGCGGATATCGCCAAACGCGTTGAATCCCTTGCAGGCGGCAATATCAGCGACGATTTTGTTTGGCTTGCGATCGACCAGTTGAACGAGAATGACCTTCTCGAGAACGAGATCAGCTCGAGTTTCAGTGGAATGTCCCGCAGGGATGTTATTAAGAAGATCGGCCTGTCGACCATGATTGCGGTTCCGATCATAGCGTCGTTGGCCGCACCGCAGAGTGCGATGGCGAACGTGTCTTGCATTTGTAACCAAAACTCGGATTGCGGAGTGGGTGCGAACGTGAACTGTCCAACATTGATTTGCAGTGGCCTGGGTACCTGCAACGGGTAGGATCGTTGCCCTCGAAATAATTTGGAGCAGCAAACTTTGATAAGTTTGCTGCTCTTTTGTTTTGAAAGTAATTGTGTAAGCGAATACGATAGGGCTTATGGACGACGATTCTAAATGGCGGCTTTTATACTTAAAGAAGCTGGAAACCGAGGTCGTTCATGCTTTCAGCTTTCTACGGGATGCCGGGATCGAGCCGATACTGATAAAGGGCTGGGCTGCGGCTCGAAATTACCCAAAGGATGTGGAAAGATTTTATGCCGATGTTGATCTAGCCGTCTCGGCGTCTGATTTCGACCTTGCCAAGAGACTATTGAGAACCGAGCCGGGAAATAAACTCGGTATCGATGTGCATCGGGAACTAAGGCACCTTGATACCAGACCCTGGAACGAAATTTATAGCAATTCTCAAGAGATTCGGCTGAATGACGTGATGATCCGCGTTCCTTCGGACGAGGATCATCTTCGGATCATGGCTGTTCACTGGCTAAATGACGGCGGTGCTCGCAAAGACCGGCTGTGGGACATCTATTATGCCGTCAAGAATCGTCCAGCGGGTTTCGATTGGGATATTTGTCTCAACAGCGTCGGCGAGATTCGCAGGGAGTGGATCATTGCCACGATCGGACTCGCTCATAAGTATCTTGAATTGGAGATCGACGGCCTTCCGTTTGCGGATCAAGCAAGGAATATCCCACCGTGGCTTGTACGCGCGCTTGAAAAAGAATGGCAGAGTGGTATGCCTTTAAGGTCGATGCATATATCTCTTGACGACCCGAAAGAACTGTTTCAACAGATTAAAAAGCGCATTCCGCCAAATGCAATACAGGCAACCGTAGAAATGGAGGGGCGATTCGACAACCGTTCCCGCCTCCGCTATCAGGTTGGCAGCATAATCAGAAAGTTTCGTCCGTCGTTTAGCGGCATTCGCGATACAATAGTTAAAAAGAGTGAAGTCAAATATCGGATCAGAAGGCCGGGTGGTACTGGCGATTGAAGCAGCCGTTCGCGGCGGCAGTATTGCTTTGCTCAACGATGATCGCGAGATCGCAACATGGCACGGCACCGAGGATGTTTCGCGGGCGGAAGATCTTTTGGCAAACATTTCCGACATATTAGATCGAACGCATATCGAAAAGGACGAACTGGACCTTATTGCCGTATCGAACGGGCCGGGCAGCTATACCGGCATTCGAATTGGTTTAGCGACGGCTCTCGGGCTTGCAAGAGCATTAAATATCGATTGCGTTGGCGGAGCGTTGCTGCCGGCAATTGCCGAACTGCATGGTAAGGGGTCTGGCAGCGTTGTCGTCATTCCGATTGGCCGTAGCGAGCTTTGCTGGGAGGCCTTCGACGCATCCGATATCCCAAATTCATTGGGTCCACCCCAAAGCGGTTCGACCGTTGATTTTCTCGATTTTTCTCGAAATTTCGCGGAATATGATCTTTTTATGCAGCACGACGCCTATGAGGTCATTGCTCGAACGTCGACCTTTGACGATTTTAGCTCAAGGGCCTACAACTGCGGCCGCGATCTCGCTCTCGCAGTAGGGTTGGGTTTGCGAAATAAAGCTTCAGACCTTACTCCGAATTACATTCGCAACTCTCAATTCAAGTCAGGCCCGGTGTAGAATTTTGGATGCTATGCCTTTCATTATACGTTCCATTAGGCCTGCGGACATCGGCGACGTAATCCGCATAGCCGAGGAATGCAATTTGAGCCCGTGGTCGTCAAACGATTACCTAGAGGAAGCCAAAAGGAGCGATTCCACGCTGCTGAGGCTTGAAAGTGAAAGCGGAGAAACGGTCGGGTTTCTCGTCGGCCGCCGCGTTTTTAGTGCATCATCTGAAACGCATTTTGACGCAGAGATCTATAACATCGGAGTACGTAGATCGCTTCAACGCTCTGGATGTGGAACTATTCTTCTTGACGAGTTTATTAAGCGCTGTGTTGCCGAAATGGTCGAAACCGTTTGGCTGGATGTCAGAATCTCAAATAAAACCGCGATTTCGTTTTATAACCGCTTTGGCTTCTCGGAATTCACGCTGCGCACCAGGTTTTACAATGATCCGGTCGAAGATGGTATTGTTATGAAACTTACAATCGGTGAACAGAATTCTTAATTTCGTGTAAACAACTCTTGATATTCGCGCGGTTTTTGATCTAAAATGAGGCTTGAGCCCAATATACTTTTCGCAAAGCAAAAGCTTTGGGCCAAATTTGATTGAAAAGTGAGGAAGAAAACGCTATGAACATGTCAGCGCCCGATCGGGTACGAGATGAACTACTGAAGGTTAATCCCACATTCCGTGAATTGGTTCATCAACATTCGCATTACGAACAGAGACTTACTGAACTTGCACATTTAACCTACCCAAGCGACGACGAACAGGTCGAAGAATCCACACTAAAGAAGAAAAAATTGCTCGTTAAAGACGAGATCTATGCAATTATGAACGACTATTCCGTCGCTCATTAACTATTAAAGAAACATTATTTTTTTGTGAGAGGCGGTGTCAATGATGCCGCCTTTCCTATTTTCTGTTCGCAGCCTCTTACGGCATAAGCGGTTACGGCGTCCGCCGTAGCGACCAGCAGATTAGAATCTTTTGCCGCAACCGGCACCTGATTAATAAAATTCTTCTCGCTTTGTGGAAGCTGGTCGATGATTTTCCCTTTCTTTGAATCGATCAAAAACGCTGAGTTGTCGCCATAAATCAAGGCAGTTACGAAGCCGTCGACGATTGTTAACCCTTCAATTACACGACCCGGGAGCCTGCGTTTCCAAATTACGTCCCCGTTGTACATCCATATCAGATAGATAAAGTTGTCGTTTGACGTAATAAAGAGCCCTTCTTTTGAGATCAAAGCAAATGAGATTCCGCCTCCGCTTTTGAACTTCCAGATGTTCTTGCCACCGGGAATATCAATTGAAGCTACGTTTCCGCGTTCGTCGCCAACCACAAGAATCTCTGGCGAAGGATGCGTGATAGCGGTCGGCACGAAATCCGTTGGACTTTTGAAAATGATCGCACCCGTCTCCGGCGAAACGATAACCATCTGCTTTTCCGCTGTCCCGAACGCGATGCCGTGTGGAAAGAAAGACGGACGAGCGGTTATCTTGCCGAGGGCCTGTGTCCGCCAAAGAATTCGTCCGGTTTGACCGTCAACGGCAATCGCCAGGCCTTCACGGCTGACGATGGCGATACTTCCTTGAACCGACGCAAGAATGAATTGCTCGGAGTGGGGAAGCCGGGCAGTCCAAGTAGGCACTCCGGTTTCCTTGCTGAGCGATCTAAGAATCGACTCTGCCGGAATGGACTCAGTTGTCTTTACAGGATTCGATACAACTAGTATTCCCGTTTCGGTTGAAGCAAAGTTCGAAACGATCTCGCCGCCTAGTTCGCTTCGCCACGCGCTGGACGAAATGCCTGCGTTAAGAGCCTGTACTTGTCCATCGGACGTTCCGACATAAACTAAATCCTCATCGGCTGCAATAGCGTTAGCCAACGAGCCGTCAATTTGATAAGCAGAACATTTCGTCAACTTGACTTGTATCGGTTCGACACCCTGGGCAGCGATTTGGTATAGATTATTCGATATTGTCAGAACGGCAAGAAGAATCGTTATCTGAAGCAGGATATTTGTAGGTTTGTGGCGGGTCATCTGGGCTGCAAATTCTGACAGTTAATAAATTACCGATTTGCTCGCTTAAAAAAAGATTCTATCATAGCCAACTTGACCACTATAGATTGATGAATGTACTATCCGAAAAAGTTTGCTTTTAATTTATTTCAAATCGGAGAAGGTCTTAAATAATGTCTTTTAACAAAATTATTATTGTGGGGAATCTGGGCAAAGACCCAGAGCTTCGCTATACGCCGCAAGGATTAGCGGTTTGTAATTTTTCGATGGCCACCAGTGAAAAGAAACGCGACAAAAGCGGTGAATTGCAGGATATAACGACCTGGTTCAAGGTTACGCTTTGGAGACAGCAAGCGGAAACTGCCGCTAAATATCTTACAAAAGGAACTCAAGTCTATATTGAAGGTCGGCTGAAGGTCGAAGAATGGACCGATCGTGATGGTAACAACCGCCACACCTTAGAGGTCACGGCATCAGATATGCAGTTTCTCGGGAGCGGCGGCGGGTCTCGCTCAGAAGATTACGAAAAGGATTCGAATGGTGAGGCAGAGTTTGCCGGCCCCGCAAGCAATGCCGCCGATCCGCCCGCATCGGATTTTTCGCGCCCGGCCAAGGCCGATGATGATATTCCGTTTTAGCGGGATTAGTTATGTCTTAGACCCATTCGCCCATTTGCCGAAACTTTTGAAATCGCTCTACAACTCGCTTTTGCGGGTCTGTTTTGGATAACTCGGCGAGATGGTTTTTCAATATTCGTTTTAGACCGTCCGCGATGCCTTCGAACGCGGCGGTTTTCTTTTGATCGTCCTTGTCATCTGAACCCACTTCCCATGATTTTGGCTCAGGTATTACTTCATCAATCAACCCGAACTTCTTGAGATCGCTGGCGGTTAGCTTGAGGGCAGCCGCCGCGAGATCCGACTTGGCTGAATCCTTCCAGAGAATCGCCGCACATCCTTCGGGTGAAATAACCGAGTATATGGCGTTCTCCATCATCAGTACCTTATCGCCGATACCAATCGCCAAAGCGCCGCCGGAACCGCCTTCACCTAGAACAACGGCAATTATCGGAACCTTCAGGCTAGCCATTTCGCGAAGATTCAATGCAATTGCTTCCGCCTGTCCGCGTTCCTCCGCATCAATTCCGGGATAAGCTCCGGGTGTGTCAATAAAGGAAATAATCGGGCGTCCAAACTTCTCTGCGAGTTTCATCACACGAAGAGCCTTTCGATAGCCTTCGGGCTTCGGCATCGCAAAATTTCTGTGGCGTCGCTGGTTGGTGTCACGTCCCTTTTGCTGTCCGATGACTACGACTTCAGTTCCGTCAAGCTTCGCAAAACCGCAAACCATCGCGGCATCGTCCGCAAAACGCCGGTCGCCGTGTATCTCAATAAAATCCGTAAAAATATACGAAAAAAGATCCATCGAATACGGCCGTTCGGGATGGCGAGCAATTAGAACTCTTTCGAAGGCGGTCTTCTGATCGATTTTATCCATAAACTCTGTTACAAAATCCAACTGACCGAGCAGCCCTTGCTTTTCAGATCGGTTTCGAGAGCGGCCGAACCCTGCACCCTTATTGCATCGGTTCGAAATTGCACATCGACCTGCTCGACGGGAAGGGCTATCGAAACCTCGCAAGTTCCGTGCGTGCGGCTAAGCAAAGAAAAAAGGCCGTAAAAATAATCATCGTCAAAATCCCGTTTCGGGAGGACGATAGATAAACCTCGGGCGTTTCTCGGCTCTGCATCGAGCAGCGATCGGACCTCGCTGACGATGAAGGTTATTTCATTTCCATCCGCAGATTCGACTCGGCCGTCGGCGATCAACAATGCATCATTCTTAATTAAATCGCCATATTTACCGAACGCCTCGGCCCACATCAGGCCTTTCACGCCCGCGGAGCGATCCTCGAGCCGAAATACGCAAAAACGGTTTCCCTTTTTACTATACTTTATCTGTGCGCCGGACACGATTCCGGCTAAACTCAGTAAATCGCCGGGTTTAATGTCTTCATGATCCGCAATGTTGAGGATTTTAAGGCCTGACAATATTCCAACGTATTCATCGAGCGGGTGTGCCGAAAGGTAAAATCCGATTGCCGCCTTTTCCAGACGCGAAAGCTCGGATTGGGACCATGGCTCAACATTAGGCAGATTAACATCCGCTAAAGACTCCTGTGAATCATTGCCGCCAAATAGGCCATGCTGTCCGCTCAACTTATCGTTCCAAGCCTTTTGGCTATACGAAAGAGAGTCATCGATACCGGCGAAGAGGCGTGCTCTCCATAAATTTACCGCAGTGTCGGGAGGCATGAGCGAATCGAAAGCTCCGGCCGTGATGAGGCTTTCGAGACCTCGTTTTCCGATCGCTCCCTGGTCGATTCGGGACGCAAAATCAAACAGGGAAGTGAACTTCCCCGCTTTCCGGGCCTCAACGATCGCGGTAATCGTGGCCGTTCCTATCCCTTTGATTGCATTTAAGCCGAATCGAACCGAATCCTGCGACGGGGTAAAACTATCGTCGCTTTCGTTAATGTCCGGCGGAAGCAGGCTCAAACCCATCGAACGCAATTCGCTCGAATATTTGTAGACCTTGGCACTGTCATCGGATTCGTGGGACAGGACCGACGCGAAAAAATAGGACGGATAATGGGCTTTTAGATAACCGGTCTGGAACGCCAAATATGCGTAAGCG
The DNA here is from genome assembly GCA_031402865.1 of Chloracidobacterium sp. Classification (GTDB taxonomy): domain Bacteria; phylum Acidobacteriota; class Blastocatellia; order Pyrinomonadales; family Pyrinomonadaceae; genus OLB17. Next base: position 6,774 of record JANNST010000033.1, on the reverse strand, counting down.
ATACTATGGCTGCGGTTAAACCCGTAGTCGGCGAACTGCGCCATAAGCTTGAAAATCGCCTCAGCCTTGTCGCGTTTTATGTTGTTCGCGATCGCCCCATCGACAAACTTGATCTCCTCTTTGGCCATGTCCTCGCGCTTCTTCTTACCCATCGCCCGGCGCATCATGTCCGCTTCGCCGAGAGTGTAGCCCGCCAGCTTTTGGGCAAGCTGCATGATCTGTTCCTGGTAGACTAAAACGCCGTAGGTGTTGCTAAGGATGTCCTTCATCTCAGGGATCAGATAACGCACAGGTTTGTCGCCACGATGCCGTTGGATAAAATCTTCGATCATACCGCCGTCGATCGGGCCCGGACGATAAAGTGCGTTCAAGGCAGATAGATCCTCGAGTTCCTTTGGCTTTAGACGACGACAAATCTCCTGCATTCCAGACGACTCAAATTGGAATATTGCGTCCGTCCGGCCGTCTCCGAACAGCTCCATTGTCTTTTCGTCATTTAGAGATATCTGGCTCCAATCGATCTCAACCCCGCCTTTTTCACGAAGCGATGCAAGACAATCGTTTATAACAGTCAAAGTCGTCAAAGCCAGAAAATCCATCTTGAGCATCCCGACCTTCTCAAGATCGTTCATCGAATACTGGCTCGTGAGTTCGTTCTTTGACGACATCGCTACAGGCACTAGCTCATGTAGAGGCTTTGGAGAGATGACAACTCCGGCGGCATGGACGGACGAATGTCTCGAGCAGCCTTCGAGTCTCAATGCCAGATCGATAAGATCTTTGATCCTGGGGTCTTTTGTCGCGTCCTTTAGTTCGGCGACTGTTTCAAGGGCCTGAGAAATGCTCACATTGCGGCCTCTAATCGGCGGCGGAATCAATTTCGCTATCCTTTCGACATCTCCATACGCCATGTTCAACGCACGTCCCACGTCTTTTATGGCCGCCCGCGATGCCATCGTACCAAAGGTAATGATTTGGCAAACGGAGTCGCGACCGTAGACTTCAGTAACGTGGTTGATAACGTCACCGCGTCCCCGGATGCAGAAATCGATGTCGATATCTGGCATCGAGACACGTTCGGGGTTAAGGAATCGTTCAAAAAGCAGATCGTACTGAAGCGGATCGATACCAGTGATTCCGAGGCAGTAAGCGACCAGCGAACCGGCGGCTGAACCGCGTCCAGGCCCCACCGGGATGTTCTTTTGAACGGCGTACTTGATGAAATCCCATACGATCAGGAAATACCCTTCGTAGCCCATCTTCTCGATGATCCCAATTTCGCGATCGAGCCTATTTTGATATGCCTCAAGGTCGTATTTGAGAGTGCCTACCGCTTGCATCGGCAGCAAAACGCTCTCCTTGCGTTCCGCAAAGCCTTCGGCCACTTTCTCCTCGAAATAACTAACCAGATCAGCACACTTTGAATCCGCGGGTATCGGATAATTTGGAAGGATCAAATTGTCGTCACCCACTGGTAGGCTCACATCACACAGTTCGGCGATCTTCAGCGTATTGGTGAGTGATTCGGGCAGTTCGCTGCCAAAAAGCTGCCACATTTCCTCCGCGGAACGGACGTAATATTTCGACGTGGGCAAAAAGCCCTGGCCGTTTTCACTCAATGTTCGCCCCTCGCCGATGCACAACATGACCTCATGTGCCCGCGAATCCGTCTCGGTTAGATAATGGCTGTCATTAGCGGCAACTAACGGTATGCCCGATGCTCTTGAAAGCTCGACCGTGGCTTTAATGTTGGTTGCGTCGGCCTCCGTGCCGTGATCGCTGATCTCGAGGTAGAAATTACCGCTGCCAAATATCGACTCCAGATCCTTTGCGGTTTTAAGGGCCTTTCCGGTATTCCCATTTTTCAGGTAGTGGGCGACGGCCCCGTCAAATCCGCTCGAAAGCGCGATCAGCCCTTCGCTGTGTGCCGCCAATATGTCCAGATCGATCCGCGCTTTGTGATGAAAACCTTCGGTAAACGCTTTGGATGATAAATGAACGAGATTGTGATACCCAACAAGATCTTTTGCCAAAAGGACAAGATTGTAATAAGGCCTTTCGCCCGATTTGACGGCCGACGTTCTATCGAATCGGCTTCCTCCGGCAACAAAGGCCTCGTAGCCCAAGATGGGTCGGATACCGGCCGATCTCATCGAATTATAAAAGGATACGGCCCCGTACATATTCCCGTAATCGGTAATTGCGCACGCATGCATCTCCAATTCACCCAGCCGTTTCGCAAGCGGCTTGAGTTGGATTGTGCTCTGCAAAAGGCTATAATCCGTGTGCAGGTGCAGGTGAACGAAATCGCGAGATTTGAAGCTTAACGGGTTCATATCCAGAAATAGTATCTATGAAGAAAGTCTATCTTGAAACCTTCGGGTGTCAAATGAACGTCTCCGATTCCGAGCGGGTCGCGACCTCGCTTGCGTCGAACGGTTTCGAGATAACTTCGAGCGAGGAGTCGGCAGACGTCATCTTGCTCAATACCTGTTCGGTGCGCGAAAAAGCCGAGCACAAGCTTTACAGCCGTGTTGGACGCATTCGCGGATCGGGCCGCTCGAAACCAATCATCGGCGTGCTCGGCTGCGTTGCCCAGCTGGAAGGAGAAACGCTTTTTAAGAAGATCAGAGGTGTCGATCTCATTATAGGCACGAAGGCTGTTGGCAGAGTTTCGGAGGCGATAAAGAAAGTCCTGGATGGCGAAAGCGGCGTTTTCGATCTTGGCGACCGAGAGTTGGATTATGACTGGAATGTTGCGGATGCTCAAAGGCATTCGCCTTACGTCGCTTTTGTTCCGATCATTGAAGGCTGCAATAAATTCTGCACCTACTGTATTGTTCCTTTTTCACGAGGCCGTGAAATAAGCCTTTCGGCATCGGAGATAATCCGTTCGATATTGGACATGCGTCGAAACGGCGTGAAAGAAGTTCATCTGATCGGACAGAATGTTAATAGTTACAGGCCGATATCCGACTCCGGATTGGAAGGATTTGCTGGAGCAACCCCGTTCTCCAGGCTTCTTAGAGCAGTAGCCGCTACGGGCATAGAACGGATAAAATTCAACACCTCATTTCCAAGAGATTTTCATGCGGATATTGTCGATGCGATGGATGAGAACGAGAATCTGTGCAATTGGGTTCATCTCCCGGTCCAGTCGGGAAGCGATCGTGTGTTGAAGGCAATGAAACGCGGACACACAATTGATAGTTACTTAAAAAAGATCGACAATCTTAAAGCGTCAAGCCGAAATATCTCACTAACCACCGATATTATCGTAGGCTTTCCGGGCGAAACGAGACACGATTTTGAGGAAACGGTAAAGGCGGTAGAATATACTAAATATGATGCGGCATACATTTTTAAATATTCTCCCAGGCCGGGAACGCCTGCTTTTGAAATGATGGACGACGTGAGTTCCGATGAAAAGACTGATAGATTCCGAGAGCTTGAGTCGCTGCAAAAGCGAAGCCAGGCAACCAGTCAAGTGCGTTATATCGGACAAAGCCTGAAAGTACTGGTCGAAAAGAGATCCGATTTCTCGGCCGCACAAGTATCCGGCCATTCAACATGTCACAAGGTTGTAAATTTTGACGCTCCGGAATCTTTGCTCGGGCAAATAGTCGACGTAAAGATTACAGAGGTTAAATCGAATTCTTTGTTTGGAACACTCAACTAGAGAATTATGTTAGTGGAAGTAAAAATTGGGGCGTTGATCATGGACCCGAATACGAATACGCCGATCGTAGTCTTAAAGGGAATCGATTCGGAGACCGTACTGCCAATATGGGTTGGTGCGTTCGAAGCGAATGCGATCGCACTCGAGATCGAAAAAATCGTTCCGCAGCGTCCGATGACACACGATCTGCTGCGAAATCTGATCGTCGAGTGCGGATTAAGCCCGTCTCGCGTAATAGTCACAGACCTTCTTGAGAATACGTTCTATGCTCTGGTAGAATTGACCAACGAAAACGGTGAACTCGTATCGATGGACGCACGTCCCTCGGACGCAATAGCTCTCGCCCTTCGCCTTGATTGCCCAATCTTTGTTCAGCAAAAGGTTTTGGATCTCTCGGCTTCGTCGAATCCGCTCGATTCCGATTCAGGCAATGATGAAGCATTGCCGTCGCCTGAGGAATGGCCTGATCTGATCGATTAACCCATATATCGGATAAATGATAATAGTAATAGCCAACCAAAAAGGCGGCGTCGGTAAAACGACAACCGCGATCAATCTATCTGCTGCGTGCGCCACCGCGGGAAAACACGTTTTGCTTATCGACCTCGATCCGCAAAGCAACAGTTCTTTGTCATTTTTGGATCCGGCAACGTTGAAAGCCGGATCATACGAACTGTTCACAGAGCCGGATAAACCATTTGAAGACTTGGTTTACAAGACGAATGTTAAGAACTTGGATCTGGTTCCTGCGCGAATAAACCTCGCTAAGCTTGAGTCTAAATTGATCGGCGATTTTGATGCGGCGTACCGCTTGCGTGACAGGCTTGATAAAGTGCGGTCGAATTATGACCTTGTGTTTATCGACACACCGCCAACGCTAGGCATGATCACAGTAAACGCCCTTGTTGCCGCACAGCACGTCCTTATACCGATTCAATCCTCGTATTTTGCGCTCGAAGGAACCGACGATCTGCTTGAAACAATCGAAAAAATTCGATCAAGGCCGAACCCGGAATTGAATCTCATCGGTGTATTAGTTACGTTATTTGACCGTCGCACAGCTTTATCAAAAGATGTTGCGGCTCACATTCGCGAGGTTTTCGGCAAAAAGACTTTTAATACGATAATTACAAGAAGCGTCCGGCTTGAAGAATCGCCGGCGCACAAGAAGCCTATATTCGAGTACGCTCCGAAATCGTCGGGAGCGATCGAATATACAAGCTTAGCAAAGGAGGTTTTAAAACGTGTCCAAACGGGGTCTACCAGCAAGCGTGCAAATGCGGCATGATTCGCATTACGTTGACGAGATCGCAACTTCAACACGCACCATCGGCAAAACAATTCAGGTTCATCTTATCGCACCAAACCCGGAGCAGCCGCGAAGGGAAATCGGCGATCTGACTGAACTCTCCAATTCGATCAAGGAAAAAGGAGTCCTCGAGCCGCTTCTCGTCAAGCCCGATCACAAAACCGGAACTTACATGATCATCGCCGGCGAACGACGATGGCGAGCCTCTCAACTGGCGGGCCTGACGGAGGTTCCGTGCATCGAACTCGACCTCGACGAAAAAGGCGTTGCTGAGATTGCACTTATCGAGAATCTTCAAAGAAAAGATCTCACTATCTGGGAAGAGGCCGACGGACTTGCCGCGTTAAGAGAAAAATTTGGATATACGCAGGACGAGATAGCACAGAAAATCAGTAAAGGACGGTCGGTTGTCAACGAACTTATGACAATCGCAAGCCTGCCAAGCGAGATCCGGCTAAAATGCACCCAGGCGAAAATATCATCCAAGACGACTCTGCTGGAAATTGCCCGGCAATTCGACGAAGGGGCGATGTTTGCGTATCTAGAGCGCATCGGTTCGGGCAAACCCGGCCTGCGTTCGAATAAAAAACCCGAGCATTCCAAGAATGGTGATTCGAAACCGGCCGGATCGGCCGCCAAATCCGAGAGCACTTTTCAGTATGAATCGTCCAGAAAGGATTTCAATCTCGAGATCCGGTTTCGCGGAATCTCCGATTATAAAAGGGCAGACGTTCTCAAAGCACTGAAAAAGGCTTTTGACGACGTGAGGAACACTGCCGCTGGCGTATAGATCCACATCAATAATTACATAATCTTTATTATCAGACGCAATCAGTGTTTCGTGGTTAAAGTGGGGTTGTGAACCGTTCACTCTCTCACGGTGAACCCGTAATAGTCCCCTTAAGCGCTTTAATCATTCTTCGACTTCCCTGAGTTTCTCCAACACGGAAAAATCCTCAAGCGTTGTCGTATCACCTGCAATTTGGCTGCCGCCGGCAACCTCTCGCAAGAGGCGACGCATAATTTTTCCGCTGCGTGTTTTCGGCAATGCATCCGTAAACCGGATATCATCGGGTTTTGCCAAAGCTCCTATCTCTTTTGCTACATGAGATCGTAATTCAGTTTTCAGTTCATCGCTTCCTGCTCGGTCGCCTTCCAATGTTACGAAGGCGGCAATAGCCTGTCCTTTTAGTTCGTCAGGCCTGCCAACGACCGCAGCTTCGGCCACGGCCGGATGTGAAACAAGAGCCGATTCGATTTCGGCAGTGCCGAGGCGATGCCCGCTAACATTTATTACGTCGTCAACTCTACCCATGATCCAGAAATATCCGCGTTCGTCGCGACGCGCACCGTCTCCGGCAAAATAGACGCCGGGAATCTCCGACCAGTACGTTTTCTTGAAGCGTTCGTCGTCGCCCCAGATCGTCCGGAGCATGGAAGGAAACGGTTTGGTGATGACAAGATATCCACCCTCGTTTGTACCGACGGATTTGCCGTCTTTTGTTTGGATATCTATAAGGATTCCGGGGAAAGGCCGGGTCGCCGTTCCGGGAACGGTCGGCGTGGCTCCGGGCAAGGGCGAGATCATGATGGCTCCCGTTTCCGTTTGCCACCAGGTATCTATGATCGGGCAGCGGCCCTTGCCGATAATTGTGTGATACCACATCCATGCTTCGGGATTTATCGGCTCACCGACCGTGCCGAGCAATCGCAGACTCGACAAATCATGCTTTAGCGGATACTGTTCGCCCCATTTAATAAAAGCTCTGATTGCGGTCGGAGCCGT
>JANNST010000032.1:0-36308 GCA_031402865.1 Chloracidobacterium sp. | reverse complement strand
TAAACAAAACCACAACCGAATTCGGCCTCATCGCCCTCGCCCACAACCTCCAAAGATTCAGCACCAACCACTAAACCACCCTGCCCAAATCTGACAACAAAAAAAGAGGCCGCCCGAATCACTTTTCAGACGACCTCATTTTTTGATGTTAAGACTATGCGGGATCGAAAGTCTCGTTGCGTTGTGCTATCGAATAAGCCATTCCCGGTTTCTTAGGCTTATCTCCCTCACGAGGCGGATTCCGTGGTGGTTTTTCGCCGGGATTAACTACCGGCGGCGGCGGCTTCGGCGGCGGTTTTTTCTGATCGTCTTTCTGCGCCAATACCGCCATCGAAAGCCCGATGACTACCGCGAAAGTAAGTATTAATTGTTTCAACGTTTTCATTTCAGTAACTTCCTCTTTCCTTCTTTATATTACGCATCCGGGGAAGAGGGAAAGTGCGTCGCTCATTTTAAGGCAATCACAGTGCCAAAGACCCTAGTAAGACGCATACGCCTTGATTTAGGTTGGAAACCATTATTCGCAGGCTTTCATGCTATTTACAAAACTTTACGTTTTCGGTCATTGTCATACGAAATAGTGAATTCGCCAACCCCAAACTTGGCCGAATCTGAAATATCGGTAGCGCATCAGTTTGAAGATTTAGGTGTTCAGCGAGTTCTCAGCGAACTCCGCGTCCCGCTTTGCGTCCTCTGCGTCGAAAAACCCTCAACAAATATTCAACGCTGAGGTCGCCGAGGTTGTCGCGGAGACAGGAGAGAAGAATTCCAATTCAAACTGAAGCAACACCGAAATATCGTTCAAATTGACTACCCTTCCGGCCTTATCTACAATCATTTGCATATGACTGAAACGGCCTCTTCAATCGACAAACTCCGTGCGGTTTTGGTGTTGGCGGCAACGATAGGCACTATCGCGTTCAATTGGTTGGCCGCGTCCGGTTATGTGAATGGCGTTACGCCGGAGGTGATATCCAACCAATACCCGACAAATATAACACCGGCCGGCTACGCTTTCGCGATTTGGAGCCTAATCTATCTCGGCTTGATCGCATTCAGTATATACCAATTACTGCCCGCTAATATCCTTCGATTTCGCAGCATCCGCTCGCTATATATAATGACGTGCGCCTTGAACTGCGGATGGATCTATTTCTGGCATCACGATCAAATCGCCATCTGCCTGGCGATGATATTGGGTCTGCTTATCGTTCTGCTTCTTATAAATGTAAAGCTCCGCCCATTCGACTCGATTGCTGATTCCGCTTTCGTAAAAGCTCCGTTCGGCATTTATTTTGGCTGGGTCACAGCCGCTTCGCTTGTAAACTTTGCTATTCTGCTCGTTTATCAAAATGTAAATCTCGGCTCATGGGCATCGACAGTTGGAGCGATACTGATTTTATTCGCGGCCGCCATGGGCGTTCTTGTGCGTGTCCGGCTTACAAATTATTTCTACCCGCTTGCAATCGCCTGGGCGTTAACGGCAATCGCCGTAAGACAAAGCGGACAGACATTGATAGTATCTGCAGCGGCAGTCGGCGTGATCGCGTGCCTCATCGCATCGCTCAGTTTCGTAATGAACCTAAACAGCTCAATTAGCCCAAGTAATGAACAACGGTAAGATCTGCGTTTCGGTCTGCGCCGAAACTGCGGACGAATTGATAATAAAATGGAGACGTGCCGAAAAGTCTGCAGACATTATCGAGCTCCGTTTTGATTGTCTAAACGAGACGTATCTTGAGAATCCCGAAAATCTTCGCTCGATCTTGAGGAACGAATATCGCAAGCCGGTCCTCTCCACATTTCGCCCTAAAGAGCAGGGCGGCAGCCGCGATCTTACAAGACAAGAACGGCAAAAGTTCTGGGCCGCTGACTTTAATCGTCAATTTGCGGACCTCGAAGAAGATATCATCGCGGAATCCCTGGATTGGTCGTTAGAAAAAAGGATATGTTCATTCCATGATTTTTCTGGGTCTCCTTCAGATCTCGAGAAGATTTACGACAGGTTGGCCGCAACGAACGCCGACATTGTTAAGATTGCGGTCAAAGCCAATGATATCGTAGATTCGATTCCGATCTGGAAGCTGCTCGAACGGGCAAATGGCGAAGACAAGCCCTTTATCCCTATCGCAATGGGCGAAGCGGGCAAATGGACCAGAATTCTGGGTCCGGCCCATGGGGCTTTTATGACCTACGCGTCGTTGGATACGGGTTCAGAGACGGCGCCGGGACAGATCTCGGCGGCAGACATGATCGGCGTTTTTCGGGTAAAGGAACTCGACAAGAGTACCGAGGTTTATGGGGTCATCGCAGGCGACACTAGCTACTCGGTCTCGCCGGTGCTGCAAAATGCCGCTTTCAAAGCGGACGGCCGAAATTCCGTTTTCGTACCTCTGCAGGTCGCCGATCTCGATGCATTTTTCGCCCGAATGGTATCGCCCGAAACGCGAGAGGTTGAGCTTAATTTCAAGGGTTTTGCGGTAACAAATCCGCATAAGCAGGCGATAATGCAGCATCTGGATGAGATCGACGAAACTGCATCGAGGATCGGTGCTGTGAACACAGTTAAATTTGAAGACGGGAAGTTTTACGGCTATAACACCGACGCTGAGGGGTTTATCCGGCCGCTGAAAAAGGTTTACGGCGATATGACGGGTGCCCGCGTCGCGGTATTCGGAGCGGGTGGAGCAGCGAGAGCGTGTATTTACGCACTTCGATTAGAAGGCGCGAATGTTACGCTCGTGGCCCGGAACGAAGAGAAAGGAAGATTGCTTGCGAAAGAATTCGCGATCGCTTATCGCGAGCCGCCATCGGATCGAAAACCGCTTTCGGTCGATTTTGATATTATTGTAAATACGACGCCGCTCGGAACCGCCGGCCAATCGGCGGACCTCTCAATCCTCACGGCTGAACAGCTTAAAGGCATAAAGCTGGTGTACGATTTAGTTTACAATCCGGCCGAAACGCTGTTAATCCGTCTGGCAAAAGAGGCCGGCGTCCAGACCATCGGCGGCATCGAAATGCTCATCGCACAGGGAGCCAAACAATTCGAGATATGGACCGGATCGACAGCGCCGATAGCCGCTATGAGAATCGCAGTCCAGAAACGGTTGGAGATCTGATCAGAATTTATGCAGCCTGAAGCATTAAATTGCCCGAATTGCGGCGGAGCCGTTAACAGCGACAAAACGCAATGCGAGTTCTGCCGTTCGCGTCTGAAGACGGTCGGCTGTCCCTCGTGTCTCGGCGTAATGTTTCTCGGTAGCAAGTTCTGCGTTCATTGTGGTGAAAAAGCGGTCGCTGCCAATGTTATCGACCACGAAAATCCCGGCGAATGTCCGCGATGCAAATTGAAGCTGGAGATCGTCCGGATCGATTCCGCAAACATCCGCGAATGCACCAAATGCGGCGGATTATGGTCAGGCATAGAAGCCTTCGAAGAGCTTTGCGCAAATAAGGAACAGCAGGCCGCCGTTCTCGGTTTCATCTCCGACAACACAGACCGAAGCGTAAAACCGGCGACCATCTCATACGTTCCCTGCCCCGATTGCAAGGAATTAATGAACCGCAGCAACTTCGCACGCACATCCGGCGTCATCATCGATCTCTGCAAAAAACACGGCGTCTGGTTCGACCGCGACGAACTTCCCAATATAATCGAATTCATAACCCGCGGCGGAATGCAGCGCGCCCGCGAAAAGGAACTCGTATCGTTTGAAGAAGAGCGAAAAAGGCTCCGCGACGACCAACGTCGGCAAATGGTTCAGGACCAACGATACGGACTGAAAACCACCTGGGAAAGCGAGACCGAATCTCCGGTGCGCAAGTTTGTTGATATTTTATTCGACTAGGCACTGTCAATACTGAAGCGTCACATAGGTGTGTGCGTCGTAGCAGTCCCGTCGCCAACGGCGACCGACATTAAAGCCTGGGGTGCAATGAGCGAAGCGAATGAAACCCCAGGGAGGTCAGACCCGCGGCTTCCGTCGCTGTAAGCGACGAACAATTGCCGGTTGTCGCTCCCCTTCAGGGAGCGCGATCAGATTACCTCTGTCCTATGGTTCCGGCTTTCGCCTCCACCATAGGCTTTAATGTCGGTCGCCGTTGGCGACGAGAGCCACCTGACATACGACTGTGCTATTTTGAGATTGCCGAATGGGACCTTTATGGAAAACACATTAAACGAAAATTATCGAAAGATTTGGCGAAATCCCGCTATTGAAAGCACAAACATTTACGACGGCTTGGTGGTTCAAGACAATAGGGTCGGCGGTTCGATTACCGTAAGAAGCTCTCGCTTGCCGTTGTGGACGTTGATTCGAACCGCGATTCAGGAGAATTGGGGCGTGGTTCAAGAAAGCTGGGACGTGAATCAATATAATTATTCCGCGGAAGAATTTTCCGAGTTTCTTTACAATTTACTTGAAGCCCGTGGAGAATTCGCCAGACTGCTTTTGGAAATCGCCCATGCCAATCGTGAAAATATCCACTGGTGGACTGACCGTGCGTTAAGTGAACGCGTTCGAGATCAACTTCAAATTTGTGCCGATTCATTAGATACCGATGGACGAACGTTACAGCCGCCAGATACTCTTCCCCGAAATAGGTAAAGCCGGGCAGGAAAAGCTTTTGAATTCCCGCATGCTGATTATTGGTTGCGGAGCTTTGGGCGCGTCGCATGCCGAAATGCTTTCGCGTGCCGGTGTCGGCTGGCTGCGTATAGTTGACCGCGATTTTGTCGAGTTCACAAATCTTCAAAGACAAACGCTTTTCAAAGAATCCGATGCCGCTGAACGTCTGCCAAAAGCCATTGCTGCAAAGGCCCGTATCGCAGAAATAAACTCTGGCATCGATGTCGAGGCTGTCGTCGCGGATGTCAATTATTCAAACATCGAATCACTTATCGACGGCTGCGATCTTGTTATCGACGGCACGGATAATTTTCAAGTCCGCTACCTGCTCAATGACGCCTGCATCAAAAACAGCAAAGCGTGGATCTACGGCGCAGCCGTTTCGAGCTACGGCACGACAATGACGATTATTCCGGGCGAAACTCCGTGTCTGCGATGTATCTTCGAGGAAATGCCCAATGCGGGAAGTTCGCCGACGTGCGACACGGCCGGTGTAATAATGCCGATCATCGCGAGCATTTCGGCGATACAGGTCGCGGAAGCGATCAAGATTCTCATCGGTGATTTCGATGCTCTGCACGGCTCGATAGTTCAGATCGATGTCTGGCAAAACGATTGGCGCAAGATAAAGCTCGCGACACCGAATCCTGACTGCAAAACTTGCGGAAGACGCGTCTTCGAATTTCTCGACGCCGAATCGCAGGAATTCTCTGCCGTACTCTGCGGTCGAAGCGCAGTACAGATTGCTCCACGAAAACCAACGGAACTCGACCTGTCTGCATTCGCAGCAACTCTGTCGCACATGGCGAACGTTAAACGGAATGATTATTTAGTGCGTTTCACAACAGGTGATCACGAAATAACCGTCTTTACCGATGCTCGTGCGATAGTTAAAGGAACAGACGATGTTTCGGTGGCTCGAACGCTTTATTCAAGATTCGTTGGCATGTGATATAGATTATTGGTTTTCCTTCGCGTCTTTCGCGTCTTTGCGGGAAATCCCTTTTTCGTTCGCTAAAGAAATCTGATATTAACTCCGTCTATACAACGCGTTTAAAGGGTGGAGGCGATGTTATGACAAGCAAACCTAAAGTAGTGATAGTCGGCGGCGGCTTTGGCGGATTGTGGGCAGCGAAGGCCCTTAAGAATGAGCCGGTCGAAGTCACGTTGATCGACCGTAAGAATCATCACACATTTCAACCGCTTCTTTATCAGGTGGCGACCGCTGTGCTCAGTCCTGGCGAGATCGCTTCGCCGATCCGCAGGATCCTTCACAATGCAAAGAATATCGAAGTGATCTTGGGCGAGGCATCCGGTTTCGACAATGAAAAACAGATTGTAAAGCTCTCCGACGGCCCCGAAGTTCCATACGATTATTTGATCGTTGCGGCGGGTGCCCGCCACGCCTATTTCGGCCATGACGACTGGGAAACTTCCGCCCCGGGCCTGAAAACCGTGGAAGATGCTCTCGAAATTCGCCGCCGCGTTCTGCTTGCCTTCGAACTCGCCGAACGCGAGGCCTATCTCACGGAAAGCCACAAGCCATTAAATTTTGTTGTAGTCGGCGGCGGCCCGACGGGAGTCGAACTCGCCGGAGCGATCGCCGATATTGCTCGAATGGCTCTTGCTAAGGATTTCAAAGCCATCGATACGACAAAGGCACGCGTGATGCTATTCGAAGGCTCTGACCGAGTTCTTGGTACATTTCATGAAAAGCTATCGGCAAGCGCAAAGAAACAGCTTGAGGACATCGGCGTCGAAGTTAAGCTGAACAGCTTTGTCACCGACATCGAGCCTGGCCGCGTAAAGGTTGGCGAAGAATGGATCGAGTGCGATGTCGTCCTATGGGCGACGGGTGTCGCGGCTTCGCCCGTCGGCAAAACCCTCGGCGTCGAGACGGACAGAGCGGGCCGCGTATTTGTTGAGCCCGATCTGACAATTCCCGGCCACGGAAATATCTTCGTAATTGGCGATATGGCTTCGCTTAAACAGGAAAACGGCGAAACGGTTCCAGGTGTCAGCCCGGCGGCTATGCAAATGGGCACTCTGACCGCGAAGAACATTCTGGCCGATCTGAATGGCAAACCTCGTAAAATTTTCCGCTACGTCGATAAAGGCACAATGGCAACCATCGGGCGCAGCAAAGCCATCGCCGATGTACAGGGCTTTCATTTCAAAGGCTTTATCGCCTGGACGATGTGGCTGTTCCTGCACGTCTTTTTCCTGATTGGTTTTCGCAACCGCATTTACGTGCTGCTCGAATGGTTCTGGGCCTATCTGACACGTGAACGAAGCGCAAGACTAATCACGGGCGATGCCGACGAATTGAAGGACGCACTTCATTTTCTAAACGCAGAACCTGCGACTGTCGTTGCCGAATCTAAGTCAAAGCAAAAAACCAAGGCAGAAAACGCAAAAGCTTAGAACCTTGAAAACAATCAGAATGAGTGTCTTCAAGAATTTCACCCTGCCATCACGCGCGGTGTCTTTTTATGCAGATTTGTGATTATATTTAGTAGTTTTATTCGCTCTGCAATTTTCTAACTACATGAAGAAATTCGTTGATTCCGTGCTTCTGACAAGCATCCTTGCAATGTCAGCCTTAGCGGGCGACCCATCGATATGGTCGGTCAACACCCGTGCCGATGTACTAAAAGGCGATGCCCGAAACGTTTCGATCGATAGCAGCGGCAGTGTTACGCTTGCCCCGAAATTGACCGAGGTTTATAAAACCGAGCAACCCTACATTTGGTCAAGCGTTGTCGATGCCGCCGGAAATGTATATCTCGGCACTGGCGGAGACGGGAAGATTTTTAAGGTCACAGCCGGTGGAACTGGTTCACTTTTCGCCGATCTCGCGGAAATGAATGTAACGGCTGTCGCTCTGGCGCAAAACGGCGACCTTTTCGCCGCAACCTCGCCGGACGGAAAGATTTACCGGATCGATGCGGCCGGAAAACCATCCGTTTTTTTCGACGCAAAGGAAAAATACTTTTGGTCGCTGGCCGTTATGAATGACGGCAGCCTCGCAGTTGGAACAGGCGAAAGCGGAAAGATATATCGTGTCCGCACGACCAACGCCACGCCAGAAGCTTCCTTGCTTTTTGACACGAGTGATTCACACATCATCACGCTCGCTGTCGACAAAGCAGGTAATCTATATGCGGGAACCGATTCGAACGGTCTCGTCTTGAAATTCGGCCCAGATGGCAAACCGTTCGCTCTGCTGGATTCGCCGCTCCGCGAGATTCATGAGCTTGCGATCGGCCCGGACGGCTCAGTCTATGTATTGGCACTGGGGGAATCCGCGTCGGTCGTAGCTGCTCCCGCGACGACAACTCCAGCGACTCCCGAATCAAAAACGGTTTCGGCAACCAAACTTCCTGCCGCCCCGGAGCCGCCGCAAAAAAGCCGTTACGATCTGACTGGCGCCAAGTCTGCCGTCTATCGAATATTGCCCGATGGCGGCACTGACGTTATCTGGGCGTCCGCCACCGTAGCCGGATTTTCGATCTACGCACATCAAACCGGCAATGGCGTCATGCTCGGCACATCTGATAAAGGCCGCATTTACAGCATCCATAACGACGGACGCGAGACGCTCGCCCTCCAAACCGAAGCGAGTCAGATATCAACCATTAAAAGCCAAGGCTCAAATTTATTCGCGACATCGAGCAATCAGGGAGCTCTATATAAAATCGGGCCCGACACGGTGGCGGAGGGAGCATACGAATCCGCGGTACTCGACGCTAAATCCGTCGCTTCCTGGGGCCGGATATGGTGGCGTTCGACGGGAAATGTTCAGATCCAGACACGTTCGGGAAATACCGAGCGTCCCGAAGAAACGTGGAGCACCTGGAGTTCCGTCAATAGCTCAACGGGCAGCGGCCAGATCGGAAGCCCAAAGGCAAAATTTATGCAGTGGCGGGCCGTTCTTAAAAGTGCCGGCGGTAATCCCACATTGAACGAGGTCAGCGTTTCATACCTGCCGCGAAACATCGCACCCGAAATTTTGTCGATACAAGTGCTGCCGACCAATCTCGGCCTATTGCCGAATCCGCCGATCCAGATTGATCCGAACATTGAGCTTTCGGGCCTTGATCCCCAAATGTTCGGCATCCCGAATGCTCAGGTTCCCCCGAGACGTGCGTTTCAGCGGGCGGCTCGGGCGTTCCAATGGGCCGCCGAAGATCGCAACGGCGACAAGCTTGTGTACGACGTCTATTACAAGGAGGTCAGCGAAACCGTTTACAAACTGCTCCGGGACAACATAACCGAAAACTTTTTTACGATCGACGGACAATCTCTTGCCGACGGGCGTTACATTGTGAGGATCGTCGCAAAGGATTCTCCGGAAAATCCATTTGGGCAGTTTTTGACCGGGGAAAAGGTTAGTGAACCATTCGACATCGACAACAGCCAACCGTCGGTAACGGCTGTGGGCGCGCCGCAGATCAACGGCGACAACGCACGAGTTACGTTTGCCGCGTCCGACAAATCGAGCTATCTGAACCGGGCAGAATACAGCGTCAACGGAGGCGAATGGCACGCCGTCTTTGCAGAAGACGGAATTTCCGATTCGCCGGATGAACGTTACTTAATCGAGTTTGCGGTAAAAACGTCGGGCGAGTACGTTGTAACTCTTCGCGTCTTTGACGCCAACGGCAACGCCGGAAATGCTCGGGCGCTCGTGCGAAAGTGATTTGACAACTGGAACATTATGGCGATAGACAAAAAAAGCGTCGCGGTCATTACCGGTGCGGCATCGGGCATTGGTCAGGCGTTGGCCATTCGTTTTGCCCGCAAAGGCGTCGCAGGAGTCGCCATCTCGGACGTAAATGAAGGCGGATTGAACGAAACGGCTGATCTTGTTAAACAGATCGGCGTGCCGGTTTCGGCTCATGTAGTCGATGTTTCGAAACTGGACCAGGTGCAGAAATTTGCCGATGAGGTGATCAAGCACCACGGCCACGTCACTCACCTTGTAAACAACGCGGGCGTCGGCCTGATCGGCACATTCGACCAACTTTCGATCGAAGATTTCGAGTGGCTGATGGGCATCAATTTCTGGGGCGTCGTGTATGGCTGCAAAATTTTTCTGCCGCTGATGCTCGATCAGGACGAAGCCCACATCGTCAACATCTCAAGCGTCTTCGGCATCATCGCACCCGAAGAGCAAACCGCCTACTGCGCCTCAAAATTCGCGGTCCGCGGCTTTACGGAAAGTCTGCGTCACGAACTCGCCGATACGAACCTCTCGATAATGTGCGTCCATCCCGGCGGAGTTAAAACGAACATCGTCAAAAATTCCCGGGTCGGTGAGAATGCTGCCGATGAATGGAAACAACAGGGATCGAAACTTTTTGACAAGATCGCAAAAACGTCACCCGAAGACGCCGCCGAAGACATTATCAACGCGATAAACGCCAAAAATCCCCGCCTTCTGATCGGCAAAGACGCCCGAGCAATCAGCCACCTGTCTCGACTATTTCCAAAGAGTTATTTACGAATGATCGAACGCCTGAACGGGCATAAGATGAGCTTGAGGAAGAAATAGTCTATTTTTTCGGCAGCGTCATCGTCTGCCCTTCCGAGTCGAGTTCAAGATGTTTTGTCGTACTGTCGGTGACGCTGGGCGGAACAAGATCGCCGGTCTTATAACGAGATTCTACCGGCGAAACGTATTCTGTTTGCGACGGCGGCAATCCCGCATTTGCACGCGGCTGATTTAGTTCTCCGGGATACGACGGCGAAGATGAAAAATCTCGTGATTTCTCCATTTTCCCGTATTTCATGTATTCCGAGATGCCTTTCGACAAAAGCCCAAATGCCGGAAAAAGCATCGCCCACCACCATGCACGTCCGCCGGCAACTCCCGTGAAAAGCAACGCCATTGAAACTATCAGAAATCCGATACCGGAGATTATGCTTTTTATCGCGTCGGCATAAACCTCATTCGGGTCGCTTCGCCGTTTCGCCTTATGATGAATTTCGGCAACGCCAGCGTCCGTAAAATGCGCCGGAAGGTCACCGCTCATTGCGGCAGAGACATTGCCGAGATCTACGCCGCAACTTCGACAAAACTTGCCGGTTTCAGGATTCTGGGTTCCGCATTTTGGACAAAACATAACTTTTGAGTTCCGGGTTCAAAGTTCAACGCTGATATCTAGTTGCTATTCCTGACGTTGAACATTAAACCTTGAACTTTAACCTACCTTCTCTGTCTTTTGGCTTCGAACAACACTACGCCGGCGGCGACTGAAACGTTCAAAGATTCTATTCTTCCATACATCGGAATTTTTACCAATACATCGCAGTTTTCGGCGACCAGCCTGTGCAGCCCGCTGCCTTCCGCTCCCAAAACCAGTGCCGACGGTTGTTTCCAATCCCATTCATCGTAGCTCATATCGGCATCGCCGCTCGTGCCCACGACCCAAATCTTTCGTTCCTTCAATTCGTTGATCAAGCGGTTAAGGTTAGTTACTTTAGCTACTTTCACATACTCGGTCGCACCGGCCGAAGATTTCGCCACGGTGTCGGTCAAACCTACCGCCCGCCGTTCCGGGATGAACACACCGTTCGCTCCTGTACATTCAACTGTGCGCAAGATTGCCCCCAAATTTCGCGGGTCCTCGATGCCATCCAGAACCACCAGCAATGCTTCGCCCTCGATACCCTCTAAAATTTCGTCCACCGGCACATATTCAGCCGAAGCCGTGATTGCCGCGACGCCCTGGTGATTCGCTCCGCCGCCAACGAGCCTCGAAAGATTCTCGCGTGATACTCGATCGATTAATATGGAATTCTTGCGAGCAAGGTCAAATATCTCATTCAGACGCTGCTCTTTTGCGCCCTCGACAATGAGAACTTTGTCAACACGACGCGAATTAGCACGCAGAGCTTCCAGCACCGGCAAAACGCCGTAAAGAAGTCGTGAGTCGTGAGTCGTGAGTCGTGAGTCTTTTTCACCAGACTTTCTATTTTCTGCTCTCGACTGCGAACTCTCGACTCTTGCCTCTTGCCTTTCGACTCTCGACTCAAAACTCTTGACTCTCGACTTTTTCATAATATGTGCCGCTGCAGCCGCGAGTATTTCGTAAATTGCGTCAGATTGCTTGTCCGCGACACGTTCGCAAAGCCGGATCGACCTATTCCGGTACGTGTCAGCCCGTGAAAGTCCTTATGCTGGTCGACCTCCCAAACCGTACTCAAGATATTCACAATCAACCGGTATTCGTCTACCACTTCAGCGACGGGCGAGAATTGCAAAAGCTTTTCAAGCAATCGGTCCATATTTGCTGACGCGAGAAGGCCTTTTTCCGAACCGAGACACGAAAAATCAAAACCATTTGTCGGTATGCGAAAACCAGTCATATCGTTACCGGAAAAAATATCGATGAGCTTCTCGTCCGAGGTGGTTTCAGTTTCCTGAAGCAGCTTTGTCTCTTTCTTCTTACGCTTTTCGACCGATTCGGTTTTAGATTCGATCATCGAACCTGCGACGATCAGCACTAGATCTTCGCGGGCGATTTGAATCCTGTCGTCCGTGTTAAAAGTCGTAACTGCGATTGATTCATCGCGAAATTCGATCCCCCGAAGCCTCGTCGGCATTTTGTCGACCTTTAATGTCTCATCATTGACGACAGACGTACTCAATCCAAAGTTTTTTAGCTTTTCAACAGCAATTTCGGCGTCCGCCTTCGATTCAAGCCTGGCGATCGGGAACGGATTACTGACGGCAAGCATCTTCGAAAATATTTCGGGATCAATCGACAAATAACGAGCGGCTCTCGCCGCATCGGCGTCAACTGTCGAACTAATAAAGACCAGATTAAAGCCCTTCTCCCAATTCTCCAGCGGCCGTAAATTAAGTCTAGCCTCGAGTTTACGCTCTTCCGGGAGATCGATAGGCGTTGCACAATACAGGCAGTTTGCCCGATTCGGCGGATTTTCTTTCCCGCATTTGGCGCAAGCGATCATCTCGTCCGCCGTGAAGGCGATATTCTCCGACTGGACTGGAATGCCAGCTACAAAGCCCTCCTTCTGCGTTTTGTCGCCCCTATTTTCCATAAATCCTGTCCGCTCGTCCCGATTTTATCACGTTAACATCTGAAATTGCTTGACCGATTCGATTTGGCGAGGCAAACTAAGGCTAAGCTTATTTTGAAGTCGGGTTCGCATTGAGAAACGAAAATATTACGAAATTTTTTGACACTTTTTTGATTAGAATTGATAGTTCATTCGTTTGGTATTTGATCCAAAGTTATTGACTGATCACGATTTAGAATAATTCCTAAGCTCTCCTTTTTCGGTTCTCTCTCTGTCGGCCCCTTTCCAAAATTAGCTGCTAGACCAAATCCGGCGAGGTTAGAAAATGCAGTTTGACACGACTACAAGCTCCTCATGGAAGTTTGGGCATCGCGGTCGCGTCGCGGTTTTTATTGACGGCAATAATCTATTTCACGCGGCCCGATTTCACAATATCGACATCGATTACAACAAGCTTCTCCGTATTCTTTTGGGCGATGGCCGCCTGCTTCGGGCCTTCTTTTACACGGGCGTAGACGCCGGTGCCGAGCGGCAACAGGGTTTTCTGTTGTGGATGCGGCGCAACGGTTTCCGCGTCGTCCAGAAGGAGCTGAAAACCTTTTACGACGGCACGAGAAAGGCAAATCTGGACGTTGAGATCGCCGTCGATATGTTAAGCCTGGCGGGGCGTTATGACACTGCCGTCCTCGTTTCGGGCGACGAGGATTTTGTTTACGCGATAAATGCCGTTGCATACAAAGGCTGCCGCGTCGAGGTTGCGGGTTTCCGCTCAAACACGGCGCCGCGTCTAATAGACGTCGCCGATTTTTTTATCGATCTCGGCGATATTGCGGAAATGATCCGAAAAGATATTACACAGGCCGGTGATTACGATGTGCCGTCATTTGTTCCACCAGAGGAGATTCCGATGAGCGGTGGGCAGCGTCAAAATGGAAAGGAACAGCCGGTGCGCTCCGTGAGTGACGAGAGGCATTTCAGCGACGATGATGACGAAGGTTCCGGCGATTTTGTCCGTGTAAGAGACGAAAGATGAAATTGTTTACGCTTGAAGAAGCCAATGAATTATTGCCCGGCGTACGAGCGAATTTGGAGACGATCCAAAAGCTTTACGCAAAGATCGACACTTATCGCGACGCTGCCCGGTCTGCTGCGGTTGCGTCGGAGTTTGGAGGTGGAATGAAAGGCGGGGGAAATTATGTCAAAGCCCTGTACGAGATCGGTAAGATCACGACGCACCTTCACGACATCGGTATTCAGCTAAAAGATTATTCCCGCGGGCTGATAGATTTTCCAAGTATGCGTGATGGAAGGGTTGTGCTTCTGTGCTGGCAGCTTGGCGAAGACGAAATAATTGAGTGGTGGCACGAACTTGAGGCTGGATTCTCCGGTCGCCAGCTGCTCTAAATACACTATTTGTAACAATAAGTTCATTATTTTCTGTCATTTTGCCCGATTAGTTTGCACAACAAAGTAATCCCCGTAAGCTTCAAAGTTTTGTGCGCTTTAATGTTGACTACTTAAAGTAACTTCTGATATTATCTCGGTGTCTTGATCCAGTCTTTGCGCGAAATCATTCACAAATACAGTTTTTTTGAAGTCTTATGATGTGCCCCGTTTGTAAACGCGACCTTGCGCCAACACTTTCCATTTGTACTAGTTGCGGCACGATGATGAACGATTCGGCTCGCGAGGAACTCCGACCGAAAGTGGCTCTCTCATCAGAATTGGTAACTCCCGAGGTTCCAAAGATCGCGGCTCCGCCGGTCGAGATTATTGAGCCTCCAGTTCCAATCGTAAAACGGGCATCCGTTCGAATCGAAACTTCGGATCTCGCTATCAAAAAGACCAGTCCGACACTGGCCGAATTCCGGACAAATAGTGCGACGCTGCCGGAATGGCGTCTACAGCTGCAGAACACCGTACGTCAGCGAACCGGTCGCATTGACGTAGCTCCAGTCGATGCGGTCTCACAGCAGTCACGCGTTCAAACCAGCGGTGCTAATGCCTTAAAGATCGAGTACACGGAAGAACCGACACCCACAGAACCGGTCAACCTAAAGGTAGCGAATGCCCTAAAGCGGATCGAAGAATCGCGGCGGACTTTTCTGCCGGAAGAAAAGAAAAAGGTTGAGGCGAAATCGACTTCGTCAAAAAACTTTCCGTTTAATGTCGTTTCGCGTTCGGACGAACTCCCGGCCAAGCCCTTTGGTAAGACGGCCGAACCGGCGACCGCTATCGCGAGGCCAAAGCTTGTTTCTTCGCTGCGGATAGAGAAAAAACGTTTTGATACCAACAAGCTCGTACCTATACCGGAGGCAGCAAAGCTTGCGTCCAGCTTTGACACGGCTGACGACGCGGTCACAAAGCTGCCGCTGAGGGAAGACTGGTCAAAGAGGATAGAGATCAAGGAAACGAAGGCTGAAATTGAAACGGATCAACCGGAACTTCCGTTGATAGAGGTTGACGCGGATGAGATAGATGATCTCGCTCCGGTCGCAATGAGATTCAATGCGGGTCTTTTTGATCTGATAATAGGCGGATTTGCGACCTTGATCCTGCTGTCTCCGTTCGTCTTTGCTAGCGAAGGCTGGATGTCCCTCTCGGGTTTCTTCGCTTTTGCGGCTGTGCTTTCGGTTGTGATGTTTGTTTATCTTACTGCTTCGATAAGCTATCTCGGACGCTCGTTCGGCATGAAGCTCTTCTCGCTCGAACTTGTCGCCGCCGATGGAAGCGAATACCCGACACTGCATCAGGCGGCAGTCAATTCGTCGGTTTACTTGCTCTCCCTTGCATTTGGCGGGCTCGGTTTCCTTCCAATGCTGCTTAATGAAGAACGGCGTGCAGCCCACGATCTGGTTTCGGGAACCATTCTGATCCGGGAACTTTAGAATTCCGGCACTTTCTTACGAGTCCAACGTCCGATTCGATCGGCGTTGGACTTTCGTAATTATGGCCCTAGACTATATCTAGTGAACGCATCTACGATCGAAAAAATAAGGGCCGAACTTGAGTCTGTGCTTCCTGGCCGCACTCTTGGCAAAATATTCCAACTGTCGCGGTTCGAGCTGGCGATAGATTTCCGCATTGCCGATTCCCGCTACCTGTTCGTCAGTTTCGAGCCCGCAGACCCGCGTATCTATTTGATAAGGCGCCGAATGAAGGACCTCGACAAATCATCCGGCAATCCGTCCCCGTTTGCTCTTACGATTCGAAAACGTCTTTCGGGTGCTTCTATCGATGCGATCCGAAATATCCCGGGCGAACGTGTACTCGAGTTTGCTCTGTCCGTCGAGGACGAATTCGGTGAAACGCATCGGTACGACTTGATCGTTCAACTCACCGGCCGTTCGGCAAATCTTTTTTTATTGGACGTGAACCGCTCGATAATAGACGCTGCCCGCGAAACGGGTCGGGAAGGGCAAACTATTGGCGAAATTTATTCGCTGCCTGCAAGCGACGAACACTTCAAAACGCCGGAAAAGAAAAGCGACATTGCCGCCCTCTCAAATGCCGAAAGCCCATCTGAATCACTCGACATCTTCTACCTGGAACAAAAGGCGGAACAGCGTTTCCAGTCGCTGGCAAAAGCGGCCAATAACAAGATAAATACCGAGATCGCAAAACGCGGAAAATTGGTCGGGAAACTGAATGCCGATCTCGCTGGACATGGCTCGGCCGATAAATGGAAACGCCTGGGAGACTTGCTCCTCGCTAATGCCGCCACCGCAAAACGTGAAGGCGGAAATATTTTTGTGACGGACTATTATGATGAAAACATGGCGGAAATCGCCGTCGAGGTCGATGAAAATACTTCGCTTACCGAAGCGGCTGAAAAATTCTTCAAAAAATACACAAAGGCCAGGAATGCCGGCGAGGAGATCGCATCGCGTTTAGGAAAGCTCGGATCGGAATTAAATGCTCTCGCTCACCAGAAAGAAAGGATCGAACAAGCGATACTTGATCGTGACGAAGATCAACTGGTCGAGTTTGCATCCGATCAAAGGCGCAAACCATCCGAGAAGCCGCGCGGCAAACCGCTGCAAACGAACGCCGGCACACGCAGTTTTGTTTCGTCGGACGGATTCGAAATTCTCGTGGGGAAAAAGGCAAAGGACAATGACTTTCTCACCTTTCGAATCGCTAAATCGCTCGATCTGTGGATGCACGCGGCCGATTATCCCGGTTCGCATGTTGTGGTGCGTAACCCGAATCGAAAAGATATCCCGCAGCGAACGCTCCTCGAAGCCGCTCAGCTCGCCGCGTTTTACAGTCAAGGCAAATCTCAGCCGAAAGCAGCCGTGCATTACACGCAGAAAAAATTTGTGAATAAGCCGAAAGGCTCGGCGGCGGGCTTGGTAAGTTTGGCGAGTTTTAAGACGATTCTTGTGGTGCCCGAATTTCCCGCGTTGTCAGAACGTTGAACGACGGGCGAGACGCAGGTGTGAACGAGCGGGCTTCCACACAGCGTTGTAGGCAGGTTCGTTCATACAATACTCGCGTTTCTGCCCTAGCTACTGTGATTCAGCGACCAATTTCGCAACAGTTTCTTCCATTTTCGCAATGTCCGCCACATTGGCTCCGCGAAAGACGCCACGCAAGTTCCCCTCGCGGTCCAGAAGAAAGCTCTGAGGAATGCCGGGGAATTTGCTGATCTTTAGCAGCGACGACTGGAGGCCGGTGTCTGCCCACGCTAGCGGATAATTCAGCTTCATCGATTCGGCAAATGCGTTGATCTTCTCGACCTCTTCTTCGTCCGTGTTCAGGCCAAGCACCTCAAACCCCTGAGCCGAATGCTTTTCCTGCATTCGGACGAGAGCAGGCATCTCCGCACGGCACGGACCGCACCACGTCGCCCATAAATTCAAGAGCATGATCTTGCCTTTCTTGTCGTTAATCGTAAACGGTGTTCCGTCCAGGCCCTTGATCTCGGCCGTTGCCACTGCGGAAGCAATGGGCGGATACTCCGATTTCTTAACAACCGTGTCGCCGTTTGCCGGTACAGCCGGTGACGTAGCAGGCGCCGTTTCATCGATCGGCCCCTTTTGCGAACTTGCCGTTCCCGTACACGCCGATAAACCCGAAAAAATTACGGCAAAGGCCGCCAACAAAAATAAATGCGAAATAACTTCCTTCATCAAAACCTCTTAATTATCTTTCAACCGCAAAATGATGAGCGTCGCGATGACCATCATTCCAAACATTAGCACTAATACGATCTGATTTAAAACTTCGTTCCACATCCACGGATGCAAAAATGTGACGTAACCGCTCAGATCTTCCGGTACCTTCTTTATGGAAACATCTGGTGTTGTTTCTGGCGCCGTCTGGCTCCCCGACGGATCGTCCTGATACCTACCTTCGAACTCCCGTTTATACTCTTCGAAATCCGCCTTCGCCTTAGTTACCGTTTTTTCGTTCTCGGATTCGACGTATTTATAAAGGCCTAATCCCCTGGTTTTCCCTTTCGGATTTGCACCGTCCGGCTCAAGCGTATCAAGTGTCGAGAACCGCTTCATCGTGTCGAACGACCACGCCGCCGGCATCGTCAAGCTTACTACCTTAGTAATGCCATTTGGCACCCCAACTAATCCCGAAAATAAAATTTGCGGGATTAAAATCAGCGGAACGAGGCTCGTGGCCATCTCCGATGTGCGAACAAGGGCCGAAACAAACAGCCCGATGCCGATCCCGACACCGGCAGTCAATAACAAAGTCCAAAACTGCGGAATTCCAGCAAGTTCGCCAGGCATCGGCATCAATCCGATTAAATCAAACAGCTTGAGCGGAACAAAAAGCAGCACGCACTGTACTGTTACGATGATGCCGAGAACAAAAAGTTTGGATGCCAAATAAGGCAACAGGCCGAGATTTACCATCCGTTCGCGTTCATAGACGGGGCGTTCCCGGACTATCTCGCGGGCCGAAACGGACGTCCCGAACCACACAGCGACCAGCGCCAGCACAAAATAAACAAAATCGCGCGGCCGATCCGAACCCATCACGAAAAACGTCATCAGAGCAATGATCGGGGCCTGTGCGAACAGTATGAAGAGCGTAAGTTTGTCCTTGAACAAAACCTCAAAATAACGCCGCGAAAGCGTCAGCCATTGGCTAAAAGCTCCGAGTATTCCTAATCTTCGCTTCTTCTGTTTTCCCGCCTGGGCGATCGAGCCAAGTTCGCTCTGCGGCTTCTGTACGTTATTTTGATATTGCGTGGTCGCGAGAAATTTCTTTTTCCACTCCTCCGCCGTCTGTTCGGTTATCTGCCGCCGGTGCGATTCGCCGTGTTCGCGGACGCCTTCTTCTACCGGCTGTTCGAGCCGGGCGTAAAGCTCCTTGAAATTCGCCGCCTTTAAATGTGTCAACGCTTCGTCAGGCTTGCCGTAAAACACTAGCTTCCCGCCCATTAGCACGACGATCTTGTCAAAAAGCTTGACGTTCTCCATCGCGTGCGTGGTCAGGACGACCGTCCGCCCGGATTCGGCGATCTGGCGGAAAAGCTTCATTATCCGCTCTTCGGCAGCCGGATCGAGCCCCGATGTCGGCTCATCCAAAAAGATTATCGACGGCTTTGTTATCAGTTCGACGGCGATGGAAACACGTTTTCGCTGGCCGCCGGAAAGCTGATTGATCGGCACGTTGCGGCGTTCCGCGAGGCCTGTTACATCCAGCACTTCATTAACGATCTGCCCGACCTCCGCCGATGAAACGTCACGCGAAAGCCTGAGTTTAGCGACGTAATAAAGCGTTCGGTAAACCGTTAGCTCGCGGTGGATTATGTCGTCCTGCGGCACATAGCCGATCGATTGTTTAAGCGAATCAAGGTGACGATAGAGATCGAGATTGTTTACAAGAACGCTTCCGCTCGTTGCCGGACGAATACCGCTCATCACATCCATCAACATCGACTTGCCGGCCCCAGACGGCCCTAGAATCCCAACGAATTCGTTTGGTTGAATCGAGAGTGAGATGGAATCCAGGAGGGCCAATTTTCCACCCACCGCGGGGTCCTTGACATGTTTTGAAACGTTTACCGCATCGATCCGAGTCTTTGACCGCGTGTCGAAAACGTTGATGTTGTCGGCCGCGTCTACCCCGATCAGAAACGCCCCGATCTGCACAGCGTCGTTTGGCCGGATCACCTCCTTCGAAATGCGTTTTCCGTTAATAAAAACGCCGTTCGTCGATTTTAGATCTTCGACAACAATGTCGGGACCCGATCGGAAAAGGCGCGCATGGCGGTTCGAAATTTGCAGCCCGTCGAGCCGAAGATCGCTCTTCTCGTCACGGCCAATCGTCAACTGGTTATTATCCCCAAACGTAACCGACATCAAAAGCTGAGGCTGTGCCGGTGATTTCGTCGCGAACTTTTCAGCCGCCTCGGGATTGAAAACCATTGTCTTTGATCCGATCTGCTGTGATATTTCGCCAAAATTTCCCGTCCGGCTGGGGGGAACGACCCGCTGGCCTGCCAGGCTGGCCCCTTTCGGCGCAGTGCGTCCCGGAGAATTGAATCGGAGCACCGGCCCGCCGACGCCCAGCCGGATCTTATCGTCGTGATAGATCGGTGTCGGGGCAGAGATTCGCTGCTCGTTAACCAGCGTGCCGTTGAACGATTTGTTATCTTCGAGTACAAATTCACCGTGTTCCAGACGTATCTCGGCGTGCTTGCGCGAGACCATTCCCGCCGCGCTTTCGATTACGACCGCGCATTCCTCGTCGCGCCCAAGCCAAATACTTGCGGCATTTATAGTAAAAGGCTTACTCGCTTCGGTTCCTACAAACTCAAGCGTGGCCGTCTGAGATGCGAGCTGCTGAGGAATCGGTTGCGGAGGCCGCTCAACCGGAGGCTGTATTTGCTGCTGATTAGACTGAGGCGGAATCGGCTGCTGTCTCGCGGGTTCTGCCCACGCATTCGCAACCGGAGCGGCCGGTGTCGGTTTGGCACCACTCATGGATTCCGGGCCGACTTCAAACCAGATGACAATCAGGACCGGCCCGTCCGTTCCGAATTGAATTGAACTGCCGGCCGTGATTTCGTGCGGCGAACTTACTTTTTGCCCGTTCACAAAAACGCCGTAGCTCGAATTCAGATCTGAGATAAGCCATTTGCCGTTCTCAAGCCGAAATTCGGCGTGACGCCGCGAAACCATCGGGAACTTCACTTTATCGAAGGCAATATCGCACTCGCCTGCCTCGCGGCCAACGAGAACTACGGGTTTACTGAAGGACATTTCGCCCTTCTGCCCGCCGCCTGCATTCCCTTCGACTAAGATTATGTTCATTGGATCAACGTTATTATAACGAAAGCTTTCGAGGTGTCGGATGTGTCGGAAAAAACAAAAAGCGTAAGAAACATCTCCCTACGCTACCAGCGGACAAACGGTTTTAATACGATCACTGACCCTCGACAAGCCGAAAACCGAGACCAGAACTTCTGATACTAGCCGGACCATCCTGACGGAATGTCGAGGTGATCGCTCCTTTCCCCGTAGATTTATAAAACGCACCGCCGCCGCGCAGCATGAAATGCGGTTCGGATTTCGGCGAGTATTCACCGCTGCTGCCTGGATACAATGATGCAGGCGATCCGGTCCATTCGAACACGTTACCGATCAGATCGTGAACTCCCCAGTCATTGGGACAGGATTTGGTGCCAACTGCGCTCGGTTCATTATTTGGTCCGTCGAGCATCGCACATTTGGGGTCAAACTTATCTCCCCACGGATATAAGTTTTGTTTGGCTCCGTTGCGTGCTGCATATTCCCATTCAGATTCAGTGGGCAGCCGATACGTCCGCTTGTCGCGTTTAGATCGCCACGCTATGAACGCTTTGATATCGCCGAGATTTACCCACCTGACGGGCATCATTTCATCGCCCTTGACCGGCTTATCATTCTCCCAATGCGCCAAGAATTTTTCCGGTGCCGACGGCTTGTAGCCTTCCGATTTCATAAACTCAAGAAACTCTGCATTCGTCACTTCGGTCTTGTCCATCATGAAGGCCTTAACCGTGACGTCGTTTTCCGGTTTCTCGTTATCGTTTCCGGCATTGTTTCCCATCTTGAAAGTCCCGCCGGTAATTTGAACCATCTCGGCTTTGACCAGAACCGGCGTCGAGCCACCCGGTGACGAAGTCGGAGAACCAACTGGTGTAGGTGTCGGACTTTTTCCCGGGTCCGGCTTGCTGAAAACACCCGCCATATACGCTCCACCCAGGCCTAATCCGCCAAGGCCGATCAGCGCGACAAGCGCCACCGCTCCGAGAACAAGCGGCGAAAGGAAGCTTCTCTTCTTCGGCGGGATCGATTGAACGGCGATGTCCTGATTGCCCGTGTCCCACACCTGCACCGAGGTCTTTTGCATGTCGGCGCGGTTGTCTTGTGTCGATGAGAAATTGTGCGGCGTATTGTGCGACTGATTGATGTTGAACGCCACGGTCGGGGCCGCCGGCATCGGTATTTTGCCAACGCCCGATCGCAATTCGGCGATCACCTGCTGCGGCCGTCCGTCGCAGATGACATCGCTCTGCCAATCGTCAAAACCGTCGTGACTGACGCGTAAAAAATGATTGCCGCTCTGGATGCCGTTGAGCGTGATCCATCCGTCCTCGCGACTTTCGCCGACCGGAACGTTGTCGATAAAAACTTTTGATCGCGGCGGACTAGTCCTGATATTTATCGCGGCAGTTGGCAGCGCCCCCGTGCCGCTTGATGTCGTGTGAATACCAATCGGCGTCGGCTCGATGGCGGTCTTCAGCTCGGCAATCATATGTTCGACCGAGGCAGTGCGTTTTTCTTTTTCCTTGTGAAGCGTGTGGCGGACCGCCTGTTCAAGCTCGATCGAAAGCGGCATGTTAAGCTCGGCGAACGTCGGGGGCGGATCGCTGATATGCTTTTTCATGATCGCCGGAATCGACGAACCCTTGAACGGCACGTCGCCGGTCAGCATCTGGAACAGCATTACACCCAGCGAATAAATGTCCGACCGCGAATCCGGCTCGTCATCGGCCCATTGTTCTGGAGCCATGTAGTATGGCGAACCCATCAGCCCCGTCGTCTGCGCCTGAATGAACGAACCCAGCAATTCGCCAGATTTGATCTTCGCAAGCCCGAAATCGAGTATTTTGACCGCCTGCGACATGCTCGGCTTGTCCGAGCAGATCATGATGTTGAGCGGCTTGAGGTCGCGGTGAACGATGCCCTGGTGATGGGCGGCTCCGACACCGGCACAGATCGCCGACATCAGATCCAATGCGCGTTCGGGCGAAAGCACCTTTTCCCTCGTCAGCAGGTCGTGGAGCGATTCGCCATCGACATACTCCATTACCAGAAACGGAATTTGCCCCTGGATCACGCCGTAATCGGTCACGCCGACCACGTTCTGATGTCGTATCGCGGCCGCAGCCAAAGCTTCCTGTCGAAATCTTGTAACGAGCTGCGGATCGTTTCCAACCAGATCGGGCAAAATGATCTTGATCGCAAGCTGGGTCTTCAGAAATGCGTGCCTCGCCTTATACACGACGCCCATCCCGCCCTGTCCCAGACGGCATTCGAGGTGATATTTACCCTCGAGCACCGGCTCACCCGTGATGGTGTGCATCGTCGGCATCCCGTCCTTAGGGCATGTTGCGACTTCGTCGGTGTAGCAGTTTTTACAAAGCTGGCATTCTTTCATTTGACGCCTACATTACACGCGTTGGTCCCGGGAGGCGGTTATACATATTGTTGACAGAATACGCGCGGCCTTTTTGCGGCTTCTCCACCGAACAATTCTAGTTTTTTTATGTATTTCAAGCAAGGATAAAACGACAAACCGCCAATGCTCGCTCAAGTTAACCCTTAACTACGATGCTGACAAGCCGCTTCGGAACAACCACAATTTTCACGACCTCCTCACCGGACACGTATTCCTTAACTTTCTCATCATTCATCACTGTTTCACGTAGATCGTCGTCCGTAATGTCCGGCGAGACCATTATCTTCACGCGCAGCTTGCCGTTTACCTGCACCGGTATCTCGATCTCGTCGGTCTTGGCCAGCTCCGCGTTGAACTCGGGAAACCGTGCGTCATTTGCGATCATCCCTTTGTCGTTTCCCACGATGGCGGAATACAATTCCTCCGCCGAATGCGGCGCGAACGGCGTCAGCATAAGTGCAAGAGCTTCAATAGCTTCCCGCACCGCATAAACGTCTCCTCCCGTCGCAGCATCAGGCTCGACCTTAAATTCGGTTAACGCATTCGACAATTCCATCAAGGCCGCCACCGGCGTATTGAACTGCAATGCCTCAAGATTCTCGCCTACACGCTTGATCGTCTTGTGCGTTTTTTGCCTGAGTTTACGCGCGGTGTCTGAAAAATGTTCACCTTGAACCTTGAACCTTGAACCTTGAACCTGCTCCTTCCACTTCCAAGCAACCCGCCAAACCCTTTGCAAAAACCGCACAGCGCCTTCAATCCCAGATTCGTGCCAAACCAGCTCGTTCTCGATCGGAGCCGCAAAGAGCACAAAAATGCGGGCCGCGTCGGCACCATATATCTCGATCATCTCATCCGGATCGACACCGTTGCCCTTAGATTTGGACATCCGTTCGATCGCATGTCTCAGTGCCTTGCCGTCCGCCGATTTCGCCTCTGTGATCTTACCTTTCGCGTCGCGTGTCGCCGTTACGTCAGACGGCATGTAATATTTTTTCTTGCCGCCCTCATCTGCAAAAAACGTCTCGCCGACAACCATTCCCTGCGTCAAAAGCCTTTTTACCGGCTCGTCGAAAGTAACCAAACCGATATCGCGCATCACCTTCGTCCAGAACCGAGTATATATAAGGTGCATCACCGCGTGATCGTCGCCGCCGATATACTGATCGACCGGTGTCCAGTAAGCCGCCTTTTCAGACGAGAACGGCATTTCGGTGTTATTTGGATCGAGATATCTAAAGTAATACCAGCAGGAATCGACGAACGTATCCATCGTATCCGTCTCACGCCGCGCCGGTTCGCCGCATTTCGGGCAAGTCGTTTTGTAGAATTCCGGAACTTTCGCCAAGGGCGATTCACCCTTACCGGTAAACGGTGCGGTATCCGGCAATTTGACCGGCAGGTTCTCGTATTTCTCAGGCACGACGCCGCACGAACTGCAATAAATAATCGGTATCGGTGAGCCCCAAAACCTCTGACGCGAAATGCCCCAATCGCGCAGCCTGTATGTGGTCGCTGCTTCCCCAAACCCATGCTCGGCGGCAAAAGCCGTCATTTCCTTTTTGCCATCGTCGCTCGTCTTTCCACTCCACTCGCCGGAATTGATCATTACCCCGTATTCCGTAAAGGCTTCGCTACGTGCGGAAACGCGACCGTTAGGAAGTGTGCCTTTTTCGTCAGTGTCTTCGGCTCCGGCTGCTGAGGCACGCTCGTTCACACTCGCGTTTCCGCCCGTATTCTCGGGTTCAACGACCGTCTTGATCGAAAGGCCGAACTTCTTCGCAAATTCAAAATCCCGCTCATCATGCCCCGGCACACTCATCACCGCACCCGTGCCGTATTCCATCATCACGTAGTTACCAATCCATACCGGCACCTGCTCGCCGCTGAATGGATTAACCGCCTTCAAACCCGTGTCGATACCGTCTTTTACAGCATCCGCATCATGATCCGTCGGGTTTAGTTTTTCTGCCCTGATCTCAGATACTTTCTGTAAAATGTCAGTCGAAAAGGCAGAAAGATGCTCTACGATCACCGGATGCTCCGCAGCGACGACGACCGCGTTAACACCATAAATCGTGTCGATGCGTGTAGTAAATACACGGATGTGGTTCTTAGGCTCCCCTCCTGTCTTAGGAGGAGTGGCGTCTTGGCTCCCCTCCTGTCTGAGGAGGGGTGGCAGCGTTTCGCTGACGGGGTGGTCGGCTGGGCGGACGGTGCCGCTCACAACATTGAAATCAACAAACGCTCCTTCCGACCGCCCGATCCAATCCTTCTGCCGCTTCAGAACATTTTGCGGCCAGCCCGCTTCTACCTCCACCATGTCATCCAGCAATTGATCGGCATAGGCCGTGGTTTTAAAAAACCACTGATCGAGGTCCTTTTTGGTCACCGGATTCCCGCAGCGCCAGCACAAACCGCCGCTTGCTTGCTCATTCGAAAGCGTCGCTTGATCGGTTTCGCACCAGTTCACCTGCGTCTTCTTTTTGTACGCGAGGCCCATTTCGTACATTTTCAGGAAGAACCACTGGTCAAATTTGTAGTATTCGGGCCGGTGGGCCGCCATCTGCCGCGACCAGTCATAGCTGATCCCAAGCCGTTCCAACTGCCCGCGCATCGCAATTATGTTCTCTTCCGTCCATTCGCGCGGATTGACACCACGTTTAATGGCCGCGTCCTCCGCCGGCTGGCCAAACGAATCCCACCCGATCGGATGCAGCACGTTAAAGCCCTTCAGCCGCTTATACCAAGCTACAGCGTCACCCGCCGAATAGTTCCGTACGTGGCCCATGTGCAGATTGCCCGACGGGTACGGCAGCATCTCAAGCTGGTAAAACTTCGGCTTCGCATCGTCCACCACTGTCTCAAAAGCACGCGTCTCGGCCCATTTCTTCTGCCACTTCTCTTCTATCTTTTTTGCAAAATACTTTTCGTCCATATAAATACGAATCGCCGCCCTGTGAAAAGGGCAATTTTAGCGGATAAACATACATCTATCCAACCGAATAACTAATTATTGATTTTAATTGATTTGCAGTTAGGCCACGTCGCAAAAGAGTGTCGCGAGTGGCTAAATAAGGGCGAGGCTTTTCCGCAGAAGCATAATATAATAAGACTATTATTTCTTGTCGCGTTTGTCGAATTTCTTTGCGCTCAAAAACAACGATATGATATATTAACAGAGCATTACATCGAGGAGTTTTTATAAGTATCAATAGCTTGATGATGAGAAAAACAATATTGCGGACGGTCGAGACTTGATCTAATAAAGTTGCGGTTTGACTGTCTGCCCAAACGAAAAGGAGGCACGAGCATGGTCAAAAGAACCCGTACAAATATCGCCCGCGAAATAGATAAAACACCGCCCGGCCACGCCTCAGCCCGTAAATCAACTGAAAAAGAAAAACAGCCGACGGACGACATAATAATCTCGCTGTCGGACGCTCACGAAAACCTTCGTGCCAGGCAGGTCTTCGAATGGGAAAGCGTCCAGCCGCTGAACGTCCAGCAGGCGGTATGATCGCATCGCGCAAGGTCAGAACCACCTGCGTGAGCGGTTGGGATCATCTGGCTCCCCTCCTTACGAAGGAGGGGTGGCGGCGTTTCGCCGACGGGGTGGTTCTCTTCTTGGCCTTAGGCATTTTTGGTCTCACCGCACTTGCCCAAAGCGCAAATCCTTCCGATTGGCCCGAAACCGACGCCCGCTTGATACGCCAACTCTCCGGCGACACCGAGCAAAAACGATCGGCCCTATTCGAAATTAGAAATTTCAAAACAGCAGAAGCCTCGTTTATTGCGATTTCCGCTCTCAAGGACAAGGACGAGATCGTTCGGGCCACGGCTGCTTCGTCGGTTATTTATTTGGAACCTTCGGATGCCGTTGCGGTTCTGCGTCCGCTTCTGAACGATCGGGCCGAGTTTGTCCGTCGCGAAGCCGCGAACGCACTTGGTAAAACCGGCCATCAAGACGCGTCGGGCCATCTCTTAAATGCATTGAGAAAAGAAAAATCGCCTGAAGCTCTGACCGCTATCGTCGTAGCACTCGGTGAACTCGGCAATGCAGGTGCTCTGGAATACTGCTCCGATCTCCTCAAGAAAAATCCAAAAGAGGATGACGAGTTTCTCCGGCGGTCAGCTGCAAGAACAATCGGTCAAATTGCGCGCAAGATCAATAATATCGACACCCGCGTATTGACCCCACTGAACTTTTTGCCCGAAAAATACAAGGATATCGATCTTCAAAAGTACCCAAATCCGGTTTTTTCTCTTTTCCGCGATATCGTGCCTGGTTTGATCGCTGTCCTGACAAACAACAGAGAGACGGATGACACGCGTCGCGAGGCGGCCTTTGCGTTGGGCGAAATTGGGGATAGATCGGCAATCGCCTCACTTCGCGTCAGATTGAACAGCTCCGATCCTTACCTCGCCGAGATCTGCAGAGAAGCCCTCATAAAAATCGAAAAATAGAAGTAATTTTTGCCGCTGCGTGATCCAAGGACAGAAGAATCTTTGTCTTTCGCTGCGGATTTGTTTTAATAGGCTTATGCAGGCAGCACAATCATTGACCAGCAAACCGGAAACTTTGGCCGAGATTTATTCGAGGGTCCGGGCCTATACCGAACACCTATGCGAACCGCTTGAGATCGAGGATTACATACCTCAGCCGGTGGTCGATATTTCGCCGCCAAAGTGGAATATCGCCCACACGACTTGGTTTTTCGAGGAAATGATCCTCAAACGATTCGTCCCGGACTACAGGGTTTTTGACGAAAATTTCGGCTTCCTTTTCAACAGCTATTACAACACCATCGGCGAACGTACGGCCCGCGACCACCGCGGAGCCCTAAGCCGTCCGACCGTGAAACAGGTCTTTGAGTATCGAAATCATGTAGATGTACAGATGCTAGACCTCTTGTCAGGTCTTGGCTCTCCTCCTGTTTTAAGAGAGGTGGCAGGATTTAGCTCCCCTCCTGGTTTGAGGAGGGGTGCCGATGCTTCATCGGCGGGGTGGTCGGCTGACGGGGTGGTGAACGGTGATGATCCACTGCGAGACTTGGTCGTCCTCGGCCTCAACCACGAACAGCAGCACCAGGAGCTCTTCATCACCGATTTAAAGTATACGCTGAGCGTAAATCCGCTTTTCCCGGCGTATCGCGAAAACTACGCCCCTGAAGAAACGCATGAATCTGGGACGGCCGGTTTCATCGAATTTAAGGAAGGAGTTTACGAAATGGGCTACGCGGGCGAAGGATTTTGTTTTGACAATGAGCTTTCGAGGCACAAGGTTTATCTGAATGATTTTGAGATCGCATCCAGGCTTGCGACAAATTTTGAATTTCTCGAATTCGTCAACGACCACGGCTATCGTGATCATCGATTTTGGCATTCCGAAGGCTTAGACTGGGTCAAACAAAACGCTGTCGACGCCCCGCTTCATTGGCACAAAGTTGACGGCGAATGGCATCAATACACGCTCGGCGGTTTAAGAAAAATGAACTTCGACGCTCCGGTCTGTCACGTTTCTTATTACGAAGCCGCGGCATTTGCCGCGTGGAAGGAAATGCGTTTGCCGACCGAATTCGAATGGGAAGCGGCAAGCGAGAAATTCGATTGGGGCCTGCGGTGGGAATGGACTAACTCGGCGTATCTACCATATCCCGGTTTCAAAAAACCGGACGGCGCCGTCGGTGAGTACAACGGGAAATTTATGATCAATCAAATGGTCCTCCGCGGAGCATCGGTCGCAACACCGCCCGGCCACAGCCGCCAGACGTACCGGAACTTTTTCCACCCGCATTTAAGGTGGCAGTTTACCGGAATACGACTAGCGAGATAATTCCAGATTTGAGACTTCAGATTTTCTAACGACATTGCCAAGTAGAATATCTGATTTGGAATTTGGAATTTGGAATTTGGAATCTGAAATTTATGAAGACATCAACCTCACCGGAACTTACCCAATTTGCTGAAGACGTCCTGCACGGCCTGACCTCGACGCCAAAACGGCTGTCGTCGAAATATTTTTATGATGACGAAGGCTCGCGGCTGTTTCAGGAGATAATGAAGCTTCCCGAATATTACCCGACCCGTGCCGAGTTTAAACTCCTGACGGAACAGGCAAGCGAAATCGCCCGTTCGTTCACCGACGGCGCCGAAAAGATCGACCTGATCGAACTCGGTGCTGGCGATGGAACAAAGACCGCCGTTTTGGTCGAGCATCTCCTCAAACAAAAGACCGATTTTACGTATTCGCCGATCGATATCTCAAAAGAAGCGTGCGATGCCCTGTCCTCCAAATTTAACTCGAAGTTTCCCGAACTTAAGATCGAACCGCACCACGGCGATTACTTCAAGATCCTCGATTCGTTAAATAACGGAAACGGACGGCGAAAGGTGATCTTGTTCCTCGGCTCGAACATAGGCAATTTCAACCGCGACGAGGCCGTCGATTTTTTCCTTCATCTCCGTTCCGTGATGAATGAAAACGACCTCATCTTTATCGGCTTCGATATGCAGAAAGATCCGCGTGTGATCGTCAGGGCATACGACGATGCCGCCGGCGTAACCGCCGCTTTCAATCTCAACCTGCTCCGCCGCATCAACCGTGAACTCGGTGCGGATTTCGCCGTCGAAAATTTTTCTCATTACGCCCAATACCGCCCCGTCGAATGCGCCGCCCGCTCATTTCTGATCAGCCGTGAAAAGCAGACGGTTCACGTCGCTGCCTTGAATCGCAATTTCGAATTCGAACAATGGGAGCCGATCTTTATGGAGATCTCCCAAAAATATACGGCCGCGATGATCTCGGACCTGGCGGCGGCAAGCGGATTCGAAACAGCAGTTACATTTTTGGACGAAGAAAATTTCTACTGCGATTCCCTCTGGCGGCCTCTTTAGCTTGGAGTTCCGCCTTTAGGCGACTAATCTGGGGAGGACGCCCGCCTAAGCCGCAACGCCAAACGAAATGAACATCACCGTTCTCACCTTCGACACGCTCGATTCCACTAATACCGAAGCGATGAATCAAGCACGTCTCGGTGCGGACGAAGGTCTTTGCATCGTTGCTCACCAACAAACTGCCGGACGCGGTCGCCATGGCCGGGCATGGGTTTCCGAAAAAGGTGCCGGACTGTATTTCAGCATCGTCCTGCGCCCAACCCTTGAGCCGCGCTATTTGTCGTTGATCACGTTGATGACAGGTGTTGCAGTCCACGACACACTTGAAGAATACGGACTCAAGCCTGACATCAAATGGGTTAACGACGTCTTGGTAGGTGATAAAAAGATCGCTGGTATACTCGCGGAAACAGCCGAAACACCGATGGGCCTCGCAGTGATCGTTGGGATCGGAATCAATATCAGGTCTTCAAATTTTCCCGGAGAGATCGCGGATACGGCAACTTCCATTGAGGCGGAGTTTTTGAAAAAGAGTGCGGCCCCTCCTTTCAAAGGAGGGGTGGACGCGTTTCGCGGACGGGGTGCTTATCTTCCAACAGAAGAAGACCTTCAGCAAACACTCACGAATCTTCTCACTTACTTCTACGACATCCTCCAAAAGGAAAATGACCCCAACGAAATTCTAAACCAATGGCGTCGCCGCTCAACTTACTACTCCGGTAAAAACGTTCGCGTCACGCTGGAACACAAAACGATCACAGGTATAACGGACGGCCTGGAAGAAAACGGGGCTCTGCGTGTGCGAACAGATGACGGCGTCGAGGTCATACAGGCCGGTGATGTGGAGAAAGTGAGGCCCGCTTGAACATTGCCGCGCAAGAGTGTAACTTCTAATCACGCTGTTAGATTTTTTATGAGTAACGAGTTCGACCCAAAAACCGAGTTTGATTTTGAAGAGCAGGATTTCAGCGATGAGCTTGCTGAATTCGAAGATTTTGATATTGATCTGGACGACGTGCTTGTACGCACGGCCGTGCTTCAAAAGAACAACATGGTCGCATTGCTTTGTATTAAGAGCGCGACTGCCGGAGCCGCCATCTGCCGCGTTGATCCGCGCGAAGCACATCCTGCGGTACAGCTATACGATGATCCAACGGCCGCCCTCGAATGGTACACAAAAAGCCTTCGCACAAGCCGGAGCAACGGCTGGCAGATCGTCTATGATGGATTGCCGCTGCAGGGCTAAGCCCAAGTGAAAAGATAATAACCAAAAGTGAAAAATGGAAGATTAGGTCCGTTTTTCACTTTTCGCTTTTCACTATTCACTTTTCGCTATGCTTCTCGCTATCGACATCGGCAATTCCTCCATAAAGTTCGGCGTGTTTGAAGGTGCATCTCTTGTCGACAAATTCCTGATACAAACAAAACGCGATTACACGATCGAAGAACTTCTCTTCGATCTCCTGCAATACGTCGAAGACCGTTCTTTCCGCATCGACAGTTCCATCGTCTCATCCGTTGTGCCGGAACTTGACGACATCATCCGTCAGGTTTGTAAGAAAATGCTGAAGGTGACGCCGGTCTTCATAGACCACACATTTGATTTCGGTCTAAAGATCAACTACGAACCGCTTACCAGCGTCGGCACCGACCGTCTGATAAACGCTTCGGCCGCCATGCAAAAGTACGACCGACCCGTCATAGTTTGCAGCTTCGGAACCGCCACGACGATCGATGCAGTTAATGCCGCGAGTGAGTATCTGGGCGGCACGATCGCTCCGGGAATGAATACGCTCGCCGAAGCGTTGCATCTGAAAACCTCAAAGCTCCCGCACGTCGCGATCGAGAAACCGGAAAGCGTTTTCGGCAACACGACCGTCGATTCAATCCGCTCGGGAGTATTTTTTGGTTATGTCGGATTGGTCGAAGGGATAATCCGCAGGATGTTTGACGAACTAAGCGATCAGCCCAAAGTGGTCGCGACCGGCGGGTTTGCCCGCTTGCTTTCGGAGAACAGCGATCTGATAAATATCGTCGATGAAAACTTAATGCTCGACGGCCTTCGTATTCTGTTCGAAAGACGCAGCGTTGATCCTCAGCCCGAAACACTCGAAGTCACGTCGCCGAAGTAAACCTTCTTGACAGCACGGATCGTATTGCAATGTATCTCAACCGTGTCCGCAATGTCCATTGCGTAACCGCCGCTCATCGTCGTAACGATCGGAACTGCATGCGACTTCGCTAACGCCAGTACCATCTCATCACGTTTTCGTAATCCGCCTATCGACATCCCAAGCCGTCCGAGTTTGTCCTTTTCATAGGGGTCGGCACCCGCTAGATAAAATATTAAATCCGGATCATGTGTGATCACGCGGGTCAGGGCTTCGCCCAGAGTTTCGAGAAACTCTGCATCCGACGTCTTATCCGCGAGTTCGATATCGAGCGTCGATTCTTCCTTAAAGAGCGGGTAATTTTTTGCACCGTGCATCGAGAACGTAAAGACCTCAGGCGAATTCTTGAAAATAAACGCGGTGCCGTTTCCCTGGTGTACATCGCAATCAACGATCAGAAAACGCTTTGCCAATCCTTCCCGCTGCAAAACTCTGATCGCGACCGCCACATCATTCAGCACGCAAAATCCTTCGCCGCGATCCGGATACGCATGATGCGTTCCGCCGGCAAGATTCGACGAGACCGAATCGCGCAAAGCGCTTCGCGACGCATTGATCGTGCCCGATATTGCATGCAGCGATCGCCGAACCAGCGACTCGGACCACGGCAGCCCGAGCTTGCGGATCTCTTTCGCCGTCAGCGTTCCACCTGTCAATCGTGTGATGTAATCTTCGGTGTGAACAAGCAGCAGATCGTCAACACGCGCGGCTTCGGGTTCGACGATCTCTTCCGGCAGCAGCGTACCTTCTTCGACAAGAACGTCGCGCACCAGTTCAAATTTCCTGATCGGAAAGACGTGGCCTTCGCCGATCTCGGCGAAATAATATGGCGAGTAAAAAAGGTTGTAGTTTTGCATGAAACGGCGGCTATTTCTTGATCGTAAATTTACCGTTTTTCCATTCCAGATCGTAGAGCTTCTCGCCTTTGTCCGATACTTCGTAATCGTCACCCTTCTCGATCACCTTCTTCGCAAAAACTTTTACCGTCGTTCCTTTTCGCGGAAGCTCATAAATATTTTTCTTGCTGAATTGCGGAACGGCCGTTGCCGAAACATCCGTCCAACTTCCTTTCGCGTAGTCCAAAAAATAATAGTCGTTTATCATTTCTGCTGACGTCTCAACGGCGACAAGATACGTTCCGTCTAGACGTTTAAATATCGCCATTTCCAAGCAGCTCTGCGCACCGTCGCATCCGCCTTTAAAATATCCGTTTGCAGTGTCATCGATCTCAGTAAAAGTTTTTAAATAATCAACCTTTGCCTTTTTGCAATCCTTGTCTTTTTCGCGCACGCAGCCTTCAAGGACAAAATATTTTTCGGGCAAAAGCATAAAGAAATCCCGAATAGTTTTTGGCGTATCCGCGACAACGGGCGTCGATTGATCCGCCGACCTATTTTCGTCACCCGCCAATAACGTGTTGTCCGTCGCCGCATGACCACCATCTGTTGTGGTCGTGGAATTGTTGGTCGTCGCGGGTGTCGTAGTCGCCTTCGGAGTGCATGCCGAAACAATGGCCGCCGCAAATACAATAAAAATGAAAAGATTTGATCGCATACTCGCTCCGCTGACAAAAAACATTATTTCGAATTTATTAAATAGTAGTAAGTGAGATCCGAATTGTAAATTCCATTTTTAAAATTACTCGCTCCTATAACTTTGCTGGAAATCTGCCCATACGGCTCCGTCTATTTTGCATTTTTACCTCTAACTTTTTTACTCAATTTCTTGCGCAAAAATCGTGATAACGCGCTCATATTTGCGTTTAATAAAAATAAAGTGAAGAAAAATAAAAAAACATATTGAAATCACGTGTATGCGCGCATTTATTGCTTTGCTTTTTTTTTTTTTTTGTTAAACTCATTGCGGTCAGAAAAAACTTTGGAGGACACGTATGGCAACAGCAAAAAAACCAGCAGCAAAAAAACCGGCGGCAAAGAAACCAGCACCGGCTAAAAAAGCAGCAGCAAAGTCGACGGCAAAACCGGCGGCAAAAAAAGCTGCACCAGCTAAGAAGGCAGCAGTGAAAAAGACGGCTGCAAAACCGGCGGCAAAAAAAGCTCCGGCGAAAAAAGCAGCACCCGCTAAGAAGGCAGCTCCGGCTAAGAAGGCAGCGACGAAGTCGGCGGCAAAACCCGCAGCTAAGAAAGCTCCGGCAGCAAAAAAACCGGCAGCTAAGAAGCCGGCAGCCAAAAAGAAATAACCTAACACGCAGCTAAAACGACTAAAGGCTTCGGCGTCCGCGTGCGAGGCCTTTGTCGCCTTTTTAAATTCTCACGCTGATCCTTTTACCAACGCTCAGAAACGTGAGTGTGAACGAGCGTGCAATTGCCACAGCTTTTCGAAGCACGCTCACTCAACGTCACGTTTCACCGCCGCAATTCCTGAAACTCGATCATGTTTGGCTCGCCGGGCCTCACGAGGCCGTAACCTGGAATGTACTGGAGTGAGTATCGGAATTCCCCGATCACGACCGTGTATATACGGTTTTCCCGGTCAAACACTTTCCATGTGCCGCTGAAACCATTGGAAGTTTGGACGGTACAATCGGCAAGGAATTTGGTCGAGCCGTATGAATCGCTGTAATGCATTGTCTTCGGGTCGTATGTCCGCACGATCGGATCGGCGGCGCTCTTTATGTCGTCAAACTGGACGTCTCCCGTCGCTTCGATCTCATAGTCACCGCCCATTCGGATGAGGTTCTGATTTGGCGGCGCCACGCTGACGATTATTTTGATCTTCTTTTCCACCTTATGCGAAATGAAGGTCGCCTCGGATTCGTTTTGCTTTGACGTAGCGATCTTAGTTACCTTCCAGGTCTTTTTGTCGTCGGTGACCGTAACGGTCAGCACGGTATTAACCTTCGAGCCGTAGAGAGTCGTCGGATTCTTTAACCGCACCGTCAAGCGGTTGCTTCCGGGAGTAACATTAAAGTACCAATAGTGCGTGCCAACGAGGCTGTCCGAAGTGCCTTGGTTGATCCCCGCTTGCATCGCGTAGGGACTCTCGGGCTTAAGAGATTGCGCCGAAGCACCTGCCGCAATCAGAAACAACGCTATCAATAAACCAAGTCTTCTCATATCTATCCATCCCCCTCTTT
Source organism: Chloracidobacterium sp. (assembly GCA_031402865.1). GTDB lineage: Bacteria > Acidobacteriota > Blastocatellia > Pyrinomonadales > Pyrinomonadaceae > OLB17. Next base: position 765 of record JANNST010000032.1, on the reverse strand, counting down.
TGTATCAAGACGAAGATATGCGCGGCTTTTGCATAACTCGACGCAGATGTCCATCCTGACACAATTCTCTCTTCGTTCCGCAAATGACCGAATCCATCTTCGTCTAGTTTTACGGATTTTTCGAGATGGGTAATTTCATAAAAACGGAGGATGGTAAAACGTATGGAAGCTATAATTATTTCTGTAGTCATCACGCTGGTAGCGGTTTTGTTTTTATCGGTAAAGATGCAAAACGACGTCAACGTTAAGGGAGGCTGTCCGAAATGCGGAACGCCGGTGCCAACGGTCAGGGTGCCTACATCGTGGCGACAGTCATTGTGGGGCGGCTGGACATGTATTAAATGCAACACCGAAATGGATCGATACGGCAATGAACGGGGAGAGAGGTGAAGCGGGGTCGGTCTCTCTGACCGTGGCCGGACAACTCCGCAGATCCAAAAGCGTCGTCAATACCTTAATGTCGCGTGAATACAAACACTATCTCGAACGCTAGAAAAAGCTCCCCTCCTGGTTTGAGGAGGGGTGGCAGACGCTTCGTCTGACGGGGTGGTGTCTCTTGTCAGAACCGCGAGCGGTAGCGACCGGGTACGAGGGCTTCGCACCGCTCAGGGCTCTTGCGGGCAGGCGTCCTCGGCGAGCTGGACGTTCGCTAGTTTGGGCGCGATATTTGCGGGGATGTCGGTTTTCGTGCAGACGTAGAACCGCTTAACGGCCATAAGTGCGGTATCGGCCGACATCGAGCCGTTCCGGAGCACGCCGTTTTCA
>JANNST010000031.1:0-51613 GCA_031402865.1 Chloracidobacterium sp. | reverse complement strand
TCATAACTCGGCGGCAGCAACATCGGCTGGTCTTGCACGTACCTCTTAAAAACGACTCTTTTCTCCTTCATTCATCCATTTTAAAGCCAATCCCTCATTTTGCGCCAAAAAAAGAGGCCGCCTTTTCAGACAGCCTCATTTCTTTACTAGAAGCACCTAAACCGAACGAAAGTCTGAGAAGATTGTTATGAAGCTCTGCGTTTTATTTTTCCTGACGGCTCTTATGGCCGCGCAACAAATTCCGGCACAAAATATTTCGAAAGAATTGATACGCTCAGAGGGGAAGGAACGGGCCTATTACCTATTCGTTCCCGAAAAAATTAGCCAAGCAAAACCTGCCCCCTTGATTGTGCTGCTGCACGGTTCGGGCCGTAACGGAAATTCGCTTGTCGAGAAGTGGAGAGAACTGGCGAAAAAGGAAAACGTTATTGTGGTCGGCCCGGATTCTCAAAACTCGCAGGGCTGGAAAATACCGGGTGACGGGCCGGATTATATTCGCGATTTGATCGACACGCTAAAAGCTAAATATCCGATAAATCCTCGCCGTGTCTATTTGTTCGGACATTCCGCCGGGGCCGGTCAAGCGCTGTATCTTTCACTACTGGAGTCGGAATATTTTGCCGCGACCGCGGTGCATGCCGGAGCTTTGGGCAAGGGTGATAGATCATATATCGAACAGGCAAAGCGTAAAATTCCAATTGCTATTTTTGTCGGAACCGACGACAAATTATTCCCGTTGCCGGTGGTTCGGGCAACCCGAGACGCCTTAAATGAGAACGGTTTTAAATCCGAGCTGACCGAGATAAAAGACCATACGCATTGGTATTACGATCGCGCGCCAGAGATTAATAAGGGCGCCTGGGAATTCCTGAAGAGGTACGAGATTGATGCGGAACCAAAGTACGAACAGCACCGGTTTAATCCATAATCACGAAAATTGCGAGACATGAAAAAAAGCCGAGACATGTAAGTCCTGGCTTTTTTGTCCGGCAAACTTCAGTTTGCTGCTTTTTTCATTGCGGAAAATAGTTTAGTTGGATTCAATTCCGGCCTATAGCATCGGAATAAACTTTTCCTTTACTTTTTCGCGAAGGTAATTGGCGAGTTCCTTACGGTTTGGGTTCGACACAGGCTCTTCACCGAAGGTGATTATGGCCGTAAAAGTTTTGAGTGAAAAGAGCCGCCATAAATGTTTTAGAAAGCCGGTGTCATCCCACCAGCAAACGCGTTCGCTCGGCGTTGGTCCGCCCGCCGGTGTTGCGTAGCGGATCGAGGCATAGGAAACCGGCAACCCTATTTTCGCTGCAAATTCGAGAAAAGAAGAGTTAAAAGGCAGCACATCCTCGCCTTTCGTACTCGTTCCTTCGGGAAACACTATCACGCCTTCCTGCTCGTTCAACTTTTTGATGATCTCTTCACCGGCCCTCGGAATATCCCGGCGGTTCGTACGGTCGATAAAGACATTGCCCATGTTGCGGATGATCGGCCCTGCAACGAACCAATCCTTGATGTCGCTCTTGGCAACAAAAATGCCGTTTGCAGCCAGACGTAGGGCTGGGATGTCGACATAGCTAAGGTGGTTGGTGACGAGAAAAAACGGAGGCTTGGGAGGTGTGCCGATGACTTCTATCTTCATTTGGCCGATAAAAGCGAAGATCCTCGACCAGTTATGAAATGTGATCTGCCGCCAAAGCACCTTGTTTGGAACGATGAACGCGGTAATCCGCCAGGTGTAATAGATAATAAGCGTCGAAATGACAAAAGCCGGAAACCGAATTGAAGCCCGAAGAAAATTCATCAAAGTACGTTTGGAATTATGTGTGTGCGCTTTGTGTGGAGTTATTCTTTTTCGATCTTTGTAAAATTGTATCGCAGCAAAACACGCATAGGCAATGTCTTCCCGGCTCGTGTCGCAGGGCGCCAGTTCATCTTGCGCACAGTTTCGATTACCGATTCGTCGAGGCCAAAACCGGCCCAACGCTCTATCTCGACCGCTGTAACCGCACCATTCTGATCGATATTCACTGCAGCATCGACCGTCGCACGAATGTCATACAAATAAGCTTTCCGCGTGTATTCGGGCTTTATTCGCTTGTACGGCATTGGCGGGCGGAAATCCTTTCCTTCGTCCGAACCTGTTTCTGGCACTTCAGCGATCCGGGCCGCGCTTCCCACCGGTTCCAGTGAGCTTCTTCGGACCTTTTCCAATTGGCCCGTGATGTCTGCCGCGATACTCCCGCTCGATGCAAACAAAAGCCGTTCCGATTCGGCCGGCGAATCGGCTTCGAAGCTCTTTAAGTCCCAGTAGAAGAGTTTTCCCGATCGTCCATCGACAAGAAATACGGTGACGAACGATTCGTAAAACTCGGGTTTCGCAATCGACGTGCGGCGAAGCGTTCCCGACCTTACCAGCAAAAAATAGTCGCAGCCAATCACTTCGGCCGCCATTTTCGCTTGTGCTGCCGTGAGATTGAAGGCGTTCTCCGACTTTACCGAACGAAAGGCCGCCAAACTCATCTCGTCATCGAGCACCCTGAGATTGCTCGATAAAGAATCGGAAAGCTGCGATGCATATTTTTGTGTTTGAACGGACTCGTCGGGGGAAAGGATCGCGAGTTTTTGCGCGAGCAGCGTGCAACCGCAAATGATTACCAAAACGCCAATACGCAAAGTCGGAAAAAAGGCAGATAAGATCCCCTCGTGCCATTCCTTCTGAGTGACTTCGTTTTGCGTCTCTGCGTCTCTGCGTCTCTGCGTTAAAATGTTCTTAGGAATGATACAAGTCGGTGATAGCATCCTTTACTTCGATCGGGAAACAAACCCGATGTATCCGATAACCTTTTTGAAGGCCGCGTACCGCCGCGCTAACTTCCGAAATCTCGCGTATCGCCGGGTGCGAAAAACCCTCTTCGACGTAGATTAGATCCTTGGGCTTTGCATCGTCCTTGGTGTAGAAATAATGCGGGACGTCGCCGGCCTTGTCCTCGACAAAATAGTAATCGACATCAAATCCGGCATCCTGAACGACCTGCCGTGCCTTATCGACGAACTCCTGTCTGTTCTCATCGGGCATATCGAGATCGAATGCCTTAAACAATCGCCGGTTCAGAAAACGCTTCGAAAGGTCGGACAGTATAGTATCGTCGGCCGTTTGCCACTGCTTTATATGATAGACGATGTCAGAATCGTCAAGTGCCAGATGCTCGGCTAGCGTGAGTTTCTCGCCTTTGAGCACTTGCTCAAAAGCTGTCCCCGGAAGATGCCAGACCGGATCATCCTGTTTGTGCAGCGTAAGCGCACGCCGCAGAAGTGAATGAAGCACCGATTCGGCCGACCGCAATGTTCGGTGAAAATAGACCTGACGGAACATATAGTATCGGGCCTGCAGATAATCTTCCACGGCATAAAGCCCGCGGGCCGAAACGTAAAGCTGATCCGCCGCCTCGTTTATTTCAAGAGATTTTATTATCCATTCGATGTCGTAAACGCCGTATTTCACGCCCGTCATCAGCGAATCCCGCAGAAGATAGTCCATCCGGTCCACGTCAAGCTGCGACGAGACGAGCTGAGCCAAAGCCATCGGCCGGAACGTTCCGAGAATTATGTTGGCGACGTCGGTTGCGAGTTTCGGCGAAAAGCCGCGAAGCAGTTGTCCGACCTCGGTTGTTTCGCTTAATACGGCTTCAACAGTAAAATCTTCGTGATGAAAACCGAGTATCGGTTCGATGACATGCGAAAACGGGCCATGGCCGATGTCGTGCAAAAGAGCGGCGACGCGAACCGCCGTTTGATCGTGTTCCGAGATATCGTAGTTGAGCCGAAGTTTTGCGAGTGTACGCGTTGCGAGGTGGAACGCCCCAAGGCTATGAGCAAAGCGCGAGTGTTCGGCTGCCTGATACGCATAATGGGCGAGGCCAAGCTGGCGGATACGGCGCAGACGCTGAAATTCCGGCGTGTCGATCAGGCGTGCGACCAAATCTCCCTCCGGCGTATCAGTTTTCAGGCGAATTATATTATGAACCGAATCGCGGTAGATCCTTTCGTGTGAGGGCATTCCTAGTTTTGCTTGCTTCGAAGATCAGTGACAATTTGCCTGATTCGATCCACGTCTTTAGCGTTTGGTGCAAGGCGTAAATATATCTCAAGCTCCATAACGGCTTCTTTATTCATTTGTTTCGCGACGTAAATTCCACCGAGATACCGGTGAAGCAGCGGGAAGCTTTTATCGTCCGTCAGTTGACGTGCCGTCTCCAGTTCCCTCTGCGCAGCATCGATATTTTTTTTCTCTATAAAGAGGACGCCGAGATAGTATCGCGGCGTTACCGCCGTCTTATTTAGTTCGGCGGCACCCGTCAGTTCTTTTTCCGCATTTCCCAGGTCTTTTTGATTAAGCAGAGCGATACCGCAGCCGAGTCGGGCATCAAAATCAGTTGGGTCGACCCGGATCGCCGCACGAAACGATCGAACAGCTTCGTCAAGGTTTCCTGCTCGAAGGCTTATCTTGCCAAGCTCGTTGTGCGGAGCCGAGAACATCGGGTACGCCGAAAGCGATTCCCGGAATTTTATGACAGCTTCTGCTTGTTTGCCTTCACCGAGCATTTTAAGCCCGTCCTCGTACAGTTCGACCGCCCGCCGCGGAACATTCGACCATTTCGCGTTTATAATCCCGCTTTTGTAGACTACCGAACGCTTCATCTGGAGATGGATGGGAAGCGTGATGGTTTTGGAGTTTACGTTCATGCGGACGGGACCCTGAACCTCGGTATCGATCGTAACGGCCTCGGAGGCGATCTCAAAGCTTGCTCCGGCGTCAACGACCACTTTGTAATTGCCCGGGGCCAATGCCTGAAACGAAAAGCCTCCATTTTGGTCGGCATTTACAGTTATGGTGGAAAAATTCGTGCTGTCCAGCTTAACCACCATCAGCGAATCGGGCGTTCTGCCGGATGGTAGATAAATTCGTCCTTGAATGGTGTGAATACCTCCGGTGCCCGAGGTGTTGATACGGCTCTGTCCAAAGAATGGGGTCGAAAAAGCAACGGCAAAATACGCCATAAAAACCAAAACGGCTGTACAGTTCTTCGAACCCATAATCGTCACTCCTGTTTTTAATTGTTGCCAACAGTTTATCAGAAAACCGATAAAAAACGATAAAAAAAGGTCAGGGTGAATGAATCTCCCTGACCTTCATGTTCCAAGTACTTGGTAAAAGACTTAGAAGCTGAACTTCGCACCCAAACGGATGGCGGAAGGATATTGGAAGATCGCACCGGTTCCGAAGAACGGATTTGTAACCGGAGCAACGCCTGCCACGCCGCTATTGATTGCTGCAGTCTGATCAAGCGTAACCGCACGCTGCGTGTTCGTTACATTAAACCAGTCCGCCGTAAATCTAAGCTGCATGTTTTCGCTAAACTTGATCGGATAGTAAACACCGACATCAAGATTGTATGTCGTAGGCGAGCGGTTGGTACCGACGCTGTTTACGCCAAACGAGTTTGCTCCGAGGTCGGGAATTATCGCATTACCACGCTGATTACAAATACCGATATCACGTCGGCAGAAACCCTCGTTGTTCCCATACAGGAAGTGCGGAACGAGTGCGCTGAAGGGGATACCCGACTGGACATAGAAGTTACTCGAAACAACCAATTTGAACGGCGTTGTATAGCTGCCGTTAAATTTCAGCTGATGCGGGCGGTCATTCGGAAGGCGTCCATATGTATTTTCTAGCAGACTGACGAGATCGAACAACGATGTGATGTTCGGGTCAGCTTGGCCGTTATCGTTACGGAACAGGCCTTCATAGTTACCGATCAGGCTTGAAAATACATAAGAAGAGTTGAACGAGAAGTTGTTCGCAAATCTTCTGTTAAGTGTAAATTCAATCGCACGATAGAAACGTCGAGCTCGGCCGAAACATCCGATAGCCGGATTGTTACAGGCCAGTTCTTCCGTCGTGTTGTCGCCCGGGCGAATTTCGCCTGGGTTGAACAGGAAGTAGTTGTCGCCGTCGTCGAACGAGCCGTCTTCGATAACCGAACCCTGCGGACGGTAGATACCGCGGATACCCAAGGTTACGTTGCTCATCAATTCATGCTCAAAACCGGCGGTGAATTCATTCACTGTCTGCGGCTTCAGGCCCTGATCGATTGGTGTCGAGTGAGCACCCAAGTTGCGGGAATTAAATCCGCTCGCGAGGTTTGAGTTTAATGGTGCGTTCAAGCGGTCAACGTTGAAGTTCTTATCGGTCTGAGTGTTGTCGCTGCCGGCACGAACGTTAACGTCAAGCGGGATCGGTGTTTCAAGGTAACGCGAGTAGTTTGCGAAAACCTTGGTTTTACCCTTCGACCACGGATCCCATGAGAATCCGATTCTCGGCTGAAGGTTGTCGAACCAGTTATTAAGCTTCAAGTACGATCCTTCGTTTCCGCGGGCTTGCTGGTAATCCCAACGTGCTCCGATGTTGAATTGAAGGTTCTTTGCAACTCTCCAGTCATCCTGGAAGTAGAAGCTTTCAACGTCCGTTTCCGTCTGTGCGACTAATTGAAAATCGCGAACGCGGGTTGAAGCCCGAATCAGGAACGGATTGTTGTTTACTTCTGCTGCAGTAAGGTTAGCTACCGGCCCTACGCAACTGGCTCCAGCGGCTACGGTACAGACAGCGTTTGCTGTAAACCCAGCCGGACGGCTTGCAGCCGGTAAAGCGTTGAAGTTGGTCTGAGCGGAAACGCTCGGACAAACCACCGTTCCAACACCGCCGATTACACGGGTCGTGCAAACGATAAAGTTGTTTGTTACACGGAAACCGTTAACCGAACGGTCACTTATACTTGTTGAGTTGTTGGATGGAACATTCAGCGGGTTCCCGAACACATTTGACGGACCCGTCGAACGGGTGTCGATTCCGTATGAATTACGATAAAATTCGAAACCATACTTGAACGTGTGATCGCTGACGATGTTCTGGAACTTCGTAGCAAATTCCCAACGATTACGGCTTTGTGTAGAGAAGAGGCCAAAGCCGTCGCGGACAAAGTTTCTCTGCAGGGATCCGGGTGCGAAGACAAAATCGACGTTTCCGGTCGATGCTAAACCCGCAATTCCTGTCTGCGTAACCGGAGCAACCGTACCGTTTGAACGGAGGATCGCAAAGTTGTCGGAAACTAGAGCAGCGCCGGCAATCGAAGCATCAGGAATCGTGTTAGCTCGTTGACGGTGAATACCGAACGAAAACTCGCCGATCCAGTTCTGACGGATGTTCGAGTTCAACCGGGTTGCATAGTTCGTGCCGCCTGTTTCAACTGTTCCCAAGAAGCTTGCAGGGTTTGCACCGAAGCCGGAACCGCCAAAAAGATGGCCTTCCTGCGTGGTGTAATCGCCAAACGTCGAGAACGTGAACGTGTTGTTATTATTGATAACCCACGACAATTTGCCCGAGTAGAAAGGCGTTTTAATTTTGCCTTGAACTTCCTGACGGAAAGTCTGGGTTAAGTAGTTATTCGTTCTATATTGCGGGTTGAACGCCACAAAGAACGTAAGACGGTTTTTGATGATCGGGCCGCCGAGATCGGCACCAGCGTCAACTTCCGAAAAACCATTCGGTGCAAGACCGACGAACGGGAAGTGCTTGGTGTCACGGACAAAACTCTTCGGGTTACCATAAGCGAATACATCGCCGTGGAATTCGTTGCCGCCCGACTTGGTGATGACGTTGAAAACGCCGCCGGTCGAGAGGCCTTGATCTGCACCGTAAGAACCGGTTTTGATCTCAACTTCCTGTACGAATTCAAAAGGAAGGTTCGAACCGCCGCCACCAAATGCAGGGTCGGTCGTGTTTACACCGTCAAGGATGTAGTTGTTTTCCGGACCCGACGAACCGCCAACCGACGGATCGCGATCACGTCCCGAAGCGTCACGCAAGCCTGAGCGGGCGACGGTCGGTGCAATCGTGTAAAGTCCCTGAACGGTTCTGGATGTAGGAATATTCGAGAAAAACTCAGTCGAAATATTCGATCCGGTCGTATTGCTGTTTTGGTCGATCTCAGGTGTGGCCACAACGTCAACGATGCTTGTCGAGCCTGCAACCTGCAAAGTTATGTTCGCCGAGGTACTTCTGCTCAGGTTAACTTCGAGGTTATCCTGTTTGTACGCTGAGAATCCTGATGTTGCGGTCGTTTCTACCGTGTAGCGGCCCGGAGGGACCGACGAGAAACGGTATTGTCCGTCAGCACCGGAAGTAGTAGATTGCGAACGAATCAAATTCGGTCCGCTTAGAGTTACGGCGGCATTCGGAACAACCGCTCCGTTGGAGTCAGTTACGACGCCGATTACCTCTCCAGTCGTGCTGGATTGAGCCATTGTTGCAGTCACGAAAAACAATGAAAAGACTGCAAAAATAGCTAACGCAAAAAATTTAATATTTTTTTTCATGCTTCAGATATTTCCTTTCTAAAGATTATGTAAATTGAAACTAAGGGTTGGGGTACCCAAGGCGGAATTTACATCCGCTATGGAATATGCAAATGCTATGCCCCAACCAGTATTGACTGTAATTGCGGTAAATGGGATGGTTACGAAAAAGCGACAGGTTCCGAGGACTGCCGAATCTTCATATTTTTGAATACGAAACGGAAGAAATGAACACCGGTCAGAAGTTCAGAAGATGGCCTAATTTTTCTTTTTTGGTCCGTAGATAGTGAGCGGCGGGCTCTTCGGTCTTTATTTCTATCGGAATTCGCTCGACGATCCGCAGGCCAGCGGCTTCAAGCGCCTGAAGTTTATCCGGATTGTTCGATATTACGCGTACCTGGCACAAGCCCAGATCGAAAAGTATTTCGGCACATTGCTGGTAGTTGCGTGCATCGATAGCGAAACCGAGTTTCTCGTTTGCTTCGACGGTATCGGCACCTTCGTCCTGGAGCGCATACGCCCGTATTTTATTGATAATCCCGATGCCGCGGCCTTCCTGCTGCTGGTAAACGATCGCCCCGCGTCCGTCGGCTTCGATCATCTCCATCGCCATCTGAAGCTGCGGCCCACAATCGCATTTGATCGAGCCGAATACATCGCCGGTAAGGCATTGCGAATGAATCCGCACTAGCGTCGGAACATCGGCGACCATTTCGCCCTTGTAGAGGACCACGAACTCTTCATCGCTCGTCAACGAACGGTACCCGGCAATTCTGAATTCGCCGATCTCGGTCGGCAATTTTGCGGTCGCCACTTTTTCAACCGTAACGCTGCGGTCGGCCCAGGGGCAATCGTTGGTATTTTCTGTCAAAGTTAAATCTCCAAAAACAAACGATAGTGCGTTTAGGAAATTATAACGTGTATATCACCGAATGTGTACGTTAAACGAGGGCTGCGTGCCGGGTCGAGTTGCCGGTAGACGAAAAAAATTGACTATTTGCAGGAACCGCAATCCTTCAAATAGTCAATCTCAATGGCTTTCGCCGAGGTTTATTTGTCTTTCGAATCGTTCGCGTCGGAATCTTTATCTTTATCGGCGTCTTCGTCCTTTTCTTCGTTGTGGGCAAAGACCGCTCCGTCACTAGTTCCGAATATTCGGGATAAAAGCCCGCTCAAAACTTCGGATACTCTCGACGGTTCGCTCGTTTCCGCAGCCGGGCTCATCACCGCATTTTCGGCGAAGGCCAGATCGAGCCGGATGAGTTCTGCCGTTACGTGTCGGCAAAACGAGCAATCTACCAGGTGTCTAACAAGAGGCCGGGCTTCCAACTCGGATAAATTTCCCTCGGTAAATGCCGCCAGCGAATCGTTATCGAGGTGCGGGCTATTGGCTGTGACACCCTTGTCACCAGCCGATCGTACCTTGAGATAACGGCCGATCAAGCCCTGCATCGTCGTTTCCTGTGAGTTTATTTGTCCCTTGTTTTCCATTTGAATACTAGCCTCCCGTATAGCAGACGTAACGGATGTTTAACATTTGCGTTATTTTTTTCTGCTCGGGAGCGAATCGATATGATTCAATGCATACCCCTTCAAGTTGTAGACAGATTTCGGAAGAGATTATTGCCGGCAAGGTCCTGCGTTGCCAAACCTATACATATCTCTATCTCTTCACGGGTCAAGTTATTTTTCTCCGAAAGCTCGGCCCGGAAAAGCTGCAAAACACGGGCGTAACTCTTTTCAAGCCAACGCATTATCGTCGATTCGTGAATACGTCCGGCGGGGTTTTCACTACGCGTATGCGACTTTCGCTGGAACCAGCCCCTCAGCGGCGACCCTTCGTTTTCCACAAGTCGTGCGATCTCACGAAGCTTTAAATTTTCTACATGATAAAAAAGTAAAAGGAGTTTTTCGTGATCATCGAGCGACGCAAATGCCGTTTCGATCGCCATCACTGTTGCCTTTCGATAGCGCTCTTTGGAGATGTGGTCGATCATCTCGTCCTCGCCGCCAGGAGCTGCTTCGGCAAAACTCGCGTGGGCCATGCCTTCACCGACGTTCTCGGTCATTTCGTCGAGCGAGACTTCGTCATGGCTTGCACGGTGCAGATCGACGAGCGAATGCCAGATCACCGTCCGCAGCCAGCCGCGTAGCGAGCCGCGGCCGCTATAGGTCGCAAATTTCGAAACGCGTTCGCCGTCAACTACACGAGTTCCATAAAGCTCGACATAGACCGTATCGATAACCTCTTGTGCATCAACCTCGGTTTTCGCAAGGTGCCTCGCGACGCGTTCGAGGTAGGAACGATGATTTTGGTCGAATTCCCACCACGCGCGCTCGTTGCCATTGGCACACGCTAACGCGAGAAAAAGGTCCTCAGCCTGTATTTGTTCGAGAAATTGACTTACATCCGCTGAATCCGATTGTTCGGTCGAAGCGGTGGCAAGATACTTGCCGATCGTTTTGGAGAGTGAGGCCTTGAAGCAATCAGTGGTGACGCCAAAATTCGGAGCATTTTCGGTGCAGCGGCCGAACATGGCGTCGATCGCGGCATGGCTTTCGTTTGTCAGGTCATCGCTCGTTTTTGCTTCAGTCGACATTATTGACAGTCAGTATAAACAAAAGTCTTTATTTATTCTAGTTAAGCAATTGCGACGCTACAGCCCAGCCGTCGAACCGGTTATAACACCGGGCGAGATATCACCGTCGATCCGCGTCCGGTTTTCGTCCGCGTACTGCAATTGATAAAGCCGCCAATATAGTCCGCGTTCGGTAAGGAGTTCGTTGTGGGTGCCGCTTTCACGAAGCTCACCGTGGTGGAAAACCATAATGCGGTCGCATTTTTGGATGGTCGAAAGACGGTGGGCGACGACGAGCGATGTCCGCTGGTCCATAACGCGCTCGACGGCCTGCTGGATAAGCTGTTCGGTCTCCGTGTCTATCGAGCTGGTGGCCTCATCCAATATCAATATGGTCGGATCGAACGCTAACGCGCGAGCGAAGGATATCAACTGCTTTTGCCCGACAGAAAGCCCGGCACCGCGCTCGTGGACCTCGAATTTATAGGTTTTGTCGAGATTCCGGATGAACGCATCGGCGTGGACCTCCTTCGCGGCCCAGCGGATACGCTCGTCGTCGATCGTTTCATTGCCAAGCCGGATATTGTTCTCGACCGTGCCGCTGAACAGGAAAACGTCCTGCAGAACAACCGCAAAATTAGAACGCAGATCGTGCAGGTCCCAATCTCTTACATCGACGCCGTCCAGCAATATCGTGCCTTTCTGCACGTCGTAAAAACGCATGAGGAGGTTCGTGATCGTCGTCTTGCCCGAACCAGTATGCCCAACTAACGCGACGCTTTCACCGACATTTATCTTGAAAGATGCGTCTTTTATTACCCAATCCTCGTCTTTATAGGCAAACCAAACATTGCGAAACTCGATCTCGCCGAGAGCCTTTCCGGTCTTTTGCGGCACCTCGGGGCTTTTGATCGCAATGTCGAGATCGAGCAGGATGAATATCCGGTGCGATGCGACGATCGCGGCCTGGAGCACGTTAAACTTGTCCGACAGGTCGCGGATCGGCTGAAACAATTGCAGCGAATATTGAATGAACGACGCAAGGATGCCGATGGTAAGCCCGGCCCCGGCGGCGGACAATCCGCTCATGCTCTCGAAACCGAAGGCAAAGATGACGACCGCGATGCCCACCGCACCGATGAAATCGACCAACGGATAAAATATCGAATAATAATAGATTGTCTCGATGTTGGCGTTGCGGTAGTCGTCGTTAATATCGTGAAAGCCCTTCTGAGCTTTGTCTTCGGCATTCAGAAGCTGGACGGTTTGCGCACCCGAAATGTATTCCTGTAGAAAAGCGTTTAGCTTCGCGTTTCGCGTACGCACACGGTCGAAACCGTTTCGCGCGTGCTTGCGAAACCAGTTTGTCGAGGCAAACAGCAGCGGAACTGTGACAAGCGACACGATGGCAAGCTTCCAATCCAGCCAAAACATCATACCGATTATGGCGAAAATTACGACCAGATCACCAAGAACGTCAATGACGCCGGAGGTGAAAAGCTCGTTCAATGCGTCAACATCCGACGTGATACGCGTGACGATCCGCCCGACCGGATATTTGTCGTAATACGCGACTTCCTGCTTCTGAAGCTTTGTAAAGATCTCCGTACGCAGGTCGAACATCACCATCTGCCCGACCTTGTTCAGCAAAATTTCCTGCGTATAAGAGAAGAGAAACCGGAAAAGAAACACGCCGAAAAATGCCAGTGCAAACAGCCAGATGCCGTCCGTCACTTTTGGAGTAATGAAATCGTCAACCGCGATCTTGGTAAAAAGCGGCTGCAGGCTGACCAGCACGTTCGTGACCAGCGTCAGCGTCAATGCCATCGCGACCAGATGCCAATACGGCCTCAGATACCGCAACAGACGCATTACGACACGCAGGTCATAAGTCTTCCCGATCTTCTCCTCTTCGTGGTATTTATCGACTTCTTCGGACATGGGCAAATCTTAATTCTAGGTTGGACGTTCGCAATTGGCAATTCGGGCCGAATCCAGCCGCCAAAGCAGACCGTCTCACCTAAGTCCGGTTCCCATCGAAAGCGAGACGGGGTAAAGCCCTTCGACACAAAAGTTACAGCGATAAATCGTTTCACTTGCAGAAGCAGTGCTTAACCGGTAGGTGAGACGCTCCCACAGCGGGTATCGCAGGCGAGGAATTGTCAATGATCAAAGCGCTCGTGATTTAACAACCAACGCTAAAGCATTATTGCATAGATGCAACAAAATATCAATGTCGAGGTGGTGGCAAGATCTTGGTTGTTTCTAGGCGGGTCGTGGGGGACGATTTGTTGCTTCTTCGAAGAAAATCTGTAATTCTTGTGCCATGAATGTGACTCTGCAAGCCTGCCGCTGGAGAACGCGGTCGAGCTAGTACTTGAGCAGGGGAGTAATCATTTTCAGGGCTTCGTCTCTCGTTCAGATCAAATTGCGGAATTGCTGGATCGGCAAGGATCGGGCGTTATTACACCTCACGAGGAAAGCGAATTCGACGCGTTTGAGGAGATCGACGACTACTTAAGCCACGTCAATAGATTGATCCGAAACTCCAGGGAAGACGGCGAGAGGTCGGACGTGCCTCGTTTGAAGGCTAATCTGCCGTAAAAATTGAAACAAACATGCTCGCGACAGACAAACAGGCCGCCCAAACCCGGCCGGCTTTTTTGTGCGACAATGGGAGGGACGAAAGGAATTGTGATGCCTCGCATAACAATAGTCAGCTAATTGCGGTGGAATTAAAATGAAGATACAAGCGTTTCTATTTTATGTTGGGTTTTTGTTCACCTTTTTTGACGTGGCTTGCTCTCAACCGAAATTAATTGAATTACCGGCGAACGACAAGATCACTATTGATTTTGAGCACGTGTATAAACTTGGGGCGACGAAAAAATATTCGATCCAGATAAGCAATATACCCAACGCTCCGCCAATACCCAATGCCTACAAGCTTCTTGAGAGTCGAAGCTATTTTATTAAGACAGATACGATTGCCTCTGGCGATACGATTTTTACCTTCAACTCTTCGGCGGGGAGCGAAGGAGAGTTCAACAAAGTTCATATCTTGGAATTGATTCCAAACGAAATTAACCCTAGCGGGTATGAGTGGAAGGATTGCACAGTCACGAATGAAGAATGGCTTAATCCTGTCGATGAATATATTTCAGTGGATCGAAAAGCGAGAATGCGAAAATTTCTTCCTAGCTATCCTCAAAAACGTATTTCGTGCATGTTAGATGAACTGAAAAACGATAACTATCTTGTGGTGAGCACGCAAGTAGCGACAGCTCCGGCAGAACCGTTCACTCAACTAAAGGTGTCGCTGGACGATACACGTCCATCTGCGACAAAAGGTGAAACAATATATCGGTTGTCGTTCAAAAATACCGGAAGCAAAACTTTAAGTGAAGTGAATTTTTTATCGAGTTTTGATACGGATTCCAGCGTAAGTCTAACGAAACCGAGTCAAGGCAATTGTCGAAAGTCTGAAAGAGGGAGCGGTTATGACAACATCGTTTGTTATCTTGGCGCTTTGGCACCTGGAATGACGGCAACTGTTGAACTTGGGAGAACCTCAAGTGGCATGGGAAACGGTAGGCCACCGCTCGCCAAGAACCAAGCTCCGCCACCTGCCAATTTTGGTTGGAGCATTTCGGGATTTATTAAGGACAGCCCTGATTCTCCGAATTGGCCGGCCAATCGCTTTTGGCTAGATCCTTTAGCAGAATCTTCTATAAACAAGTGACGCTGGAATCGGTGGGTAAAAAAGCGGCACATACGTATGCCCAAGGAAGGGGAGAGAGCCAAGCGTTGAAGGCTACATAGAATCCGGTTCTAGCCAATGCAGATTCTTTTCAACGAGTATCCATCCGGTGCGGTTGTTGTTTGTGCGGATCTTTAGCCACCATTTCATGTCGGTTTCCTTCTCTAAAATACCCCAGCAAATTTTCGGGTCCTGATCGCAGCGGGTGCCGGTGCTGCCGCCCCAGACGCTGAATGCGAGGTCTTCTTCAGTCATTTTTCCTCGATGCCAGATCTTGAAAAATCCTTCGCCGAGGTAGGTATAGACGGAGAGAACTTCGCCCCGGCGGTATTTTCCGTGGTTTCGTTTTATCCGAAACCGGCCTGCCCGGGTGTGAACCTGGCTGTCGATTCCGGTTATCATTGTGCCGAGCGGCAGTGTGAACGAACGGGCGGCGGTAAGGCTTGGTGCTAGGTAGACCTTTATTCTGTCAACCGCCCTAGCCTTTCCGGTGTAATAGCATCCTTCGCCGGGGCAGATCTTGCGGTCGATAAAAACTGGGGGCGGCCTGGTTTGTGCGAACGTAATAAAAGTACCTGCGGACAGTACAAAAACGATAGCTGAGATTGAGAATTTTCCGATCATATAGCTCATCCCGCCAAAAAAAGGCATTTTTTATATGAGGCTGACGGCTGATGCAAGATCAATGGGACAGTCCGGTGAGTCCGAAATATTCCGAAATTGAGTTGGTCGAACCGCTTTGTAGGCGGTGTTTAGAAACGTCACCGTAAACTGGTTTTTTGAGATGGTCCCGCGCCCGTTTCCTATCGCTCTGTCAACTCGTCCATCTGCCGTTATAGCAAGTTGGCCGCCGACTTTAATGTGTTCCTGAAAGGCTTTGATCGTACGAAAGGTGGTTTCTCCGGCTATTCCATCAACGACGAGCGGGCGTCCCGGCGGTGGAGGCATCGGCCGCCTGAATGATGATGGGTTGTCGATAGTGACTTTTAGGAAGAATTGTACCAAAAGCACATCAATGCGCCGGTTCGCCATGCCCGGTCCCACCGCTTCACCGACGTTGTAAAAATACTGTTCGGCACCAAATCCATTTGCAAGCGTTACGTGGGCCATTTCTCGTCCTCCTAAGTGTCATCATTACCTAACTTCTATGAGACGAAAGCGCCGCGCCTATATTGCCTACTATTTCTCAGACCGAGGTCAGAAGGCGACCTCTGAAATCTTGCTAATTTGAACTTCAAATGCTGCCAACGCCGCCTTCTTCATCTGGCCGGCATCCCCCGAGGTAATGAACAAATCGGTTAGTTTGGAGGACGATAGTCCTAAATTATCTACGCTTTTTGCCAATGCCGCAGCGGGATCGATAAACTGAGCATTTGCTGAGATATATTCGTTGAGGACGGAAAGTATTGCCGGATAATGTGTGCAGGCGAGCAGGATGTGCGAGCAGTTTCGAAGCGGTGAGAGGATTCGTTTGCATTCGCCACGCAGTTTATCCGAGGAAGTATCGCCGCTTTCGATCAGGCCGGACAGTGGTTGAGCAATACGCTGCCTAACACTGATGCCGAGTTCGGCAAACGCATTTCGATAAATCCCGGAAAGGACCGTCCGTCGTCCGCCAATCAGACCAAGCCTTTTTGGCTTTAGTTTGACAGTCATCGCAACCGCGCTTTCGATTACGCCTTCACTCTCGATGCCGTCGTTATTCAGAAAGGGAATTGCGGTACTTGCCGCGTTGCAGGCGATGACGAGGTGCGTAACGCCTCTTGACTTCAAAAATCCGATTACCGAATTAAGGCGAGCAACAAGCTCCGCACTCGACATCTTGCCGTACGGTGTCGCTCCGGTGTCGGAGAAATAAATGACCGGAACGTCGGGCCGGCGTTGTTTAATCAGCTTGTAAACGCCGATGCCGCCGATACCCCAGTCTAGAATGCCAAGTTGTCCGCTCATACAATGCTGTGTCAGTAGCCCGCACGTAAGTAAGGGCTATTCCTGGTAAACTGGAGCCCTTACTCACGTGCGGGCTACCGACATCTACGGATACGCTAGCTTTGCTTCAACGCCGTTCTCGACCGGGCCGGAGTCGAAGGCGACAATTCGGGAGTTCCAGGCCATGTTGAGGATCTCCATTTTTTGCCTAGGAAAGCGGCTTTCGAGATACCATTTCATCTCGTGCTCCGAGCGGATCGGGTTGTATTCGAGCATCTTTTTCCAGTCCGGATGCGAGACGAGTTTTTTCAGATTTGCGTTGAATTCCGCGTTTCGTTTTTGATCGACCATCGTCCGGAATTTATCTGACAACAGTCGAGGGTATTCCGACGCTTTTACAGGAACGGTGACCATATCGATGATCAGAAATTTCCCGCCCGGTTTGGTTACGCGTTTTATTTCAAGCAGCAGCGGGTCCCAGTCGAGATAGCGGAACGACATCAGCGAAATTACAACGTCGAATGAATTGTCTCCGAATGGCAGAACCGGGCCCTTTATGATCTCAAATTTGAGATTTGAAATTTCAGAGTTTTTGCTTTGCGCCCGTTCCAATATCGAAGCGGATTCATCGACGCCGACACCGCTTTTGATCTTTCCGCTCAGTGCATTTAGCAACGCACCGTTTCCGCAGCCGATATCCAGGACATGCAGCTCCCCGGCAGGCAGATGATCGTTCAGCCATCTCCATTCGTCCTGCCGAACGCGAATGTCCGAAAACGCCGCGTCATATAGCTCGGCGACGTGGTCATACGACGTATCACCCGACGGCGGCTGCGGGTCGAATGCCTTCATCTTTTCGGCGGGCATAAAACCGAGACGCTTTTTTACTGATGCAAGGTAGCCGTGCGACTTGCGGCCTTTGCATCCGATCGTGTAGAGTTTCGACGCGTCGCCGTTCGAACTGGCGTTTCGATATTTTTCCTTGCTTCTGGAAAAGGTCGTGTACCAGAAAAAGCCGTGCGTTCTTACCTTAAAGGTACGGGCAAAAAACGGTGCGAACCAGCGTGCCGAACGGCAGCAGTGAAAATACGCCGACGCATCTGCGGCGAACGGGATGTCCATCTGCTCCCATTCATAAGGCGAAAATTGCTCGGGGAAAGCGACGGTAGCGAACATCGGCCCGTACATTCCCGAGTGTCCGACGAAATGAAATTCCTTGATCTCTTTTCGAGCCGCCGCAGTTTCCGCGATGATCCTTGATACATCGCTTTTGCTTTCCACGGCTTTGCAGACAATCTCGCCTTCGAAACCGCCTTCGCGCTTTTCATCCGCAAGCGTTTCGGCAACAACAGGGAATTGATGCCCGCCCTTCCGGTACAGCGTTGTGTAGATGATTACTATTATTTCTGCTTCAGGCATAGGCTCCGGCCGGAAGCACATTATGAACCAATCGGCGGATTTCTCACAACTAGATTCACGCAGGTTTTGCCTTCGCCGAATTCTCAATCTCACGGGCGATTATTTGCAGGTCGGCCACAAATTCGCGATATTGTTGTTCGCGTTCGCGAGGATCAACAGTACGCAATATCGACGAAGGATGCACGGTCGCGATTACCTTTTCAGCCATCGGTGATTCCAGCCAGACACCCCGTTCTTTCGTTACCCTGAATTCTTTTCCAAGCAATGACTGGGCGGCGGTCGCACCAAGACAAACAAGTATGCGCGGATGGATCACATCGAATTCAGCGGCCAGCCACGGCAGGCACGCCTCAACCTCGCCTGCTTTTGGTCTTTCATGCAAACGCCGTTTGCCGCGCGGCGTCCACTTGAAGTGTTTGACCACGTTCGTAACATACGCCTTGTTCCGGTCGATGCCGGCTTCCTCCAAAGCCTTATCGAAGAGCCGCCCGGCCGGTCCGACAAACGGGAGCCCGGCAAGATCTTCCTCATCACCCGGCTGTTCGCCGACAAACATCAATTCGGAATCGGTACGGCCTTCTCCAAAAACAGTCTGCGTACCGATTTTATACAGATCGCAGCCTTCGCATTCTCTCGCGGCAGCTTTTAATGACGGGTAATCGATGTCCTCTGGAAAATAATTCAAGGCGCTTCGTTCAGGTAGATCATTCATAATTTCTCCTGAGATATGGGAGTGCAAATTCCGCGCCAAAGCGCCTCAGATTTCTAGCTATTGCTCCAGGCATCGGAAACGGCGCGGGCTTTCTCGATGTTGTCCACGACAAGGATAAGTTGATTGTCGTGATCGCTGTACTGAACTTCGATATTGACGCCGGCGTCGGCCATCGCCCGCCCGATCTTGCCTAGCTGGCCGGGAACTGCTTGCTTCAGGCGAACAGTCAAAACTTCGCGGACTGCAATGACCTTGATACCTTTTGCTTCCAGGGCATTGCGGGCGGCGTCGCCGTCTTCGAACAAAAAATGCCCGATTGCCTTGCCGTGAACGATCCAGCATCCGCCGCCTTCGACGCTGACGCCCGCCGAGCCGAGCGTCTCGCCCATTTCGGCCAATGCACCAGGCCTATTCTCAAGACGGATGGTCAGATCCCACATCAGATTCCTCCATAATCGGTTCGGTCCTTACCTTCGGTTTGACCGAGTTGGCGATAAAACATTTCTCGTGCAGGTCATGGTCAGGCTTGTGCACAAACTTTGTGAGCTCTGCGTTTAGAAAAAGTGTTACCACAAAGTTCACTTAGTGAGACCCACAAAGATCACAAAGAAGAGCCGACTACAACCAACAAAATACCACGTTTATCAGTCCGGTATAAATCCCGAAACCTGACTGTTCCACAGGCTTGCGTAAACGCCGCCGAGGTTGATCAGATCTTCGTGGCGTCCGTCCTCGACGATCTGGCCGTCTTCGACGATGACGATGCGGTCCATCGCCCGAAGCGTGGACAGGCGGTGAGCGATAGCGATAACAGTTTTGTCGCTCATCAGGCCGACGAGAGCTTCCTGTATCGCTGCTTCGCTTACGCTATCCAGGGCGCTCGTCGCTTCGTCTAGCAGAAGGATCGGAGCATTGCGCAAGACGGCACGAGCAACTGAAATACGCTGCCGCTGGCCGCCAGAAAGCATGACGCCGCGTTCGCCTACTTTCGTATCGTAGCCTTCGGGAAGCTCGAGAATAAAGCTGTCGGCCTGTGCAAGTTTTGCCGCTTCGACAACTTCTTCATCTGTCGCGTCGAGTCGTCCATAGCGAATATTTTCGATGATCGAACGGTGAAACAGAGAAGTCGATTGCGGCACAAACGCGACGGCCTTTCGCAGTGAATCTAGCGTCATCCCGGCGATATTCTGCCCGTCGATGCTGATCGCTCCGCCGCCCAATTCGAAACGTCGAAGCAGCAGCGAAACAAGTGTCGATTTTCCCGCGCCGCTATGTCCGACCAGGCCGACTTTTTCGCCACCCGCGATCTTTAGGTCGAAATTGCCGCGAAACACCCGCTTGCCGCGGTACGAGAAATCAATTGCGTTGAATTCGATGGCTGCGTCACGAACGACAAGCGGTTTTGCATCCGGTCGATCGACGATCTCGTGCGGCTCTAAAAGCTCTTTTAGACCTTCGCTGACCTGCCCGTAATAAGTAACGGCCCGTGTCAAATTTTGACCGAATGAAAACATCCGCTGCTCGAGGCCGATGACGATAGTTATCACCATCACCAACGATCCGACACTTATTTCGCCGCGTGATATCAGCCACATTCCAGAGGCAAACATCGACAGCATAAACAATGCAAGCAGAATTCCGTTCGTGACCAGAACCCATTCCGACCACCACCATTCGCGTAAGTGCGTACCGCGTTGGTCGCCGATGTGCGTTCCGATATGTCGCTTTTCGTGTTCGACGGAGCCGGTGTATTGCACCGTATCGACGTTCGATGTGCTGTCGACCATCTTGCCCTTCAACACCGATGACGATTCAGCATACGCAAAGCTCAGTTTATGAAGTCTCGAGACGAAAAATATATTGACCGGCACATAGACCATGATCCACAGCAGCAGCGTCAGACCAAAATACGGGTGTGTGAAATAAGTAAGAAACAGATCGCCCGCGAGACCGACAATAAGCGGCAAAAAGTGCCATAACCAGTCGCCGAGAAGATGCTCGATGCCGGATGACGCGTTCGATATTTTGTTGACCAGGGCACCGGCGTGACGGTCGCTAAAATAGGTGGCCGAATGATCCGAAAGATAGCCGAACAGCCGCCTGCTTCCCTCGGCAACGGCGCCCGTTATCCAACGCATTCCACAGAAGCCGCTGCACCGCCATATGATCTCATTGACAAAGTAAACCGCCGGAAAAATGAAAACCCATTTCCATATCGCCGAAACATCGGCCTGCCCCTGCCCGAACGCGATCGCACTGTCCGTAAGCAGTCCGAGTATGTATGTAGAAACGCGCCCGCCCGCCGTCGCCAGAAGCACGGCCGCCATCGCGCCATATGCCCATCTTGCGTACGGCCCACTGACCGCACGCGCAAACGCGACCGGCTTGGCCGGAATCCAGTTTTCTTTAGTGGTAGCAGACATGAGTGATTAAAAACTAACGAAATGAGCGGCGCGAAAGTTCGCGCGCACCTCTGCCTCGGTTGGAGTAGGGAAAGAGCGACGGATGAGTTAGGAAATCAGCATGGCTAAATGTTACACGGGGTCGGAATCTTTTGCAAGACTCATAGTGTTCGAGGCGGTAATTTTAAGAATCCGGATCAGGATCTGTACCAGATTAAGAATGACGCGACAGCGATGAAAAGACACAGCGGAGAAAATAACCACGTGTCCCAATAAGCAAAACCGGAATTCGTGACGGACTTAAAGAATCCGACATATTTAAACTCGCCCACAGCCCGGATTAAAAACACAACTGAAATGCCAAGTGTCATTATGCGAAAGACTCTTGGCGGAATCAGGGTGCCTAACCATCCGCAAACGCCTGCTACCACCAGTGCAGCCGTAAACAAAGCCGTAGCGACCAGCAATGTCGCAAACGTCGAGGGCGTGAACAGAGGTTTTCCGTCAACGCTCGGCACGGCGACGCTTTTCCCCCCGATGCCGGCGACTGCCCAGTAGACGTGCAAAAGACCGAGTGTGGTGAAGATCGCTGTAAGTAATATTCCTAGTACGATTCGCGCCATTTTTCTCCTTCTCGAAGATTCTATGCCTTTCCGCCCAATTCCGCCGAATGTCCGGCTGGCTATTGGATTTTTAGAGGGCTTTGACACCGAAAAAAGGCGGTGGCGAATGGCTCACCAATGCCGACCTCGTTGTTCTCCCGGCGCATGTCGAGCACAAACCCGGCCGGCTTCTGCTCGCCGCATCGAAGGGAATTCCCGTCATCGCGTCGAAGGCGTGTGGGGTTGAGAATGTCGAAGGAATAGAAAGTATTGACGCCGGTGATGCGGTTTCGCTTCGCAAGGCCATACTGCTTCAACTACCGAAAATTAGTGCAAACCTTTAGCAACTAAAAATGCGGCCCTGCGTGCAACTAATTGCTGCTATCCTGGTTCAAAGGATATGCGGACTTAGACCCCGGAAGTTTCGGAGCATTATTTTGCGAATACTACTAACTTTTTCGTTCACACTGGTTGTTTGGGTGTCTGCGGCTTTTGCTCAGCCACCTGAGCCAGCCGAAATGCGTTGGATAGAAGACATTTATCTTGCCAAGGATGACGGAAGCGGCAAGGCCGGCGACACCGCCGCTTCTTTTTCAACGACGGACATTCCTATCTACTGTGTTGTGCTACTGAGCGGAGCCTCGCCGGTTACCGTAAAAATGAACCTCGTTGCCGTCACCGTTCCAGGTGTAAAGCCCGAGAAGCCGGTTGTATCAACAAGCTATACGACGAAAGACAATCAGAACCGAGTTAACTTCTCGGGAAGTCCGGACAAATTGTGGACCGCCGGCAAATATCGGGCCGACGTTTTTATTGACGGTACGCTCGTTAAGAAACTGGATTTCGAAATTCGCAAGCCTGCGACACCCGTTAAGTCTGCTCTTGGCTTTCAGCCAGCAAAGCCAAAATCTACGACAACGAAAAGGAACTGAAAGTCCCGTAAGAACCTTGGAAAATAAAAATGCCTGAGGCACGAAGTCCCAGGCATTTTTCTTTGAATTCTCGATTAAATTACCAGCGATTCGAACTTCCTCCGTAACCGCCTCCTCCGCTGTCGCGTCCACCGCCGCCACCACCGCGATTTCCTCCGCGTCCACCACCACCACCACCGCCGCCGTATCCACCACGGCCGCCACCGCCACCGCCATATCCACCACCACCACCGCCACCGCCGGGACGGCTTTCACGGGGTTTGGCTTCGTTGACTTTTAGTTCGCGGCCGTCCACTTCCTTGCCGTTGAGCTCGTCGATTGCTCGTTCGCCTTCTTCTTTCGATGACATTTCTACAAAACCGAATCCGCGCGAGCGGCCCGTGTCGCGGTCTTCGACGACTGACGCTGATTCAACGGTACCGACGCTGGCGAATAATTCCTGCAAATCGCTGTTCGACGTGTTGAAAGACAGATTTCCTACATAGAGCTTCATTGACATTTTATGTTTTCCTTTTTGCCCGCTTAGTTCTGCGGGTTTGATAAGAAGCGTCGAATGCGATTTTACTTCGAAGAAACGGTCGGCCCGCGAAGATCTGCGTTCGGATGCCCAATTATTCGAGCTACTTCTATAACCTATTAATTCCCTGCCTCTCGAACTTCCAAAACGCCGTCGATAACACCTAGATCAGTCGGGGCGCACCACCGTTGATGCACAAGAGAAGGATTGACAAACCACATAATGCACGGATTTCGAACGAGTTGCAAATGGATTTGCGGGATTCTGAGGGCGGATAAGTCCTAAGTACGTAGCATCTTGAAGAAAAAATAACGCCCCTGCCAAATAAAGAAAAGGTGGATATTTAAATCTGTCCCCGCCGCTTTGGCTGCGTCATTTTCGGCAGCCCCTGACGCGGTACTACGCTGGGCTGTTGGGCCAGACCATTGACGGTCGCCGGATCTTTCTCGGAGCGGAGTTTCAGCTTCAATTTTTCCAAGTCTTTCTTTTTCATATGTTCGTTACCCGCAAACCAAAGTCATGCTAGTACGTGGATTGCTCCCGGCCA
Organism: Chloracidobacterium sp.; assembly: GCA_031402865.1. Lineage (GTDB taxonomy): Bacteria > Acidobacteriota > Blastocatellia > Pyrinomonadales > Pyrinomonadaceae > OLB17. Next base: position 27,802 of record JANNST010000031.1, on the reverse strand, counting down.
TTGCGATAGTATTTATACGAGCCTTACAACAATGGATATCAGCGACTTTCTTTCCAGCCAACATAACTCCGAACTGCAAAACATATTGCAGTTACACGCGTATCGCTTGCACATCAGGTCTCTGAAAACCGGCGATGGAACGTATTGCTACCGCGTTCATAATCAGCAAAATCAAGTTGCCGGCCGTAGCCGAGCTTTCAATAACAAAGCCGATCGCGACGCCGAGCTGAAAGCGTTCATTAACTTTATAGAGGTCGAGATCCACGGTCGCCTGCAAATGGAGCTCTTCTAGGCTGATATGCTGTCTCGTCCAAGTTCGGTTGCCTCGTAAAGTTCCGGCGCCCTGAACATCGGACGGCTTCGTTTCAGCAGGCCCGCTTTCACAAGCCGGTCGAGCTGATAGTACAAAAGCATTTTGTCGACATTCAGGTCGCCGCCGAGATCTTCAGCGGACATACCGCTGATCGAATTAGCAAGTGTTTCGAGGATCAACCGATCCGCCTGGCCATCTCCCATTTCTTAATGCCTCAGCTAGTTTGCGGCCCTTACGAATCAAAAAGCCCCCGGCAAATGCCGAAGGCCTCTTGTTCGAATATTAATTATCGAAAATTAATAGCGATTGCGACCACCGCCGCCACCGCCGCCATAACCACCGCCGCCGCCACCGCCGCCGTATCCACCACGGCCGCCGCCACCTCCGCCACCACCGCGGCTTTCCTGCGGTTTAGCTTCGTTGACTTTCAGTTCACGGCCGTCCAGTTCCTTGCCGTTGAGGGCTGCGATTGCATTTTCGCCTTCTTCTTTCGAAGACATTTCGACGAATCCAAATCCGCGTGAGCGGCCGGTTTCACGATCTTCGATGATGTTTGTCGATTCTACGGTTCCGATCTCGCCGAATACCTGTTCCAAATCTGATGTTGACGTGTTGAAGGAAAGGTTTCCTACGTAAAGTTTCATTGACATAATAAATTGTACCTTTTCCCCAAAGGGGGAATTTCTAATAGAAGCGTCGAATCTGAATGGCTTTACTAGAAAGGATTCGGTTCGGGTGCTCAATAAAACGAGCGGCTTCTGCAACTAATAACCAGCCTGCTCTCGAACTACCCAAAAAACCGTCTTTGACGAGCGCATCAATGTTGATGCGAGAGAAGGATTAACTAGACTATGATGCACGAGTTAGCGGTAACTTGCAAATGGCCCTTTGCTGCAACGAACCGGCCGTCGAGCACACGAACTAAAATATCCATAAGTTCGTATAGTTCTCAAATTGAAGAAGGAGTAAAATCAGAGCCGAAGGAGAGCGAAATTATGTTTTGTCCGGGTTGCGGTTTGGAAGAACAGGAGTTGAACCAGTTTTGCCGCGTATGCGGGGCGGACATACGCGCAGTTCGGCTTGCTCTCGAGCGACCGGACAGGGTCACCGCATCGGCCGTCTCGGCCCGCGACGAGATCGGGCGGGCGATCGCGGCAAAGATCCGCGAAACCAAATCAACCAAGGAACTGGCAAGAGTCACTGAAGAGGTCTTGCCTCAGATCGAAAGATTTCTCGAATCCCCGCAGGAAAAGCGCCTGCGCAGCCTACGCACCGGAACAATTATTTCGACGGCCGGTTTGGGCGCAGTGATCGCATTTTCCGCTTTGGGCATCATTTTAAAGCTTGAAGGTTTTATGATTGTCGGCGGCCTGGCCCTTATCCCTTTCATCGTCGGCCTCGGCATTGTCATTAACGGACTTCTATTGACGATTCCGCGAAAAGGCCTGCCCGAGCAACAGGACGAGGCTGAAGGCCGTCGTGACTTCGACGCGCCTGCGAGAGAGCTGGTGATGCCCGAACCCGCGCCATTGTTTTCGTCAGTCACCGAAAACACTACAACTCATCTGACGGATAAACAGCCGGTGGGGTTCGAGAAAGATTAACGGCTATCAAATGAATCCGATGTCGAAAAGATGCCGAACACGTTTGCAAAAGCCGACAGTGTAAATTCCGGTTGAATTCCGTGTGAATTAAAAGTAGAATCGCTCGGTAATATTTTTCACCAATTGTAGCGAACATTTTTTAGTCTTTTGTTGTCGGTCGGATTAGGAGGATCGTTTCTTCGCGTTCGACTTTCTATCGATAATCGGAGCTAACACAGGACAACAGGCTGACCAAATTCGCAAAGCTTTTGTAAAACGCACTATTCCGGTATTTTCAGAACCATTTTTGTCATAATTTCACTTAGATAATTGGTATGACCAATTAAACGTAACGGAGGCTATACGAGATGACTAGATTTTTCGCTTTGTTCGTCCTAATGTCTGCCTTTTGCCTGACCGCCTTGGCCCAGGCGGGCGGCTCGACTTCTGAGATCAAAGGCCGGATCACTGATCCTAACGGGGCCGTTGTTAATGGCGCGACCGTTACCGTGTCCGATACATCAAAAGGGATAAGTCGCACGGCAACAACCGACGCCCAGGGCGAATACCGTTTCTTATCTCTTACGCCCGGAACGTACCAGCTTCGCGTTGAGGCAAACGGATTTCGCACGCAATTGGTAAACGCGGTACAGGTAACGGTGGGGCAAACCGCCGATCAGAATGCATCCCTTCAGATCGGTGATGCGTCGGCGACGGTTGAGGTGTCGGCTGATCCGCCGGTGATCGAAACCGACCGCTCACAGCAATCGACAACTATAAACGAGCAGTATATTCGTGAACTGCCGATTGACCGCCGCGACTATCTGACATTTACGCTATTGACTCCGGGCGTTGTCGACTCGACATCATTAGCCGACAACACCGATTTTCGCGTGGCTCAAACGCCGACCAGCGGCATCTCGTTTTACGGCAGCAACGGGCGTGGCAACAGCATCACCGTTGATGGTGCCGAGGCGAACGACCAGGGCGGAGGCGTGCGTGCAAACCTGAGTCAGGAAGCGGTACAGGAATTTCAGGTCAACCGTAGCAGCTACAACGCTGAATTCGGCGGTGCGAGCGGCGGTGTCATTAACATTATCGCAAAAACAGGCAAGAATAATGTTTACGGCTCGGCTTTTGCCTACTTCCGGCATCAATCGCTCGACGCCGGCGACCCTTTCGCGTTTGTACTGGACGGAACAACGCTGACCCGCATAAAACCCGACGCAAACCGCCAGCAGTACGGCTTTAGCCTCGGAGGGCCGTTCAGCAAGGACAGGACTTTTTTCTTCGGCGCTTACGAGGGACTTCGCAAGCGGGAATCGGCGGCAGTGCCGCTGTTGACTGACCTTAGTATCTTTCAGCCGACTGCCGCGCAGAACGCTATCTTAACGGCGCTGACCGCGCAAGGGGCTACGATTGTAAACTGCGGCACCCCTACGGCGCCCAACAATGTTCCGGCTAACGCGTGCGCCGGAGCGTTGCGAGCCGCGCTCACCGTAGATCAGCCGGTGCAGGACCTTTTCCGCCAAAACAGCGGCGTGTTCCCGTTTCCGAGCGACTCGCATGCCGCTTCCTTCCGGGTTGACCACGTCCCTAGTAGCTCGAACAGTTTTTATGCGAGTTACCGTTTTAACGACCGCGAAGACGGCAACCAGACAACGCGTGCTTTGGTTGGTTTTTCGCGTTCCAACAATGTCTCCGTGCTCGACCATAATCTGATCGGGTCTTGGACGCATATTTTTGGCTCGAGCGCGACGAACGAGCTTCGCATGCAGGCTAACTATAATGAGCTCTTCGTCGAATCGAATGATCGCAACGGCCCTGAATTGAATCTCGCCGGTTTTGGATTCTTTAACCGCGACATCTTTCTGCCAAGCTTCAATTTTGACAGGCGTTTTCAGGTAACCGACGATTTCACGCTCGACCGCGGAAGTCACAGGATGAAATTCGGCGGTCAGTTTTTGCTTCGTAGCGGATTTTTTGACGCAAAAACGTTTTTCAGCGGACGATTCGGTTTTGGGACTTTGCCGGGCGGGTTAATTAGCACGCAATTGGCGGCCACGACAATCAACGCCGTACAATCGTTAGACCTCGGCTTGCCGCAATCATATCAGCAGGGATTCGGTGACGGCATTGTCGGCGGAAAGCTGCCATATTATGCAGTTTACGGACAGGACACGTGGAAGGCACTCTCGAATCTTACGTTGAATTTTGGCTTACGTTACGAGGTTGATGTCCGCAGAAAGCCGCTGCGTACAACATATGGCAATATCGGACCGCGGGTCGGGTTTGCGTACGATCCGTTCAGCAAGGGCAAGACTATCATTCGCGGCGGCTACGGAATGTTCTACGCGCAAATTCCTTTCGTCATCGATTATGTGGTGCAATCGCTCAACGAAATCGACGGACGGCGGCAGATACCACAGATATTGACGACGATCAATACCGCCGGAGCCCAGAGCGCAGTGAACATTTTTCGCACACTCCGGGCTCAGGGCGTGATCGGAATTCCGACCACGACCCGGACCATCACGCCGGCGGATCTTACCCAGTTTGGGATCAATATTTCGCAAACCGGCCCCCGCAATCCGTTGACTGTGATTTTCCGGGCCGATCCGACATATCGCAGTCCGCGTGCACAGCAAGGCAGCATTGGCATTGAGCATGAGTTTGCACCTGGCTTCAGCGTTTCGGCGGGATACGTATGGGCTTTGACGCAGTTCGTCACGAGGGCGAGAGATATTAACTTGCGGAACCGTCCGATCGGGCCACGCGGTATCCGTGAATACGGGGCATTCGCTCCCGATTGCGCCGGAGCAGGAGTTGTAAACTGTTTCGTAAATCCAACGCTGTTCCAGGAGATCATCTACGAATCGGCCGCATCGGCGAATTATAACGGCTTGATTGTCGAGTTTCAAAAACAGTTCGGCGGCAATTTCGCGATAGCAGGCAATTACACGTTGAGTGAAGCCTTTGATCAGGTCACCGATTATAACAGTGATTTCCGCGCGTTTGATCAACTGGACGACAACCCGGAATATTCCCTTTCTGCTTTCGACCAGCGGCACAAGTTTGTTATTTATTCGATAATCACAAGCTCGTCCCGCAATCCATTCCTGAGCGGTTTTTCGGTAACGCCGATCTTTCGAGCCAATAGCGGAAGGCCGTTTAACCTGCTCGCCGGTATCGACGTAAACGGCGATCGTAGTACAAACGGCGACCGGCCGCTCCTGCGTTTGAATGGCGTAGATCAAGGCCCGATCGGCCGCAACGTCGGAAAAGGTCCGAGCTTTGCTACGTTCGACATGCGTGTTACCAAACGCATCGGATTCAGCGAATCGATGAGCCTGGATCTGACGGTCGAGGCATTCAATCTGTTTAACCGCCTCAATTTCGCGTCGGTCAACAATACGGTCGGAGGATTTTTCCCGACAACCGTTGACGTTCGCGGCAGAAGAGACGTCGGGCCAAGCGCACCGCTCGGTTTCACCTCGGCCTTCGACCCGCGGCGAATTCAGCTGGGTGCGAAGTTTAGGTTTTAGCCTGAATAGTTCGACTGTTTGTATTAAAAAGACGGTAGCCATCCCGTCTTTTTACACTTTCCTTAATTTTAGGTTGACTCTGCGCAAAGTTACCCTCTAGATCGTTTTAACTGAATTATGCTAAAATTATGCAGAGTTTTATGGACATGACTATTACAAAACTTTCTCCGACTACGTTAAGCGCATTGAGGGGGTTGGCGAGACGAAACGGAAAAACTTTGGAAGAGTACGCACGTTCGGTTCTCGAACGGGCTACGGATAATTTTTCCCGCAGCGATACCGACAAGACGGAATGGGTGAGAACATTCAATGAGTGGATGGAAAACCTCGATCCGAATATCCCCAGCCTCACGGATGAACAGATCAGCCGTGAGAGTATCTATGAGGAGCAAATTCTGCGGCAAACTTGAAATATCTTCTCGATACCAACATATTGCTGCGGTTAATTGAGTTAGAACACCCGCGACACGAAGAAGCGGCGAAAGCACTTCTGGCTCTCCGCGCTAAGGATTGTCTATTTTTTATTCTGCTTCAAAATGCCTCGGAATTCTGGAATGTCTGCACACGTCCAAAAAGTCAGAATGGCCTCGGTTTAACAGTTGCCGAAACTGACAATCACCTCAAACGGTTTGAGCGGCTTTTTACAATTGTTCCCGACACAATGGAGGTTTTTAAGAATTGGCGCGAACTTGTCGTGAAATTCTCGGTATCGGGCGTGAAAGTCCACGACGCAAAGATCGTCGCCGCCATGAAAGCTCACAGTATTGAAAATCTTCTTACATTCAATACGGACGATTTCAAACGCTACACCGACATAAAAGCGGTCCAGCCCAAGGATATCTAGGGTATTAAATCTTCCGAATCTATCAGAGCTCTGATATCACTTATTTTCTCCAATGCGGCCTGTTCGCCAAGATCGATAAGTTCATCCCTTTTTGCGATCTCATCCGGCCGGATGTGTGCGATCTGCGGTTCGATGACGACGTCTGCTCGATAGTGTTGATTTTTTGAGGCAGTGCGGATCATCAGCATTGCCGACTGGAAAAACGTACCGACAAGCGTACTTGGCTTTCCCCAGAACGATGAGCCGCATGTCAGCAGATCGACGGCGATGACTATTTCGGCTCCCAGTTTGCGGACGGCCTTTGTCGGCATCGGTGTCGCGGCTCCGCCGTCTATCAGACTTCGGCCTTGTTCGTCTTCCAACGGCACAAAAACACCGGGTATCGCACAGCTTGCGCGGATCGCAAACGCTAGATCGCCGCAATCCCGCAATTCAACCTCGTCGCCCGTTTCCAGATCGCACGCGACGGCCGCGAAAGGAATTTTTAGATCCTCAAACCGGGTAACAGGGAAGTTTTTCTCGATAAACGCCCCTAACGCCGCATTCGAAAGTAGTCCACGCGGCGAATAGGAAAATCCGGCAACGCCGAACCACGTTATTTTTTGACTGATCTTGATGATCTCGTCAGCCGACATGCCGGCTGCCAACGCTCCCCCGACAAACGAACCGGCTGATGTGCCGGCGACAAGGTCGATTGGGATTGAATGCTCGGCCAGAGCCTTAAGCACGCCGATGTGCGCAAACCCGCGTGCTCCGCCGCCCGAAAGTGCAAGCCCGATCTTTTTTCTGGTCATAATTATCGTAAGAGTTACGCCTTTAGGCGTGAAGTGCGTGGAGTTTTACGCCTAAAGGCGTGACTCTTACAAATTGATTTTAACCGGTCTTTATGGAAAACTTAAAGCTCTTAAATGACCATTCACGACTCCCTACAGTTTCAACGGCACTCGACAACAGCCGACATTGCCGCCGGCGGTAAGGTTTGCCCGGTTTGCTTTCGCGAAACGCTCGACGAGTTTGTGCCGCTCCTAGTGCTTAATGAGGACTTGCAAAAACTTATTCTCGCGAATGCTCCCGACACGTGGGAATTTCAGGCTGTTTGTGCACGCTGCGTGCGGCTTTTCGAACGGGCAAAGGATCATATCGTTGCCGACGCGGCGATGCAAAAGGATGGCTCACACGTACTCTCGACGCCGCTGCGTCTCGATGCCGACGACCGCTTTACCGGCCGCGGCGTTACCATCGCATTTCTCGATTCGGGCTTTTATCCGCATGTCGATCTGACATCTCCGTCCAACCGTATCATCGGCTACCGCAATTTGCTTGACGCGGACGGCGATCTGGGATCGCTGTTTCAACCCGATGTAGCGAGTTGGCACGGCATGATGACATCGGTCGTCGCCGCAGGGAACGGATCGCTTTCGAACGGATTCTATCGAGGAATCGCTCAGGATGCTGACGTTGTTCTTGTAAAGCTCGCCCGCACCGGACGGATCACTGAGGAGAATATTCAGCACGGGCTAGAATGGGTTTTGGACAACCGCGAACGGTTTCGCATCCGTATCGTCAACATTTCCGCGGGAGGCGACGACGAGCAAAGCTATCTTCACGACTCGCTTTCGCAGACCGTCGAAAAATGCGCCGCTGAGGGAATTACTGTCGTCTGCGCTGTCGGCAACGCCGGACATTTGCCGAATCATCCTGTTTTCCCGCCCGCCAGCGCGCCGTCGTGCATTGCGGTCGGTGGGCTGGACGATAACAATTCGATGAATCGCGCAAAACGCGGAATGTACCGTTCGTCATACGGTCCGACCTTCGACGGATTTCAGAAACCGGAAGTGATAGCACCATCGATCTGGGTTCCGGCACCTATATTGCCGAACACGCCGACCGCTCAGCAGGCTGAGCTTTTGCAGTTTCTCGATCACGCCGAGGACCACGATCTTCACTCCATCATCCGCGATAATCCGGGCGTAGACGGTGAACTTGATGCCGCGCTTGACCGGCCGGTTCACAGCATCCGCCAGATAATAACGCTCAAGATCCGCCGCGAAAACGTCATTACTAAACACTATAAATACGTTGACGGTACATCTTTCTCTGCTCCTATCGTCTCTTCGGTCGTCGCTCAAATGCTAGAAGCCAAGTCATCCCTAACCCCGCCGCAGATAAAGCGCATCCTGATCTCGACTGCCGAACGTTTGCCGCATTACGAGGTTGATCGACAAGGCTGGGGTGTTATCGATCCGCGCCGGGCGGTTGAATTGGCATTGTTGTTTTCTTAGGCGGGACGTAATCTCCTGTCGCCAACGGTGACAAACATTAAAGCCTAGGGTGCAATGAGCAAAGCGAATGAAACCCTAGGATAGAATAAATCTCTCCGACGCTGAAAGCGTCGAACAAAATGTTCTGCCGACTGGTAACTAAGCAATCTTGGTTCTGGAATAGAGTGGTTTGTTAGTCGCCTTCAGCGACGGATGGTTGTTTCGATTTTACCTAGGGTTCCGCCTTTGACTGCACCCTAGGCTTTAATGTTTTCTCCTTCGGAGACCCGATAATCTTCTATTGAGCGAACTTGGATTAATTACTCCTGAAGTTGTAAACCAATTCACCTGATTCGTTTTGCCCGTTCGAACGTATCTTCGAACGCCGTGCCGCGGTTTCCGCCGACTGGCTGAGTAGCGGTTGCCCGCTGACGGCTCTTGCTGAGATTACATTGCCTTGCTCATCAACAGCTACCTGCACACGGACCTCGCCCGATGCCCGCATCTGTTTTGCGATCGGCGGATAGACGGGAGTTGGCAAGCTCACGGCCCGGCCATTGAGCACGCCGCCGTTGGCCGGCCGGTTTGTCGGCTGCGGATTCATTCGAGGGTTCATCCGCGGCGTGGTCGGAGTCGGGTTTGGCTGAACGACAATCGGCGTTTGCGTCGGTGCGGGACTGCGGGCTGGCGTCGGCGTCGCGTCGTTATCAGGCGTCGGCGACGGGGGCGGCGTCGCGCTCGGTCTCGGCGTTGGAGTCGGCGTCCGGGTGTTCGTGTTCGTGTTGATGTTCGAAAGCGAATTCGTATTGAAATTCGCGTTCATATTGAAATTGAAATTGGTGTCGAACCCGACATTCGTGTTCAGGTTCGTATTCACGTTCTCGATGTTTGAGTTGAAATTGGTGTTGATATTCGAATTGTCCACGGTGTCATTTTGCAGAAACCGGAAACCAATCGCGCCGACTGCCAGTACGGCCAGCGTCCCAAGGATCGTCAGCACAACGACCTTTGCCGTGTTCGATTGCGGCGGCGGCTGGTACGGCGGAATCACCCGCGCTCTTGCCCGGCCCGGTTCTTCAGTTGTCGGAACCACGATCCGCTGTGCGGACGGCGTCGGATCGGGTGTAAACGATATCTCGTCGATCGCGTTTGGCGGTGGGGGCGGAACCGGAACGTTTTTGCGGATGATCGTCACCTCGCCCGGATCGTCGTCTTCCGGTTCGTCGATGCTTTCGCTCGGCATCTGTATAAACGCCGGCTCTTCCTCTTCGATCAGCGGCGTGCCGTCCTTCATACAAAATCGTAAAATTTCCTCGTCGTAGCGCGTTTTGCAGGTCGGGCAATATTTCATATTTTTTGCATTGGGTGAAGGCGGCGAATATCAGAAATTGCAACTTTGGGATTTTATCATTGATAGTGGAATTTCCGCGAATGCGCGTCAGGGTACGAAGTTATATGTGATCACGCCCGAAACCTTGACCGGCTTTCCCGCAAGCAGCGTCGGATTGAAAACTGCCTCGCGTGCAGCCTGTACGGCAGCGTTTCGAAGCAGCGGATGGCCGCTGACGGCAGTTGCTGAGGTAATACGTCCGCTTTCATCGACCAGTACCTGAACAGTTACCGACCCCGAAGCGCGAACTGCTCGCGCCGCCGGCGGATAGGGCGGTTTAGGAAGGCTGACCGCTTTTCCGTTAAGAACGCCGCCCGAAATTGTTTTCGGCATCTGTTTGTTTGTGAACGGAGTTGTCATCGGAATGACGCTGTTTCCACTGTAGTTTCCAGCACTCGCGTTCGAATTGGCGGTGTTCGTAGTGACATTTACCGGTGCTTTACTCGAAGTATTATATGCCGTCGGCTCACTTCTCGCCAGCTCTGAATTTCCGCGGAAAGTAACATAAAGCCCAGCCACGCCGATGCCCATCACAAGCAGCAGAACGGCCGAAACCTGTCCGAACGTAACCATACAGCCCATTCGGGAGGCCGGATCGAAGACGGACATTTTGTATTGCTTGGGCGGCGGTGTGAGTGCGTTTGTGGGCGATGCCGAAGTATTCGGGCTTGAGAAACCGGCATTCCTGTTGGTAATCGTGGGATACTCAAATCCCGAGCCGGTGTTCGGAATTGCAGGCAGCATCGTGCCGTCTTCGAGACAGAAGCTCAAATCATCGCTGTAGCCGGTTCCGCATTTCGGGCAGGTTTTCATAGATTCGACTGCCTCGAATTCTACCACGAAAAACGGGCGACAATGCCCAAAAAAAAGCCGCGTTTGCCTGCGGCTTTGACTTTAATTAAATGCGCTTGAACTTCGATTAGTCCACATTCAATTTCCGCCGACCACACCATAGCTTTCAAGAATGGCTTTTTATTTTGGTTGCTTTGTCGCAAGAAAATTCACCGCCGAGACGCAGAGGAAGAAAAATTAGCTGCGGATGGACGCAGACGGAAGCCGATTAAAGAAGAAAGATTGTTCGATCGGGGTTTGATCCGCGTTTATCCGCGTCCATCTGCGGCTAAAAATTCCTATCTCCGCGACTCTGCGTCTATGTGGTGAAAATCTTCTCACTCAGTTGATAAAATCCTTCGGTGCTTCGGCGATCAGCGGAGCATCGAATTTTAAAGCTTCTTCCTCAAGCGTCCATACCTCGAACAATGCCGGCGGACATTCCATCACAAAACGCGAAGGCTTTTGCAGGACGGTCTGGCGGTTGTAATCGGTCAGCATCAGCGGGTAAGTGATGTACAACTCGTCCTTGGCGCGGGTCAGGGCGACGTACCAGAGGCGGCGTTCTTCTTCTTCGCTGTCGATCTCTTTCAATGAGCGGGGCGACGGAAATTTGCCCTCGGCGGCCCAGATGAGGAACACGGCCTTCCATTCCAGACCTTTCGCCTGGTGGACGCTTGTTAGCGTCAGCAATTCGTCCTCTTCGGCTCCCTCGATGACCTCTTCGCCGACGATTGCCTGAGGCTCTTTGAATCGCTCGGTAGAAAGCAAGGCGAGTTCCGACAGAAAATCTTCGGTCGAAGTGTAGCGGTTTGCGAATTGCGCAAGGCCGCGAAGGTCTTCCATTCGAGCGTCGGCGTTTTCGTAATTTTCCTGAAGATACTGCTCGTAGCCATTTTCTAAGATCAAGGCGATCTGCTTTGATGACTGACCGCGATTTTCGTCGTTGACGAGCAGTTCTACGAGTTTGACGAATTTTTGCCACGGCTGGCTCGAGCGCAAGCGTCCCGATGGCATTGTGTCCGAAAGGCGAGTGAGAATATTCGACTCCGGGCTCCCCTCCTTACGAAGGAGGGGTCCGGCTGCTTCAGCCGGGGGGTGGTTCTCTCTTGACGCAACCTCATTGCCCACCTTTGTAACCTCAAAATGAACCACCCCGTCACCCGAAGCGGGTGCCACCCCTCCTTCGTAAGGAGGGGAGCTTTTGGTTATCTCTTCAAATATTCTGTTCGCCGTCCTGTTGCCGACGCCGGGAATCATCTTCAATATCCGCTTCCAAGCAAGCTCGTCGCGCGGGTTGACGATTATCCGCAAATACGAGATGACATCTTTAATATGAGCTTGTTCAAAGAAGCGCACGCCTGACTGCACACGGTACGGGATGTTGCGACGCGACAGTTCAAGCTGCAGTTCGATCGAATGATAATGCGAGCGGTATATCACCGCGATGTCTTCGAGGTTCGTGCCTTCGTCGCGAAGTTCGAGAATGCGCGAGGCGACAAAAACCGATTGCTGCTCCACATCCGAACAGGGAACTAACGCCGGTTTGAAATCCTTAGAGCGTTTGACGGCCTGCAGTATCTTCGGAAACTGCCGCTTGTTGTTGGCAATCGAAACATTGGCTAAACCCAAAATTTCCGGCGTTGAGCGATAGTTTGTTTCCAGTTTAAAAAGCTCTGCTTCGGGATACCGTTTCGGGAACTCGTAGATGTTTGTGAACTCTGCACCGCGCCAGGCGAAGATGCTTTGTGCGTCGTCACCGACCACCATTACATTCCGATGCTTTACCGCGAGAAGATCGATTATCTCTGCCTGCAAATAATTTGTGTCCTGATATTCGTCGACCAGAATATGCTGAAACTGCTCGGAATATAACTCGGCAACCGTTGGCTTTTCGAGCAGCAGACGCTTGACGTTCAGCAGCAGATCATCGTAATCCATCACATTCCGCTCGCGTTTGCGGTCCTGATAAATGGAATCGACACGCGTTATCTGATGCGTCAGCATCTCAAAATAAGGGTATTTTCCTGCGATGACCTTGTCGATCGGAAGATCGGTATTGTTGGCAAAGCTTATGATGTTCTGGACGACCTCAGCTTTCGGAAAGCGTTTTGCCTTCGTGTCGATGACAGCGTCTTCGATGCAGATGTTTATTAAATCGCGGGCGTCTTCACTGTCGAGAATCGAGAAATTGCTGTCAAAGCCGATGCTCACCGCATGCCGCCGCAGCATCATGTTTGCGATGCGATGAAACGTCCCGCCCCAAATTCTATGCACGTTCTGATTGCCTGTGAGCGACTCAACCCGCCGAAGCATTTCACGCGAAGCCCGGTTTGTAAATGTCGCTAGCAGTATCCGCTGCGGCGAAACGCCCTGTTCGATAAGGTATGCAACCCGATAGGTGATCGCCCGCGTTTTGCCCGTACCAGCACCGGCGACGACCAAGGTCGCCTTTGGCTGGGCAGTGACGACGGCAAACTGCTCCTCGTTCAACTCGCTCTTGTAACGAGTGAGCCGTTCGGGGAGCGAGCCTTGATCGCGTTTTAAAACGTAGCGTGCCATCGTTTCATTTATAGCACGCTATGCCGTCAGTTGGAAGTGAGGCAGACAGGGCGGACTTATCGTTTTAGCCAGCCGTATATCAGGAACGGAAGGCCGAAAAACACAATTAAAACGTTAATCGACCAAAGGCCAGCCGGTATAAGAAGAGAAAGAAAAGAACGCAGGAAAGATTTTTCCTGAACGAAAAGACGATGTGATATTGGCCTACAGATACTACTCATTACTCATTAATTCGTTGTCAATCGCCTTTTGGATGCAGGAGTGTTAACCGCAGTCCGCCGCGCGCTGCGGCTCTTGCGCCGTAACTAGCACGGAGAAAAGGAGTAGAATGATCGGCAAGTTTGCTGGTCTCGTCATATTGCCGATATTCTACTCCAGTTTTTGGGAGAAAGAATCAGAGTTTTCCAAGTCAATCGACTGCAAAGCTAATATTCACGACCGCCGTCACGTCTTTTTCTATCGACGACGTGTCGTTGACGCCGTAGTCGGACACCTCCGTCGATTCCGGCGCGGTTATCTGCATCACGCCCATTCGTGCCGATCTAATCGATCCGATACTGCTCGAGGTGCTGTCGGCGATCTTGTCGGCCCTTGTCTTCGCGTCGCGGGCGGCTTCGCCGAGCATCTCGATCTTCAGATCGCCGAGCTTTGTATAAAAAAACTGCGGTGCACTCGATTCGAGCAGGATTCCCTGGTTGATCAACTCGGTCGCTTCGCGTGATATTTGCGCGATCTTATCGACATCGCTCGACGTTACGCTGACCTGCTGTTTCAACGAATAACCCGTGACCTCGGACGTTTCACGGCCAGCGTCGTCCGTGGCCTTAAGCTGGGTTGTCGAGATCGAAGACACGGTGATCTGCTGTTCGGGGATGCCTTTGTCGATCAGGTATTTCTTTATGCGCGGGGTGTAATCCGAAAGCTGTTTGTAGGCTTCGGACAATTGCGCCGACTGAGTCGAAACGCCTGCGTTCCAGACGACAAGGTCGGACTTAATCCGTTTCCGAGCCGAACCCGTCACGGTTATCGCCTCATCGCCTTTTTTCGAATCTTTATACGCCCAGCCAAGTATGAAAGACGAAATGATAAGGCCGATGGCCAATGCCGTTCCGGTGTTGTAAAAGTTGAAATGTTTTTCTTCAGTCATTTTATTTAGATCCTCCTCCAGGACGAGATCGAGAATATCCGAGATCAGTGCCAGCAGTAACGATGCCGGACCCGCCGCCGGGGTGTGGAAAACCACAGTCGGTTTGGCTGCAGCCTCCGATCAGTTTCCAAACTTTGTGATCTTTGTGTCCGTTTGCGTCCTCCGTGTTAAGAAAGAGTTTCAAGACAGAGAACACAAAGATTTTCACGAAGATCACGGAGAGGAAGTCTTGTTGCACAAACTCAGCATCTCAAACCGACTCTCAAGCCTTCCTGTTTGCAATTGAATTGGCGTAAAGCTACGATTGTTTATTGTCAGACGAAATATCGAGAGGACATAAAGCTATGAAATTTCCCGGTGGATTCGACATGCAGTCGATGATGAAACAGGCCCAGCAAATGCAGGAAGAGATGGGCAAACAGATGAAGGAAACGGTCGTCGACGCCTCAGCCGGCGGCGGTGCAGTAAACGTTAAAATGCGCGGCGATTTTGAGGTCGTCTCGGTAACAATCTCGCCAGACCTCGTAAAAGACGGCGATGTCGAGATGATCCAGGACCTGACCGTCGCGGCATTGAACGAAGCTCACCGCAAAGTCGAAGAATCGCTCAAAGGCAAACTGGGCGGAATGCTGCCTCCGGGCTTGATGTAAGAAAAATGGTGAACTGTGAATGGTGAATGAGAGGAGAGATCTTCGCCTTCAATTCACCATTCACCATTCACAATTCACAATTCATTATGTTGGATTACTCAGAACCCGTCGCCCGCCTCATAGACGAATTCAAACGGTTGCCCGGTGTCGGTCATAAATCGGCTCAGCGTCTGGCGTTCTACATCCTGCGGCGACCGAAGGCGGAGGTGGATAATTTTGTCGAATCGCTTCTTGAGGTCAAGGAAAAGATCGTCTTTTGCGGCATCTGCAACAATCTCACTGACGTAAACCCCTGTAATTACTGCACAAACCCAAAACGCGACCGTTCGATAATATGTATTGTCGAAGAGCCGTATAATCTCGTTGCCGTCGAAAAAACACGCTCGTTCCGAGGCCTATATCACATCCTGCACGGCTCGCTTTCGCCGATTCGCGGCATCGGCCCGGACGAGTTGATGCTGCCGAATCTGCTCCCGCGTCTGATGCCGGAAAACAATGAGGGTGTTGAGGTCAAAGAGGTCATCGTCGCCACCAACCCGACAACTGAGGGCGAAGCAACGGCCAACTACATCGCCCGCCTCCTAAAGCCCCTCGGCGTTATGGTCACACGCATCGCAATGGGCATGCCCGTCGGCTCCGATCTCGAGTATGTAGATGAAGTGACGATGGACAAAGCTCTAACGAATCGACACGCAATCTAGCCTTTCGCGAGTGGAAAACTAATATGATAGACAGGATTTTCAGGATGGGTTGAAAGGACCGGTTAGTTGCAACGGTCTTTGAAAAAAATCCTGTCCATTCTGTACATCCTGTTATAGTTTTGAAAGTAAATGGCGGTTGCGTTCAAACAACTCACACTCACAGACCTGATCCTGAACCGCCGAGGTACTCTTACATTTCGCCTTGTCCTCGGAGCGTTCGGCATAGCTCTCCGTCTCTTTTTCCGTCGAATCGAAACCGTCAACGCCGATATTGTTCCAAAAGGCACTGGCGTGATTTTTGTAATGAATCACCCGAACGGCCTTATCGATCCGGCGTTGGTTTTCGTTGCTCTACCGCGAAAAATTTCTTTTCTCGCAAAATCCACGCTGTTTCGAATGCCGGTAATTTCATTTCTATTAAAGACGGTCGAAGCATTGCCGCTTTACCGAAAGATCGACGCGGGTGAGGATGTTTCCCAGAATCAAAAAACCTTCGAGCTTTGCCGCGAATTGCTGCAAAAAGGCGGCTCGATCGCACTGTTTCCCGAAGGTATTTCGCACAACTCGCCAAAGATGCTGCCCGCTAAAACCGGAGCTGCCCGTATCGCTCTCGGAGCGGTTTCCGTGACAGACGCAAGCGAGCCCCTGGATCTTCGCATCGTGCCGGTCGGTCTTTATTACACGAACAAAACAACATTTCGCAGCGAAGCGTTGCTTCATTTCGGCGAGCCGTTCACGGTCGAACCGGTCGAACTCGACGCCGAAGGCCAGCCTAACCGCGAAGCCGTCAAAACGCTGACCGCAAGGATCGAAAACGCCCTTCGCGAGGTGACATTGAACGCCGAGACCGAATCGGATCTTCATACAGCGAACATCGCTGAAGAGATATTTGCGTCCGCCGAGATGAACGGGAATCTTGGAGAGAAACGCGAATTTTTACAGAAATTCGTCTCCGCAACGTCAGATCATGTCGCTGACATTGAAGATAGTGTGCTTCGGGAAAAGCTCATCGAATACGACAAAAAGCTCGACGATCACGGCATCGAGCCAGAACACCTTTCGCTCGCCCAATTTTCGCGCGGTTCGGTCTTTAAGCAAGCTTTGATTCAAACCTGGCCGCTGGTGGTGCTTTCACCGCTCGCGTTGGCCGGTGCGGTCATCCATTATCCAGCCTATAAGCTATCCGGAGTATTCGCCGACCGGTATTCACGACATGACGCCGACGACGTAGCATCGACCGTTAAAGTATTGGCGGGAATGCTGTTCATGCCGCTGACATGGCTTATTGCGGCGGGTGTCGTTTACTATTTTCTTGGATGGAAAAGCGCCGTTCTCTCGCTGCCCTTAATGGTGGTCTGCGGCTATATTGCCCTGCACACTCTCGAAGAAACCGAGGAGCTTCGCGGCTGGACAAAGGCGGTTTGGCTATTTTTGACGAGGCGCGAGGCCTTCCTACGCTTATACGTTGAACGCCGCGAACTGCAGCACGAGCTACGGGAGTTTGATTGAGGCGGAACCTTTTACCGCCGAGACGCGGAGACGCAGAGGGGGAGGAACGGAAAATATCGAATCTCTCGTCTTCCTTTTCCATTTTCAATTCTCCATTTTCAATTGTTTTCCTCCGCGTCTCTGCGTTGAAAAATATGTTAAAACCTGACCTTTTCCTCTTCGGCTTTTTCCGAAGCGCTTCTGGACGTGCTCCACTCTTCCTCGGTTTCGTAAAAATTGACGTCAAAGCTCATCAGGCTTTTTACCGGAACTCCGTTGAATTCGTTGGGAGCATCATCGAATTTTGCGATCACACCACAGCCGACCACTTCGGCCCCTATCTCTTTGCACAAATCGAATGTTTCCTGCATCGCTTTGCCCGAACGCAGAATGTCATCGACAACTATCGCCGGATGCACGTTTGCATCGCTCATGTATTGGCGGAACTGCCGTTTGCCTTCTTCCATTTCAGCCCAATAGATTTGCTCGGCGCTCAACGCCTCGCGGACGCCGAATGCGACCATAATGCCGCCCGGGCTTGGGCTGATGACGGAAACCTTTGGCAGAAGCGAAGCGATTGCCTTCTCCATTCTGAACATCCGGCTCAAGCCGACCGAAAGAATCCGCGCGTTATCATAAAACCTGAAGGCCAGGGGCATCTGAAAATAATGCGAGGCATGCTTTCCGTTTGGGTAAACGAAATGGCCCTTGCGATAGGCACCCGTCGTCTGCAGGATATTCATTACCGATTCCGAAGTTGGAATTAGATCGATCATCATTGTCTCCTTGGCCCAAGAAATAAGCCGGCGAATAAAATATCTTAAACAGGCGGCGATTTTTTTTCAAACGTCTCCGTCCAAAACTTGCCTGATCAAAGTTTTCTGTGCCCCGTTCAGCTTTTCCGGTAATGCGGGAAGACCGAACCAGCCAAGTTCCTTTATCTCGCGGCTTTTGACTTCCGGCGTTCCGTCGGCTTTTGCCGTAAAAAGCATCTCGACATGGGTGCCGAGCGTACGAACACGAAACATCCGCAAACTATTCATTTCAATGCCTGTTTCCTCTCGGATCTCTCGCCGGATACCCTCGTCGGGCTGCTCGCCGTGCTCGATAAAGCCGCCCGGCAGTCCCCATCCGGATTTTGGCCTGATTACATGATTGAGCAGCAGAACTTCGCCCTGGTCATTGGTAATTACCGCCGCCGCCGACACGGTAAATTTCGGCTGTGTGACGCGAATTATCTTCCACCGGACAAATTGAGGTAATTTTTTCCAGACAATGCCCGTCCAATTTGCTATCATGTACTCCATGCCCTACACGAATGTCCATCCCACTGGACATCTACCCTCCAAAATTGGAAACCCAGCGAGGTTAAACATTTTTTAACTATAGCGAGAGATTTGTCCACGGTCTCGTTTCATTAGTTACATCTTAGCTTTTCTTAAAGGATTTACGAATGAATAGACGATACACCTGTTTTTTAGGGTTGTTGGTTGTGTGCATTCTCGCACTCTCCTCAATTACCGTTCTAGCGCAAAGCACAAAGGTCCGATCCGACCTTTCGCGGTCGTTCACCAAGTTCGATCTGGTTCGGCTTGATAGAACCGGTGAAACTGACGGTGTTAGTACTGTCAAGCTCCACGCGGCCGGCCGCAATCATGAACTGATACTCAGGCCAAACGATATGTTCGCCTCGAATTATCGTGCAGAAAATACTACGTCGTTCGGTACGCACGAACTCGAACGGCCTACGGTAAACACTTATAAAGGCACCGTAACGGGCGAGGACCGTTCCGAGGTTCGGCTGACCATTGGCGCCTCGAACATGGAAGGTTTTTTTGATGTCGGCGGCGAACGTTTCTTCGTTGAGCCCGCACGGCGCTATTCCGAGGCCGCTGCGGAGAATCAATCCGTTATATATCGCGAGGCGGATTCCCTGAACACGAACACATTCTTTTGTGCGGCCGACATGCCTGCCAGGATCGCGACGGGTGAATCGATGCTGAATCAAGACACTGCCCAGGCAATGTTAGCGTCGCGGAATTTGGAAGTAGCGACTGAGGCCGATTTGCAATACGTTACGATCCTCGGCGGCGCGACACAGGCAAACAGCAACATCGCAAGCATCCTGAACATGGTTGAGGGAACGTACGCCAGCCAG
Organism: Chloracidobacterium sp.; assembly: GCA_031402865.1. Classification (GTDB taxonomy): domain Bacteria; phylum Acidobacteriota; class Blastocatellia; order Pyrinomonadales; family Pyrinomonadaceae; genus OLB17. The sequence goes on along the minus strand of JANNST010000031.1, from coordinate 8,329 downwards.
CTCGATCTTGAGATCACGATCACATTTCAGCACACTTGGACGGCAGCCGATCCGTTTGCCGGTGCAAGTTCGGGTGACATTCTTTTGAATTTTCTCGATCATTGGGACACGAACTTTCCTATTTCCAGCTACCCGCGCGACACGGCGCATTTGTTTTCGGGCAAATCGAATATTTTGTCCGCCGGTATTGCATTCGTGGGTGCCATTTGTTCGTCACCCCAGTACGCTTACGGCGTAAGCGGATACGTAAGCTGGACGCCGGGAAAATATCTGATACCCGCACACGAGATCGGACACAATCTGGGTGCCGAGCACGCCGAAGCCGCACAAGGCTGTGCTAATACGATCATGAATTCGTTTCTCAGCGGTGCGGCGGTCCTTTCATTTTGCCCTTATTCACGAAACGAGATCGGCTCATATATTGCGCAAAATGGTAGCTGTTTGACCGGCGGTTCACCAACGCCGACACCTACGCCTACACCTACACCTAATCCGACACCGACACCGACACCGAATCCGACGCCGACGCCCAATCCAACACCAACGCCAACACCTGTTCCTACACCGACGCCAGTGCCAACTCCAACACCAACTCCGACTCCAACACCCACACCGACTCCAAATCCGAACATCCGCCCGCGATTCGATTTTGATGGCGACCGAAAGGCCGATCTTGTCGTGTTCAGGCCGTCCAACGGAACGTGGTATATGAGTTTGAGCGGTGGTGGATTTAATGTTCAGCAATTCGGGCAGGCGGGCGACCAAGTTGTATCGGCCGATTATGACGGCGACGCCAAAACGGACACGGCGGTTTATCGTTCTGGGACGTGGTTCCGTATTCGAAGCTCGACAAGTACATACGAGGTTGTGAATTTCGGCGTTCCGGGCGATATTCCAGCCCCTGCCGATTTTGATGGTGATAACCTGGCCGATCTCGCTGTTTTCCGGCCGTCGACAGGCCAGTGGTACCGGCTGATGACGGGTGCAGGCGGCTTCTCGGTCGTTGGTTTCGGCGTCAGCGGAGATGTGCCGATGGCCGCCGATTACGATGGAGATCGACGTGCCGACATTGCCGTGTTCCGGCCGTCAAACGGCACCTGGTACCGGTTGAACAGCGGCGTGGCTGGTTACGTCGTTCAACAATTCGGTGCTCCGGGCGACAAAGCAGTTTCGGGCGATTTTGACGGCGACGGGCGGGCCGATCTGGCGGTATGGCGTCCATCGAACGGGAATTGGTACGTCCTCGGCGGCAGCTCGTTCAGAGTGACTACGTTTGGGGTAGCGGGCGATATCCCCGCTCCGGCAGATTTCGACGGCGACGGCAAAGCCGATATCTCTGTATTCAGGCCGTCCAACGGCACCTGGTACAGGCTGAGCAGCAGTGACGACAAAGCGTTCACTGTTATCCAGTACGGCCAGAACGGCGATACTCCGGCGCTGTCGTATTATGTCCAATAGAGAAGGTAGCCGGACGTGAAAACGTCTGGTATTTTCGGTCGAGCATCAGTTTGAAATATTTTTCGGCTTTTTCTTTGTGAACTTTGTGGCATGTGCTTCGTGTTCTCTGTGTTTAGGGTTTTTTTCCAACACAAAGAACACGAAGGGAAGACGCAAAGGTCTCTAAAGCTTCAAACCGAACCACTAATTTGCACGGTTCCTAGTGAAAAATCGGAGTTCAGACATACCGTCAAAGATTCATTTTCTCTAGCAATTCTATGAATTTAGGTTCTTGTCCAAGTGATTCGAACGGTGGATAGACCTTGATAGGAACGATCTGTGGATCGCGATTTTCGTATGCCTGATAAAGGTGTTCGATCGCCTTTTCCTTTTCTCCAAGCGAGGTAAAAATTATCGCCAGTTCAAAAGGAGAGATCTTTTTGTCTTTTGGAAATGATGCCAAAAGTTGCTTGGCCTTATCCTTACTACCGGCGAAACCGTTGGCCCAGATAATCTCAGTCGAGCCGAAAGTACCATCGGAAAGCTGGCTGGCTTTTTCAAACTCGGCCACTGCCGGATCAAATCGTTTTTCCGCGACGTAATTCATTCCCAGCAGATTGTGGGCGCCCGCAAATTCAGGGTCCATTTTCAGTATCTTGTTCAACTGCTCGATCGCTTTGTCAGTCTGATTCGCAAGATAATATGCAAATGCGAGATCGGTGTTTATGCTGGACGAAAGCGGGTCTAATTCCATCGCCTGCGACAGATGCCTTAGTGCCCCGTCGGTCCGTCCCTGCATTGCCAGGAAAAGCCCGAACCAATGATGGCCGGTTGAATAGCTCGGCCTCAATTCGATCGCCCGGCTAAAATGTTCCTCCGCTTTTTTCCAATCGTATTGAAAAAGGTTTTCGACCATTGCCAGCGAAACATATGCCTCGGCCAGGTCCTGGTCGATATCCAAAGCTTTTTCCGCCGCCGCACGGGCCTTTGGAAACGCGTCCGTGGTTGCCTCGATGCCATACAAACCGATTAAAAGATAGGAATCGGCGAGGCTCGCGAAGGCAAGAGCAAAGGTCGGGTCGAGATCGATCGCCTCGTTGAAGAACCTGATACTCTCGGCAAGGCCCTCGGGCGTGCGTTTATTCCAGTTATGCCGTGCGATCAGGTATTTTTTGTAGGCTTCGATATTTTGGGTGTGGGCCTTGGCAAGCTGCTTCTTCTCCTTATCGCTCAGTGCGATCTGCAGGGAACTGGCAACCCGATTCGAGATCTTGTCCTGAATGGCGAAAATATCGGCAAAATCTTCGTCAATTTGCTCATTCCAGATCGTCGTTCCGTTCTTTGCGTTCAGGAGGCGAACGGTCAGTCGAATACGGTTTCCTTCCTTCTGAATGTTGCCTTCAAGGATCGAGTCGACCTTTAGCTCTTCGCCGATGCCGGTTAGATCGCGTTTTTCCCGGGCGTATTTTTTGACTGCCCCAATCGGCCTGATCGAGATATTGTTCAAACCGCTCAAACGGTTTATCAAAGATTCGGTCAAACCCAGTTCCAGCCCGTCATTTTGAGTCTCACTGTTCAAAAATTGAAACGGCAGAACAGCTATCGAATTGACCACACGCGAATTTGTCGTCCCATTTCCTGCCGTCTGCGTGCCTTTGCTCCAAAACCATACGCCTGAAGCAATGGCGATGATCGCAAATGCCGCGATGCCCAGCCATTTCAAATTTGAGGTGCTCTTTGCCGGTAGCCTGAGTCTTTCGGGGATGACATCTTCTTCCTGCTCAACGGTCATTTTCGAGATCGTATGAGTTTCAATGACAATCTCGTCGTCTTCCGCTTCCCGCACTTCGCCGACAAAGCGGTACCCGTAGCCGGGAACGGTCTCGATATATCGCGGATTGGACTTATTTTCGCCTAAGGCCTTGCGGATCTGTGAGATGTGGACGGTCAGGTTTGATTCTTCGACTATCTGGTCGCGCCAGACGGAACTAAACAGCTCGTCTTTCCCAACAAGCCGACCTTGATTTTCGAGAAGCGTCTGGAGCAGGTCGAATGCCTTGGCAGAGAGCGAAACAGGTTTTTCGTCACGCAGAAGTTGTCGATTATCGACATCGAGTTGGAAGCGGTCAAAACTGTAAATTCGCCCGTTTTGCACCCGTAATACCTCATTCGGAAATAATTCGGAAACAATTCCCGAAAACTTTAGGACTTTCCCCAGCATCGTGCGGGAGACTCGTTGTGTGCCGATAATTCATCGATCGAAACGTTCAAAAACAGTTGGAGAAACGCAGCGATTATACCAGAGAACGGATGCGAACAAGAATTTTCCGGCAATGAGTAGATTGATAAGGAGTAAAGAATAATGAACATCAAAAAGAATTTCTTAACGTCGTTTGTGCTCGGTACAATAGTTCTCGCTTTTTCAACCGTCATCATCTTCGGGCAAGCCGAGACGACGCGCACCCAATTTTCGCTCTACGGAATGCACTTTGTCAGTGGCGGCCAAACCGTCCGCGTTGCGGTGCAAAATGCGTGCGTTTCCAACGCTGAAGCAGGTGGTCAATGCAACTCTCCCAACCCTGAAATCCAACCCTGCATCCGCATGCGGATCGTCTTTGACGTTTATGAGGCGGCAGGTGACGGATCGGTCCGCCTGCGTTTTGCGCGTCGCGTGTCGCGCGAAGTCGAACTCGACGGCGGCGAGGCTGCGACTTTCGATTTTCCGGCCTCGCGGGGAGGAGATTGGATCAGTCCGTCGGTGATTGCCCGCTGCGTAGAAAATTGCCCGTCCGACTCCGGTCGAGCGAGAGTCTTGTCCACGCTGGTTTTGCGCGAAGGCGGACGCACGCTCTTGAATCTTCCGGCAGTGATCAAAGGCTTTGACCCGCAGCCCGATCCGCCCGCGACGCTGCCGCAATAGGCGTCGGTAGGCAGAAAGGTAGCCAGCTCAAAAAAAAGAGGAGTAAGCACCCGTTGGAGTCCCGACTTATTCGACTCTTTGGAGAGAAAGAGCCGCCTAAGTGCGGAACTCAGAATAAGAACTCAAAACTAAGGAGAAAAAATTATGCGAAACAGATTGATCTATTGTGTGGTTGTGGTGACGCTGCTGACGGCGGCGGGCGTCGGTTATACGTGGAATGCGGAATCGGCCGCTGCAAGGCCGGACAAGGTCACCGGCAGCGGAACAGTGGGAAACATTGCAAAGTGGGTTGACACTAACGAGATCGGCAATTCGACGATGAGTGAGGACGCCAATGGCATTATCGGCGTCGGGGTAGCTCCGAACCCGTTTTTCAAGTTTCTCGTTTCGGGTTTTATCGACAGCCCTAATTCATCGCTTGCGGGCCATACAAGCGGTACGGGCCGCGGCGTTTACGGCAGCAGTGCGGGAGGGATCGGCGTCAACGGCATCGGCCTGGTCGGCGTCAATGGTATCTCACCCAGCATGAACCCGAATGATGCCGCCATTCGCGGTATTTCGCAGTTCGGAGCGTCTCTTGCCGGTGACTTTCTGGGCAATGTTCGCGTCAGCGGAATGCTGATAAAAGGCGGAGGCTCGTTCCGGATTGACCACCCACTCGATCCCAAAAACAAATACTTGTCGCACTCGTTCGTTGAATCGCCTGACATGATGAACGTCTACAACGGCAATATTACGACCGGACCTACGGGCGAAGCAGTCGTCGAACTGCCGTCTTATTTCGACGCTCTCAACCGTGATTACCGTTATCAGTTGACTGTCATCGGCCAGTTTGCACAGGCGATGGTGATGGAAAAGATCAGCGGTAACCGCTTCAAGATCAAGACCGATAAACCGCGTGTCGAAGTATCGTGGCAGGTAACCGGAATCCGCAAGGACAAGTTCGCTGAGGAGCACCGGATCAAGGTCGAATCGGAGAAATCAGAAAGCGAACGCGGCACGCTGCAGAATCCGTAACGGTGAGCCTCACGGGCGGAAACGCGAGTGTGAACGAGCGTGCTGATCTCGGAGCCGATGCACGCTCCTTAACAGTCGCGTTTCTGCCCGTATCGATAAACGTCTTATGAAGAAAACGGTCATTACGATCGAAACATTTCAACGCACGACGATTCGCTCACGGAAGGCAGCGAGATTCGTTCGGTGCGAACAGTGCGCGGCGGACGCCCCAAGCAAACCCGCCGCGCAACTGGAAACTCGTGTAAGCGGGGTCCGGCTGACCGAAGCGGATGAGATCAATTATTCGGAAAACGAAAGCGGCGGATTGATCGTTTGCCGTCATTCGGCCTAGCGACTGTCGCCGGGAGCAATCATATTTACAGGAGATTTTTTATGCCATCAAAAGACGCATTAATAATGTACGCACGCAGCGTCGCCCTGACCTTCGGCGGCATGAAGCCGGAAGACCGCTGCTCATTTCTGAAGGATATGTACGACCGGACATTGCTTGAGAGACCCGTGAATTGGACGCATAACACGGGAAAAGGCACGAACCTCGACGCGTTGCGGCAGGGAAAGTGGCTTCGGAAGAACGGCATTCCGGGCGGCACGTCGGTCGCCGCGGAAGGTACTTCGTGGTGCGGAATATTCGCGGCCTACTGCCTGCGGGCGATCGGCATTCCCGCTCAGTGGAGGCTCAGTACAGGCATCGATGCGCCTAAGGGCATGCTGGAAAAACGGCCCGGATATTTTCACTCGGACGAGATCGGGCCTGGCGACATCTGCGTTGTTCAGCAGAACCAACATCATTTCATAGTGCATAAACGAGTCGGCAAAAAGCTGTTCAGCTACGACGGCAATCTCGACGGGCAAATGATCGGCGAGCGGGATTACGACATAGACACTCTGCTCGCGGGCGTAAAGAAGCAGTCCGAATACGACCAAAGCATTCTCGGCAAGCTAAGCCCGCAGACCAGCAAATACAGTTTTTACTTTTACCGAATGTCGCAGTCATAAACGTTGCGAAGGCATTATCAGCGGAACTAAACGGGAGCAGCATGAAAACGGAAAAAGCAAGGGCCAGTTCGGATTTGGGAAAGATCTGTATCAGGCGATCGGGCACTGCGTTATGCCCGTTGTGCGACAAGGTGGTCGATCTTCTGACCTTTGAATCGGCGGCAGAGGTATTCAAGACCGATATTCAGGACGTCGAATATCTGGCGAAGAGCGGTGCGGTGCATCGCGTCCACAACCGAAAAGGAATGGTCATGGTTTGCAGCATTTCGCTTTTCGAATGCTTCGAACAACGCCGTACCCGCTTGCTAGATTCGCATTTTGCCGAGGAAATGCTTCGGAGCGTAGGCAAAAGTTTTTGAGGCTTGCGTCCATCCTTCAGTTATTAAAATTTCGATCAAGGATGTAAGTGGTTTTCGGTCCTAAACCGTAAGGGAGGAAATATATAAATGAGAAAGCAATTATTATCCCCGATGGCTTTTACAGGCATCATCGCTATTCTAGTTTTGTCGATTGTTCAGGTCTCGGCCGCGCCAGGCGATCTTGATACGACTTTCGGCATTATGGGCCAGCTTCAGGATACAACGATGGGACAGATTCGCACGACTATTGTTCAACCTGACGGCAAGATCATTGTTGTCGGGAGCCGATACTATACGGATCAGAGCGTTACTTCGCAAGTTCCGGCCGTCGCACGTTACAATTCGGACGGATCACTCGATTACGAATTCGGTACCGAGGGATGGGTGCTCGGTGACACGGCGAGTGGAAGTTTTTATGGCGGAGTGCTGCAAAGCGACGGCAAATTGGTGGCCGCCGGCAGTCGTAACTCCGATTCCTTCATTGTTCGTTTTAACGCTAACGGCACCTTCGACACAACATTTTCCGGGGACGGAAAGCTAACCTTTACTTTCCCTGGGCCAAATTACGAATCTTCTCGATTAACGTGTGTAGCGATAGTGCCGGTTACGGACAAGATACTCGTCGCGGGCACCGTTCTGTTTCCATATGAACCCAACGTGAATCGGAGCGATATAGCTCTCGCCCGCATTAACGCTAACGGCTCGTTCGACGCAGCCTTTGGCACCGCCGGGAAAAAGAAGCTGGATATTGCATATGATTCGAATGATGTTCCTACTTCAATGGCTGTCCACCCAACCAACAAAAAGATCGCTCTGTCGCTGAAGGATGACTCGGACTTTCATGTTGCAATGCTCAACGAGAATGGCTCGTTCGATACCAGCTTTAGCGGAAACGGTGTCGTCAAAACGGATTTTTATGGGAATAGCGACGCCGCTGAGAGCGTTGCCTTTCAGAGATTGATCGTAAGTGTCGGCGGATATCCGGCGATAACAACAAGGTTGGTCGTGGGCGGTTCAGCATATAGCTCTTCCACCACTAAATGGGACTTTGCCCTTGCCCGCTACAAGACTGACGGAACATTGGACACGTCCTTTCACGACGACGGTAAAGTCAGGAAGGCGTTAAGCTACGACAACGACATGATAAAGGCCATCCGTATCGACCCCGCGGGAAGGATCGTAACGGCCGGCCCCCGAAGATGGAATTCGTATACTGATTTTGCGGTAGTTCGGTTCACGCCGGACGGTGAATACGACACTGAATTCGGAAACCAGGGAAAAGTGTACACTCAATTTTTCTTGTCAGGGCTGCACATCAACGCCGAGCCCTCTGCCCTGGCCCTGGCTCCCGACGGAAAAATAGTCGTCGCAAGCGGATACTGGACTGGACATAACAGGCTGCTTGCAAGATACGAGCCTTGATATGAGAGAGGCGAACAGAGAACGTAACTAACAGGAAAGAGGCTGTCTGAAAAGGCGGCCTCTTTTTTTGGCGCAAAATGAGGGATTGGCTTTAAAATGGATGAATGAAGGAGAAAAGAGTCGTTTTTAAGAGGTACGTGCAAGACCAGCCGATGTTGCTGCCGCCGAGTTATGAGGA
>JANNST010000030.1:0-37415 GCA_031402865.1 Chloracidobacterium sp. | reverse complement strand
GGCCAGGCCACTCGCAAGATAGAACGCCACCCACTTCTCGTGAACGCTCTTCATCGCGTACGCCCCTATCGCCGCCCCGCCAATCGCCCCGACGACCAAACACAGAATGCACAACAACACGGTTTTCATAACCCAAATCCCTCACCGCAAACAATGCCACGCCTTCCGCGATTTACCAAATCCGGTCAAAAACAGCGTCGTTCTCTCTTAGCTCCCCTCCTGGTTTGAGGAGGGGTGGATGCCGCTTCGACAGACGGGGTGGTCGCGCAGGCTCTTAGGTTCCCTCTCCTCAGCTCCTCTCATGTATTGAGGAAGGCTAGCCTCCGTCACTTGTGATACATTGCGGGACGCAACGGCGGCTGGTGTAAACTAGTGTTAATGGTTGATGTGCACGATCGATTCACTCGAAGTTTCAACATGAGTCGTATCAAAGCGAAAGATACGAAGCCGGAACTGATTGTACGTAAGTTCTTGTTTTCGAAAGGATTTCGTTATAAACTTCACGACAAGCGATTGCCGGGAAAGCCAGATCTTGTTCTGCCTAAATACCGGACCGTGATTTTGTTCACGGGTGTTTCTGGCACGGTCATAAAGGTTGTCGGTATTTCGTAAAGCCCAAAACACGCTCGGATTGGTGGCTGGAGAAAATTACTCGGAACCATTCAAAAGATCTAGAGCACTCAACGGCCCTTCGTCTTGCTGGATGGCACATTATAACTGTATTTGAATGCGAGCTGCGTCCGAAAAAGCGAGAGGCCACACTGTACAGGTTGCTAAATGATCTATCTTGATTTGTTTGCCGGCGCATCGGGCCTTTCCGAAGGGTTTCGACGAGCTGGCTTTACTCCCATCGCCCATATCGAGAAAAATTCGGACGCCTGTTTTACCATCAGGACTCGCGTAGCATACCACTACCTCAAAGAGCGTGGTAAACTGAAAGATTACGATAAATACCTTGCCGGAAGAATCTCTCGCGACTCTCTTTACCAACTAATTCCTAGCCATCTTATCGATAGCGTAATTAACGCGGAAATAAACAACGACTCGGTCCATTCTTTGTCGGCCAAGGTGCGAACACGACTCAAAGCAGCAGGCCAGCGGGCGATTGACCTAATTATTGGCGGCCCGCCATGCCAACCATATTCGCTTCTGGGGCGTCATCGTGAATCAATGATTCGTGATGAAAGGAATTTCCTCTATGTGCCTTATGGGCAGTTTCTCAAGAAGTTTAAGCCCAAGGCGTTCATCTTCGAGAATGTTCCTGGTCTGCTGAGCGCAAAGAATGGCCTCCACTTCCAAAATATCGAAAGATATTTCAACAAAATAGGCTACGCCGTTCATGCCAAGATTCTTGATTCGTCGGATTTTGGTGTAATTCAAAAGCGTCGGCGAGTAATCATCGTAGGATGGAAAAAAGGATTTGATTTCGGATTTCCTGAGCTTGCCTTTGCACCGAAACGATGGACCGTCAAGGACATTCTCTCTGATCTTCCGCGACTTCACCCTGGCGAATCGAAGCCGGTCGCGAAGTACACACGTCGAACCAACGCGTACCTGAAGAGATATGAGATTCGAAACGGAGCGAGATTCATAACACAGAATGTGACCCGACCGCATAATCCGAATGACTTGGCGATCTACCAACTAGCTATTGAAAAATGGAACGGAGAACAAGTTCGACTCAAATACCCTGATATCCCAAGTAGATTACAAACTCACCGAAACACGCACGCGTTTGTTGATCGGTATAAAGTCGTTGACCCAAGCGGTCTCGCACATACTTTAGTAGCTCATATCGCGAAGGATGGTCACTATTATATACATCCCGATCTTGATCAGTGTCGCTCACTGTCGCTCCGTGAGGCTGCACGAATCCAGTCATTCCCCGACGATTTTTTCTTTGAGGGATCGCGAACCGCGGCTTTCACTCAAATCGGCAACGCCGTGCCGCCCCTATTGGCCAAGGCCATAGCTGATCAGATCTACGCACACCTCAGATGAGCAAAACTTCCGTTCAATCAGGCAAATCGGTTCTGCGTCCTCGAGCGCGGCTAATAAAGACAATCGGCGAGGAGTTAATCAGCTCCGATATCGTGGCGTTGCTTGAACTGGTCAAAAATAGCTACGACGCGGACGCCTCGATCATAACGATTAAGTTCACCGGCCAGATAAATGTTCCGCCGACGGGGGAAAAGAAAGAGAAAAAGAAATTGCTGAAAACTGGTGCAGTGATCGAGATTTTTGACGATGGAACGGGAATGAATCTGGAAACCGTCAAAGAATCTTGGATGGAGCCAGCGACCATCTCCAAAAAATCCACAAGGCTTAGCACCGGCAAGAACAGAAAGTTCACAGGTGAGAAAGGTATCGGCAGGTTCTCATCCGCCAAATTGTCACGCACTCTCGACATGGTTACACGTCACCATGCCGACAATGAGGTTGTTGCCCATTTCGACTGGGAGGACTTCGAGGGCCCGGAATTGTTTTTGGATGAAGTGACGGTTGATTGGAGTGTGCGGGAGCCTCTTGAATTTCCGGGGGAAAAACATGGCACCCGACTGACGCTGGTCGGATTGAATTCGGACTGGGACGAGGACAAGTTTCGGCAACTGCGAATTACCCTTCAACGCCTGATTAATCCCGTGGTACCGATTCAAGATTTCCTCATCGAATTGGATCTGCCGAAAGTATTAGATATGTATAGCGGGTTGATCGGCCCACCCGAATCTCTAGCAAAGCCTAACTACTCGATGAAAGGCAAGGTCTCCGCCGAGGGAATCCTACATTATGAGTACACTAGCAAGAAACTTGGAGAGACTTCTCCGAAAGAACTGAACTTAATTAAACCTGAGGAGGAATTCTCGACCGGACCATTTTCATTTGACTTTAGAGTCTGGGATCGCGACATAGAAGCCCTCAGGGAGGCGGCCGAGGAAAATAATGCAAAGACGGCAGAGTTGCGTAAGGCTCTCGACGAAATCTCGGGAATTAGTATTTACCGAGACGGCTTTCGCGTCCTCCCATATGGCGATCCAAAACTTGATTGGCTGCGGTTAGACCTACGTCGGGTAAATAATCCTACGTTACGCATAAGCAATAACCAGATCATCGGGTTCATTTCTATCGATCTGGAAACGAACCCCAAGTTCACCGACCAGAGTAATCGTGAGGGAATTGTTGACAGCGATGAGCTTGAACAGCTCAAAGAACTTGTCAAGCGGATCTTGGCGGAGCTTGAGACGCGGCGTTATGAGGAACGTCCTCGTGAACAAGCTTCTGCGACAACGGAACATGGGATTTTTGAATCCTTTTCAATTCGGCCATTAGTTGAGTTTATTGAAGCTCGATTGCCTAATGACAAGGATGCAAAGGCATTAATTGAAGGCACTCAGGCCTCTATCGCTGAGGGCGTTGGAAAAGTTCAGGAAGTCTTAGCTCGATATAGACGGCTTTCGACTCTTGGACTACTCGTGGATTCGGTTCTACATGATGGTAATAATTTCGTGGGCTTAATAGACGGCGAAGTTCAGCTTCTTGTGAAATCAATTAAGAAAGACGGTTTTGACAGGATCGCATTTAATTCTCACGTTGATAAAATTACCGAGTCGCGGAAGGCTCTTGCTCAATTATTCAGGCGTCTGGAACCGTTCGGAGGCCGAAAGAGGGGTAAAGCTTCTGCTGTAGATGTTGATGAGGTTCTCAGTAATTCCTTCGGCCTATTTCATGCGGAGCTTAAAAGACTGCATATCAAGGTGGCCTTGCCAGAACCTTCGGATGTAAAAGTTCTAGCCGTCGAGAGTGATCTTCAGTTGATTATTGTGAATCTTCTTCAGAACGCAATTTATTGGCTTAGTGAGAAAGCAGAAAACCGGCAAATAGCAGTAGTGGTTGAGTCGAGGCGCGACTCGACAAGGATAGTGTTTAGCAACAACGGTGCAAGCATTAATCAAGAACACCAAGAACTTATTTTTGATCCATACTTTAGTCGAAAGCCCGACGGCATTGGCTTGGGATTGACGATTGTTGGCGAATTGGTCATAGAGAATAACGGAACACTTGCTCTCATTGAGGATGGTCCCTTAAATGGAGCATCTTTCGAAATTGTTTTCTCTCACAAACAAATATGAAACTTAGAATACTTTTTGTTGAGGATAATGCGGATTGGCAAGGCCAACTTCTCAAATTTTTCGATGACGAAAAAATCGGAGAGCATTCTTTGGTCGCATCGAGTGCAAACTCATTCGACGAAGGAAAGGCGATGCTCGCTACGGGAGACTATGACATCGTTGTTTTGGATTTGTATCAGGGAGAACCAAAGGAAGGAAATCCAAAAACCGGGCTAGAAATACTCGGTGAAATACAGAAGTCAGTTTTCGTACCGGTCATTTTCTTCACCGGTCTTACGAAAGATATTGATAATCTGGCATCGGAAATTGTCGGCGTCGTTAACAAGGCGGATGGTCTGGAAGCTCTTAAAGTCGAAGTAGAAAAGATTATTTCGTCAAAGTTAGCCCTAATCAAGCAACAAATCTATGGCCATATTGGGGAAAGTTTGAGAGCCTATTTTTGGGATACCGTTCATTCCGAAAATAGAATTTTTGAACCAGGGAGAATCGACGTCTCGCTTGGCTATCTTCTTCTTAGGCGGATTGCTAACTCCCTTTCAAAGGAGAATATTAAGACGATATTGGGCGATGATACGATCAAAGTGGACAAGGCTCACCCGATGGAATTCTATATTTTCCCTCCAGAGAAAATAGAATACGAAGCAGGTGAAATCTTAGAAAAAGATGAGAAAACGTACGTTATTCTCACGCCTACCTGTGATTTTGCCAACCGAAAGGCTGAAGGTGTGTTGCTCGGATTAGCAAGCCATCTGACGGAGACTACGGAATACAAAAAATTTAAAGATGATAATACCAAGCCGCAAGGACTCCAGCATTTGGTTGAGTCGCGAAAAGGTGACCGATTTTTCTTTCTTCCTGGAACGCCATTTATTAAAAATATGGTATTGGATTTTCAAAGGACAGAGGTAGTAGAATACGCCGATCTAAAAACCTTTAAACGCGTGGCAAAATTAGACAATCCATTTGCCCAAGCGATGGCCACTAGCTTTACGAGATATTACAATCGAGTTGGCTATCCCGATATTGACTCAGATCACATCATTAGGAACCTTTAGAAGAAAAGCCTCGCCGTTTTCACGACGAGGCTTTTCTAACAACCACTGACAACTGACCAACGACTATTCAGCCACTGCGATTGACTTGTCTTTCTTTTCGCGTTTGATGCCGCCGATTTGGATCAGGGGTTCGGCTTTGATGCCGGCTTTTTCCATTACCATTTCGTTATAGAGTTTGCGCATCATCTGCATTTCTTCGGCGGCCGTTTTAGATCTCGACAAAATCGTGCTGGCCGATTTTCGTTAATGCCTGGTCGATCTGGGGGAGCAAGGCCTTGACGACCGGCACCTGATTGCTAGGCAGAAGAATGATGGAAAGCTCGAAAACCACGAGATTTTGCTGGTGTTTAAGATTCTTGTCAGAAGTTATGAAAACATCGAATTCGGCACTAACTAACCGGAGCAGCTCGCCGTTCTTTACGCCAGCCCAGCCCGCGTCCTGAACAGAAACTATCTTCCGTTGGGGCAAGCCGCGCTTTACAATGCTCGGGACGCATTCGTCGATGATGATCCTCATGCGGCGAGACTGATATCGTTCAATTCAGAGCGGAAATGTTCGAGAACGCGAACGGCCTGGTCGCGTGTAACGGTAGGGAAATTCTCGAGAAATTCATCGAGCGAAACGCCCGCCTCAAGATTCTCAAGCAAGGCAGAAACCGGTACACGCGTTCCGGTAAAGACCGGAGCGCCGCTCATGGTCTCGCGGTCGACGGTGATCGGAATGTCCTCGGTTATGGTCATCTTAATTTTTTGATTTTAGCACAAAAAAGACTCCGGCGAACCGGAGCCTTTTATGATAAGAACCGACCACCCCGTCACCGAAGCGGTGCCACCCCTCCTAAGACAGGAGGGGAGCCTTTAAGAACTATTCAGCCACTGCCATTGATTTGTCTTTCTTTTCGCGTTTGATGCCGCCGATCTGGATGAGGGGTTCGGCTTTGATGCCGGCTTTTTCCATTACCATTTCGTTGTAGAGCTTGCGCATCATCTGCATTTCTTCGGCGGCCGTTTTCGGGCCTTCCATATCGGGCTTGTTCGGACGGGCCAGATCGGTTTCGTTGAGGATCAGGCTGTGCGAAGCGTCGCCAAGCTCGACATTTTTGCCGCGTGCAAAAACGTCATGACGGCCGTGCTCTTTGTACCACTGTGCGACGGTCGCGTTCTGGTGCATGTGCTCGATGATGTTGCGCCATCCGATGCCCGTGTTATAAGCACAGAAGCTGATCTCGCCTTCCTGTGTGCCATACGGGATGATGCACATTTCGGTGCGGCGGAAATCGTAGTTGAAGAGGTCCTGGAACCACATTCCGGCGATAAACAGGAAGTTCCAAGGGTCCTGACGGCGTTTCTCGATATCTTCGATAGTGCGGTCCGGGCCGACCTTTCCGTAATCTTTGCCGCTTAGTCCAAAGCTCTTATCAAACTTCTTCAGAATTCCGCCGAGCGTTAGCGATTTCGGCGCACCGTACGGATTGTAATTCTTGAGAAGTGCGAGGCCCATCATCAGATTCGAGAACCACTTGCCGCGAGCCGTATCGGTGATGTGCTGCATGTCCTTAACAAGACCCGGGATCGAAAGGAACGCCGGCACAGGTGCCATTTCCTTTGTTTCTTTGTTGACCATCACAGCCGTGCCGACGCCGCAATTCGGGTGGCAGCCGCACGAAACCTGACCCCAATCGCTCTCGGGCCCGTGGACCACGTCAGCGAAATCGGCAAAGGCTCCCATCAGCGAAAGCGGGAACCAATCGCGTGTGGGTTCGGTAATTCCAACCTGATCCTGAACATCGTGAGCGAGGTGAGCAAGCGTGTAACGCTGCTGCAGGCGACGCTGCTCGGTGATCAGCTCGTCGCGGCCGGTAAAGGAAACCGGCTGGAAGGCGATAAACGAAATTTTCTTCGGATTTTCAAGTGCAAAACGGATGATCGTACCAACCTGATCGTTATTGACGCCGTTGACGAGCGTTGTAACGAGGATTATATCGACGCCGGCTTCGTGCAAGTTGTTGATCGCACGGAGTTTGACATCAAAGAGGTTGCCGATCTGGCGGTGCGAGTTGGCGTCGTTGCCGATGCCGTCGAACTGCAGATAGACAAATCTCAATCCTGCCTCGGCAGCTTCCCTGCAAAACTCCTTGGACTTGGCGAACTCAATTCCATTTGTCGCGGCCTGCACCGAGTTGTAACCGACTTTGCGGGCATAACGGACAGCATCTAAGAAGTAAGGGCTTAGCGTAGGTTCGCCGCCCGAGTACTGCACCGACATCTGACGACGCGGTTTGATCTGGATAGCGTTGTCGAGGATCTCGCTGACGTCTTCCATGCTCAGTTCGTGCACAAAGCCAACTTGGTTCGCGTCCATAAAGCACGGGTCGCACATCATGTTGCAGCGATTGGTTAAGTCAACGGTTAATACAGCACCGCGGCCGTATTTAACCGACGACGTGCCGTGATTGTGCAGCTTTTCGTCATTGTGCGATTCAATATCACGGCCCGGAAACAGCGATTCAACATGCTGAAGAAACTTCGCGTCGATCGCCATCATGTCTTCGAAATGTCCGTGCGTCGGGCAATCTTTGATCATCCAAACCTGATTGTCGCGCTCGATGATCTGCGCCTTGATCTCGCCGACATTCTCATTAATAAGCGTCGCCACCTCGCGGTCACCGCTAAGGATCTGCTCACGCGCTTCGATCACGCAGTTCGGACAAAGCGAATCAGTCTGACGCGGAAAGCCAAGCGTCGGCTTCGATTTCTGCCACGATTTCAAAAGCGGCTTATCCGACCACTTCGGCGTGAACGACGGATTCGGCTTAAATTGATTCACCGACTGAATCGCATTGAACGCGCCCTTCGCGATGTATGTCAATCCCTTTTCGAAATGCTTCACTGCTCTCATATAATAGTTCTCTCCACAGAATGATAAACTCTTTAATATTGTCTGCGTTGTAAGTTGTGTTGATTTGAAACAAACGCGATACGATCCCTTAAAAAATGAAGCAATCACTATGCCACATCTAGCCTGATAGGCAGTATCATACAAATCCTTTGTTTCTAATATTTTAGCATACGATTTGGCGAGATCGGACCAACATATTTGTTGACGCATAATGACACATCTAGGCTCACATAGGTATTATTCGGGCGTTTTGATACAGATGCCAACTTGATACAATCATTCAATTTGACAGACAGATTATGAAGAATCATATGCTTAAATCATGCGCTTAATCAAAGCCGTATTGCTTGTTGAAATCACTGATATTGATCAGTATGAATCTCCTAAAACACTAGTTAATTTTACAAAACTTTTATGTGAAACTGAAATCGTTCACTTAACGTTCATTTTTAAGCAGTTATTTTAACTCATACATGAGGCATTCGGCCTTAAACTACTGTAGATAACTAAATTAGAGGCATTTCTCTATTGCTTTACACCAAAAAAATTGTATGTTAACTTTTCACCACCTCAAGGGAATTAGGTCAAATTTATCATTCTCAGTTTAAGTCTCACGTTTCAATTGAATATTTGTTTAGAACAGGAAGTTAACTAAGATCGGCTGGCGGCAAGGTTCTGGGTAATTGATAAGTATGTCCATCCGCTTCGGAACATCGGGTTGGCGAGCAGTGATCGCAGAGCAGTTTACTTTCGAGAATGTTGAGCTAGCGGCCGAAGCGATTTGTAGATCTTTGAATGAAAAGGATAGTAGCGGCGGTCAAACATTGGTAATCGGAAATGACTCGCGGTTTATGGGTGAGAAATTCGTCGCGGTAGCGGCGAGGATCGCGGCACGCAATGGTTTTAGGGTTCTGCAGTGTAATGGGCCGACGCCGACGCCAACGATTTCCCACGCTATACGCAGCAACGGTGCGGCCGGCGGGATCAATTTCACGGCATCGCACAATCCGCCGGAGTATCAAGGGATAAAGTTTTCGACGGCGGACGGAGCACCTGCGTTGCCGGAGATCACACAGCGGATCGAGGCTTTGATCATTGAAAACCCGTCGCCGGTCGACAAGCCTGGTGGGAGCATTGAAAATTTCGACCCGCGGCCTGCTTATCTTGATGATCTGCAAACAAAGATCAAGTTCGAAGCGATCGCAGCTGCCGGTGGAAGATATGTTTACGATCCGCTATGGGGGACGGGGCGAGGCTATCTTGATAAAGCCCTTCGAGACCACGGCCTTGAGGTCGAAACGCTTCATGATTGGCGGGACGTAACCTTCGGCGGCAGGTCGCCTGAGCCTGGTGAGAGCCAGATGGCCGAGATCCGGGAGATCGTGGTACAGAAAGGCCTTACGCTTGGGTTGGCGACGGACGGAGACGGTGACAGATTTGGGGTGATTGACAGCAATGGCGAGATGATCTCGCCGAATCAACTGGTCGCGTTATTGACAGATTATCTAGCGGAAGACCGCGGTTGGACGCAGGGTGTGGCACGCAGCGTGGCGACATCGCACCTGGTTGATAGGGTTGCAAAGGATCGTGGATTAAAGCTTCACGAAACGCCGGTCGGGTTCAAGTTCATCGGCGAATTGATAAACAGCGATCAGATAATCCTTGGCGGCGAAGAGTCGGCCGGGCTATCGATCAGAGGGCATTATCCCGAGAAGGACGGCATCCTCGCCTGTCTTCTGGCGGCCGAGGCGGTTGCGGTCCGGGGAGCAAGTTTGACAGAGCAGCTAAACGCTCTTTACGCCCGTCTAGGCAAGCTCGAATCGGGCCGTATCGGGGTTAAATTGACAGACGAAGTTTCCGCGAGCTTAAAAGATAGGCTTGCACGCGAGCCCAGTGAAATAGCGGGCCGCAAGGTTGAAACGATAAATCGAATGGACGGCGTGAAGTTCATATTCGCCGATGGCAGTTGGATGCTGATGCGTCCGTCAGGGACCGAGCCGATGGTGCGAATTTACGCCGAGAGCGAGGACAAAGCAGACCTGGAGGTACTACTCGAACATGGCCGACAATACTTACTGGACCAATAGAAAAGCCGCCTCACCCAAGGGCCCCACGGCGATCAAGCGCCGCACACGCCCGGGGACGGATAAGAAAAGTGCCACGACGACCCCGCAATGGTGGGCGTTCGGCATAGCCGGTTCATTAACATTGATGCTTTGTCTGACGATAAATTTCCGTGCATTCTCCGAATTGAGCAAGGAATCGGTCGAAAATTCGGCCCTTGAAAATAGCATCCAGACTACGACCAGCGAGAACCTGGCCTTGCAGGAACAGATACATTATTTGAAAAACGATCCAGCGACGGTCGAGCGAGAGGCCCGTAAATTCGGGCTCCGGCGGCCAAAGCAACAAGTTCCCGTGCCGACAAACAGATAAACGGAGAAGTTTGTTTGTAAGCACATTTCCCGTCCCAAAACAATCCGCCTTTTGCCTATCAACTCCGTGTTACCCTCAGGTACAGCCTTCCGTAAAACATCGCGGCTCGTGTTTCCAGAACACGAGCCGCACCACTTTAAATCCGGCTAAACCCAAATTCCTGGTGACGCGAATTACGCCGTCTGGGGATGGGAAAACGGCACCTGGGGACGGGAACAAATCGCTCTTTTTCGGTCCGTCCCAACCGGCTATCATGTATCAGGCTGACACATCTGTGAAACGTCGTTGCATTTATGCAACTGCTTAATGCTTTAATTCACAGAAATCGAAATTTGTCCATTGTCTTTTACATGATACATTGTATTATCTCTACAACAGATCGAACAATACAAAATTTCGAAGGGTCGAAACCATTCGCCGCCATCGGATCGAACACCGCCATCAGATCCCCGTTACGAAAACGAATCGCTCGCTTTGCTGCTGTTGTTCTGCTAGTATTGAATTGACCAAGTCAAAAGGCCCAATTTAGACGGAGAAGTAACATGCCGAAACTCACCCACAAATTTCTATTCCTCACGACATTTATTTTCCTCTTTGGTTGTAGCTCAGCATTTGCTCAGCAAATAATTTCGGCGGAAAAACAAGCCCTGATCAAAGAACTCCTGGAGTCAATGGGCGGACCTAAGACCAGCATCGATATCATGGAAACGATGATTGCTTTTCAGGAGCAGGAAGTTCCGAACATGATGGCCGCCCTTATTGACGGTGACAAAAATCTGACGTTGGCGGAAAAAATTGAGATTCGGCAAGCAACTGCCGATTCAGCCAAGCGAATCACCAAGCGCACCCGGGATTTCTTCACGAGCCTGAACATCAGCCAGATGATCGAAGAGGTCAGCTATCCACTCTACGATAAGAACTTCAGCGAGAGCGAGATACGCGACCTAATAGCCTTTTACCGCACGCCGACAGGCCAACGGATCATCTCTGTTATGCCAAAATTGATGATGGATGCAATGGTTGCCTTCAGCGAAAAGTTCACCCCGAAGATGCAGGAGTTTTTCAAGCAAACAGCGGAAGAGGAATTAGCGGCATTAAAACAAAAGCTACAGACGGGCAAGAGCAAGAAAGCAAATATTAAATCATAAACGCGAAGCATTATAGGTCTATCGGGTAGCTCACCTTTGCCCGGACGACGGATTCGATGTGCTTGTCGGTGTAATTGTCGAACATCTTCCAGATCTCGTCGTTCGTCTTCCCTGCAACCTGTTCGTACGTCAGCAGCGAGTTCACCGGCCAGCGGTAACTGCCGACCTTAACCTTGGTCACCGCCATCACCAAACCATTGTTCCCCTCTTGGTTTGAGGAGGGGTGACTGGATTTAGCTCCCCTCCTGCCTAAGGAGGGGTGGCGTTCAGGCTCCCCTCCTGTCTTAGGAGGGGTGGCAGCGTCTCGCTGACGGGGTGGTCGCTGACGGGGTGGGAGCAACGGGATAATGCACCCGCCGTAAATACTCCACCGCCTAACCTCCCCTCATGCACCCGCAAACAATCGTTACTGCCGTCCGTTATCAGAAGCGCGCCGATCTCATCGAGCGAAAACCCCAGCTCCTGCGCCTGTTTGATGAAAAGGACACGTTCGACGCTCTCGGACGTGAACATGCGATAGCCATTCGCGGTTCTTGGAGCCGCCGGCAAAAGGCGACGGCGTTCGTAATAACGCACAGTGTCGATGCTTACGGCTGAGCGTTCAGCAACCTGACCGAAGCGAAGCGCTTGGTCCATTAACTAGATTCTACACCCTTGAGCCAAGTCCAGTGTCAAGCAAAAAATATTCTAGTTTACTCAAAACCCAATGAGCCCTGATCGTCCGATTCGGCGATCATTTTTTGGGCCTTCTTATATGTGTCGATGTTCGGCGGGAGATCGACGGTTTTTCCGGCGAGGAGGTCTTCGACGGTTAGTATCTGTAGGCGCGGATAGTCTTTGTTCCAGCCGGGCGAGTGGTAGAAGCCTTTTTCGGCGGCTTCGGTGAGCATTGGTTTGGTTGGGGGTTCGAGCGTTAGGAATACGCCGATGGCTGCGTTTTCGCGGTCGATGACGTGGCCGAGGTCGCGTATCTGCGCGACGCTGACGTTGTGCCCGCCTTTGACCGAAACCATCACGCGTTTTGCTTTGCCGGAATTATCATCGGTAAATACCATCTCGCCGTCGATGCCGCGATCCGCACCTTTCTTACCTTCCTTTTTTCCGGCCTCGGAACCAAATGCTTTCGCGCCGATAAGCGGAAGTATCCACCACTGAAATCCATACTTGTCCTTTTCGGCAAGTTCCTTGGCTCCGTCGAGGTCTTCCGGCTGACCGATGACTCGATAGGTCGGAGCGGGGACACTCTTGTCCCCACGGACGCCGCTTCGGCGTTCGGAAGCGGGCTCGGCGGAGGAACCGCCGATGGGGACAAGAGTGTCCCCGCTCCGCCCGGCGACCATCCCGAACGAATCTTTGAGCCGCAGCTTCATCAAACCGACGGCGAGGTGCGTGACGTCGATGCCGATCCATTGACGGTTCAGCTTTTGCGCCGCCTCGATGGTCGTTCCGCAGCCGCAGAAGGGATCGAGAATAACGTCGTCGTCAAGTTTGGATAAATGTAGGTTTGATTTCACCGGCTTTTACCAAATCAAGTTGAATAAGTCGATCTTGAAATTCTGACTCGCTAAGATAGCCCTCTCGTAATAGCCTACGCAGGAAATCTTCGGCCGACGTAGCTCCCTTTCTATTGTTCGCTTCCCGCGATGCGGCCACGCAATTCCTATAACCGTTTCCCCCGTTTGACCGAGAAACTACATGCTCCACAACGAAATTACTTTCGTCGAGTTTCTGAAGTGTATAAAAACAACTGTAGTTCTCACGCTTAAGAAGTAATAATCGATTTTCTGGAACATTGAAGAAGTCCATTTCTTCAATATTTTGTTCCATCTCCGTTTCTGGTAACGGAATCAACCCCGGAATCTCGGACGGTAAGAATAATTTAAATACCTTACCCGAATTACTGGTGACCGCTCTCAAGCAACCCTTACTTTCAAGAGCTGTGAGTTTTTCATATACGACTCCTTCGGACATAGGCTCGTTTTTCTTCCCAATTCCGCGAGCCATGCTTTTACGCGCGGACTTGAAAGGAATTAGAACCTCCTCCAGCCCGAGTAGACGGCCGTGACGAAATATATAGAGATAAATTGCTTGCTCGTAAGTATCTAACTTTGGAGCGAGATGGTCTTGAAAGTCAGTTAAAAATTCCTTTATGTCCATATCGGTATTTGCGCAAATTTCAAGTCGCAGTGGAGGTAGAGCGAGCCGGCTGGTTTGAGGACGCGGTGGAGTTCCTTGAGGCGGACGGCCATCATGACGAGGTAGGCCATCATCTGGTTGGTGCCGATGAACTGGCGAAAGCTCTCGATCATTCGCCCGACCTGATCGGGTTCGTTTATCAGTTCGCTGTAGGTCTGCTCGGCGGCGAGGTTCCAGTGCCACGTGTCTTCGAACGCCGTGATCTGCGATTCGCTGTCGCTGCCCGATTCGTTGCGGAACAGCACGTTGTAATTGCGGTTCGAATTGAACGGCGGGTCGAGATAGATCAAGTCAACGGACTCGTCCTTTATGTAATCGCGGAGAATCTTCAAATTATCGCCGTAATAAAGTGTGTTCATGGAAGCTTCGCGAATGCGTTGTGAGTTCACGTCGAATCTACCTGAAAGCCGATGACTTATCAAGATTGGCGCCGAGTCAGGGACCGAAGAACCCGGTCGCTACCTGGCGGTGGTAGATTGGGTTGATGATAAAGCGAAGTGCGGGACTGTTGTTATTCAGAACGACGAACGGGTTTGTAGAGGTATTTTTGGTGCATCCGGGCGGGCCGTTTTATGTGAAGAAGGACCTCGCCCGTTGGTCCGAGAGAATTATCCTCCCCTTTCTCCCGCGGCTTTGCCGCAGTGCTGTGGAAGGGCTGTGCCCTTCCGGCGGCCCACAACTGATTGAGGCTACGCCTCCCCTTGAATTTATCCAGAGAAAGCCCCAAAATACCATCCGAAATGATCTCAGTTTCAAAAAATACCCCTTTTTATTACATCACCTCAGTAACTCATAAAAGGCTTCCGATCTTCCAGACCGACCAAATGAAGGATCTGATGTGCAAAGCTCTTGACGAAGCGCGAACATCATCCGGCTTGCTGATTTTCGCTTATTCAGTGATGGCCGATCATTTTCATATCGCCACCGATCCTCATCTTAACCAATCCGAGACGCTGCGATATTTGAACGGCATTTCGGCCCATCGCGTGATCAAATATTTAAAGGAAAATGAATACGAAACTTCGCTTGTGAAATTGAGAACGGAAGAAAAGAATCGGAAATATAAACACTCGGTTTGGGAGCACCATTCGAATACTTTTGAGATAAAGACCGAAGCCGTTCTAATGCAGAAAGTGAACTATATTCACAATAATCCGGTCAAGGAAGGACTTGTCGAAAAGCCTGAGGATTACCTTTATTCCAGCGCGAGATTCTGGAAGGGATGCCCGCTTGAAAATGAGCCCCTGAGAGTTGATATAGATAAGATCAAATGGCGGGAAGGATGAGGCGTAGCCCCAAAATCTTTTAGAGCCTAACGGAAAGGCACAGCCTTTCCGCACAGCACTGCGGCGAAGCCGCGAGAGATGAGAAATCTACGCCTTCGGCAGCCATTGTTTTTGCTCGTCGATGTTGGCGAGGAGAGTTTAGATTGATGATAAAGAGAAGTGCGGGGCTGTTGTTATTCAGGACGGTGAACGGGTTTGTGGAGGTGTTTTTGGTGCATCCGGGCGGGCCGTTTTATTCGAAGAAGGACCTGGGCGTGTGGTCCATTCCGAAGGGAGAGTTCGAAGCGGAAGAACCGTTTGCGGCGGCGAGACGCGAGTTTGAGGAGGAGACCGGATTTCCCGTCGCGGGAGATTTTATCGAGCTGCCGGTGATCAAACAAAAGGGCGGGAAGCTGGTCTATGCGTGGGCGGTCGAGGCGGATGTGGATGCGTCGGCGATAGAAAGCAACACGTTTGAGATGGAATGGCCTCCGAAAAGCGGGAAGGTGCAGCAGTTTCCGGAAGTGGACCGGGCGGAGTGGTTTGACGTGGAGACCGCGAAGAAGAAGATCAATCCCGCCCAGCAGAGCTGATCGAGAGTATGCTGAAGAAGATATAGGATATTAGGCCGGGAACGGAGAGAACCACCCCGTCAGCGGCAGCCGCTGCCACCCCTCCTTCGTAAGTAGGGGAGCTAAATCCTGCCACCCCTCCTAAGACAGGAGGGGAGCTTTTTGTCGCCGTCCGCTCCGCTCGACCGCTTGCGTTTCGGGCTGATCCGGTGTTTAATTATTGATTGCTTCATGTGAAGCTACTCCAGCCGAAAGGAGGTGAGTACAATAAATGGCATATATATCAGTTAACAATAACGAATCGATCGAAAGCGCTTTGCGTAGGTTTAAGCGTAAGGTAATTAGCGAAGAGATCATTAAGGATCTGAAAAAGCACGCTCACTTCATTCCGCCGGGACAGAAGGCGAAGCTTAAGTCGGTAAATGCCCGCAAGCGTAACCGCCGCCGTTTTCGCCAGCAGAGGCCAACAGGTGCCGGGGCAGGAGCTGGAGCACCGAGACCGGGTGGTTTTGGCGGTAGATAGTCTTCTTTTAAGGGTAGAAAGTGAAAGAGTGAAAAGGTAGAAATGTACGCAGCGTATGCGTCCGGCCTTTTCACTTTTTCTATTTGGAGATTGGCCATAGTGCGGGCGGTCAAGGCCGCCTCTAAGCACGAAATATAAAAAACAGTGGAACGACCTCGAATTCTTATCACAAACGACGACGGCATTCACGCAGACGGAATAATCGCGCTTGAAGAGGCGATGCAGGGGCTTGGCGATGTTTATGTTGTCGCCCCGGTTGCGGAACAGAGCGGTGCGTCGCATAGCTTGACGCTGTCCCGGCCGCTGCGGATACGCCAGATCGATGAGCGCCACTGGACCGTCGACGGCACGCCAACCGATTGTGTCACGCTCGCCCTGAATCGCATCTTTTCGCCCGACGAGCGGCCGGACATTTGCGTTTCCGGCATTAATCACGGTGCAAATCTCGGCGACGACGCGACGTAT
The DNA here is from genome assembly GCA_031402865.1 of Chloracidobacterium sp. GTDB lineage: Bacteria > Acidobacteriota > Blastocatellia > Pyrinomonadales > Pyrinomonadaceae > OLB17. Next base: position 20,729 of record JANNST010000030.1, on the reverse strand, counting down.
TCGGGTACGGTAGCGGGAGCTTTGGAAGCAACGATACTAGGCGTGCCGGGGCTTGCGTTTAGCCTGGTAGCAAATCGCGATCAGAATTTTACTGAGTCGATCAAGGTCGCGACGGAGGTTACGCGGAAGGCGTTGGCACAGGGCATTCCGGATGGAACGCTGCTGAATGTGAATGTACCGAAAGGCGTTCCGCTCGGCATACGCATTACGAAACAAGGCTTTAAGACGGCGAGACCTGTCATATCCGAGCACATCGATCCGCGTGGGAAGCTATATTATTGGATCGGCGAAGAACGTGTGGGATTCCGTGCAGAAGGCGGAACGGACTTTGAGGCGATCGACGAGGGCTATGTGTCCGTCACGCCCATGCGCAGCGATCTGACCAATCATTTAGCCTTGGAGACGATGAAAAACTGGGACGAGAGTTTTTAGATGGACGAATTGCAAATCCCGAGATCGCGAATGGTCGAACGGCTGCGGGATCATTATAAGATCGCGGACCGACGGGTTTTGGACGTGATGAACACGGTGCCGCGCCATCATTTTGTGCCGTCAGCGTTGCGATCGCAGGCGTATAAGGACAATGCCCTGCCGATCGCGGCGGGACAGACCATCTCGCAGCCGTTTATCGTCGCCCGGATGACGGAATTGCTGGAACTTACGGGCATGGAACGCGTGTTGGAGATCGGGGCCGGCTCGGGCTATCAATCGGCGATTCTGGCACACCTTGCGAGAAAAGTTTACGCCGTCGAGCGCATACAAGGCCTTGCCACCGAAGCGTTGACAAAGCTTCGAAGCCTCGGCATCAACAATGTTTCGATCCGTAACGCCGACGGCACCAACGGCTGGCAAGTGTATGCCCCGTTTGATGCGATATTGGTCGCGGCGGGCGGGCCCGATGTTCCAAAACCGTTGCTCGATCAGCTTGAGGTCGGCGGAAAGCTGGTAATTCCGATCGGCGAAGATCAGAAAAGTCAGGTGTTGGTGCGGATACTTATGAAAGAAAACGGATTTGAGCGGCAGAACCACGGCCCGTGCACGTTTGTGCCGCTAATCGGATCGCATGGTTGGGAAAAGGCGGAAGGCAACAAATAGGATACTTTTGGAATAACTGAAAAGTGAAAACTAATAGGTGATAATGTCTCTTACGTCATAGCTTTTCAGGTGTTCCGAAGCAAAAATATGGATGGAATTGTTGAATTTTTATACCAGGTAAAGGATTTCCTAAATCCGAAGTTTCTGATTGATTATCTATTGAACTGGCTGGGAGTCTGGGTATATTTCGGGCTGTTTTTTATCATTTTTGCCGAGACTGGTCTGGCCGTCGGGTTCTTTTTGCCGGGCGATTCCCTGCTGGTTGTTTCCGGGCTTTTTGCGGCCGCCGGCAAGTTGAATGTTTCGCTTGTAATGCTGGCGTTTTTTCTCGGTTCGGTCATCGGCGACAACACAGGTTATTGGACCGGGCGGGCAATGGGCAAGACGTTGTTCAATCGCGAATCGTCGCGGATATTCAAGCCGAGCCGAGTTGAAAAAGCAAAACAGTTTTTTGATAAATACGGCGTAAAGACTGTGGTGCTGGCGAGATTTGTGCCGATCGTGCGGACGTTTGCGCCGCTTGTCGTCGGTGCAACCGAGATGCCCTATTACAAGTTTTTTATATACAGCGTTTTGGGCGGAGCTCTCTGGATATCGAGCATGGTGCTGGCCGGTTATTTTCTCGGCGGCGTGGTCGAGAGCGCTCTTGGGATCAAGCTGGAAGACCATATCGAGAAGGTGGTGATCGTTGTCGTGTTCCTGTCGCTTTTGCCGCCGATCATTGAGTTTTTGAAGCATAGGTATGGGAAGAAGGTTGCGGATCCAGATGTGGTTGAGAACTAAACAGAGTAATGAACCACCCCGTCAGCCGAAACGGCTGCCACCCCTCCTTCGAAAGGAGGGGAGCCTAGAACGCGGAGTCGTAACTGAACTGTAAACTTTTATTTGACTTACTTGAGTCGGTAGCCTACACTCAAGTTCTTGAGTTCACGGGGCGTGGCTCAGCCTGGTAGAGCGCACCGTTCGGGACGGTGAGGTCGGAGGTTCAAATCCTCTCGCCCCGACCAATTTGAAAGCGGCAAAGGGCAAACGTTAAGATAATCCTAGCGTTTGCCCTTTTCACGTTTCGGAACTTCCATTATTCTATTGCAAAATGAGATTTGAGTGGAACCCGGAAAAAGCTGCGTCTAACCTGAAGAAACATCGCGTTTCTTTCCAGGAAGCCGCAACGGTTTTTGGAGACCCGCTTTCGGACACATTTGACGACCCGGATCATTCGATCGGCGAGAAAAGATTCGTTTGTTGTCGGGCGTTCGAAAAGTGATAGACTTTTATTTATATCTCACTCAGATGAGGGGCGGACAGTGAGAATTATTAGTGCACGAGAATTGACCCGCCTAGAAACAAAGCAATATGAAGAAGGATTCTGAAAAAGACGAACTTCGCGCGGAGTACGACCTTTCAATGCTGAGCGGCCGAGTGCGGGGTAAATACAGTGAGCGTTACAATGCCGGAACAAACCTCGTCCTTCTCGACGAAGATGTGGCCGATTCGTTTCCTACGGCGAAAGAAGTTAATGATGGCCTGAGAGCACTAATGAAAAAAGCCCGCAGCAGCGAGCCTCGCATCTCGAAATAGTTCGAACATCAAAGTAAATTGGGCAAACGTGACCATCACGTTTGCCCTTTCACTTTTATTATTTCACGACCGGTTTCCCTTCCACATCTAGGATCACCACTTCGCCGAGATTCAGTTCCCTAATTCCCGCCTCGATCTTAGAGAGATCGCCTACCAACAATATCGACGTCCCTGCGGGTGCGGCGTACTTAGCGGCGGCGGCGTTCACGGCAGCGATCTGTAGTTTCCCGATCTCATCCGTTTCGGCCTGGAGATATGTCATCGGAAGGCCGAAAAGCCATAGGTCGGTGATCTGGCCGGTGATGCGGCCGTAGGCTTCGAACTGCTGTGAGTAGCCCCGAATCTTAGCTAGGCGGGCCTGTGAAAATTCCTTTTCGCTGATTGGTTTTTCGCCGGCGATTCCCTTCAGCTCCTTTATAAATTCGACCGCCGACTCTTTGGTTTTGTCGGTCTGAACACCGCCCGAAGCGATCCATGTTCCGGCCTTTGAGTTGTGCTGCGGGAAGGCAAATACACCGTATGACCAGCCCTTGTCTTCGCGGAGATTAAGGTTCAGGCGTGTTCCAAAGCCGCCGCCATAAACTGCATTTGCCAGCGAAAGTGCATAATAATCGCCCGACTTTCTTTCGGGTGCGGTCAGCACGTGCGAGATAATTGTCTGGGCTGAACCGGGGCGGTCGATCAGATAGACCTTTCCGGTCGGCATCGGTTTTGTCGCGGCGATATTGACGGCAGGGGCCGCACCGCCGGTCCATGAGCCGAATTGCTGGCGGGCAAGCGCCGTTGCTTCGGCGAGCGTTATGTCACCGACAAAGACGAGGGCCGAGCTTCCCGGCTTCCAATACGATTTGTGGAACGCGACAAGGTCTTCGCGGGTAATCGCCTGCACGCTGCCGGGCAGACCGCCCGACGGAAGGCCATATGCGTGATCGGCCCCAAAAGCGATCATCGCAGCAACGCGGTTTGCCACTGCGTTCGGGTTGTTTGCGGTCTGGGCGAGATTGTCGAGGGCAAGCTTCTTTTCGCGGTCGAATTCCGACGCCGGGAACGAAGGATTGACGACAACGTCCGCCATTACGCCGACTGCGGGAGCGAGATTTCGCTTGAGTACCTCAACGCTGAACGAAGCGTTTTCCTTGCCCGCGCCGCCGCCGAGGGCGGTGCCGAGGCTGCCGAGTGTTTCGTCGATCTGAATGGCGTTTCGCGTCGTCGTACCACGCCGCATTATCCGCGATGTCATGCTCGAAAGGCCGGCTTTGCCCGTGGAATCGGCCACGCTTCCGGCCCGCGTCGCCAGCGAAACGGCGACCTTCGGTAACTCGGGTTTTTCGACGACATAGATGTCCATTCCGTTTTCAAGCTTTGCCGATTTAACGTCCGGAGCTTTGAACGGCTTGTCGCCGCCGAGCGCGGGTTCCTTGCTGCGGTCCAATGCGACATTAGAAGCTTTACTCGATTTTTCAGGTCGAAAACGGATGAGCAGGCGATTTTTCGTGTTTAGATATTTATCGACAGCGACACGCACTCCTTCACTGGTGACGCTGTTGTGACGCAAAAGATCGGCTTCGAATTTGCCGGGGTCGCCGAGAAAGGTGTTGTATTGATTGAGCAAATCGGACTTGCCGCCAAAGCCGCCGATCGCTTCCAGACCGGAGACGAAGCCGAATTCCCATTTCGTTTTTGCACGGCTCAATTCGTCGGCTGTCGGGCCATCTTTTGCCAGCCGGGCGATCTCGTCAGTGACGACTTGTTCGATCTCTTTAAGATCAACGCCCGGACGCGCGGTTGCCCAACCCGCAAACCAGCCCGAAAGCGGTTGGCCGCTTTGGAACGCGACGACATTCGATGCAAGCTGTCTGTCATACAACAAAGCTTTGTTCAGGCGGGCCGAGAGGCCGTCGGTCAGGATCGTCGCAGCAAGCTCAAGCTCCGCATCACCCGTGTCAAAATAGGCAGGCGTGTGAAATGCAAAATAAGTCCGTTCCTGAGGCACGCGGTCGGCAACCTCGACGATCTTCTCGCCGTTCAATTGAACCGCAGCCTTGGCCGGACGATCGAGTGCCGGGCCGGGCGGTATGGTACCGAAATATTTTTCGACCAGACGTTTTGCTTCAGCCGGATCGAAATCACCGGCGATGACGAGCGAGAGATTGTTTGGCGAATAATAGGTGCGGAAGAAATCTTTTACATCTTCGACATTCGATGCAGTCAGGTCTTCGTGCAGGCCGATTACATCGGTGTTGTACGGATGGCCTTTTAAGAAAAGATTTTCGGCGACGAGCTTAAACCACCGCCCGTACGGTTGATTCTCCAGGCCCTGACGGCGTTCGTTTTTGACGACCATCACCTGATTGTCGAATTTTGCTTTATCGAGTGCGTCCGGCAAAGTGGCAAGACGGTCGGCTTCGATCCATAGTAAGTTTTCGAGATTCCCGGACGGTACGGTCGCGAAATAATTGGTCCTGTCCTGGTTTGTAGTGCCGTTGACGCCGCCTTCGAGCAAATTAGCTCCGGCCTTTTCGACATAGTCGAAATATTCGCCTTTGGCATTTTTCGATCCCTGGAACATCATGTGCTCAAACAGATGCGCGAAGCCGCTGCGCCCAAGCCGTTCGTTTGCCGAGCCGACGTAAAACCATTGGTTGACGTGAACGACCGGCAGCTTTTTATCTACGTGCAGAATGACCTGCAGGCCGTTAGGCAGCGTATATTTTTCAAACTGGATCTTTGGCACCGAACTCTGTACCTGGGCACGGACAAACGTATGCGGCGCAAACACCATTGAAAACAAAACAAGAAAGACGACAAAAGTTTTTGTGAACTTGCTCATTGGGGCTCCTCTTTAGATACTGGAAATTTGGTTCTCAGATAGTAAGTTATCGTTTGTTACGATACAAATGTTCGTTTGGTTTAGTAGTGGCTTGAACTAGTGTTGCTGAAGAATGCCTCTGTGTTCTTTGTGCAAAACCTTTGTGGTCTTTGTCTTAAAAAAGAGTTTTATCACAAAGATTACCAAGCGAGGCCCACAAAGATCACAAAGGGAAGAGTCCTGTTTTTTCAACAATACAAAATTAAGACGCTAAAATGGAATGAGGGAAAAGGGAAAAGCAATGGTGACCGCGCTGATTCTAAAAACTTTTGGTGATTCTGACGATGATTTTTAAAGCTGAACATATTGACATAAAACAGGCCGATTCGACCGACGCACGGCTGATCGCGGTGCTGGCGACCACTACTTTTTACGAAGCCTATTTCGAACAAGATACTCCGCATGATCTGGCTGCGTACATCGGCGAATCCTTCAATTTCGATACCATAGGAAATGAACTGGCCGATCCGAATTCTTCGTTTTTTATCGTTTTTCGCGATGAAAAGGCGGTTGGGTACGCAAAGCTGATCGGCGGTTCGCGCGACCCGAGCATTACGACCGCAAAAACGATCGAGCTAAAGCGTATTTATGTTCTTGAGCGTGTGTGGCGAAAAGGTGTAGGCGAGACGCTGCTGGAACACTGCATGAGTACAGCGAAACAACTCGGAAATGATTCGATTTGGCTCGGCGTTTGGGAACGTAATGCACGTGCCCGGGGGTTTTACGAAAAGCAGGGTTTTGTGCAAAGAGGAACTCTCGAATTTCCTTACGGAGATTCGGTCGGAATAAATCTTGTAATGGAAAAGATGTTGTGAACTGCGACAATCGTTCTCTTTCTAGTTCACCTTTTTCCGCAGTGAAATCCGAACCACGGAAAAACAACTAGAAGGAAAAAGAAAGCCTAGAATTTGTATCTTAATTGAGCAGTAAAACTTCTCCCGGCACCGTCGATTCCCCAACTTGGGTTTCGGTAAGCCTGATCGAAAATATTCTCGAACGCCCAAAATACTTTGGTCTTTTCATTCAGTGTAAATCCGCCGCGGAGATTCGCAATGCCGTAACTTGGCAGCGAGTTGAAAAGATTAGATGGCTGGAAACCCGGCCCCAACACACGTGTCAGCACCTGTGTAATGTTCTCGCCGGTTTGCAGCAGAGTGTAGGTGTTGACGTTGGCGTTACACGTTCCGGCGGCGTTGCTGGTAAGCCCATTTACGCAGGCGCCACGGCGAAAGTAGTTTTCAATCTGCGCCCGCGTACGGGCTGCTCCGGTTCGTCTGTCTCCCAGGTCGAGAGACGAAAGCCTGTCCTGCTTCGCCGCAAACGTCGAGTAACCTTCTACCCAAAACCGCGACCTGTCGTAGCGAAGACTTAGAAACCCGGTCGGCGGCGGTGTTCCGCCCTCGATATTCGGCGGCAGGCCAGTGTCCTTGTCTTCAGAGCGAATATAGGTGAAATTGCCCTTAAAAGTTAATCGAGCCGTCAATTCCGCCTCTGCTTCGTATTCGATGCCAAACAGTTTCGCTGCCGTAAAGTTCGAGCGAACGAGCACCGGGTTGGTGGCGGCGGCAACAAAAACAGCGCCGGTCGGGAGCTGGCTGATGATCGGCTGACCGCCCAGCAACTGCCCGACAGCACCCTGCGGCAGGATCAAAGCCTGTTTTGTAATCGCGTTATCGATATCGAGACGAAAAACCGTAAATTCCGTGTCGAAACGCTTCTTCTGATAACGCAAACTGATGTCGTAATTGTTGCTGAATTCCGAGCTCTGCCTGGCGACCGGAAGCCCGGTCGAAACCGCGTTCGTTCCGGCCGTGGTGCCAATCGTTCCGCCAAGATTTATGGCCGATGTAAAATCGACCTCAAAACCGTCACCCGTCAGGCCCAGCGTTCCGAGATCGGTAATGCTCGGATAGCGAAAACCACGGCCGTAATTGAATGCCACCCTGAAGTTATCGATGACCCGCAAAACAGCACCAATACGTCCTGAAAATGCCCCGGTCTTTACGTTGTCGTCATTCCACAGCGTGCGGCCACCCACGACCGGGCTGTCCGACGCCCGCACTTTGTAGTCGACCGCGCTATAGCGCAATGCGCCTGTGACACGAAGCCTTTCGGGGATCGCCTGCCAGGCATTCTGTATAAAAACCCCGCCCGAATCAAACCGCGCTTCATCAGGAATGCGGGGCCGGGAGATCGTCGTTACGTTCGTTACCGGGTTGACTATAAACGCCGGTGAATTAACCTTTTCATGATAAAAATCGCCGCCCACCACAAATGTATTGTTAAACGGCAACTGCTTATCCAGGAAAAAACTGAAGCCCGCGACGCTCGTGCGTTCATACTGATGGGTGATGTCGCCGAAGGGATTTCCCTGCCCGCCCTGATTGACGCGTTCTTCACGCTGGCTGTTAAACGACACGGTGAATGACCCGCTGTCGAAGCCCGCGAACTTCTCCCTCACATAACGCAGATAGCCGAAATCGAGCATCAGGTTGCGGAGATCGGCGATCAGATTACCGTCGCCGCCGAGCATTTGGTCAAAGCGCTTGCCGCCGTCTTGCTGGCTGCGGTGATAATGAAAAATTATCTCCTGGCCGTCGAGCGGGGCGTAATTTAGCCGAACTGCCCCGCCATATTGGCTGAAGCCGGTTCCGGGATTGACATCGTAAAGCACGTCTGACGGTAGGCCGAGAAACCGTGTGACCGCCGAATGGGAATCTAGTCCGTTCGCCGTCCGAAGATCGCCGATCCGCCGGCCCGCAAAGCTGACGTATCCGCCAAATTTCCGCGTGCCATAACTCAATAAGCCAGAAGATCCAATGCCATTGTCGGCCGAACTATATCCCGCCGCGAAGTCGCCGTGAAATTCTGAGTCGCTATTGCCAAACACGGGCGATTTGGTAACCAGATTTACGGTGCCGGCCAATGAGTCCGATCCGTACTGTGCCCCCGCCGGCCCGCGAAGCACCTCGATCGCCTGCAAATTGGTCGGTTCGTTAAGATTGAAAAAAGTGTTGACGCCTCCGCGCTGTGCCCCATTTGTAAATCGAACACCGTCGACAAAATTCGCGACGTTCTTGCCCGTCAATCCACGTATGACGATCGCTCCCATGGTCGGGCTGGTCCGCTGGACGTTTATCCCGGCCTCTTCCTCCCCGGCTTGAGCGAGTACCGAAGTGGCCCGCTCCGTGATCGATTCGGAACTTATAAAGGTGATCTCCTGCGGAACATCCCGTGCGTCGGCCTTTTGACCGATCTCAGCCGTAACCGTCAAATTGCTAGTGCCCACGGCGAGCGATAGATCCAGGTCGATTAGATCAGAGGTGTCAACCCGAACGATCTGTTCGACGGGCGAAAAACCATCGGCGAGGACACTTACGACGTAATCGCCGGACTTCACACGCTCGAATGAAAACGTTCCGTCGCGGGCGGTTATCGTTTTAAGCTCGGCACGCGATTCCGTGTTGCGCAAAGTAACGGCCGCACCGCTGACGAGATCGCCGTTCTGGTCCTTTACCGCTCCGCCAACCAGGTGTTTAGACTGTGTCTGCGCCGTAACGGCGAGCGTCATTACAAGCACGCAAATGGCCGTTAAAAATATATCTCTCATAATCAAATAGGAACGTTTCGCCATTCGAAAAACATCAATCTGCTTAGTTTCTAAGTGCCGGTTTTAAAGATGAACGGACTATTAGCCTAATTTTTCCCGGCTATTACTACCACAATTCGTATTTTCGAGCGGTCTTCTATCGGAGTGGTTTCGTGCCTACTGCGGGTCAACCTGATACGTGGCAATGCTCGTCGGGGTTTCGAAACAGCGGACCTTGTAAACCTTCACGCGGTCATCGTCCACGCGTGAAGCGATGTAATCTAATATAAATTTCGCGAGATTTTCAGCCGATGGATTGAGTTCTTCGTCAAAAGGCGGCAGTTCGTTGATGTTACGATGATCGAGATATTTGACCACCTCGTCAGCAGCAGCTTTTAGATCGACGAAATCTATCAGCAGGCCGATGTTGTTCAGCTCTTCGCCTTTCGCATAGATCTCGATCTTATAATTATGCCCATGCAGGTTCTCGCACTTCCCCTTGTACCCGCGCAACTGATGCGCCGACGAGAAATTGCGTTCGATCATTACTTCGTAGAAAGATGGCATGCGTGTGATAAAGCACCATCGCTGCGATGGTAATTTAGCTTGGGGCAACGCCCCAAGGGACTATTTATGAGAACTCAAAGCCGCAACGCGGCGACGTAATTTTCAATCCCAGACGTATTCCTCATCATATTCTATTTCATGTTTTATCAGAAAGAGACGAAACTCCTCTTTATAAGTCTGTTCCCGATGGTGTTGTTTTTGATTCGCAATATACCGTTTCACTTGTTCTGCCCCCGAGCGGCTTACAGAAAAGGCACCGTAGCCGGTTTGCCAATGAAAGGATTGCAGATCATCGCCCTTTGTCTTCATCCATTTCGAACTGCGCTTCTTTACCAGTTCAACAATTTTGGCGACCGACCAAACGCGTGATTGGGCGTACAGAATATGAAGATGATCTTTGTCGCCTCCGATAATTAAGGCGGGCGAATGACATTCGTCACGGAGGATTTTCGCTATATAAGCATATAGCTCCGATTCGATTTTTTCGTTTATGAACGGCTGACGATGTTTGGTCGAAAAGACCAAATGGATCAACATTTGAGATAACGATTGAGGCATAAAATAACTTCGCCGCCTTGCGGCTAATTGATACGATCGATTTGTCCTGTGGCGTTGCCACAGGCTAGATTACCGTCGCACCGTTGGTGCTTTCAATACTGAATTTGAAGATTCCTTCTATAATTTTAATAGGCTCAATCATAGCGCGCCTTTGGTGCTTTCAATCGGCGTTATGAAGATACTCTCTACGTCCCTTAAATCACTTGTGATCCGCATCCTCGGTAGGCTTTGGAGAAAATCCTTTCCGTACCGTTTAGTTCTGAGGCGCGGGTCGAGGAGGGCGATGACCCCGCGGTCGGTGGTGCTGCGGATGAGGCGGCCGATTCCTTGTTTCAAACTGATGACGGCTTGCGGGACGCTGTAGTCGAAGAATGAATTGCCGCCGTTTTCGTCGACGAATCGCGAGCGGGCGGCGACGAGCGGGTCGGTTGGGACGGCGAACGGGAGTTTGTCGATGATAACGCACGAGAGCTGTTCGCCCTGTACATCGACGCCCTGCCAGAAGCTCTGGGTAGCGAAAAGGACGGCGTTAGGCGTTTCGCGAAACTTTTCGAGCAGGCCGGTTTTTGACATCGATCCCTGCACGAAACACGGGAAACCTACGCGTGATGAGACGAGTTCGTACAAAGCTTTCATCGACGCGTTGCTTGTTGCAAGAACAAACGCCCGGCCGCTTGTGATTTGGAGTATTTTTACGATCTCGCCGGCGGCAAGCTGCGTGAATTCGGGCGAACGCGGGTCCGGCATCGCTTTTGGCAGATAGATGATCGCCTGCTTTTCGTAGTCGAACGCCGATGGGGCGACCATGCCGGTCGTTTTGCCGGTGTCGAGGCCGAGACGCTCGCGGATAAAATCGAATTTGCCGCTGCTCGAAAGCGTCGCCGAAGTCAAAATGCACGTTTCCACTTTTTCAAAAAGCTTTTCACGGAGCAGCTCCGAAACATCGACCGGCGACGCCCGGAGAAATATGCCCTTGCCGCGTTTTTCCAGCCAGTAAACGTAATTCCGTTCAGCCTGCGTGACGACGAAATCGAGATCGAAGCGTGTTTGACGCGTCCGGCGGAGCAAGCTGTCAGCTTCCGGCAGTTTTTCGGCAAAGGCGTCGATCTGCGCCTCGAGCCGCTGCAGTGCGGAATCCAACGCAAAATACGCTTCGCCAAGGGGAGTCGGCTGCGGCTCACCGGTTGTCGAGCGATAAGCGAATGCGTCGGGCTGCAGAGGAAACCGGCCTTCGGTGCGGGCCTGAACAAAACGCATCCAGAATTGCTCGGAAAGTCCCGCTACTTTTGAAGCAGCTTTGTCGATATCGCGTGTCGCGATGGCGTCGGAGATCGGCAAGGTCGCGGCATCGCGGACAAGCTCGTCCATCTGAAAATTCGAGACCTGAAAACCGAAATAATCGGCGGCGATGTCTTCGATCAGGTGAGCTTCATCGAAAATGACGGCGCCGTAATCGGGAATAACCTTGCCGAACTGATTTCCGCGGACGTTCAGATCGGCGAAGAATAAATGGTGATTGACGATAACAATATCGGCGGCCTCGGCCCCGACGCGCATTCGGGTAATAAAGCACGGCTCGAAATCCGGGCATTTCTGGCCGATGCAGGTGTCGCCTTTGGCGTTGATACGGCTCCAGAATGGAAGGTCCTCGGGCAGATCGACCAGTTCGCGACGGTCACCGGTTTTTGTTTCACGGCTCCATTCGCGGACCTCGTCAAAATGACGCTTTTGATCCAAACCATCCAAAATAGGCTGATTTTCAGCTTTTTGAATCCTGTACAGACAAGCGTAATTTGACCGGCCCTTCATATACGCGGCGGTGAATTTCTTTGGCAAAACCTTTTGCAGAAACGGAATGTCCTTTTCCATTAGCTGTTCCTGCAAATTCTTTGTGCCGGTAGAAATTATTATCCGTTTTTTTGTCTGCAACGCCGCCGAGATCGCGGGAATCAGATATGCCAGTGTTTTACCAGTGCCCGTTCCGGCTTCGACGATCAGATGGCGTTTGTCTGCAAACGCCTGAGCGACGGCTTCGGCCATTTTGATCTGGCCACCACGATATTCGTAATTTTCGTGAAATTTCGATATCAGGCCGCCGGTGCCAAAGACTTTTTCGATGTGATCGTCCTGCATTCGGAGGTTAGAAATTTATTGACTTAAGGCCGTTATTTTGGTACAAAATGGGTTCGAGATATTGTAAGGATATATAGGATTTCTCCCAGCGAGTGTAGCGCACCCTTTGAAATCATAGCTGTCCAATTCATCTTAAATAGTAATTGCAAATCGCCTTGTTGTCGAAGATAGTCCGCGAGCGCTCGATTTAATTGGGAAAAAGCCCGCGATTGTCCGTCTAATAGGTGTGTAAAGAGCTTACTGAACGTAAATTCCGGTAAGGTTTCGTCTGGAGGAATGAATTAATGAAGGGATCTTTTGTCGCCGATTCCCGGCGGAGTATTCTGCTAAGTTTGGGTATTTTAGCCGCTATCACGGCGATTTTCGTTCTGCCGTTTGGGATGAAAACGGAAGCTGGCCGCAAGAAGTCCGGCGAAGGCCTTTTCACAAGGACTGTCAGCGAGAAGGCTGATCTTCCCAATTACGACATTCGCTCGGACAAGGGTGCTTTTGAAAAAATGGCATCTTTTCGCTCTTCGTTAAATCGGAGCGCGGTTGAGGTCGCTGATGTCCGCGATTCGTTTGTACGTGCGGAAAGCAAGCTTAAATCCAAGGTTCCGACGCTAAAGATCGATTACAACCCTGAAATTCGAACCCCAGAAGTCATTGCACCCGATGTAAAGCTTGGCCGTGCCGTCCTTTCGCAATCGACGCGCGAAAAAAGATCCGCGGTCCTTTCAAGATTCCTTAAGGAAAATAGAGGCCTTATCGGTGCGACGGAAGAGCAGTTGGATGGTCTGAGGCTGCATGCGGACTACAAGAATCCCGATGGAAACCTTGCGTTTGTCGAATATAACCAGGAAATAAATGGTATTCCCGTGTTTCGGGGCGAAGTGAAGGCCTCGTTTACAAAAGACGGTGAGATCCTCCGCGTTATCAACAATTTCGCTCCCGGCCTTGATTACAATGGCCTGTCTGCCAATTTCAACGAACCGGACGCGGCCGTACGGGCCGCTGCGGATTCGATCAGGCACGAGCTGCAACCGGCTGACTTGTCGCGAAATGCAACCAGGTCGAATGAACTTAAGACCGTCTACGGAGATGGCGACTGGGCTACGACGGCGGAGAAAATGTATTTTCCGACCGAGCCCGGTATTGCGGTTCCAGCGTGGCGCGTATTGATATGGGGGACCGGCGGTTCGTTTTACCTTGTCGTCGATGCGAACACCGGTACGCTGCTTTTTCGCAAGAACATGACGGAAGATCAGACGCAATCGGCAACATATCAGGTTTACACGAATTCGAACAATATGATCCCCGTTGCCGACAGCCCGGCACCGGCCACACCGACCGTGTTCGATCCGAACTTCGGGACGCAGGGGCTGGCTATTCCCCGAACCGATATCGCAAGGATCGGCAACGAAGCGCCGTATACCTTTAACAATAATGGCTGGATAACGGACGGCCTTGGATCAACGGACGGGAATGCGGTCGAGTCCGGCCTGGACCTTGCGGCTCCCGATTCAGTCGACGCAGGTTCGCAGGCGGTCGCAAACCCCTTCAGAACATTCACATCAACCTGGAACCCGCCGCCGGGAATACCCGATCCGGGTGAAGATCCGACAACGGAGCAGGCACGACGCGGAGCCGTTATTCAGCAGTTTTATATTATGAACTGGTATCATGACGAGCTTTACCGTCTTGGATTTACCGAAGCTGCACGCAATTTCCAGACAAACAATTTTGGACGCGGCGGAGTCGGAAATGACCGCATTTCAGCCGAGGCCCAGGATGTCGCCGGCCTCAACAACGCCAATTTCGGGACCGGGCCGGACGGCGTTCGCGGAAAAATGCAGATGTTCATTTTTAACGGGCCGCTGCCTGACCGCGACGGAGCAACCGACGCCGAGATAATGATCCACGAGGCGACGCACGGCACATCAAACCGCCTTCACGGAAATGCCGGCGGGCTTGCATCTACGCAGTCAAGAGCGATGGGCGAAGGATGGTCGGATTTCTATGCACACTGCCTTCTTTCAGAGCCCACCGACCCGATCGGCGGAACTTACCCTCTCAGCGGGTACGTTCTATTTCAGGGATTCGGCGTGGTCGGCACAAGGAATTACTATTACGGGATACGGCGGTTTCCGAAGGCTGTTATGTCAGCGACGGGCGGACCGCAGAACCGGCCGTTCAACCCTCTGACATTCGCGGATATCGATGGAATACAGGCCAACACGACGAACGGTGCGTTTGCGGCGATGAGCGGCCCGCATATTTCGTCAGTCGCCGATCAGGTACATGCCGCCGGAGAGGTATGGAGCAGCGCACTTTGGGAGGTTCGCGCACGCTTGGTGACACGGCTTGGATGGGCGACCGGAAACCGGCGGGCACTACAGCTGGTTACCGATGGGATGAAGATCTCGCCGTTGAATCCGAGCTTCCTGCAGTCCCGCGACGCGATAATAAGCGCGGCCATCGGAAACGCGACGACACAGGCGCAGCTTGCCGACGCGGCAGATGTCTGGGCCGGTTTCGCGATCCGCGGCATGGGCGTCGGGGCGAGCATTCAAAACGTCGGCACCGGCACGGGGGATGCACGCGTGACCGAGGCGTTCGACAGGCCGAATCTGCTCCAATTGCCTAACTTTACGGTTTCGGATTCCCAGGGCGACAATGATGGTATTTTTGAGCCCGGCGAGACGCTGACCTTAACGGTTTCGCTTACCAATGTTTCCGGGCTTGCCGCATCTACCACGACAGCCGATATTCCGGGAGCAGGAGGGGCGGTCTACGGCACGATTGCTGACAGTACAACGATGTCAAGGCAGTTCACATACGCAGTTCCGGCAAACACTCCGTGCGGCGGTTTGCTGACGCTGACGATGAACGTGAACAGCAGCCTCGGAGCAAAGAGCTTTTCGCTGCCGATCGCTATCGGTCTGAAGAGCGTGACCCTAACGGAAAACTTCGATTTTGTAAGCGCTCCAACACTGCCGGGCGGGTGGACGGCGAACATCGAATCAGGCAGTACCAGCTTTGTTACTTCAACAAACACATCGCACACTGCTCCGAATTCGGCGTTCATCGTCAATTCCAATGGACCTGGCGGCACGGACATTGTTTCACCGTCGATCACGGTCAACTCTGCCGCTTCCACGGTAACGTTTCGAAACAGTTACAACACCGAAGGGCCATGGGACGGCGGCGTGCTTGAGATCAGCATCGGCGGCGGAGCGTTTCAGGATCTGATAACTGCGGGCGGATCGTTTACTGAGAATGGCTACAACGGCACATTGGGACCCGGCAACGGTAACCCGCTTGCCGGCCGTCCGGCATGGACTGGCAATTCAGGCGGATTTGTCCAAACAACCGCTCAGCTCCCGCCCGCCGCGAATGGCCAGAACATAAGGCTGCGCTGGCGTTTCGGTACTGACAACAATACGGGAACCGATGCCGGATTTGTGGGATGGAATATAGACAGCATCACGGTGCGTGCGACCAGCACGTGCTCGTTTGCACCGGCAACGGTCAGGTCACGTGCCGATTTTGACGGTGACGGCAAGACCGATCTGTCGATATTCCGGCCATCGGACAATAACTGGTATCTCGCTCCCTCGCTTGGCGGCATTACGGTCTTGGCGTGGGGCGCGACGGGTGATGAGCCGACACCGGGAGATTTCGACGGCGATGGCAAGGCGGACACCGCGATATTTCGTCCGAATGCGGGTTCTGCCCCAGACTTCTATGTCCTGCAAAGCAATGGTTACGTAATTAATACCATCGCGTGGGGCGATCCGGGCGACCGGCCTGTCATCGGCGACTACGATGGCGACGCCAAGGATGACATTGCGGTTTACCGTCCGTCTAACACTACATGGTATGTGATTAAGAGCACGGGTGGCCTGGATATCAGCTCGTTCGGCCAGACTGGCGATGTGGTTGTGCCAGGAAAATACGACGCCGATAACAAAACCGACCGTGCAGTTTACCGCGGCGGCCAGTGGATCATCTCGAACAGCACTGGCGGCACTTCGACGGCAAACTGGGGCGAACCGACGGACCAGCCGGTTCCGGCCGACTATGACGGCGATGACAAAGACGACGTAGCCATTTGGCGGCCTTCAACAGGCTTCTGGTACATTCGGCGAAGTACGAACTTCCAGTTCGATGTCTTCGCGTGGGGACAGACAGGCGATATTCCTGCTCCCGGCGACTATGATGGAGATGGAAAGGACGATCCGACGGTTTACCGCAACGGTGCATGGTACATTGTCAGATCGAACCTGGGTATTTCGGTTGCCGGATGGGGCGTGGCGGGCGACATTCCGATTCCGGCCAAATATATCCCGTGATCGGCGTCGGTCGGACGCGGACGATCTCGTGAACAGCAAGCGGTTTGCCGTATAGGCCGCTTGCTTTTATGTACATCGACGAAAAATGTAAAACAAGGCAAAACAAATGCGTTGACTTTCGTCCGGCCAAAGCCTATTTTTTATGTATAGAGTTTCTAAGACTTTTCGAGTTAAAAATCCGTCAAACTGACACTGATTCCGATTGTGACATAGGAGGCTTTCCGCCATGACAAAATCCAGCTCAAAGCTGATCTACGCCAAATACGCGATAGTTGCGGCTGTAGCATTTATTGCAATTGCCGGCATATCGAATGGCGGCTCAACCTTCCAAAAGACAAGTGCCTCGGCATCCGGGCCATCGCCCGCCTTTACGGGGGCGCCGATCGAAAATAACTGTACGGCGTGTCATTCCACTTTTGCGGTTAATAGCGGAACCGGAAACGTCGCGATATCGGGGTTGCCGGCAAATTATTTACCGGGCCAGACGATACCTTTGACGGTTACGGTAACTGATTCGAATGCAGTTATTTACGGCTTTCAGATGGTCGCGATAAACAACGCCGGCCAGAATGTCGGCACTATAAATCTGCCAAATCCGGCTCCCGAACTTCAGGTAATCAGCGGTTTTGTCAACGGCAACGAGCGGCGATATGTCGAACACACAAACCAGGGTGTGACACCGACGCAGTTTGGCTCTAAATCATGGAATTTTACTTGGACGGCTCCGGCAACCCGTATCGGAAAGCTAAGCTTTTATGCGGCCGGCAACGGTGCGAACAGCGACGGCAGCTCCGGCAATGATCAGATCTACACTAGCTCGAAGGCTACGCTGTCAGGCTCTGCGATCGCTAATTTCAATTCGGACACGCGAAGCGATATCTCCGTTTACAGGCCTTCGACGGGATTCTGGTACGCTCAGACAAGTGACAGCTTTTTGGTCACGCAGTTCGGTGAGCCCGGCGATATAGCGGCCCCGGGCGACTATGACGGCGACGGCAAGACGGACCACACCGTGTTTAGGCCGTCGAACGGAACCTGGTACATCAAAAAGAGTACCGGTACGTTTGTGCAGACTCCATTCGGCGCCGCCGGTGACGTTCCCGTTCCCGGTGATTACGACGGCGACGCAAAGAACGATTTGGCCGTCTGGCGCCCGTCGAACAGCACGTGGTACGTTTTGGGCAGCACCGGGATTTACCGTGTAACTCCATTTGGCGTATCGACCGACAAGACCGCCCAGGGCGACTACGATGCCGACGGCAAGACGGATATCGCGGTTTTCCGGCAATCGTCGGGCACCTGGTACATGCTGACGAGCAATAATCCGAGCTTTGTGGTTACGCAGTTCGGTGTCGCGGGCGATCTTCCGGTCCAGGCAGATTACGACGGCGACGGTAAAACGGATATCTCCGTTTTCAGGCCTTCAAATGGCACGTGGTACACGATCAATGCGACGCGGGGATTCTACTTTACGGCTTTTGGCGTCACTACCGACAAACCCGTACCGGCCGATTACGACGGCGACGGTCTATCCGATATAGCCGTTTTCCGGCCGTCGAATGCAACCTGGTATATCCTCGGAACCCAGGGACCGACTTATTCTGTCGTGCCATTCGGCGAAAGCAGTGATGTTCCGGTCGCGAGTAAATATATTGCCGATTAGCTGGAAATCTATTAACCATAGGTTCCACGAATCAGCGACAGTTGCTTATCTGTATCAATTGCCTCCGGCTTAGCTGGCGCTAAAGCCTATTGGATCATTTTGAAATATTTCCGGGCCCCTTCTTTGTGAATTTTGTGGTTCGTTCTTCGTGTTTACGTTCTTTTTTTCAACACAAAGAACACGAAGGGAAGACACAAAGGCCACGAAGGATTTAAGCTGAACCCTACCGTAAGGAAACCGGCAACCAGGACCGACAAAAAACCCGTCAGTGCATTGCGCACTGACGGGTTTTTATTACGGAGGAAACGGGTTGCCAAACTAAGGTCTGGCGTCTTCTGGATCACATCATCCGATCCGGATGATATGCGTTACGGTTTGACCGGAGCGCCGGAAGGCTGTGCCACCGGAACAACGGGTACCAGAGGATTCTGGTAAGGAGTCGGGGTTTGATCCGAATTTGACGACGGGTTACCGAGCGGCACCGGTTGGATTACCGTCGTCGATCGCGGCCTATCCGTTGCCGTGTTATTTCCGGTGAAGTCCGGACGGTATATTCGAGGGGTGATGAAGAAAAGTATCTCGGTTGTGTCGCGGCGGACGCCCTTTCGTTTGAAGAGGTTGCCGAAAATCGGAATTCTCGAAAGGCCCGGTGTGCGATCGACACTTTCACGTTCGTCGTCGAATAAAACACCGCCGACAACGGTCGTTCCGCCATCGGGAACCGTGACCTGCGTCGTCATGCTTTGCGAGTTGATCGCGGGTGCGGCCCCGACAACTATCGTTGAGACTGAGCTATTTTCTGCGACCACGCTTAGTACCACCGTACCAACGTCAGTGATCTGTGGCGTAATTTCCAACCGAAGCGGTACATCTACGTACTCGGTCGTTGCGATACCTGCACCCGTGCCGCCGCCGCCGCCGGGCTGGAGGGTCGTAACAGGAATCTTCGTGCCGCTTTTGATTTCGGCCTTTTTATTGTTCAGTGTGGTCACACGTGGGTTAGCGATTACCTTTGCCTGTCCCTTGGACTCACCCGCGGTGATCAAAGCACTGATCTGGGCCGTTCCAAAAATGCCGGTTGTCAACCCGATCGCGGTATTTACCAACTGAGACGCGAGATTTCCATTGACCGCTCCGATCGGCAGGCTAGGAGGAATAGCGAGGCCCGGATCCACTGGGGCACCGCCCAGCGTTCCGCCGCCGGCTCCGCTTCCTCTTTTCCCGACTACTAACGCGGCAAGCTGAATACCGATGTCGCGGCTGAAGTTGCGTGTCGCAACAACGATGCGGGCTTCGATTTCAACCTGCGGTTCCGGCTGGTCCAGTAATGCCACAAGCTGGCGGATCGAGTCGATGTTTTCGCGAACGTCGGTGACTATAAGCGTATTGCTCCGTCCGTCTACTTCGACCGCTCCGCGTCTGGAAAGACGACGCTTGATGATCGGTAAAATTCCGTCTGTTGACCCCGACGCCGCAGCTCCCGGTTGGTTAAAGTTAGGGCTGCCCGAACGCGAGTCCGTAAAGGATGATCCAAACCCGCTATTCGAAAGATTGGACGAAGTTCCCGCCGTGGTTGTGCCGGTAACCAGTCCATCTTTCGCACGTGCGTAATTGAGGCGGATAAATTCTGTAACGAGCGGCGACGCGTCGATCTGATTATCACGCTGCTGGCGGAATATCTCGCCTTCGGATGCGAGCGTTTTCGAGTCGGCGACACGAAGGATCGTGCCGTTTACCTGAATGCCCAGCTCCTGCGAACGCAGTATCGAATCGAGTGCGATGTTCCATGGAACTTCGCTCACGTTTACCGTTACCGGAACCTGTTTGACGGATTTGTCGATAACAAAATTTATGCCGTACTGTTCCGTGATGTAATTTAGAATGTCGCGAACGTCTGCGTTTACGACGTTCAGCTTGATCGGTTCGCCGCGAAAGCCCGGGTCGCCATATAGCCGTCCCTGATTTTGCGGCATAACCGTTTGAGCCGCTATCGCCAGGGCAAATGTGCTGATGAACATTAATGCGATAACCGCTTTCTTGCCGATACCGCTTAATTTTTGAAGAGAAGTCATGTTTCCTCCGTACAAGATTCATCCATTCTCAATAATCCAGAGAAATGGGCTGAGTTGAATTGCTGCTACTCTTGACGCGGACCGCGTCCGAAACTTGGTGTGCTAGTTGCTTTTGGCTACCTTGACAGGCTTTTTGGTGTTTTTCCGGGCCTTTGCCTTTTCGGAATCGGTCTCGGGCACCTGCTTGTTCATTTCGTCAAGCGGCGAAACGATTGGGCCGGCCTTGACAACGGAACTATCTGTCGATGGTGCCGGCGGCTGGTACGTTGCG
>JANNST010000029.1:0-181073 GCA_031402865.1 Chloracidobacterium sp. | reverse complement strand
GTCGCCGGCCACGCAAAGAGGGTGTTGAAGATCCTGTAGCGATTTTTTGGCATATGCCTTTTCATTCACAGACTGGATTACAAGGCACTATTTTCCCGCTGACGGACATCGGCGACCCACGGGGTAAGATCGATGCCGCGGCGGTTCACGGTTGTTAAATAACGACTGATTGAGGACCCAACGTATCGAGCGGATGTCGATCTTTCAGGCTTGGCATGTGTAGCATGGCATTGACCGCGTCGAGACAATCTTTGCAGCTCACCAGGTGGCTTAACTCCTCCCGGCCCAACCCGCCACGGGCTTTTCGATAGATCGTATTCAGACTTTCCTGGGTAAAACATCGACCCGTTACCGCTAAAAAGACTTGCTCGCGAAGTTCCAGTAGCAGATCGGTACGCACCATGGCTTTTTCGTCAATAGCTTCCTTGCGCGAGGCCATGACCTTTTCAAATCTGAAGGGATAGTAGAGATGTTCGGCGGCTTCGCGCCTGGCCTTTAAGAGACGGGCCTCGACGGCGTTGCGCGATCTGTTAACGACGCGGGAAACCTCGGCCGAAAAATATCCGTGAAAAAATCGCAGGATAAGGATGCTCGCCGAAATCGATTTTTCCTTCCGAACACACGCATACTGACAGACTGCTCGGAGCTCGTCGTGGACCTTTATAGCCATTCTTGGATCGATAATGAGGGTCGCGTTATCGGCAAATTCGTGATCCAGCAGTGAAAGCTGATGCGAACCCGTCCTTGTCTTCCGACGAAGGTAAGTTACGTATGCGTTCTTCATCGCTACGTATAGATAGCCGTGTACACTCTCGACGTCCCGCGGCTGTTCTTCTCTCTGTGTAAACCGTACGTACACGTCATGCAGCAGGTCTTCCGACAACTCACGGTCATACATCGTTATCTGAAGCGCCCAGCGCTGCAAAGTTTGATAATTTTCTTGAAAAAAGTGGTCGTAAGACACACTTTCATTGTGCGTGTTGCCGTACACATCCATAAGGAAAACCCGGGTAACCGGCCGATTTCGCTGTAAAGTAAAAGTCTACCAACCCGGAATTACATAATGGTTAGCGGACTGTGAAATTAAGGATAATAAAGAATGAAATCGGTGGGTCAGAAAAATTAAATCCGTAACATCCGAAAAAAGAGCGAGCATTTTGCAATGCAATCAACGGTGACAAAAGGGAATGCCGGGTCAAGAATCCGTAGCCTTTTGTGCAAATGGCGGAGCTTCGCGTGGGGTTCTCCCGTTCGACTCGCTCGGCGTCGCGTCTCCGATCATCATCAACCGGATTCCCTGAATGCTTACTTTTCCCCGCAGGAAATAGTAAATGCCGAAAAAAAGTGCCGGAGCAAAATAGACAAAGTGCATGATAATTGCGGTTGCGGCCGCGATCTCTGGATTTATTCCCAGGAAAATGAGGGCCGCGGCAGTCGCCGTATGAAAAGCACCTGCGGCTCCGCCCGGCGTCGGTGCTAGCGAGCCGACGACTGCCCAGCCCATAACAAAGAGAGCATCGCTAAAGTCCATCGGCAGACCAAAGGCCAGGATCACCAACCATGTTGGAATCGATATCGCAAACCATAAAAGCCCGGTCCATAGAAGCGTGAGCAAAAACTCGCGAATATTGAAAAGGATGCTAAGCGAGACGGCAAGGCTTGTCAGTATCTTCTTGATTTGTAGTGAAACTCTTTCAGGAATGAAACTGCGATGCAGGAATGTCCGGTCAATCCACCCGATCACACGCGTCGAATTACGTTGGAATACCGCAAGCGATACAATTCCGAAAATGGTGCCGAGCAGTAGCAGCAATCCCGCACGGTTCACGAACGCGAATTCCGCTTCGCGTCCGTCCGGCACACGAAACCAAATGAGATTTATGGCAAAGACCACCACGATCGCCGCCAGGTCGCACAATCGTTCGACACCGATCGTTACCAACGCTGCCGTAGGCCGGATTCGCGGATCACGAACCGGCAGCCACAGGGGCCGCACAACCTCGCCGGCCCGTCCGAATAAGAAAACCGCCGCGTAACCAACTGTCGTCGTTTCGAACAGAATGGCGAGATTTGATTTGGACAGCGGCTCAAGCAGCGTCCGCCACCGCAATGCCCGCAGAACATAGCCGAAACATATTATTAGTGTAGCAAGGGCAAGCAGCGACGGGTTGGCCCGTTTGAGACTGTCCGTCACCTCTTCCCAATTAAGCCCCCGGCCGAAATACCAAAGAATGCCTGCGGCAATCAGCGTTAGTAAAATGAATTTTATATATTTGCGAAATTGCATAAATAAAAATTTGAGATGTATTACTTTTCAACGATATCCTTCCTGACATAAAGAAGCAGGTCGACACCGGGGCGAAGTGTGTATGTGCCGGTCACTAAGTGTGTACCCGAATATTCCCTGTCGAGATCATTTCTCTGTGTTTTTGAACCGATAACGACTTCGGCTTCAGGCGTTTTGACTACCGACCCGAAAAACGCCGCACCTTTGTATTGATTCAGCGTCCACGGCAGCGGCCAATTTTCCGGCGACGCAATTATAATTTTTGCCTGATAGCCGGTCTTCGCCCGTTTTGCAACCGTGTCAATTTCCCGCATCATTTCGTTCATACTTCGCATTGAGTGGACATAGACATATGGCCGCCGGTCGTCATCGTATCGAAAAAAGTTAAGCTCTATGCATTGGTATGAACAGATGACAAGGGCAAGTGCCGCAAGCCCTTTCGCGGCGTATTGTTTCCACGGCTCGTTCCCGCTCGCGAGCTCGTTGATCGCGTAACCAGCCGTCAATGCCATCGGGAGAACAAAATTGATTGCTATCCACGGCGTTTTATATGGAATGATCGTGTATGCCGCAAACAACCCAAATCCCCATAGCGCCGCAAACATCGCAAATTTGTGTCTCGCCTTCCAGAAAGCTATCACCAAACCCAGAGCGGCAAGAATAAGTATTGGAGCCTCAGCCCCGACTAGCCATTTCAGATAGGCCCATGTGCCATTTTGGGCGTGGTCGCTGCTTCCCGTCTTCGACCAGACGTTATATGCCTCAAACGCGGCACCGATTCCTTTTTCATATGTAAAAAATGACGAAAAGAAAACGATGGCAACCACCGCAAAGATCAACACACTTAGAAAGATCAGGCCGAAAGCATTGCCGGATGCCTCAACGCTCTTTCTGAACTGGATAAAACTTACAGCCGTCGGCTCGCTCCAGCTTTCGCTTGAGCCATCGCCTTTCCAGTTCTCAGTCAAATACCTTCGAACGCTTTCAGCCGCCGCTACAAAAAGGATAAAGATCGCCAGAAAAACAAGCGGCTGTTCTCTCTTATCGACATCGGTTATATAGGTCGTGTAATACCATCCAATACCGCTTGTCAGATCAGAAGCGAAATAGAAGGCTAGAACCACCAAGCCCGTAGCCGCCACCATGAATCCTGTACGGATGTTCTTGTTGCTATTTCCGGTTAAACTGACCCAAACCCAGATGCTTCCGACAGCTATTAACATAGTGCCGAGCGATATGAACGAGGTTTCTTTGGTCGTAAATGTCATTGAGGCGCTTGCTGCGGCCAGCAAAAGATATATCGGACGGCCTGCATCCCATACAAGCAGACGCCTGAGCAAGACAAAAACCAATCCGACGGCGGCGATCGTAAAAATGAATCGGGTCACATAAAGCTGTGTTTGATTGTCTGCCGGTGAGATGGCCTTGGCAGCCAGAAGCCCCAGCGGTAGAACGCATGTAAAAACCAAAACAGCTATCGCGCCGGTAGCGATCTTGCCAATGCGTTCGCCTTCGATAAATTTCAGCACGCATATTACGCATGCAAAGGCAAAAAAGACGAGCAATATCTCGTGAATAAAATAGCGCGAAAAAAACGTAAGGCCGGGCGACAACGCAACCAATGCCGCAGCGACGAGCGTTCCTACTGTCCCGAGATAACGTCGAAGGCTAAAAACCAGAGCAACAGTCAAAAAACCAAAAACGGCAACCACGACACGGACTGCAAGATCGTCAAGACCGAAGATCCAGGATGATAGCAACGCAAAGTAATAAAGAGACGGCCCGTGATAATTCGTCGGGTCGTATCTATAGACGCCGTCGCGAAACAGGCCGGTTAGAAAAAATCCGTTAACACCTTCATCGTGGTGAAAAGGTTTGAAGGTCAGAATCGCGAACCTGAGCAAGGCGGCAACAAGCAATATCGTTCTGCTTCCCCACAACCAAAGCTGACCCAACTGATCCGATTCATTCTCCTGGCTACTGTCGGCAAGAATCGACGTACCTTCAGTCTCGAAATCGGCCTCGGCATCATTTGCAATTTCAAGCTCGGCTGCCTCTTCGTGCATCGGCATCGATTCCTTGTGTAATTTAATTTGGCGTTTACGTTTTCCCATTTCTATTTAACGGCCAACTCCGTCGCCTACCCGATAGACCCGGAATTCGCCTGACTGGGCTTCGATCGGATAGGCAAGGAAAAACGCCTCATTTACTTTTGTAAACTGTTTTTCCTGCGGACCGACGACCACATAGTCGATATTGTTTTCTTTGATAAGCCGCACTGCGTCGTCACCGCCGGCGTAAATCTTGCGAACGATCGCGTCACGTTCGTTACCCGCGATTCCATGCGACCAGACGTGGCCTGTGTATCCGAGAAACCATCGGCTCCCGGTCAAAACAGGAATTGTCGCAAACTCCGGTGCCGTGACGATCAGTGCATCTTTCGATCTTTTTGATTTCAGATCCCTGGCGGCCGCTATCATTGCCGGCGAGAGAATCTGGTGTTCGATTTGTCCGGTCGCCACACGCCACACGTCGAGCCATCCTGCAAATACCAGTGTGATAATCAATACGGGCAACAGGATGTAAGAGATTGACGAACGTCGTCGAATTTCCGCTAGCAGCCAGGCAACCAACGGAATTGCACCGACATAGCAATAGATCAGAACCTTTACGTTGTCCCAGATCCACGGCGCCAACCGCAGCACGTTAGCTCCGACAAAGCACAGCAAAAAAGGTACGAAGAAGATCAGCATCCGCCTGGCACTGCCGTGCACGTCGAACAGTCCGTCGGAGTCTTCGAACGAATCGCCGATCACCCGCCTCGCAAGAAGAAATAGTGCGATAAGCAAGAGCGGAATAAAAAGCCCCGTATTCACAAGCCAAAACCACACAGCATTGTTATCGCCGTTGTCCCATCCGAGATCCCAGCCGATAAACGAACCCACTGCTGTCGCCGTGCCTGACATAACAAATACGATCTGCGGAAACGCGGTTAATCCGAGTCCGATAAAATAGATCGCCCAGGATCGCCACTTTCGCCAATCCACCAGTGCGATAAACCCTGCAACAGCGGTTGTGACGAGAAAGGTGTGGGAATGGATCAGCGGCAAAAGTCCGGCGAGAAGCCCAATGAGCAAGAAAGGCCGATACTCTTCTCCAAAAAAATATGTCCTGCTTGTTTTGTTCGAGTTATCGCCGATCGGACTTCGCTCCAGAAAAGCAAAGAGATTCGTAAAAATTATTAGAGCCATCGGAAGCCCAAGGAGGAGTGGTCTCTGCGTAACAAACAGTGTAGTTAGCGGATTTCCCCACCGCCAAATTGTCGCGCCGCGCAGTGTGTAATCGGCGTTTAGCTGGAACAACTGTCCGACTATTCCGGCGTCGCTGGCTACTGCGTCTCCAAAGAAGAGTAAGAAGCCGAAGCCTCCGGCAAAGACGAGTAGGAACGGGGCGATCAACGCCGCAAAAACACTCTTAGTAACTTTGAGCGTAAAACCCGCCATCAGCACTACAATTGCAAAAACTAGGACGATGTTCTGCAGAAACATCGCGTCGTGCACGGTTGCACCGATGATGTTATATGCCGCGGCAACGAGATCGGTGATGAACGGATAGCTAAGTGTCGCTCCGCTGAATATCGGATTGTCAGGTGGAAATTCCTGGCCGACAGTGAACCCGTTTATGACTAGAAGGTGAAACGGCAGGTCTCCGAGATTGTTCATCGCACCGGTCCCGATTCCACCGTCAGCCATTTCGAGCATCGCACGTTTGAAAAAAAACCAGAGCATTGCGAACAGGCACACGTATGCGATTACCGCAATAGTTCGAACAGGTTCAAATTTCGTGAATACTTCGATGGCAGAATTGCGAAGCTCGTCAACATCAACCCTCAGCCGTTCGAAACGTTCTCTTTGCCGGATTGCGGCAATCGGTACAGCAGACAACATTCCGGCCAACAATACCGACGGCATAGTAAGTCCGAACAGGAATGCCAGCAGCGTTGCCGCGAACCCAAACACAGTCATTCCTATCACGGCACCTGCCGCGAGCCGCATCAATAACGGTGAATCGTCGTCGTAAAGGTACGTTGCCGAAAGCCCGCCGGCGGTCGATGTCAGCAATATAAGGAAAGCAATAAACATTCGGTTTGCACAAAGAATCTGCTACCTGGCTGAATGAAAATTCAGTGAACAGATCTAGTTTTTTGTTGAGAACCTGAATGCTATGCGCCGGAAGTTACAGATGCCTTAATGACAGGTTACATTTATATTATTAACCACAGAATTTGCATCGGCCGGCAAAAATTTAATTTTTCGTTCACACAAATGATGCCCTTAAAAGACTAGCACCAACACGTCTTTGACGACTCTACCTTAAGTACATAAACGGCTTAGAGACATAGTATCTTCGATTTTCCGCCTAAATTAACACAACGTTTTTAACATTGCCTGTAATTCCCTGAGTCTTGTACGATTCTCTTGAATCAACTACCAATAGGATTTCAGGCCGCTTTGGTTTGCGGCGGAATGATGACTTTCAAGAGGTTTCGGAAATGCACAATTCAAGCAAATCGAACGGGCACGCCCCGAAGCTGTTGGCAAGCGTAGTGATGCCCGTCTATCGCGAAGGCAGCAATCTCATCGGCGTTCTTGAAGAAATCCGCGATCAGCTTTACAACACGGGATTGCGTTTCGAAATCGTTCTGGTCGATGACGGCTCACCGGACGATTCCTGGGCTGTGATATCGGAACAGGCCGGACGGTTTCGCATGCTTCGGGCCGCTCGGCTGAGCCGGAATTTTGGAAAAGAAGCTGCCTTGACTGCAGGTCTTGAAATGGCCCGGGGCGACATCGTGATCGTGATGGACGCGGATGGACAGCATCCGCCATCGCTTTTGCCAGAAATGATAAAGATCTGGCAAGGCGGCGATATAGATATTGTAGAGGCGGTCAAGGCCTCGCGCGGTAAGGAAACGTTGTTCAGTAAAATTACGGCGTGGATGTTTTATCTGCTTTGGAATAAGCTGTCCGGTTTCGAGCTGCGAGGAGCCTCCGATTACAAGCTATTGGACCGCCGCGCGGTCGACGCGTATCTGAAAATGCAGGAGCGAAACGTATTCTTTCGCGGTATGACGGCATGGCTCGGTTTCAGGCGGGCTCAAATTCCGTTCGAAGTGGCGGAGCGCTCCGGCGGCAGTTCGGGCTGGTCGGTTTTTAGGTTGATCCGCCTGGCAATAACGGGCATAACGGCATTCTCGGCCCTGCCTCTCCAACTCGTCACCTTCGTCGGTTTTATGTTTCTAATCTTCTCGATGATTTTCGGATTGTATACGCTCGCATTGCAGCTATACGGGCTATCGGTGAGTGGATTCGCGACGGTTATCCTCCTTATCCTGGTCACGGGCAGCCTTTTGATGATCAGCCTCGGCATAATCGGGGTTTATCTTGAGCGAATTTACGAGGAGATAAAGTTCAGGCCGCGGTACGTAATTTCGCAGTCCGCCGGGGCTGATGTGGCGGATTATATTGAACCGGAAAGATCACTTTCGGCCGCGGCGGGCGATTTTGTTTATCGAGCAAACTAAACATATGAACGGTATTCTCAACAGTTTTCCGAAAGAACGTTCGCCGCTTCCACCCGAATTTCAGGCTATTTATTCCGAGCAATACAAGGAAAATCGCGAAGGCAAGTCGAGCGCGTCCGGGCTGGCGCAAAAAATGGAAAGTTGGATGCACCGCAAGGTCGCGGCGGACGTCGCTTCAGGTCCTGGAAAATCGACACTGGAAATCGGTGCCGGAACACTAAACCATCTACCTTATGAAACGCACTCGCAACCGTATGACATCGTCGAGCCGTTTCACTTTCTGTACGAGTCCTCACCTTTAATGAAGAGACTGGAAAATGTTTATGACGATATTGCCGAAATTCCAAACGGTAAGCGATACGACCGCATCGTCTCGATCGCCGCCTTCGAGCACATTTGCAGCCTTCCCGAAGTTGTCGCGAAATGCGGCCTTGTTCTCAGTGAAGGTGGTTGTTTGCGAGTCGCTATTCCAAGCGAAGGCACGATTCTTTGGCGTCTCGGCTATACACTCACAACAGGTCTGGAGTTTCGCCGCCGCTACAATCTTGATTACAGCGTCTTGATGAAACACGAGCACGTCAATACAGCCAAAGAAATTGAACTCGTTCTTCGCCATTTCTTTTCCAAGGTTGGGAGCAATGTGTTCGGTGTAGCGAAGTCTCTATCGTTCTACCAGTTTTACGTTTGCCGCAAACCTCGACTGGATATGTGTTCGGAATATTCTTCCGTCAGAAAGATGTAGACGAGTCAATCAATCTGGTCTATAGAGTAGAAAGTTTCCCTTCTTCATAATTACGGTGCAGTTCAAGCATTTATCGTTGGAGCTAAGCACAAGTGTTCCCGCCGGCGGTCGTTCCCGCTGGGTAAGGTGAATAAACTGGCTTCTGTCGATGCCCTGGGCGGCGCCATAGAAATAGGCGTGCATATAGGCCGGCCCCCAGAATCCGTCTTCGAGATAGATTGGCCGTTGTTCGCTGGCAACGGCTTCCGCAAAAACTTCAGGGTATTCAAGATCGAACAAGTAATTGCGGCCCGGCCCGCGCTCGCGAAACTCTCGTTGAAAATAACCGGCTTGCGCCGCCAGTCCGGCCATGAGAATTATCAAGAAGGAAAAGCGGAGGATTTTAGAGTTTATGAATGACCGTAACATCTTCACCCTTAATTCGGTTTCGACACGCAAGGTCCAGCCGTTTAGAAGCCATTCCAGAAACGGAACTGAAATCAGGAGCACAAAGATCGGAAATGCTATCAGTCGCAGCATATGCGCCCGTGGTTGTGTCAAAGCTCCAGGAACCACCGAAACTGCCAGCCCGAAAAGCAAAAATCGATACCACGGATCCGAACGCGATCTCCAAACGGACATCAGGATTCCAACCATAGCAATCAGAATAGTTGCGGCAAAGAGCATGCCTGTGGCCGGAACATGATGCCTCAGAAACGGGTCTCCCGACATCAGTAAGTTTTCGGGGCCGATGTCATGCAGATATGCGATCATAAAGGCCGACAGCTTTTCAATGGATCCCATCTCATCCGTAAAGTACGACAATGAGCTATAATGCCCGGTCATAGCTCCCGGGTTTCGCCAAGCGAATATTCCCGCCGGAATAAGACAGAAAGCGTACAGCGCGAAAATCCTGAGAATTGCGAACAACCCTTGTTTGTTTATTGCAAAAAACAACAGCCCCAGGCCAAGCAAGGGCCCGAGAAGACGTCCTATTGAGTATGTATACGTCGTTAGTGCCAGACCGCCCGCCAGAGCTACGCAATCCAGCCATGTCCATTTCCCGGTCTGTTGGGCGTGAAAGAGCGCCAAAAGGAAAAGTACGAGCACGAGCGGATAAAGGGTTGTTTCGAAAACCAGCCGGCTCAATTCGAAAAGCCAAGGATTGAGCAACGCGCTGAAAGAAATGATCATTCCAACGGCTGGCCTGTTGGAAATCTTCCAGGCCAGTAGTCCGAGCAATACGCAAGCGAAAAACACGACGCAGGAGCTGAAAGTTCGCGAAAGTACAACGCTTGGCGGTACGATCACATTGACAGCCGCTAACGCATAGATGTAAGTGGGATTTATGTAACCCTCAAATGTACCGTCTGCCTTCGGGAATGCTCGAAAATAGGCGGGCAGAAGTTCGCCGTATTCATTGCGGCCTGTTTGAGAGATTAGAAAGGCGTTGTATGAGATTGCCGACTCATCAATATAAAAGCCTGCCGGATTTTCACCAACTCCATCCAGGTAAAAAACAAAGAAAGCTCCTACAACGGCGGTCACAAGTACCACGTTTCGAATGGAAAATTTCCCGGTAATTGAATCGATTTTAGTCATATCCAAGCTTATTTGGTTTTTGCGGCTTCGAGATCTAACCGGGAGACTTTTGAGCCTCCGGTGTTCAGCACGAGGAGGCGTCTTTCTTTTTTTGTGTTCGAGAGGAACATCGCCGAAGGATTGTCAAGTAATTCGCCTTCCCGAGTCTTTAAACTTTCAAACAGATTGCCGTCAACGTCAAACGAGAGAACTTCCTTCGTCCAGCCGCTCGTTACATAAAGGCGTTTTGCTTGCTCGTCAAAGACTGAATCGGGATAATGCCATAAATATTTGTCCCAAACGGTAACTTCCCATTGCCGGACAAATTTTCCATCCAAATCGAAGACCTGAATGCGGTTATTGCCTGTGTCTGTCACAAATACGAGATCGGCACCTAACGCGATGCCTGTCGGTTCGTTGAATTGGCCTTCTCCTGCCCCGGAACTTCCCCATTCGCTGAATGTCTCGCTTGCGGGATCGAATCGAACGATGCGAGATCGTCCTTGATCTAAAATGAAAAGCTGTCTATTCGGCCCAACGGCGATATCGCGCGGCCCATAAAAATTTGTCTCCGCCGGACCCTTCCATTCCTTTTCAAATTTGCCGTCCGGGTTGAATTTTATGAGCATGTGCCGAAGTGCGTCAGCGACGTAAAGATTTCCGGCTGCGTCAATTGCGATGCCGTTAGGTTCTTTGAGATCGCCTTCGCTGTCACCCGTCTTTCCGATCGAAGCCACAAACTTCCCTTCCGAGTCAAATTTCTGAACTCGGGAGTTTACCGTGTCCGCGACAAAGAAATTTCCCTTTTCATCCGCCGCGATACCACGCGGTTTTGAAAATTCTCCGCGGCCATCTCCTTCACCGCCTTCAAATGCGTTTACGGCAGGTGTTTCCGGTTCCGCATCCGTCGCGTCAGCTTCCGTGTCGCTTCCGGTTTGAGGTGCGCCCAGTAGGTCGGGAACTTGATAAATATTCAGATTGTCGTAGCGCTTCTCAGTATCCGTAAATACCTTTGGAAAATACGCTTCATAAATCGCTTCGTTTGGATTCTTAATGAAATCGCTTTTTCTAATCGCCTCATCAATCGCCACATAGCTGATCTTGTTCTCCTTCAAAAGCCGCAAAACTTCCGACGCGTCCTTTGATTCGAACATCTTTTTATATATTCCATCCCGCCCGCCAGTATCGTAGCCGGCTCCCCAGGCGTAATATGGATGTCCGTAAAAGAGCCGCCGGCCGGCCATCAATATCCGGTGATTTACATACCGATGCGAAAGAAAAACCGCTTTCGGATCGGTATTCTCCTTAACCCAATCAACCAGCGTGTCGTCTTCGTACTTAGTCTCGACCCAGTACCCATTCTTAACCGGAAAAAGGTCGAGCACGCCGCCTAAGGTTATTAGAACAGTCAAGATTATCGCCGCCGCTCTGACAGGCAATAGACCAGGTCCAAGATTCAAATTCCAGATTCGTACTAAGCCGTACGCAACAAAAATATTCGCGATCACCAGCCAGACGTTCAGGAATTTGTGATTTGTCAGAACTTCTTCACTGAACTGAAAACAAAAAGTCAGGCCGATCAAGGCAAAAACAGTCGCCATAAACCGCCGTTGAAATGCCGATGCAAAATAGAACGCAGCAGCAATGAGCAGCCATTTAAACCCAAAGGTGAATATCAGGTAGATGGCGACTTTGAGAAAGGTCGGATCGTCGATCGTGTAGCCCCAGTGAAATAGCGAGTAGGCGGCCGGCCGGGTTACGCCAGTTTTGAGAAAGATAACTTGGGGCAGTGCAAATACGGCGGCCGCCAGGGCGAGAGCCACCATTTCTTTCTTTAGCGGAAACAGAACGAACAGCAACGCGAGCACCGCGGCAGCGGCGGCAAAGATTGCTCCGTTCCACAAAGGCATCAGGCCGAGAAGCACTCCGCAAAAAATAAATGGTGAGAGTTGAACGGCCCACCGAAGCCCATCCGATGGCTCGAAGTCTGGTTTCGATTGGAAAGCATCGCTGCCAGGGTTCGAATTGGACTTTTGGTTATCGACGGTTTCACTTGCCTCGACGCCGAGTTTGTCTTTATAGCGGATAAGCAAAAAAACCAGCACCATCAGGAAAATCGCAATCGAGCTTGCCAGATGCCTCTGATTTAAGTAAACCACCTGCGACCAAACGCCCCAGTCCTCACCCCGATAAGGAAAACCCGAAGGCAGAAAATCGGTCATGTTTGATAGCCTGCTCAAAACACCGGAGCCGTTTGCGATCAAAAACGGAATAAACGCCAGCGAACCGTGAAAAAAGAAGAGCGCAGCCCCGATCCGCCCGACGACGCGGGAGTTAAACAGTACCCGGCCGAGTGTCATCACCATCACAAGCAATGATACGACTGAAAAGATGCTTAGCAAATTATTGCTCATCGCCGGGTTGAGCCCAAGAAATACAAGGTTTCCAGCCTGGAAATAATATAGAAAATGATACCGGATTCGCTCGCCCGAAAAATGCGGGTATTCGGTTGGAAAATTGTTGCCGTCTGCGAAAGACTGCATTATCGACACGGTCGAGCCGAAATCGCTCCATTGATGGTTCGCTATGCGAAGTGCTCCGTCCGACATGCCGAATGTCGAGAACATCAGCCATGTCGAGAACAACGCAAAAGCCCCGATAAATGCGTAATCCCATTTATCCCCCGGTTCCAGCTTTGTGAGTGTTGCCTTTATCTCCACTGCCGAAGGCAATTGGTCCTTCCGGTAGATTATCAGTCCGATTGCCATCACTAAGAACAGTACGTTTCCCCAAAGCATCGGATTCGACGTTTGCGAAAATGCGAATGCCGATAAGTATGTGACCCATGTGCTCAAGATAATGCCCGTGAGGAAGGCAGTCGCAATCCGATGCGGCAGCGAGATAAACG
The DNA here is from genome assembly GCA_031402865.1 of Chloracidobacterium sp. Lineage (GTDB taxonomy): Bacteria > Acidobacteriota > Blastocatellia > Pyrinomonadales > Pyrinomonadaceae > OLB17. Next base: position 167,992 of record JANNST010000029.1, on the reverse strand, counting down.
AAATAAATCTCCGAGCGATTTGGTCACCAATGATGAAAACGAGGATTAAATAAACTAAGGCAATCACAGATATCTCCTTCCGAACAATCGAGTTCCACCCAATCGTTTCGGATCGGCGTCCTCGACATTTCCAAAAAAAATGCCTAGGCCGAAAAAACAAATTGATTTACAGTCTCTATAAATTTACCGGCTTTCTGTGACAGTGGTGTTAAATTTTGGTAGTGCATCAGTTTGAAATGGAATTCTTTTCTCCGATCTGAGTTAAAGCCTCTCCGCTCTCTGCGTTGAGTTTTTGCTGAGCATTATTTCAACGCGGAGGTCACAGAGACAGACGCTGAGGTCGCAGAGAAGGCGTGTCGTTTTTTTGGCTGCACGACCGGAAGCGAACGATCCTGCACGCTTTTGCAGCGTTACGACTTGATTGAAGATGTTTTGAATGTTTGAAGGGTCGATCGAGAACCGTTTTTTCCGGCCGGCTCGCTGTCGTTGCGACCTACATCCGTGTCTCCGACGGTTAAGGCAATCAACGGCTGAATCGCCGGGTGGGCTAATACGGAAAGGGCAAAAAAAACGGGGTAAGTCCATAGTGGCGTTCGTCCGTTCCAATGTTCCGTTAAGGTCCTTAGTCCGCTATCGTCACCATAGTTTAGGTACACGCGATCTGTCCAGTTCCTTCGATCCTTAGGAAAGTGGCTGTAGCGGCCCAATATCTGAGCAATAGATCGCAGTTGACGGGAAGGAAGCGGGGCATTGTATTCGTGCATTACCGCGATCCGGCTGTGACGGTCGTTCCTGATTTCGTCGGCGAACTCCCCGAAGCTCGCAGCATTCGTGACATTGACCATCGTATTGTTTTGGAGGCAGTGTCGGTCGCCTCCGGAACTGGTAGGAAGATTAAGGCTGTTAGCCAGGTCGGCGGCCGCCACATTCTCGACCCAGGAACGAAAGCCATTTATCTCGATCGCATGAATCCATTTCGCGTGGATCGCAACGAAACGTCCAAGGAGAAGCTCATGAGCATGCTGGCCGATCATCTCGATGTCCCAAATCTGATGGTTCAGTACGATGAGGACATCGGGAATTTCATTGAGCATCTTAAACAGAAGGTGTAGCTTTTCATTGTTAGGCTTGCTTTTTGAGTGTGTGTAGGCAAGAAGCTCTTCCGTCATGGCGGCTGCTTTTTCCATAGGCAGGTTGTGAACACCAAGGTGAAAGAATCCTTCTTCGAAGGGTACAGTCCACTCCATCGAAATTGGGCACTGAGCGTCATTAGTCTCTCGGCGAAGTTCCAGATTGGCACTGATACTATCGTGATCCGTGATAGAGACGATGGTTTCGAGACCGAGTTTCGAGAGATTTTCCTTTTCCGAACAAAACACTTCCTGCCCCGTCAGCGGTGGAGTCCAGTGGCCTTTCGTAAAATCAATTGAACCTCCGATCAGCTTTTCGCTATGCCTCATATATCGCCTCAAAAAATAGGAGGCGACCGGAATACGCAACGCATAATATGGGACGAAGTCCAGCATTTCTTTTGAGTGGAGGGTGTGACAAAGAAGCGAGACACCCGTTTGGGCTCGCTCTCCCAGACCTTTGCCGCGTTCCAAGAAACGAATATTATCAAAGGAACTCTTCATAGTTTCCTCCAACATCTTTCCAAAAAAAATGCCCGGCGGAGCCGGGCTTATTAGTCACTAACTTTGCAGGCAGATGGTCCATCTATTCACCGACAAATCGGGTGAAGGGCGGGGTCTCGCTGAGACCCGAAAAGATATGCCCTTTGCAAGGGAACCCAGTTTTTGCTTTCATATGCGATTCTCAACAAAAATCAGTCTAGGAAAATATAAGCGTTTCAGATCACGCTTTGATTAAGTATTTCTTAAGAATTGGTTAATAGAATTCGACTGGCCTATCGGTTCTTCGAAAACTGCGGATTTCCAACATTGCGAATCATCCAATATTTTCGGCAACCGGCTCAGAATGGATTTTCGGCTCCGGACGCGGAGATATGAGGAAATTTGACGAGTAATTCTCGAAGGTAAATGCCCGGATTACGAGGACTTTCTTCCGGTCGAGGACCTGGTAGCGATATCCTTACGAACGACGGTATATGACAACAACAGGCACTGGAGAGATCAAGAAGCTTGGGTTCGGACTTACGGCCTACTGACCTAGTGGAATATCACAAGCAGCCGTCACATTGTCGGGGCCGGCCTTAGAGAATCGTTTTTGTTGGAGAACCCCCAGGTGAAAGTTAATGCAACAGTTGTGCAACAAATCAGCCAACCTTCTAACAACCGAAAATAACAATTACAAAGCTGCACCAATAAGCACGGAACGCAACTAAACAAAAGTCAATTCGGAAAAACACCTTTTGAAGATTTGTAATCATCAGGTCGGCGGTTCAAATCCGTTCACCGGCTCCAAGTATTGATATTACAGGCACTTAAGCGTAAAGATGATAAGCCGCTGCGACTTTCTTTGTCTTACGTAATCATCAGGTTTAAGTGGTCCATGCCCTTTCCAAAATTGACTCCCGGTCAACAAGAAACTACTATATCCTCGATCAGATATCAGCCTCTTGTACTCTACGCGATAAGGAGTCCGTTTATGTTTAGTCTCAAAATCCGTTTTTCCTCTCCGATTTTATCACTTGCATTTGTCATTCTGGCCGCGCAATTTGCGTCAGCGCAGCTGCGCTTGCCGCTGCCCAGTCAAAACGCAAGTATAAAGCAAACTATCGGCGTCACCGACGTAACCATCACCTACAGCCGTCCCGGCGTCAAAGGGCGAACTATTTTTGGTGATCCGCTTGTCGATGCCGCAAAGGGCGAGGGGTCGCTTGATGGGCAAACAACCGGACTAAATGGTACCGCACTTGTTCCATATGGCCATATGTGGCGAACGGGCGCCAATACGGCGACACAGTTTGTCGTGTCCGACGATGTTTTGGTTAACGGGCAGCCGCTCGCGGCCGGCACATACACCCTCCACTCTATTCCGGGCAAAGATGAATGGACTTACATTTTTAACGGTACCGCCAACCAGGCAGGCAGCCCGACATATGATCCAAAAAAAGACCTGCTGCGCATTAAGGCCAAGCCGCAATGGCTGGCCGAGAATCATGAAACGCTGATTTTTGTTTTTGATCCGGCTGTTGACAACACCGCTACAGTGAGCCTTCGCTGGGAAAAGGTCCGCGTTCCGTTCACGATAGAGGTGAAGGATATGCCCACTCTGGTCGTCTCCAAGGCACGGGTTTCGGTCGCCGCCGCAAAACCCGATGATTGGGGCATGCCGTATCGGGCCGCATTATATGCAAAGCGGAACAAGTCGGCAGATGATGCTAACAAGTGGTTCGAACAGGCGCTAAAAGCTGTCGATGTTTCAATCGCGGCAAAGGAAACGTTTCAAAACCTAACCGGCAAAGCAAATATTCTTTTAGAAATGGGCAGGAAAGCTGAGGGTCTTGAGATCGCTGATAAGGCCATCGCGCGCGGCAAGATCGATAAAGCCGACACGACCGCATTTGAAAAACGCATCGCCGACATCAGGGCAGGAAAAATGTAGATCAGTTTTTTAATCAGTTTTCGTTAAATTACCTGAGCCTGGGTTTCTTAAGCCCAGGCTCTTTTGCTTGTATGAAGATTCTAGTTGCAGGGATGGGCAATGTTTTGAGGGGAGATGACGGGTTTGGTATCCGGGTCGTCATGAGTCTTGCCGCCCGCGGCGAACTCGATAAGCGCGTGGACATTTATGAAGCCGGAATCGGCGGCATCGGGCTGGTTCAGGAGTTGATGAATGGCTATGACGCACTCGTTCTCGTGGATGCTATCGACAAAAGCGCGGAGCCTGGAACTTTATTCGTCGTTGAGCCGGAACTGAATTCAGCGGCAATCGAGCCTTTAAGATTGCACGAATCGCTCGTTGATATGCACTACGCGGATCCGTCAAAAGTGCTTATGCTTGCCAAAGCCCTAAACGTCTGCCCGTCTAAAGTCTTTCTCGTCGGATGCCAGCCGGAGTACGTTGAGGATGCGGTCGAGGGTCTGCGGCCATCCGTTGAGCGTGCGGTGCCAATGGCCGTTAAGGAAGTTCGGTCGCTTATCAACGAACTCTTGGGCGTTATTGAGCCGACAGCTTAGCGATCTTTTCTTCAACTCCAGCCGCGATATTGTCCTGTTTAAAGAGCTTCCACAATTCGACCGACTGGCGATGGATTTTTAACGATTCGATTGAGTGCCATTGACGATATTGACACGACCTGAGACCAACTCGTCGGCGAAAGCGTAAACAAGCAGACGGCTGAGCGCAGTCCGATTTTACCCGCATGCCCGAACCTTTGATTGAATTTCATAATTCGTCCAATCTAGCATATATTCGAAAAAACGAAGTAATGTATGCTAATTCCCAAACGTCGCGTTTACTCTAATCAATGAGCCAAAAGGTCAATTACATTTCCGTCGTATTGTTAGCGTTAGCCGTACTGTTTTCCACGGCCCTCGGCGACGAACCTCAATATGGCGGGACCGTGGTGGTCGCTGTCAGCGCAGACCCTGGTGGACTTAATCCGGCGGTTACGACGCAGGGCGGCGTGCATTTGATTTGCGGATCGATCTTCAGCGGCCTTGTCGCTCAGGATTTTGATTTGAATCCGGTGCCCGATCTTGCTGAACGTTGGGACATCTCGACCGACGGCAAGACCTATACATTGTATCTGGCTAAGAATGCTGAGTTTCATGACGGCACGCCGCTGACCTCCGAAGACGTACGGTTTACATTCGAAGAGCTGCTTTTGAAATACCACTCGCGGACGCGGGCGTCGATGGGCGAAAATCTTACACGCATTTTGACGCCGGACGCACATACGGTTGTTTTCGAGTTTGCCCGTCCGTATGCTGCTTTCCTGCAATTAATCGATGTCGCCAACGCTCCGATAATGCCCAAGCATCTTTACGGAAACGCCGATCCGTTGACGAATCCTTACAACGTAAAGCCGGTCGGCAGCGGGCCATTTAAGTTTCAGGAATGGGCAAAGGGTGACCGCATAACGCTCGTCAAAAATGAGAAATATTTCAAAACGGGTAAGCCTTATCTGGATCGCGTTGTTTACAAGGTAATCCCAAGCAGCTCAAGCGCGTCGATCGCGTTTGAAAATGGAGAGATCGATTATTTTACCAATCCCTCTCCACTCGATCTTGAACGGCTTCTGAAAATGCCGAATGTCACCGTCACGGAAAAGGGCCGCGAAGGCTACGCCACGGTCGAAACGGTTGTGCTCAATACAACCCGCGGCCCGCTCTCTGACGTGCGTGTACGCCGGGCGATGGCCTATGCGATTGATAAAAACTACATCGTGGACAAGGTCGCGTTCGGCCGGGGAAAGCCCGCCACCGGGCCCATCTCGAGCGCCCTGAAATGGGCGCATAATCCGAACGTCGCAAAATATGAGCGCGATCTTCCCCTCGCCAATCAAATGCTCGATGCCACCGGGTTCAAACGCGACGCGGGCGGCGTTCGATTTAGGCTGAAATATGTTTACGCGCAGAGCTACGCTAAAGTAGTCGAGGTGCTCCGCGATCAGCTACGCGAGGTAGGAATCGAAATCGATCTACAGCTTCTCGAATTTGCCTCGGCTGTTGATGCCGTTTATATCAAAAAAAATTTCGACCTAGCTTTCGCGTCCTTCGAAAACGGCCCCGACCCCGACATCGGCGTAAAACGAACCGTCGTCTCAAGCAACATCGGCCCAATTCCCTTCTCAAACGGAGCCAGCTACCGCAATCCGCGAGTCGACGAACTCTTCGAACTCGCGTCTGCCGAAACCGACAAACAAAAACGCGCCGCGTATTACTTCGAAGCCCAGGAAATTCTCCTCACCGACGTCCCCTATCTCTGGATCTACGAACCGGAAGGAGCGGCAGCCTATAAAAGCGGCCTCCATGGAATGTATCTATGGAGCGCGAAATCAAACGTCTACTTCGCCCAAGACGCCTGGTGGACCGGCGGGAAAAGCTCGAACGGAAATTTTTCAGAAGCATTTGGGCGACGAAGGCTTACGTTCGTCGTTATTTCCGGAGCAATAGTCTTGGTTTTGGCGATTGTGTTTGTTATTAGAAGAAAGTTACTCCGCTAAAGTCAGAACCGGGAGCGGTAACGACTGGGTTCTTAAGCGCTTTGCCCGTTGATGTGCGGTGAGCCCGAAAGAAGCCAACTAAAGTTGGAACTCCGAACAGGGAACCTGTTCGCTATTGCTCGCGGTTCTGCCAAGGCACTGTCGTGCGGGATTTCGGATTGAGAACGGTGTTTAGGGCGTCGCCGAGGATATTGATTGAGAGGACGACGAGTGCGAGGGCAAGGCTTGGGAAGACGACCATCCACCAGCCGTCGCGGATGAAATGCTGGCCGTTGTGGAGCATCGATCCCCAGCTTATTCGGTCGGCGTCGCCTATGCCGATAAAGTCGAGCGCGGCCTGAAGCAGGATCACGCTGCCTACCGTCAGCATCATTTGCGTGATTATGACGGGAAGAGCGTTTGGCAGAATGTGAAAAACCAGAATTCTTGAAGGCGACGCACCGATAGCTTTGGCCGCTTCGACAAACGGGCGTTCTTTAAGAGACAAAACCTCGCCGCGAACAAGTCTGGCCATCGTCGTCCAATATGTGAAACTTAAGATTATTACCAGATATAGAAACGACGTCCCAAATAGCGCGGCCATGACCAACGCAAGAAAAAATCTGGGCGGGATCAGGATGAATTCAGTCAGCCTCATCAGCACATCGTCCGCGAGGCCACCGGCATACGCGGCCGTCGCCCCGACGGTTATGCCGATCAATCCACTCACCAAAGACACGAACACCCCGAATAAAATCGATGTTTGTGCACCCTGTATGACTCCGCTTAAAACATCTCTGCCAAGATCGTCCGTGCCGAATAGAAATCGACCGGATGGAGATTGAAAGGTATCGTTTGAGGTTTTCGCCGGGTCGAATGGAACAACGAAATCCGCAAGAACAGCAGCCAAGAGAAATTGTCCAAGGACGATTATGGCGATGGCGGCCAGCTTGTCACGCATCAATAGTCGCCAGAGATTCGACATCCAGAGCGGTTTTCGATTCGCAAATCTTTCGCCGATCGTCATAAGTGAGTTTCGAAAACTCCTGTGTCGCGTATCGACATCCAAAAACTCCGTGTCGCGTATCGACAATTGATTTTAGCCGTGGGTTTCCACCCACGGGGTAAATCAAAAAAGATCGTTGCCGCGTCAGCGGCAATTGAATCGAGAAGCAAAAATCAGTCGTCGCTGACGCGACGAGGGAATTCTATTCCGGCTACCTTGGGTTGAAACCCACGGCTAAATTCATGTTATCGCTACGCGATACGCTTCAGACATTCTGCCTTGAACCTGCGATCGAGAAATCCCCACCGAACTCATCTGATCCGCGGATCGATCATCGGATAAGCCGTGTCGGTAACGAAATTCGCTACTGCAACACCGGCGGAGGTCGTTATCAATAGGCCCAACAGGATCGGGTAATCACGTGCCGCGATGGCTTCGAGCATCAGGCGGCCGAGGCCCGGATACGCAAACACCGTCTCAACCAGCACGGCGCCGCTGAGCAGCATTCCAAAGTCGCTGCCGATAACCGTAACAACCGGAATGAGAGCGTTTCTTAGCGCATGGACATACAGCAGGCGCGTTTCACCTACGCCTTTTGCACGGGCTGCGGTGACGTAATTCTCGTCCAGTACGTTGATCATCTCCGCTCGCGTCAGCCTAAGAATTTGGGCCAACTGGACGATGACGAGCGTTAGGCACGGCAAGGCTAAATGTGAAATGAAATCTGCAACGTAAGCCAATCCGGAGAGGTCCTGATTTGCGGACGTTGCTCCCTGGGCCGGAAAAAGGCCAAGTTGCAGCGAAAACAACAGCAGCAACAACATTCCGATGGAAAAAGATGGAAGTGAGTGGCCCAGCAGCGCAAAGGTGTTTATGACGCGGTCAAATGCTGAATCCGGTCGTCGGGCCGATTCGACGCCCAGTACGATTCCCAATACCGCCGCGATAACGATCGCCGGAATAACCAGGATCAGCGTCGCCGGCAGACGGGCAAGAATGACTGCGAGTACCGGCTGCTGGTGACTAAGTGAATAACCAAGATCGCCACGCATTACACCGGAAAGATAGACCCAGAGCTGTGTTAAAAAAGGCTGGTCGAGACCGAATTTTGCCCGAATCAGCGCGAAATACTGCTCGTCCCCGCTTTGCCCGGCGAGGTAATTTACCGGGTCGCCCGGCGCAATATGTATTAGAAAAAAGTTAAAGACGACGAGCAGCAGGATGAGGATTATCGACTGAGCAAGACGCCTTAACAGACGCCCATTTAAAATGCCGGATAGGCGGATTCTCTTAAACATGATAATTTTCGATTTTCCGCAGTTAAGGGCATTGAAGTGAAACCTGTTCTATGGAATGCCGGTTCGCAATACTAACTCTTAATGATTGTGAACAGCGCGACACGGAATAGCATCCGGGCTGTGGCAATCGCAATCGGGGTCGTCGCATTCGTAATGGCCTTGTTTTAGCATTCCGTCGAACTCGTCGGCAAAACGCCGTCCGCCTTCTTTGACGCCCGTTTCGGTTAGTTCGTGAGTATCGGAAAAGTCGGAATTAATCATCCCATTTTTTTCCAACTGTGATAAATTGCCCGCGAGGATCTCTTCGTCCGCGTCGAGGAATTTCTTTAATTGGGGAATCGTGATCTTCTCGCCGAAACCTTCGCCCCGCATCCAGTACATCACCTGCAGGATCTCATCCTGCCAGAATATCGAAGGCTGTTCGTCGGTTGTAATCAAATCAGTTGGCTGATCCTGCATTTATCTCATCCTCCTTTGCCAACGCTACTTTCACGACATCATTCTCCACCCTCATCGCCAATGCGTGCAGCCCCAGATTTGGATCATCGAGATCGCGTCCCTTTTGCCGAATGTCGAATCGAAATGCATGACACGGGCAAGTCAGAACACCGTCCTCCATGACGCTTTCGCCGAGTGATAGGCCACCGCTCGCACAAGCGTTTTGAAAAGAATAGATCGTTCCGGCCACATTACACAAGAGCAGATTTATCCCGGCGAGCTCCACTACTCGCAACGTGTTATCGGGAATCTGGTCGGCACGGATGATCGGCATGTAGAATTCATTGGACTCGGGGCCTTTGACTGGCGCCCGCATCAATATCTGCACCAATTTGACTGGCCGCAGCGGAGCGATCATATCTTCGTATTCCACGTCGAGCAGATCAGGTGTATGTTCATGCAGAGCGTGTTCGATCTCGGCCTTGAGAATACTGGTGGAAACATTCGCGGTTGATGATCCGCCGAACAGTCTCAAGCGGGCTGTCCCATTTTTTACTTCGACAAGCTCGACATCCGCTCCATAAATTTTCAATTGCTCGCGGGCGAACTCTAGTGCGTTTTCAATGCGTTTTTCGAGCGGCTCGGCCATCAATTCGTGAACCATCAGAACCGCCTTCACAAGCTCGTCGCTGCTCAGCTCCTGCACGATCCGTTCGCCGTCTGGGGAAGCGGAAACTATTTCAACCATGCGCTTGAGCGCTCCGTGATGAAGATCGAGCAGCGTGTAAGCCAAGGCGCGGACGTGATTACGAACCGCTTCTTCCGGGTGCTGTTCGATAGACTCAAGCAGGACCTCTAACTGGTCGAAAGCCGTCGTTTCGTTCTCAATTTCCGATGTATTATCGCTCATCTTCTAACCCAAAAATACGAGTTGCAAGTATCAGGCTGACAAATCACGATCCGCTGATTCTCGGCGAACTCTGCGTCCCGCTCTCCGGCCTCTGCGTTAAAACAAGCTTGCCAAATATTCAACCTATCATTAACGCAGAGGTCGCTGATTCGGACGCCGAGATCGCACAGAATAAACACAATCTGGACTTCGCAAACATTCCCAATGCGTAGTTTGCGTCAAACGTGTCCTACTTTGCCGCGTACGATTTCTTCAAATTCCTCGAATCGTGCTGTGATCTGAGGACTGCAGTCAAAACCGATCTCCGAATCGACGGGTTCAAGGTCTAAAACCACAACTTCCCGAGGCAAGGCCTTGAAAAACTGCAAGATCATCATTAGATTATCCAGACTGATGATCCCTGTTACCGATTCAGCAACGCATTCCTGCACGACTGTTTCGTCAAGCGGAGCAAAATTCCATTGATGAACATTCAAAACCCCAGGATCCCGACCCTCGCGTTCCGCCGCCGAAACAAAGACCACCCGATCGTATTTACCGGGATTATCCTGAAACCACTGCAAAACCGCGATCGCCCCAAAGCTCAAATTCTCAAGATCGACACTATCCGGCCATTCCTGCTGTTTAAGATGAGCGAGAAATATCTGCCCGAACGACAAGTCTTTCAAATTAGGATGACCGACGCCCGCGATCAATACTTTCACAGAACTTTAACCTCCGCTCGCTGCTCACACGATTAAAATGGCGGGCAAGCCCGCCTCCCATCCATTTCAAATTTTCCTAAAGTTACGAGGTTATCCGTCGACTCCGCAGGCGCAGGTGTTGATTTCTCTAACAACGGTATGTTCACCGGCGTAGATGTGCGTCGTGCAGGGCATGCACGGGTCGAAGCTTCTTAGAGTTCGCAGGAGATCAATGCCCTTATAATCTTCCTGTTTGTCGAATTCTTCGAGAATCGGGGTGTTCAACACGGCTTCTTCATACGGGCCGTGCTTATCCCACGCATCCATCGGCGACGCGTTTATCGTCGACGGCGTAACGATCTGATAGTTGGTGACCATGCCGTTATCGAGTTCCATATGGTGCGATAGAAAACCTCGTCCAGCACCCCACATGCCGACGCCGATGCGGTTTGTTTTCGGGATCTCAAATTCAGTAGCAACTGCCGTCTTGCCTTGTTTTAGCAGGTCGAGGCCCTTCATCCAGTCGTTCATGGCGACGAGTGCAGTAAACGCGACGCAGTATGCCCGTGCCTTGTTACGCTCGAATGTGTTCCAAACGGGCGGGATTTTCCATTCGACATGCAATTCCGGTTTTGCGGCTTTCGGAAGAAGCATTTTCATACTTGTCCCCGTCGATTCGATAAACGGATTTGGGCGGATCTTCTGCGCCGCCGCCGTGTTCCAGATGCGGGCGTAGCAGCCGGCCTCGAAAACCTGGCGGTCCCAACGAGGGCTTGTCGCCCACGTGTATTTTTCTCGCCAGTTTTGCCCGCCGGGGCTTGGCAGCGTTTGCTTATTCCACGGATGAAAAGGCGAGAGCGGCGCACCGGAAGGGTCGGTCGGGTGTGCCAAAGTCTCGCCGTTCGTCCATTCCTTATAAAAAGAGTGTTCAATAAACTCTTCGATCCCGAGATTGATATTTTGCAGATTGGTGGTGACCAGTTCTCCGCCGATTACCGCTCCCGGCGTTGCCCAACGCTTCTCGCCCCATGCGTTACAGTTCTCGTAGGTTGAATCGTACGTGTCGGGGTCGTCCCAGATCCCGAAATCGACCATATTCGCGGCCCGCATACCGTTCTTTTTATATTCCGGGTTGGCTTCGTAGAAAAATTCGGTCAGGTCATCCCAGATCGTCACCACTTTCTTCGCATAATCGAAAAATTGATGAAGACGCGTATAAATTTCGTTAAAAGTCTGGAGCGTAACGGTTGTACTGACCCCGCCCGGCACGAGCGTTTCAGGATGCGGGTATTTTCCGCCGATCACGACATACGCTTCGCGGGCCACGCGGGTCATGTGCAAAGCCTCAAGATACAAATTGCCGGAGAGCGGGTTCATGTCACGCATGAGATCGCCGATCGTCGCGTAGCCGTGATGTTCCGCATTCGGCGCCGCGGTTTTTGTCGCTTTGTCCCACAAGGTCGGAGTCGTCGCTTTGACGATAAGTTCCGAGTAATCGGGGCCCGCAAGCAGAAACAGATGCAGCGGATTGTCATAAAGAAACTCGAGCGAGAGCATCAAATTTCGCACGATAATCCCGAGCGGCGGCGGCGTGATGCCAAAGGCCATCTCAATTCCGAGCGCGGCACACGATGAGTGAACGCCCCCGCAAACACCGCACGCACGGCTGGTGATGAATATCGCGTCGCATGGATCGCGGCCCTGCATTATTAGTTCATAACCGCGAAACAATGTCGCCATCGAGCGTGCTTCGATAAATTTGCGGTTTTCGAGATCCGCAACCCCGTGGAACGCTAAGGCTCCGGCAACACGGGTTACCGGATCGAAATCAACGTCCTTAATATAACCGTTTCTCGACAGCAATTCGCGCACCGTGTCATACGGCATTGTCTTTACGTCCCCTACCGAGTTGATCGCAGTTTTGGTTGAATACGCGTCGCGGATACCGCCGCGAAGAAAAGCCTTTCCCTGGTCGTCGAAGTCGATTGGTAGATTTTTGAAGCACATAATGTTCGTTCTCTTTTATCGATTGCCGAAGCCGATTTTCACTTGAGCTTAACCACTAGCTAAGCTAGTGGCGATTTATGATTCAGTCCAAAACTTCTGGTGTATGGATGCCCTTAGCCTTAAGAGAACCTTTGGCGACGTGATCGCCCGGTCTCACCGAGTTCGCAAACTGCAATTTTTGATAGATGTAATGCATCGCGTGGTTGATCAAAGACGGCTTTTGAAAAGCGCCCCAACCGCTCGGAACCTCACCCGTAACTTCCCATCGCGGTTCCATATTTTGGTAGCGCATGGTCATTCGCCGCAACCGCCTGATAACCGCGCCATACGTCCGCACGGCATTGCTGGAGATATTTGAACCTGGGGGCATTTGATAAAAGGGGGCAAATTTGTCAGGGAAACCCGGCATCGTGCAGCCGATACATATTCCGCCGGTGTTCATGCAGCCGCCCATATGGTTGATCGCACCGCGCGACGTAATGTTGCATTGCACTACCGGCCCCCAGCAGCCGATTTCGACAAGACATTCTTTTCCGCCGTATTCCGTTGCAAAATTTCCTTCCTCGTAATATCCGCCGCGGACACATTTGGTATGGACGGTATCATTGAAAAGCCATGCCGGGCGCCCGAGCGAATCAAATTCGGGGAGCGGTCCAATACCCTGCAGGAAGAGCAGTATCATCCCGACTGTTTCAGTAAAATTGTCACCGACCGGCGAACAGCCAGGGATGTTTATGATGTGCAGACCGGTCGTGCTGCGGTAATCTTTGCCGAGAAAATCCATCACGCCCATCGCGTTCGTAGGGTTTCCGGCGGCCGCAGGTATGCCGCCCCAGGTCGCACAGGTTCCGACAGCAATGACGGCCGCGGCACCCGGGGCGAGCCTTGTCAGCCATTCCGTCGTCGGAATCGGCCGATGAACATCGTGGCTGATTTGTTCCGAGCCGATCGCCGAAAAATATCCGCCCGTAGCCGCCGCGATTGTTTCATCGGCGATCGACCCTTCATAACAAATTACATATGGTGCGTCGAGTTCACCGCGTTCCGCCTTATAGAAGCTCGCGATAAATTCCTTCCCGGCTTCGATAGACAACACAGGATGGTGCAAAATCACCTGCGGTAAACCGGTTATCGTGCCGGTAAGCAAATTTTCGAGGGGCGGATTTGTCGCCCCGGCAACGGCGACGGTGCAGCCGTCACAACTCATGCCGGCCAGCCAAAAGACGTGAATAGTTTTCAGCGGCCCGAAGGAAAATTCCTTAGGTTTCGTCTCCGGTTTAACCTGCGGCTCCACTTCCTCGTCGGTCGGGTTTCCACTAAGTGATACTGGATCGTCAAACATAGAGTTTCTCCTCAGACTAGCAGTTCGGCTTCGATAAGACTTTGCTCGCGGACGAGTTGTTGAGCGGCACACTATCACGCAGGTATCGTGCGAGCTTTTCAACCTCTTTGACAACTGGCGCTTCAGAATTAAAATCGTATAGCGACCTACCCTCTAGATCGGCCTGGGTCACATTCGGGTCAAACGGAATCTTGGCGACGATCTCCAGTTCATGTTCTCTGCAGAAATCCGTCACTGCTTTTTCGTCCTCAGCACTCCGGTACTTATTAACCACCGCATAAATATGATTGATTGCCAGGCCTCGAGCGAGAGGTAATGTCCGCCGCGCAGTCTCAAGCGATCGGTAGTACGGCTCGGTGACGATAAGCAAAACATCCACATGCCGGACAGTGCCCCGACTGAGGTGTTCGAGCGAGGCTTCCATGTCCATAACGGTCATGCTGTCGGCCTCCGAAACAATTTCTCCCATCAAGCTGCGCACGGCAGCGTGTGCCGAGCACAGTCAGCCAGCACCGGGCTTTTCAACTTTTGTCCCGATAATGAGGCGAATTCCATCCGGCGCGGCGATACCATGCAGTGCCGCGATGTTCTCGACCGAATCTTTCAGAACCATCCGCATTTTGCCATCCGCGTCCTCTATTCTCTCGACGATGCTACGCGGGATCGAATGCGTGTTTTCAAGAGTCTCAGCTCCTAAACCGAGAGCCATTCCAAGATTTGGATTCGGATCGCCATCAATTGCCAGCACGGGCAGCCCCTGCCGCGCGAAAACTCGCGCGAGCGTCGCCGATATCGTCGTCTTACCAGAACCACCTTTACCGCTTATCCCGATCTTCATATTTTTATTATCGAACGCCCAAGGCTCCTGCAATATCGCCGAGATGACCGTCGGCACTCGTCAAGCTTCCGCCAACCGCTTCAAACCCGCCGACAACAGGCGCCAGCGAGCCGTTGATGCCGCCGATGCATTCCGGCAACGGAGACGTTTCAACCTCGATCGCCCGAACGCCGTAAGCTATTTTATCGAGACTTGAGCCAATGCCTTCGAGTGCCATTGCGATCTTCCATAAACCTATGCCGAGCGCGATCAGCAAAACCGCGGCGGCGACAATCGTTAGAATTGTGAGCAGCAGAACCGTATTCATTATTTTTGCCCTCCACCTACGAATGTCGCAACAGCGGCTAGTTTTTTATCGATCGAATCAGCAACGGCGACGATCGGCAGGGCATTCGCAAGAAGGGCTTTGGCAACTTCGTTGGTTGCCGTCAAATTGGTCAAGGCGGACGTGTTATTTACAATTCCGACAGCGGCAGGTAAGGTCCGGCCCGCCAGTCCGTCAATTTTTCTGGCTGCCCGAATGACGCGAAATATCAACGAAACGTCGATCAGCGTTACAATGAGGGCAATAATCAGCCCGACCCACCATACGATCTTGATCGTGTTTTCAGTTTCAGGGGTTAGTTCGATCAGAAACATGTTTTACCTCGCTAAAAGTTCCGTTTACATGTTGACTGTTATGGCGTTGAGGGTTTCCTGCAAGTGCATGTCCGCGGACGCAAAACTCGATTCCGCAACCAGAAGCCCGCCCGCAAGATCACTGAGCGAGCCATTCAATTTTTCGACGCCGGCATTAAGCGGTGCGGTATTTTGTTGAACCTGCTTTAAGCCGCCGTCAATCGCCGCAAGCTTCTTTGCGACGCTCCAGAGCGTGTACAAAATCGCGATCAAGCCGGCGGCAAGCGTCAGAACCAGCACAACCGCATACCCTATGGTCAACCACATTAGAAGTTCCATAAGCTACTCCTTCCCGGCCGTCAATGCCTGGCCCAAACCGGTTAACTTGTCGTCGATACTGCCGGCGACGCCCGCGATTGACTTGGCGGTTGCAAGGATGTCCCCCGCCACCAGATTTGTATCTTTCAACATCCAAATAGAGACGGTATTACCGGCGATATTCTTGCCGGCCAGCCAGATTTCCTTTGCGTGATAATCGATCTTGCGTGCGGTTAAAACTATCAGGATCAGCAACACCGCAACTATTAAAATCACAACCGCGCCGACAATCAGTGAATAGGTCCAAATCGTGATAGAGTCCATGGTTTTTCCTCCAAAACTTCAAAAACAAAATACAATTTTTTCACGCTTAATAAAACCTAGTTCTCATTTCCGCGTAGACTGGGAGGGAAAAGGAACCGCTTTAAGTAATGCAATCAATCTGCTGCCAAACTGTTTGCTGCCGGTGATCTTTGCGATGCATATTTGGACAGAGCAAAAAGGTTATGTCGGAGCTTTCTGCCCTCAACAGTAAGCGTGTAATCGACGCGGGGCGGTGTAGAAGAATACGTTTTACGTAGGATCAGTCCTGCTCGTTCGAGTTCCACCAGTCGAATCGTTAGCGTCGAAGAACTCATATCATCCATAACGCCCTTTAAATCCTTAAAACGAATACTCCGGTGTTCGCCGATGACGGTTAATATCCGAAGGGCGTATTTGCGCCCGATGATTTGCACCAAACCGGTGGCCGGACACATGCATTCGTTGGCATTATCGCCCGAATCCGTTTCGGCGCATCCGCAGGTGTTTTCTTTCGGCAAACTTGAAATCGACAAATCCATCGGTTTTATGCCTCAGAACGAAATTGCTTTTCATCACTGGATCAAGTCTTGAAATATTATCACCTTTTTCTAAAATACTAGAGGCAAATTTGACCCGTGATCAAACTTTTCTTCCCTCATGTCTCGAGATATAGCAGAGAAACATTGACAAGCGTCCTCCAAAGCGTTATCACAATTAAACACTTCGAATTATCGAACCATCTACAAACGGTCCGGCTTGGAAAATTCCCGGGCAGGTTCTCGTCCGTTTTTTCTGAATTTTGAATTTTGGTGAAAAATGTTATGAAAAACAACACACGACTTGTCCTGTTAACGATTGCTGCGGCATTTTTTATTTTTTCCGTTCCGAGTGCAATTATTTCACAAACCGCAACAGCGACAGTAATCGGGCGCGCGATTGACGAAACAGATGCGGCATTGCCGGGAGTGAAGATTACTCTTACGCAGATGGCGACCGGAAACCAACGTACGGTGAAGAGCGATTCATCGGGTGATTTTGTTTTTCTAATTTTGCCGGCCGGTCAATACGCATTGACGGCGGAACGCGATGGCTTCCAAAAACTCGTGTGGCGGGAATTTGAGCTCCAGGTTGATCAGCGTGCTAGTTTCGAACTTTCACTCAAAGCCGGACAAATCTCGGAAACGGTGGAAGTAAATTACGGGGCTTCTGTTTTGCAGTCTGAAACGGCTTCGGTCGGCACAGTAATTTCACAGGAAAAGATCGTTCGGCTTCCGCTTAATGGGCGCGAATTTCAGCAATTGGCATTGCTCGTTCCGGGCGCGGTTCCGGCGGCTCAGGGATCTTCACTGTCTTTTCGCGGAGGTTTTAACGTCAACGGAGCTCGCGAATCGGCGAATCAATTCCTTCTTGACGGCGTGGACGACAACAACTCATCTGCGAATCAATACGTTTTTCGCCCGTCGGTGGATATGATTCAGGAATTCAAGGTGCAGACCAGTAGTTATTCATCCGAATTCGGCAGAGGAGCGGGAGCACAGGTCAATATCGTTACCAAATCTGGAACGAATCGGTATCACGGCAACGCATTTGAGTTTCTGCGTAATTCCGCTCTCGACGCAAAAAACTTTTTCGATTTGCCTGGCACTACTCCACCGTTCAGACGCAATCAGTTCGGCGCGACTTTCGGCGGCCCTTTACCGCTTTTGAATTTCGGCGAGGGTGTTCCGGTTTTTAATTCGGGCAAAGACCGCACGTTTTTCTTTTTGAGTTACGAAGGCTTGCGTTTGCGGCAAGGCGTAACGCGCACGGCTTCGGTTCCGACCGCATTGCAGCGAATAGGAAATTTCGGGGCGGCGGCTCGCATTCGCGACCCGCAGAGGGCAGGCAATTGTAATGCGACCGACACGACCGCCTGTTTTCCCAACGGCATTATTCCTCCGGAGAGAATCAATGCAATTGGTCAAGCCATTGCCCGCGCTTTTCCGCTACCGAACAATGCGTCCGACCCAGTGCGTAATCTGGTTTCCACGCTTTCGCGCCCGCAGGATGCCGACCAGTTTTCCGTCCGCGTTGATCATCGATTTTCTGCGAATTCCACTATTTTCTTTCGATACAGCGTGAATCAAGATCAACAAATTGATGTCTTTGATACGCTCATCGGCACCCTCAACAGCAATTTGCCCGGCTTCGGACGCGACGATAACCAACGCACCGAGAGCATTTCGTTAAATTACACGCAGGCGATCAATTCGCGGACGGTCAACGAATTTCGTTTCGGTTTCAACCGTTTGCGGCAAATACGAGCGCCTCAAAATCGGACCGATTCGGTCAGCTCTCTCAATCTGACCGGTCTCTCTAATGACCCGCGCACATTCGGTTTTCCCGCCTTTCGTGTAACTGGCTTCGATTCACTTGGCGATAACGTCCAGCTGCCGCAGGAACGCACTGACTATACGTATCAAATCGTTGACAACATCTCATTTCAGCGCGGATCTCACACGATTAAAGCCGGGTTGGATTTGCGCCCATTCCGGTCAAACAATTTTAATCCGGGTTCGTCGCGCGGCGATTTTCGTTTTACCGGTCTTTACACCAATTTCGGTTTGGCTGACTTGCTGCTCGGTCTAATCGCGCAGGACACCCGCGGTGTCGGCAATGCGGAGCGCGTCCGGCTGCAAGAATCTTACGGCTTTTATGTTCAGGACGATTGGAAAATCAACCGTCGCCTAACGTTTAATCTCGGTTTACGCTACGAACTGAATCCGCCGCTTACCGAACTTAATAATCTGCTCTCGAATTTTGACGTGCAAACGAGAACGATTGTTATTGCCGGTCAAAACGGGTTGGGCTCTAATGTTTATCAAACCGACAAAAACAATTTCGCTCCCCGACTTGGTTTTGCGTGGCTGCCATTTAAAGATCAGAAAACGGTCATTCGGGGCGGTTATGGCATTTACTATGATTTGCCGATTGTCGGCAACGAACTAGGCGGAATATACGGCAATCCGCCGTTTCGCAGCATCAGCACTTTCAACGGCACATTAGCCGCCCCGGTCAGCCTTAACAACCCGTTTCCGACGCAGTCGCTCGGAGCCAGCACGCTTTCGCCAACTGGCGTGCAGCGCGATTTGAAAACGAGTTATTTGCAGAATTTCAGTCTCGGCGTACAGAGAGAAATTTTAAAGGACGTGGTAGTCGAGATTGCCTACATCGGCAACAAGGGTACGAACCTGATTCGTAATCGTAACATCAATCAAGCCGTTTTAGGCGTGGGTTCGATAGCGTCGCGTCGCCCATTTGCCGGTTTCGGCAACATTCCTTTCCGCGAATCTTCTGCAAATTCGATCTATCATTCCCTGCAGGCTAGGGCGGAAAAACGCTTTGCTCAGGGATTTACATTTCTCGCGTCCTACACCTTCTCAAAAGCGATTGACGATTCTTCGGGCGTTCCGGGCAGTGCCGCGTCCACCAACAGTCCGCAAAACAGCTTCGATTTGCGAAGCGAACGCGGGCTGTCCGAATTCGATGTGCGCCATCGCCTCGTCTCAAGTTTTATTTACGAACTGCCGTTCGGCAAAGGAAAGTCGTTTCTGAACAGCGGAATCGCGGGTCAAATCTTCGGCAATTTTGAGATTGCCGGTATCGTCGCCGCCCAAACCGGACGGCCGTTCACGCCCCGGATCAGCTCCGACCGCAGCAACACCGGACAACTCCAAGACCGCCCGAATATTATCGGAAACCCTCATCTAGGCAATCCCGACCCGCAGTTATGGTTCAACACCGCCGCTTTCGCGATTCCCCCACCGGGAACATTCGGCAACGCCGGACGAAACATTCTGATTGGTCCAGGCTATAGCAATACGGACATAGCATTGGTCAAACGCGTCAATTTCGGCGAAGCGCGAAATCTGGAATTGCGCGGCGAAGTTTTCAACGTCTTCAACCGTCCGAATTTTGATTTACCCAACACGATCGCCGATTCGGCCCAATTCGGACGCATCTTCTCAGCGGGCGCGGCCCGACAAATTCAGCTTGGCTTGAAACTTACCTTCTAGTCGAGAACGCCATTCTCTGAAGCCATTTGCCTCTTACGAAGATGCGATCCTGTCGGAGCGCATCGGAAGTATCAGAGAAAAAAGAGTACCTTGAGTGGTGTTTTCGGCGATTAGTTGTCCCTCGTGCTGAGCGGCGATCTTGTGAGCGATTGAGAGTCCAAGACCGACTCCATTTTCTTTGGTGGTGAAAAACGGATCAAATATTTTCGAGAAGTAGTCTTTGTCAATGCCGGGCCCTGAATCCCCAACCTCGATCACGCATTTGCCGTCTCGCTCCACCGTTCGGAAGGTAACTGTCTTACTCCCAGCCTGCTCTTGAGCCATCGCCTGTATCCCATTAATTGCAAGGTTGAGAATAACCTGTTTAATCTGTTCCGCGTCGATAAGGAGCTTTGGAATGTCCTTCTGCAAATCTTTTACGACCGAAACGGAATCGGCCGCTGCCTGGTTCTCAATCAATTTTATAACTGACTCGACAACCTCGTTCGGGTCGCCGAAGGCCTTGGAAGGTTCGGCGGGTCTGGCAAACCGCAAGAATTCTCCTACCAGCCGGTCCAATCTGTCGATCTCTTTTCGGGCGAGACCGGCGAACTCCCGTCGCGGACTATCGGGTTCTAACTCATCTTCTAGTATTTCGATCGCACCTTTGATCGAGGCGAGAGGGTTGCGGACCTCGTGCACGATGCCCGCAGAAAGTTCCCCGAGTGACGCCAACTTTTCAGCTTGCAGCAGCTGCTGAAACGTCGCCTGCAATTCGTCATAAGCCTGGCGCTTCTGTTCGGCGTTCGTCTCTGCCCGCTCGCGCGCCTTACGAAGCCTGTCACCGAGAGCACCCATTATTCCGCCCACCAGATTGAAGATGACAATCTCGGCATACTGATTTATTGAATAGTCGAAATGTCCGTTTTGCCAGTGTAGATAAACATGCGGTGAATAGACTATGGTTGTAAAAAGTGAGGCAGCGAGCCCGCCCCTTAAGCCAAAAATTAAAGCGGCTGCAATTATTGGCAGATAATAGAGTCGCTGAAAAATCTCGTGCCAAACGATAAGATCGACTGGCGTAAGAAAATGGAGAATCGTAACAAGAATGATCGTAACGGCGATAACGATCCAGACATACAGCCTGTTTCGGGAAGAGATAATGTTGAACGATTCGGTATCCATTACGACGAGATATAATTCTCTGATTCTCTCTATTCCAAACCGTACTTTTGCATCCGATAGATCAGCGCGCTCCGGGTGATGCCCAAATACTTTGAGGTTTGGGATTGGTTGCCGTCATGCCGCTTGAGCGAAATGCGTATAATCTCGCATTCCATATCGTCGAGATTTATTGGATCGGAAGGAAGCGAAAACCAGAGCTGCCCGTTTAGAGGCAGCGGGTCTTTTACGGCTCCCGGTACATCGTCGAGTGTCAGAGCATCGCCGTCAGAAAGTACCACCATCCGCTCGACCAGATTCTCCAACTCACGCACGTTGCCCATCCACGGGTAATCGAAAAAGATCTTGAATACCTCGCGGGCTATTTTGGGCGGTTTGATACCGTGTTTTGACGCGGTTCTGGTGACGAAAAATTCGGTTAGAATGGTTATATCTTCGCGGCGCTCCCGAAGCGGAGGAATCAAAATAGGCACGACAGAAAGACGATAGAAAAGATCTTCCCG
Organism: Chloracidobacterium sp.; assembly: GCA_031402865.1. Taxonomy (GTDB): domain Bacteria; phylum Acidobacteriota; class Blastocatellia; order Pyrinomonadales; family Pyrinomonadaceae; genus OLB17. Next base: position 146,400 of record JANNST010000029.1, on the reverse strand, counting down.
AAACGTGTTTTCCTTTATCAACGCAGGGAGATTCTCGTTAGTCGCGGCGATTATCCGAGCATCAATTTTCCTTGCGATATTTTCACCCAAGCGGGTCACCTCCTGCTCCTGAAGAACCCGCAACAGCCTTGTTTGGGACTGCAGCGGCATCGCGCTGATTTCGTCAAGAAATAATGTCCCGCCGTTCGCCTCTTCAAATTTGCCCTTCGACTCGCCGACCGCACCGGTAAACGCACCCTTTTTGTACCCGAAGAGTTCTGCCTCGATCAGAGTTTCCGGGATCGCGGCACAGTTAATTGCGATAAAGGGACGTTCGCGTCGCGAGCCGGAAAAATGAATTCCCTTGGCGATTAGCTCTTTCCCCGTTCCCGACTCTCCTTCGATCAAAACCGTGACGTTTGTTTTTGATACGCGCTCAACAAGATCGTAAACGGCAAGCATTTTCTCAGATTTTCCGATGACGTTCTCGATGTGAAAATCTTCGTGGACCTGCCGCCTAAGACGTCGATTTTCCGCGAGGGCGCTTCCATACTTCAGGGCCTTTTCAATCGTCAGCAGAAGTTCCGGGCGATTAAAGGGCTTTGTTATAAAATCAAACGCCCCGCCGCGCATCGCTTCAACCGCAATATCGACATCGCCGAATGCGGTGATAACAACAATTGGCACTACACTGTTTATCGCCGTCGCCTGGCTAACGAGTTGTGAGCCACTCATCTTTGGCATGCGCCAATCCGTGATCACACAGTCGAATTCTTCACTTGAGAATCTATTAAGAGCTTCCCCGCCGTCACTCTCGCTTACGACTTCGAAACCAGCTTCGACGAGTTGAAATTCAAGAACGCGGCGGAGCGAATCATCATCATCGACGAGCAAAATTCTTGCGTGGGATTTTGATACCGATGGGCTCATTTAATCTCAAAAGTAACTGTTGTCCATTTAGATTCGTAGTTCAAACTCGGATCGTCGAGCTTGGACATATTGATAAATTTGACATACCACTTGCCGACACCATCGAGTCGGACCTTAACAATTCCATTTTGATCACTTCGAAGCTCGGGGGCGATCAGGAGCTTACCGTTTTCCTCGCGCCCTGCGAGCACTACTTGCCCGGCTAGGAGTTTACCGTCTTTCAGACACAGGATTTCGATCGTGCCGCCCTTTTTCACCATGTACGGGTTCTGCTGGGGAACGAGTTCGACCGGATACCCGAGAACTGTTTTGTAGTCGTCCGTCTGCTTTTTGCCAACTTGCAGGATCGCTTTGACGTGCTTTGCGTAACGCTCCACCGCATCCTTTTCGAGTTCGCCGGTTTTACGCCGTTCTTCGAGGGTGTCGGGCAGGCCGTCTTCTCTAAGATACTCGTTAAAGTCCGCCGCTTTTAGCGCGATCTCGCGGGATTTGGTCGAAAGCCCGACAACGTAGGTTCCAGCCGCACCGGTTTTCAGATTTAGAAAGGCTGTCGTTTCGTCTTTAGTAAAATCGGCTTCTACCGGATGCACTCTTTTTCCAGCCGAGACGACACTTACGTCATTCAACCGGGCAAAAGAAACCGCTCCTTCGCTAGCCTGAAATGTTCCGTTCATTACCTTAATGGTAAATTTTGAGTTCGGCTGAAGGAAAAAGCTGTCTGTTTTGAGAAACAGATCGTGCCCAAAAATAGACGCGACGATGGACAGCAAAAGAATCGTTGCAAATATCGTTTGTTTTTTCATAGAAGTTACTTAGTGGTCTACAATTTTAGATTTCTTAAACGCAACGCATTGACTATAACCGACACGGAACTAAACGTCATCGCGGCACTGGCGATCATAGGACTTAACAGCAATCCAAAAACTGGAAACAAAACACCTGCGGCGATCGGTACACCGATCAGATTATAAATAAAAGCAAAGAACAGATTTTGACGAATATTCTTCATCGTCGCTTCGCTCAACTTTTTCGCCCGCAGAATGCCGCGAAGGTCGCCTTTGAGAAGGGTGATATCCGCGCTTTCCATTGCCACGTCGGTTCCGGTTCCCATTGCGATCCCCACTTGAGCCTGGGCGAGAGCGGGGGCGTCGTTTACGCCGTCGCCGGCCATTGCGACGATCTTGCCTTGTGACTGCAACTCTTTGATCTTTTCCGCCTTTTGTTCGGGCAAAACGTCGGCGAAAACCTTGTCAATGCCGAGCTTTTTCGCAACGGCGTCCGCGGTAATCGCATTATCGCCCGTCATCATGACAACCTCGATGTTCTGGCGATGTAATTCGCTGATCGCATCCTTGGCAGACTCCTTTATCGTATCAGCCACGCCAACAAGCCCTGCCGGCTTACCGTCAACGGCGATGAACATTACGGTTTGTCCTTCAGCGCGAAGATCGTCGACCTTACCATCCGACGGAAAATCGATGTCGTTGTCCTTCATCAACTTTGAATTTCCAAGCAAGACCTTTTTCCCGTCAATAGTTCCCGTGATGCCTTTGCCCGTTACCGATTCAAAATCTTCGACCTTTGCAAATTCGATGTTTCGATCCTCAGCTCCTTTGATGATTGCTTCCGCCAGCGGATGCTCGCTCGACTTTTCAAGACTGGCGGCGAGCCTGAGAATTTCGTTATCGGAAATTTTTGATTCGAAATCCGAAATTACGCTCTGCAAACGCGGCTTCCCTTCCGTGAGTGTCCCCGTCTTATCAACAACGATCGAATTGACCTTTTCCAATATCTCAAGCGCTTCTGCTTTTTTTACCAGAACGCCGTGTCGAGCTCCGTGGCCCGTACCCACCATGATCGACATCGGCGTCGCAAGCCCAAGAGCGCACGGGCAGGCAATAATTAGAACTGAGACCGCCGCCACCATCGCATAGGCGAAGCTGCCGAAAATAAGCCATACGACAAACGCGATAGCCGCGACGACGATAACCGCCGGAACAAAGTAGGCGGATACAACATCTACAAGTCGCTGGATCGGAGCTCGTGAGCGTTGAGCTTCGCCGACCATGCGGACGATTTGAGCCAGAAGCGTATCGCTGCCAACCTTTTCCGCTTTCATTACGAAACCGCGTCTTCCATTGATCGTTCCGCCTATAACCATATCGCCAGTTGTTTTTTCGACCGGGATTGACTCACCGGTCACCATCGATTCGTCAACCGACGTGTCGCCTTCAACAATCGAGCCGTCGGTCGGAATTTTTTCGTTCGCCTTAACTCTTAAGCTCGCTCCGATCTGCACATCCTTGAGCGCAATTTCCGCCTCCGTACCGTCATCATAAACGACAATCGCTGTCTCAGGAGCGAGTCCGAGCAGTTCTCTGATTGCGCTCGACGTCTGACTTCTCGCTCTTAACTCCAAAACCTGTCCCAGCAAAACGAGAGTCGTAATAACAGCCGCCGCTTCAAAATAGGCCGGGATCAGTCCGGTATGTTCGCCTCGCATTGAAGCGGGAAAAAGGTCCGGTAGAAACAAAGCAAAAAGGCTGAAAAGATATGCCGCGCCCGTTCCGATGGCGATCAGCGTGAACATATTAGGGCTTACATTCTTGACAGACGCCCAAGCTCTCTGGAAAAACGGAAATCCTCCCCAAAGAACCACCGGCGTCGCCAAAATAAACTGAATCCAAATCGACGTCCTCGGTGAGATAACCTCATGAAAATTCGGCAGCATCTCCGCCATTGCGAGGGCAAAAACCGGGATCGTCAAAACGGCGGAAATCCAGAATCGCCGCTTCATGTCGATGTACTCCGGATCGGGAGCATCGTCGAGAGTCATAACTCTCGGCTCTAACGCCATGCCGCAAATCGGACAACTTCCCGGGCCGATCTGCACGATCTCCGGGTGCATCGGGCACGTGTATTCAACGCCTTCACTCGCCGCCGCAACCTTTTCTTCCTTTTTCTTTTCGAGGAAACTTGCCGGATTCTGTCTGAACTTATTCAGACATCCGGTCGAACAGAAGTAATAAGTTTCGCCATTAAACTCGTGCTTGCCGACCGCCGTTTCTGGTGCCACCGACATTCCGCAAACCGGATCGACAAACTCTCCACCCGGCGTCGCCGCCATTTCGCCATGTGAAACAGCTTCTTTCTTTTCGCGTCCGATAGAGACAAAACCACTTGCCGGAACTCCTTGCGACTGAGCGATGAATTTCTGCATACAGCCCGCGGAGCAGAAATGATAAGTTTTCCCTTCGTGGTTAAAACTCCCTGCCGCGGTTGCCGGGTTGACGGTCATTCCGCAGATCGGGTCTGTCTCCGAACCCTCTTTGTCTTCCCGCATTTTGCCGCTTGAAACATCGTTGGTCGCGGGCTCGGTCGGCAGATCCGCGATTCCCTTTTGCTGCTTGAAAGTTTCTAAGCAGCTCTTAGAGCAAAAGTAATATTTTTCGCCCTCAAACTCCTGTTCACCGAGTGCCGTTTCCGGCGTTACCGTCATCCCGCACATCGGGTCAATGAAATTCCTCGTTGTTGTCGATTTATTTTCCGTCATAATTTTGTCCACCTTGTCATTCAATTAACGACTGAATTAATTCTACAACCTGTCAGCAGGGGTCAGGTCAAGCGCTATTTTTCGGTCTTGCCAACGGACTCGATCAAATGACAAACCGAATCGCCGTTCGGCATAGAATTCTTCATTTTCGACCAGTCTCTAAGGGCTTTTTCCATCTTCCGCTGCAACTTTTGCATTTCCTTGATCTTGCGTTGATTCTCTTGAATGCGGCGGACGATAATTTCCCGGACCATCGGACACGGCGAGTTGCCATGTTTGGCCTCTTTCAAAATATCGGCAATTTCAGCGAGCGAAAATCCCAGATTCCCGGCGGCCTTGATAAACCGCACTCGGACCGCATCGGACGGCTGGTAAAGCTTGTAATTGTTTTTCAGATTGCGGGCCGGTTTCAGCAATCCGATTCGAGTGTAATGCCTCACTGTATATAGCGATACATCCGATTGTCTAGCGAGTAAAGTTGCCGTCATCCTAGATCATTTCCTGTCATCGAAGCTGATAAAACATATCGAGTTGCTTTGCGATTATTCTTCCGTTACCGACTTCCGTGTGTTTCGTGAAAACCGCGGTGTGTCGTCATTTTCCGCCGTGCCCCATTCGCCCGTACCGACGGCTTGCTCATCTCTTTCGGCGATAACTCGCTCGGCCGAATGTCTGCCGAATTTATAGAAGACGGCGGGCGTTACAAGCTGGTCGAGCAAGGTCGAGGTCAGGATCCCGCCGAGAACCACAACCGCAAGCGGGTGTAATATTTCCTTGCCCGGAGCGTCGGCCGCCAAGATGAACGGCACGAGTGATAGTCCTGCGGTCAGGGCGGTCATCAACACCGGAACAAGCCTCTCCAGGCTGCCGCGGATGATCATCTTCTCGGTAAATTCCTCACCTTCTTCTTTCATCAAATGAAGATAATGCGAGATCATCATGATTCCGTTTCGCGATGTGATGCCTACCAGCGAGATAAAGCCGACCATCGTCGCGATCGAAAACACACCGCCCGAAAGGTGCAATGCCCAGACCGCGCCGATCAATGCGAGCGGGATGTTTATCATCACTTGCAGCGCGACACGCCAATCCCCGAGCGCCTTTATCAGGAGAAAAAATATAGCGATGAGGGAGAATATCGTTAGCAACGAGAGTGTTCGCGTCGCTTCTTGAGATGCCTGGAATTGACCGCCGTATTCCAGAAAGTAACCTTCGGGCAGACGAACCTGCGTGCCGACGCGGCTTTGAATATCGCTTACGACCGATCCCAGATCGCGCCCCGCGACGTTTGCTCCAATAACAATGCGGCGTTTTGTGTCTTCGCGGAGGATCTGGTTTGGGCCGGGGATATTTTCAATCGTAGCGACCGCGGAAATCGGGATCTGCGTTCCATTCGGAGCGTCGATGGTCACATTTTTAAGCGCGTCGAGGCTGTTGCGCGATGCTTCGTCGAACCTGACGACCACATCATAACGCCGGGCGCCCTCAATTGCCTGTGAGACCGTTCGCCCGTTAAGAGCGGTTTCCAGGGTACGCGTAACTTCGCCCGGTTGAAGCCCGTACTGTGCGGCCTTAGAACGGTCCACATTAAAACGAATTTGGGGGATCAGCACCTGTCGTTCGATAGAAACATCGGTCGCCCCTTCGACCGTCTGGATCGTGTTGCGAATCTCCTCCGCCTTGGAACGTAGCGTCGCCAAGTCATCGCCAAATAGCTTGATGGCGATCTGGGCTCTCACACCCGACTGTAGATGGTCAAGGCGGTGCGAGATCGGCTGGCCGACATTGGTAGTAACGCCCGGCACAACGGCGAGCTTTTCCCTTATTTCAGCAAGGATATCGTCCCGTGTTCTGTCCGAAGGGCGCAGATCAACGTCGATCTCTGTGTAATGCACGCCCTCAGCGTGCTCGTCGAGTTCGGCTCGTCCGGTTCGCCTTCCGGTAGAAATAACTTCCGGAACTTCAAGCAAAAGTTTTTCAGAGATTTGCCCGATGCGGCTCGATTCGGCCAGCGACGTTCCCGGCTGTGCCTGAACATTAACCGTCAACGTGCCTTCGTTGAACTCCGGTAGAAATGACGTACCGACAAATGGCAGCGTCGCCATTGTCGCGACAAATATAAAAGCCGCCCCGATGATAACCTTGTACGGATGCCGCAGCGTCCAATGCAGAAGCCGTCCATCGAACGCTTTCAATCGGCGTACCACAAAACTGTCTTCGTGCTCTTCGTCAGAGGTTCGAAAGAGATTTTTTATTCTGGAGAAGATTGACGGATCTTCGTCCGCTTCATCGTCAATCTCGTTTTGCCTTTTCTCCTTTTTCTCATCCTTCCGTCTAAACATCTGCGGCAAAAGATAGGACGCAAGCACCGGTGTAACAGTCAAACTGACAACCAAAGACGCAACCAATGCGGTGATATACGCCAGGCCAAGCGGTGCGAGCAGCCGGCCTTCGACGCCCGAGAGTGCAAACAGCGGAATGAAAACGAGAGCAACAATAACCGTAGCGTAGATGATCGATGACCGAACTTCGAGCGATGCTTTATAGACAACCTCGAGCGATGGACGCGGATTCTCCAGAAGTCGATTTTCACGCAGACGGCGAAATATATTCTCGATGTCAACGATCGCGTCGTCCACAAGTTCGCCGATGGCGACCGCCAACCCGCCCAGCGTCATCGTATTTACACTAATCCCGAAAGCATAGAGAATCAGAAAAGTTACGATAAACGAAAGCGGTATCGCAGTCAGCGTTATGAAGGTTGTGCGAAAATTGAGGAGGAATAAAAACAAAACAATCGCCACGAGAATCGCCCCGTCGCGCAAAGCTTCCACGACGTTGCTGATAGAGGCGTCAATAAAACTTGCCTGCCGAAATAGTTTCGGGTTTATTTCAACATCCGGCGGCAGAGTTTTTTGCAGTTCCGCTACCGCTTCGTCAACCTGTTTGGTCAGATCGAGCGTGCTTGCACCCGGCTGCTTCTGAACGGAAACAATGACGGCGGTCTTTCCGTTCGTTCCCGCCTCGCCCCGTTTAATCTTCGCTCCAAACTCGACAGTTGCGACATCGCCGAGACGAATCGCCGTGTTGTTTCGATACGCAACTACTGTTTCTTTGAGCTCGTCAATCGAATAAAACCTGCCGAGATTTCGAACCAAATATTCCTGCGACTGTGCATCTACAAACCCACCGGTCGAATTGATGTTTGATTTTTCGAGAGCCGTGGAAACTTCCTCGACCGTCACGCCGAATTGTCTCAGCTTTTCCGGCGACACCAAGGCTTGGTATTGCTTGACGCCGCCGCCGATGGGTATCACCTGCGAGACACCGGCTATCGTCAGAATTCGCGGACGAATCGTCCAATCAGCCAAAGTTCGCAGTTCCAGCGGGTCGGTCGAGCCGTCCTTCGACGAAACGGCGATCAGCATGATCTCGCCCATGATCGACGAGATCGGAGCGAGAAACGGCGAAACGCCCGGCGGGAGTTGTTCGCGGGCGGCGATGATCTTTTCGGAAACGAGCTGTCGATTTCGGTAGATGTCCGTTCCCCAATCGAACTCGACGTAGACAACCGACAACCCGATACCGCTCACGGAACGGACCCGCGTAACGCCCGGCACGCCGTTCATCACGGTCTCTATCGGATACGAAACCTGCGTTTCGACCTCTTCCGGAGCAAGCCCGTTGGCTTCCGTCAGGATCGTGATCGTAGGCTTGTTAAGGTCGGGGAAAACATCGACCGGCAAATTGAACGCCACGTAGGTGCCCCAAACGAGCAACAGCGCCGCAATCGCCACGACGATCAGCCGGTTATGCAGCGACCATTTTATTATTCCGTTGAGCATTGGAAATCAGTGTGCTAACGAGGAGCCCTTTATTTACTCCATTTCGCTTTCCAATCCGCCATCATCTTGATCTCGGCTTCCTGTGCCTTGATAATCTGGTTCGACAGAGTCTTGATTTCCGCGTGTTCTGCTTTGGCGAGGGCCTCTTTCGCCATAATCACCGCACCGGCATGATGTGTGGTCATCATTTCGACGAATGCCAGGTCAAACTCTTTGTCTTTCGCGTTCGTCAGTTTTGGCATGTCCATTTTCATCGAATCCGCCATACCTGGCATTTCCATGTTCATCGCGGATGGTTTCCCTGCGTACCAGTTATCGCGCCAGCTTTTCATCTGACTGATTTCCTTTTCCTGATCGGCGATGATCTGGGCGGCAAACTTTTTCAGGTCGGGATTCTGCGTCCGGCCGTCAACCATTTTCGCCATTGTGACCGCTTCCTTGTGGTGTGCCGTCATGGTGTCGATAAATTGTAGATCGTACGGCTGAGAAGCTGCATTCGGATCGCTCTTCATCTGAGAGTGATTCATCGACATGTTCGAGTTCATCGGCATCGAATTGTGATCCATACCGTTCATATTCATTGATGAGTTCGAATTCTTCATCATCGCGTTATGATTCATCGAATTGCTGTTACTCGCCGGCCCGCCGCACGCTGCGAAAGCCATAGCCGCCACACTTACCAGTCCTGTAAATATTGTTGTTTTCATTTTACTCCTCTATCGAGAATTAATTAGTCGCTTACGACGATGCTGCCTTTGTACATGCCCATTCCACAGGCAAATGTTATCTGCCCGGATGCAGATGGGATTATACTGATAATAACGTCTTTACCAACCGGCAATTTTTTGCGTATCTTGAGTTTCGGAAAAACAACCACGCTGCCGCAGTTATCGTCACTGGCTCGGTTGAAAACGAGATTGAGTTTGTGGTCAGGTTCAACGTCGATCGTAGACGGGGAAAAGCCGTTCTTGTCCACGCGTATTTTAACCGTACGGGTGTGAGCTTCAACCACGTTCGTCACAAATACAAAGGCCCCGCCCGCAACCACAGCTATTGCCGCTAGTGCCAGAAATATTTTAAGTTTTTTCATTTGTCTCCTAATCAGTTTTCTTTTCGTTCCTTTAGTTTTCGGTCACTACAATCTTTCCTCGCAGCATATCCATTCCACATGCAAACGCGATCTCCCCCGCCTCGGTCGGCGTAAACTCGACCAGAACCGTTTCGCCTACGGCCAACTTCTTCTTGATGTTTTGTTTTGCAAAAACAACTTCGCCGCCACAGTTGTCGGCGTCAGCACGGTAGAAGGCAAGCTTAACGGGCTGGCCTTTTTTCATAGAGACCGAAGCGGGTTCGTAGCCATCCGATGACACGGTGATCTTCGTAGCCCCGGCTGGCACATTTGCGGCTTTTACGGGTCCCGGATCGCCCGCAGGTATATTTACGATAAACGGAACGCTGATAACCTTTCCGCCTCGCTGAAACTGCGCCCACAGTTTGTACAAGCCCGCCCGCGGAAATGTAGTATGGGCTGACACCTCAGATGCACTTGGCTTGCCCCACAATTTAGAATCGTCGCCGTGCGCGTGCCCGTCGGCATTGTGATCCTCTGTCTTTTCGCCGTCCATCTTCATACCGTCCATCTTTTCGCCTTTGGCCATCGGATGAGCATGAACGAAATCAACCATGTCCTCGCTAATAATCACAAAATGAGCAAGCTCACCCAGGTAATTCTGCAGGTCGGTTGCCGGCTTTCCGGTAGCGGCATCGAAGGCAGCGAAATCAAGTGTCAACTCCTGTCCGGCCTTTATTTCCTCGCTCGGCTTCATAGTCACCTTCAGGCCATCCACCGATTTTTCCAACTTCGTATCCACGACGAGAGCGACCTTCTGCCTTTCAGCCCCTGAGACTTTTACATCGATCCGTTCGACAATCTGGGTTGCGTTAGCTGGCGTAAAGTCCGCGTAAAGTTTGTAGTCACCGCCGTTCGGAAACGTGTGCTGCACTCGATAGGAGCCATCAGCGGACGGCTCGGGGTGCACGTGATAAAACTCCGCGAGGTCCTTAGAGACGATCAGCAAGTGCATTGGCTTTTCATGAACGACCTGAAGATCTTTAAGCACAACGCCGTTTGAATCCTTTACCGTAAGCGCCAAAGTTGCACTCTCGTTTGCTCTAATTTGTCCCGGCTCGGTTTTGAACTCGACCGTGTGGGTGGTGCCAATTTCAACAGGAGCATTCCCCGAATGCTGGTTCGAAAACCCGGCGGTATTTGCGGTGGTGTTTTCTACGCTACACGCCGAGAATAAGCCCGCCGAAAAAGCGAGGCCAAAAATTGTTAACGGAAATATTATTGCTTTTCTAATTATCATCTTATTGTTCCGCTGGTTGTGTCGTTCTTAGTTGATATATTCCTTCGATGACGACCCGCTCTCCTTCTTCTAAACCTGATACGATCTCATAAAAATCGGAGCCTTCGGCTCCCAAAGATACCAGTCGCCGCTCGAACGTTTCACCGCCGTCAAATACAAAGACAAATGCCTCACCCTGTTCGCGAACGACTGCCGACTTCGGTACGGCCAGAACCTGTCTGTTACCACTTGTGTCGATGGTGATCTCAATAAAGTTTCCGTCCCTGAGCCGGTTAAATGGATTTTTGACTTCGTAAATTACCGGAACGGTTCGGGTTTGGTCGTTTACGGTCTGGCCTATCGAAACTAATCTCCCGTCGCCGTCGGGCGTGCCGATCGTATAGACTTCGCCTACAAGAGATGATGACGTGAAACTCGCCCGCGTCGATTCGCGAACTAGAGACAGATCTTTTTCAAATACTTGTGCTTCGAGCAGAACGGTCGACAAGTTAACTATGTTCAGCAATTCTGCTCCGCTTGCTACCTGTTGACCGCTTGTCGCGTTGATCTGATCGATTATTCCTGTTACGGGAGCTAGCAGCGGGAAATTGCGTAAAGGTTGTCTGACGGTTGGCGAGCGAAAGATGTTTTGACCCGCCTGTGCCGCTCGTATTTGTTCGCCTAAGAGCCCCACTTGTTTATCTGCAGAGGTGATCTCATCCTCGATCACCTTGACGGCGGTCTGGGCTTCTTCCACCCTTTTTCGCGGGACCGCACCTACCTCTAAAAGGTTCTGTGATCTACGAAGCTCCCTCTGGGCCTGTGCAAGCCGCGTCCTCGCCTGTTGGGCAGCTCCCCTGCTTTGGGCCTGCTGCGACTGAAGAGCCAGTGCAGTATTTCGCAACTCCAGTTTACGGGCTTCGACTTCCCGCTGCTGGGCTTCCACCTCCAGTCGCTGAGACTCAAGACCGGCCTGCCCTGACACGTCGAGTACTTGTTCTACGAAGCCGATCTGTTCACCGCGACCTACGGCAGAACCTAGGGTTACCGACTGATTAAGCACGATCCTTCCGGGGACTTGTGCCGTCACGACTCCCTTCGCATCCGGCCGGGCACGAACCACGCCCGTCGTTTTCAAACCACTCGTGATCTGCCGCGTATCGATTACTTGCGTCTTTATCCCGAACAAAAGCTGTGATTCTTTTGAGACAGTTATCGTCGCACCTTTCGGTAATTCATTTACGGCCGTGGTCGAAAAGGCGTCGGTCGGAATGGCCGATGTTTCGCGCGTTTGAGATGGCGGCAGAAGATAAGCGAGAATAGCCGCACTCAGAATAAACACGGTCAGAACCGCGGCAATGACTGGAGCAGCTCGCCTAAAACCCAGAGCACCATTTTTTCTCAAGGCGTAAAAAATGGCGGCTGTTGTAGTTCCGCAGAGTAATAAAAGGATCAAAAGTCCGATCCAAAATGACGATCGAATCGGCGCCCGGGCAACGGTCACCGGAAAATCCGCGGAAAATATTCTCTTGTCTTCGGTACTTATTGAAAAGACTATTTTGAAATCGTCCGTACCGTCGAAGCGGTAAGAACTCCGGTAGACGCCGGCGGCTTCTTCGATTGTTGGAAGATTCTCGGCGACGGCTGACCCATCCGGTCTTACCACGCTGAGCAAAACGATCGCCTTCTCGATCGGCAGCGGTCCCGATCCGAATCCGCCCTGCACGTTTTCGCTTAAAGAAACTAGAACGTGCACCGTCTCTCCGACGCGCGGATCGCCGGGCGATCTTTTCAGGATGACGCTTAACTGGCCGCTGTCATTCTGAACATTCCTCTCTGCTGTTATTGTCGAGACCACGCCTGCGGGCTTCCCATTCGTTTCCTGACCGTTGCTTAAGCTCGCCGAGAACAAGACAAAGGCCAGAACGACAGCGAAGGTGCGAAACCCGAGCGTAAAATGTGTGTTTGACCAGTACATTAGTGTGCGTGTGCCTTGCCGTAAAGAGCCTGCATCGACAGAACGTCGATCCTGATCGCGTCGGTGATCGCTTTTGCCTCATCTTCCTTAGCGCCGTTTGCCTTAATGTCTGCTCCGAGAAGTAGATCGTCGTCATGTCCCTTTCCTGCGAACTGGCTTAGAAAACCAGCCGGAACGCCCTCCGCCTTGATCTCTTTGATAGACGGGGAACCATCCTTATTCTCGTAAACAATAACGATTTCCTTGCCCGCAACCTTTACAAGGGTGACCGCTCCGATCTGCGTTTTAGTACCATTTGCGGTAGAAAATCCGGGATACGAGTGATGATCTTTTTCAGACACCTTTCCGCCGGTATCCTTTTCTATCGCCGCAATCTGGGCATCGGTCAAATCCTTATGCAGAGCGGTAAATGTCTGCGCGCCAGGAAGTGCCGCCTTGACCGATGCCGGAATCTCATCGGTTTTCGCGGGAGCCGTGTTGGTCACCGTGGCTGAGTTTGCCGGTGCCTTATTCGCTGCAATTGTTGTGTTGCCATTAGTGGCGGTTCCGCCGGAACACGCGAGCGACACCATGCTTGCTGTTAAAACTGCTCCAATTATGAGTGTTTTCATTTTTTCTCCTCTTGTATCTTCGTTTTAGTTAATCGCAGCGAGTTGAGACGCAGGGCCTTATCCGCGTTGATCATTTTCAAAAATTCTTCCCTGTTAAACTGGCTCGGAACCGCTTTGATATCGGGCAAAACTGACATGGAACCCGGCGTGAATGCTGAGGGCGGCAGGGCAGTTCCCACGGCCGCTTCGAGGGCCGTCAAAGTCGTATAGTATTCTTCCAAGGCCCGGTTGTAGTTAGTCACATTCTCGTTAAGCCGACGCTGTTCGTTAACAACCTCAAATACGGAAAACTCGCCCGCGTTGTATGCTGCTCGAACCGTCTGCAAATTCGCCTCTGCCCGCGGAATGATTTGGGTGGTGTAGAGAACCAGTTTTTCCGCCGCGGCGCGATACTGGCTATAAGCGATGGCAACATCACGTCGGATCGTCGCCTCCAAAAACTCGCGGGTGCGAACAGCCTGAACCTGTTCGCCCGAAGCGGCCGCGATGCCGCCCTGATTGCGGTTGAATACCGGAAGGCCGATCGAAACGCCGAACGTCAATTCACTGTCAAGATTATTTGCTCTTCCTCCTCCGGCCGATGCAGGAAGATCGGTAAATACTTTGGAGCGTGAATAACTAACAGATGGCGTGATATCCGGTGACGCCTCAGACCGAGCCAGGTTTATCTTGGCCGTCCCAATCCGTTCGCCCAGTCGAGCGGCTTGCAGATCGGCTCGCTCCTTCAAGGCTTTATCGGTTAGCTCACTCAATCCCAGATCAAGACGCGGCGGCCGGTCACTCTGCGGCGCTAGGCGTAAGGGTTCATTAACATCAACACCTATCAGCGTTCGAATTCTCAGCAAGGCCGTTTCCAGTTCATTTCTGGCCTCGATTTGCTGAATGCGAAGCCGTTCGCTTTCGACCCTGACCAAATTCAGGTCGAGTGGCGCCACATCACCTTCGTTTAGACGTGCTTCGGTCACGCGGACGAGTTCAGCGTCGGCGGCAAGTAGTCTCTCCACCACGTCAAGCTGTCGGGCGGCAGCAATGGCCTTCGTATAGTCTCGGCGGATCTCGACTGCGATTTGCCGTTCGATAGCAGAAATCTCTGCTCGCACCTGTTGTAGCTCGAGTTCTGCGACGGCCCTTCGTTTCCCACGTTTGCCACCCAGCTCGATCGATTGTGAAAGACCAGCGGAAAAATCGTACTCTGACTCGCCACTCAGAAAACGCGGGCTACCGTATTCCGTTGTGAAGACTGGATTTGGCCTCAATCCTGCTTGAAGCAAACGTCCTTCTGCGATCACTAATCGCTGGCGAGCAGCAAGTAGGTCCGACCGTCTGCTGCCTGCGCTTTCCACCAAACGCTCACCGCTCAACCCATCCTGACCGATATATTGGAGTGATGTGGGCGTTGGCGCGGGCGAGGAAGTAATTTGCTGCGCTCGTGAGGAAGCGGAGGCCCAAAAAACTACGGCTGCGAAGCCAAGTATCGCCAACAACTTGTGCTTGATCGTTAAATTGATCCGTTTACCCATTAAGTAATTCGTAAAAGACGATCCCGCGTTTCTCACGCTGAAAGTGCTTCCTCGTTAACTCCAGGGCCGGCGGCGAACCGCCACACGAAATACATAAGCCCGATAAGCAAGATTATTACCACCAGGAAGACGACTCCGATTAAAATTCCTGAAAACCACGAGCTTGCTTCCTCAGCGGCGGCTGCCGGTTTTACATCAATGCCCGAAAAGGTGCCGGTGTCGGTTTCTCCGTCATGCGAGACGTTTGCCCTCATCGTGTAAACACCCGCGGGCATTGCCGGGAACGTGACATTGTAAGTGCCCGACTGTGCGCCCGATTCTACTGTCGCGGTAAAGATCGAGCCGCTGGCTGATTCGACCTCAACCTTCGCGACGACGAGTTTGAAGGGTTCGTTGGTCTCAAATTTAGTTATGAATAGTAAACCTGTCGTGGTCTTGTCCGGTTCCATCTCCGGATGCTTGACCATCACCTCAAGATCGCCCAACCGGGTTGAATGAGAAATAACGCCCTTGGCGTTTGCCGTTGTCTTGGGCTTCTGGTCGCCGTGATCCTCCCCGCCATGAGCATGGACAGCAATAGGCAACAACAGTGACAACATGATCCCGAAAATGGCTAAAAGGTGAGAAGCTTTTGTGAATGGTGCGCACATATAAGGTAGTTCGACTGCAACACCTGTTCCACTCGATATTTCTGAAATTTTGCCCTCCATTACGATGTTTTGGCTATATCTATCGTGCCTCAATGTGTAAAAAGAGACAGATGGTGTCTGTTTTCAAACACCGTATCCTGGTCGATTAGTTTCGAGATGATCTCGTAAAACTAGCCGTTAAATAATACGTGTCGTAACTTTTGCCTTTGGTGTCAGCATGGAAAACAAACGTACAACGCCAATTTTCGACATGGCCGTCTCGTCTTTTTGCATCGTCTGCGGAACACAGGCGCAAGCCTCTTAGGTTGAACATCGAAACCTCGTTGAAAAAGATGTCTACATTGGAGCTTTCCGTCTAAAACGAATCTTTTCCTTGCGTCTCGTAGAGTGTGCGGGGTAAACTCCGAAGTAAGACGTGCGAAGTGTTTATAGAATAATAAAAGAGAAAGACAATTGGAGACGTTTTCTTGCGGCTGCGTTTCTTATCTTTCTGCTTGCCGAATGGGGATCGCACTCGGTGATCGAGGCGACGCCTTTCCCTTCCGAGGTTGCAGCTATCTCGGCTAGCGACGACCCGCACAGCGATCCCTGCGATACGCTTATACTATGCAGTGATACCGGCCGCCGCGATCAACAGAGATCGAGTCTTGGCCGCGAAATGACGCCGCATAGTGCTCCTCTGAATCTGTGTGTGGATCTTTGCCTCCGTACTTTGAGCGACGAATCCCGATCAGAGTTTTCCGCCGCACGCGCCATTTTCCGCCCAATAATTCCCCCGTTTTATCCTCCGGAACTTTCCTAAAGCTAACCAAAAAGTAGAAAAGCCATCTTTACCGCGTTTGAAAGCGGTCTTTTTGATATGCACCGGCGACTTCGCCCGGGAGTTTTCGAGGTTGAACCAATGAAAAGCAAAATTATCTTTATTTCCGCGATCCTTCTTACATTTACCTTTTCCAGTCTTGCACAGACGACGGGCATGATCCGGGGAACGGTCACCAGTCAGGTAAACGGTGCTCCGCTGTCGGGAGCTTCGATTCAGATCACGCAGCTTCGGCAATCGGCCGAGACCGATGAGCAGGGCAAGTATGAGTTTGTAAATATCCCGGGCGGGCGATATACGCTAGTGACGCACATTGAAGGATTTTCGGATCAGGCACAGAGCGTCGTCCTGGCGGGCGGAGCGACGGCGGCGTTAGATTTCCTGCTCAGCCTAACATCGCTTCGGGAAGATGTGACGGTAACAGCAAGCGGCACTGAGGAATCGGTTTTCGAATCGTTTCAGTCGGTAAATTCTGTCGGCGGAACTTCGATAAAGGAAAGGGCGAGCACGTCGATCGGTGAGGTTCTGGAACGCGAATCCGGCGTCGGAAAACGCTCGTTCGGTCCAGGCACTTCGCGGCCGGTCATTCGCGGATTCGACGGCGATCGCGTCCTGGTGTTGCAGGACGGCGCCAGGACGGGGTCGGTCGGTTCGCAGTCCGGTGATCATGGCGAGCCGATAGACACGCTCAATCTTGAAAGACTTGAGGTCATCAAAGGCCCGGCAACTTTGCTCTATGGCTCGAACGCGATTGGCGGTGTCGTTAATGCGGTTACATCCGACGAGGATGATCCGCACGAGGGCATTCGCGGCTATTTTACCGGTCTCGGAGCGACAAACAATCGTCAGGGTGGAACATCTGGTGGCGTCGAATATGGCTACAAAAAGTTCCTGTTCAACGGCAACGCTAATTTTATCCGCGAAGGCGATTATTCCACGCCCCTCGGACGAATCCCGAATTCTTCGTCACAGGCTTATGGCGGCGGAACGAGTCTGGGTTATTACGCCGAAAAAGCGTTTATCGTTGGCTCGTTTAATCTCGACCGTCGTCGCTACGGCGTGCCATATACGCCTCTTTTCGAGGCCGGAGTTTTATTGACGGATGCGGATGGCAATCCATGTGAATCCGTTGCTGGAAAACAGCCGAGCGGAAAAAGCGTCGAATGCCAGTACGATATCTTCGCGATTCGCGACCGGTTCAGCAACACTCTTCCAGATGTTCCCGACGAAGCCATCGACATCAAGATGCGTAAGAACAACTATCGAATACGCGGCGGCTTTCGCGATATCAAAGGCCCGATCTCACAGGGCAACTTCCACATCGACTACACGAACTATAGTCACCAGGAGATCGAGACCGCCGACGGGATAGATTCAGTTGCGACTACATTCACCAACGATACGCTCTCTTATCGAGGCGTTTTTACACAGGCAAAGTACAAGACACTCACAGGGCGGTTCGGATTCGAGGGCTACAAACGAAATTACCTGACCGAAGGAGCCGAACAGCTTGTCGACGGTGAGGTGCGGCACGATAATTTTGCGGTCTTTGGGCTGGAAGAGTTGAGTTTTGACCGGGTCGCACTGCAGTTCGGCGGCCGGGTCGAGACCAATCGATACAACCCGACAAACGCGCTTTTATATGACAATCGCAGTTTTACAGGCTTTTCCGGTGCGGCGGCGGCGAGGTTCAGGCTGTGGGAGGGTGCGTCGTTTGTCGCCAATTTCACGAGCGCCTATCGCGCACCGGCGCTCGAAGAGCTGTACAACGAAGGCGCTCATATCGGCACCGTTACTTTTGAGATCGGCAATCAAAACCTTCAACGCGAACGCTCGACGGGTATCGAATTCAGCCTGCGGCAACGCTTGAAACGCCTTCGAATAAACGGCAGTTTCTTTTATTACAATATCGACAATTTTGTTTATTTAGCTCCTCTGGACGCCGATGACGACGGCAATGTCGATGTTGAAGACAATCTGCCGATAGGTAACTATCTTCAAAACGGAGCGAAGTTCACTGGTGCGGACGTAAGCGTCGATGCCGATATCAAGGATTGGCTTGGGGCCTTTGTCATCGCGGATGTTGTCAAAGCCGAACTGCGGGAGACTTCGATACCGCTGCCGCGAATCACACCGGCCCGTGTTCGTTTTGGAGTCGATTTTAGGTACAAAGGGTTGTCGGTCAGGCCCGAGGCCGTATTTACCGGTGCAAGAAAGGCGGATGATATCTTCACGCTCGAAACTCCAACTGCTGGATACGGCCTGTTTAACGTAAACGCGTCGTACACGATAGTGTCGAAACAAACGGCCCACACCTTCTCGCTGAGCACGTCAAACCTTGGCAACCGCCTCTATCGAAACCACTTGTCATACATCAAAGACCTCGCACCCGAACCCGGCCGCGGGCTGCGGTTCAGTTACACGGTCCGGCTTTTCTAGATCAAAACGGTTATGCTCTGCAAATACCGCATATAAGTTCCGGCGTGAACACCGAAAGTGTTCACGCCGTTTGGATTGACATCACGGCTGAGCATCCAAACCAACACGCGCCAACGCCCGGCGAATCTCATCGTTCTGCATAAACCAATACCAGTTTTTGCCGCTGCGGAGGTTTTCGGCACTCAATAGCGTAATTCCTAGGTCTATGCCCAGCACATCGGGATTTACCCATCCGTTGTGTGGATTAAACGCATCGGCAAAACCGTAACGACCGTAAATCTTGTCGCCGTAATCATCCTTCATTTTCTTTAAGGTCGGCAGTGTGATCTCAGGTGTGAACATAAGCGAACCCGCGGGAGCACACGGCACTACGGTGCCGTCCGTCCTGTCATGTCGCGGCGGAGCTCCCCACGCGACATATCCCCGCTGGCTGTCCGAGGCCGTCATTCCCCATAAATTCGGGCCGTATTTGGGAAATTCTTTGCTCAAAACTTCGGTAAAGAATTTCTGCTGGGCACGCGTCGCTACGATCGAGTTCTCAAAATAATTTACGAACGGCGGACGACGCTCGCGGCGGTTGCGGTAATCGACCCATGCGTGCGAAAACTGGTGAATGAATAATGGTGAGACCGAAGCGAGATACCTGTATCCGCCATATTCCTGCCACGGCCGTTCCCATGCGTACCAGGCGTTTGGCGATATGGGATGCGTCGGCGACCCAATCGCCATCAAATACAACATCGAATCTTCGCTGTAATGCGCCCAATAGTTTTTTAGGAAGCCAGTCTCGGGCTTCCAGCCGTGCGAAAGCAGGTTTTGGTCGTCGCCCTGCATCCATTTGAAATCTATGCGGCGGTAGATCTTGTCGGCAAGCGAACCGATCTCCTTGTCATCGGCAAAACACTGCTTTGCAGTCAAAACTCCGGCCAGCAGCAACGCGGTGTCGATCGACGATATCTCGCTGTTCCAACGTCTTTCGCCCGTTTCGAAATCAAGCCAATGATAGAACCATCCGTTTTTGTGAAACGCCTTGTTCGCAAAAAAATCGAGTGTATTTCGCGTGCGCTCTTTTGCCTGTTGCGGTGTAACCCAGCCGCGATCGGCGGCGATGCAGTACCCGCTCAACGCAAAGCCCGAAGCGGCACTGCTCGCAATATTGTAGCTACGATGTTCCGGAGGCCGCCGCTTCCCGTCCGTGCCGACGCGGTCGAATGTCAGCCCGTTCTTCGGGTTGCTGTGGTCCCAGAAGAATTGGAACGACCTTTTCTGCAGGTCTTCGAGAAAAGTTTCGTCCGCCGGAGAAACGTTCGCGGTCGGAACCGGCTGTTTCGGCGCCGGGTCGACACCCGGTTCGGTTCGGACCGCCGGACGTCCGCCGGGACCGACGACCTCGAAAACGCTTTGTAAACCGTTGTCGCTGCTCGTCCCGACAATCACCTGAAATTCACCCGGCTCGATCACGGATTTAAGATCGCGGCCGAGAAACTCAAGGTGCTTCGGCGTCAGAGTAAAATCCACTGTCTGCTTTTGGCCCGGCGTTAGCGTGATGCGTTTGAAACCCTTCAATTCCCTGACAGGACGTGTAACGGACGCGGCAAGGTCGTGAATATAAAGCTGTACAACCTCGTCACCCGCGACCTCGCCGCTATTGGTCACATCTATGCTTACTTTGACGTTTTCAGTCGGCCTGATCAGCGTCCGGTCCAGCCGCAGGTTATTAAGTTGAAATCGTGTATAGCTCAATCCAAACCCGAACGGATAAAGCGGCGAATTGCCGATGTCGAGGTATTTTGAAGAATATTTATTCGTTTCCAGGAACGGACGTCCGGTTCGTTTGTGATTGTAGTAGATCGGTATCTGCCCGACGGAACGAGGAAACGTCATCGGCAATTTACCTCCGGGATTTGCGTCGCCGAACAGCGTATCGACGATGGCATTGCCCGCCTCGGTTCCGGCAAACCATGTCACTAAAATCGCCGGTGAATTCTCGGCCAGCCAGTTGATGGTCAGCGGACGGCCATTGATCAAAACAACCGCGTACGGCTTGCCTGTCGCGTGGATCGCTTTGACCAGATCCAGCTGTTTTCCAGGCAGTCCGATTTCGGAACGCGACGATGCCTCGCCCGACATCGCGGACGATTCGCCGACGACCAAAATCGTAAAATCCGAGTCCTTTGCCGCGTCGACCGCATTCTTGAAACCTGCATCGGTGTCGCAGACAGCATCACAGCCAACCTCGTAACGAAGACGCGTTTGCGGGAATTTCTGCTTTAACGCCTCCAGGACCGTCACCGGATCCTGCGGCTGCCCGTCGCCGGCCCAATTGCTGTTCATCTCCGCTTTTGCGTCCGCTAATGCGCCAATTACGGCGATCTCTTTGGTCGCCTTGCTGATCGGCAGTGTCTTATTTTCATTTTTTAGAAGGACGAAGGATTTTTCGGCGGCCACCTTTGCTGCGTCGCGATTGGCTCTTTTGAACACCTCGGCCTTCTCACGATTCTCATCGGCAAATGGGTTCTCAAATAGTCCGAGCCGGTATTTGATCCGGAGCACGTTTCGCACCGCTTCATCAATCGTCGCCATCGAAACTCGTTTTTCCTTTATAAGACGATCGCCATACTTGTTGTAAAGGCGGCTGACCATCTCCATGTCGGTTCCGGCATTCAGCCCATACATCGCCGCAGATGCTTCGTCCTTTGCTAAGCCGTGAAATATCAGCTCCAGAACAGCCGTGTAATCGCTGACAACCAACCCGTCGAACTTCCACTCTTTTCGCAATATGTCTTTCAACACGAACGGATTTCCCGTCGCCGGAACGCCGTCAAGATCATTGAACGACGTCATAAAAGAATCGACTCCGGCATCGACTGCCGCTCTAAAGGGTGGAAAATATATCTCCCGCAGGCTGCGTTCGGAGATATTCGTCGTATTGTAATCGCGTCCGCCTTCGGCCGCGCCGTAGCCGACCCAGTGCTTGGCGGTCGCCAAGATCCGGTCAGGCCGGCTGTAATCCGTGCCTTGAAAACCCCGAACGCGTGCAAATGCGATCTGCGAACCGAGATACGTGTCTTCGCCCGCACCTTCGATGACACGTCCCCAGCGCGGATCGCGGGCAATATCGACCATCGGAGCAAACGTCCAGTGCACACCAGCCGCGCGCGATTCCGCAGCGGCAATTGCCGAGTTCTTTTCAATCAATGCCAAATCCCAACTCGCCGACTCCCCAAGCGGGACAGGAAAGATCGTCCGGTATCCGTGAATCACATCAAAGCCCAGCAGGATCGGAATCTTCAATCGCGATTCAAGCGCCGCCCGCTGCAATTCGTTCGTCATCCGCGCCCCGCGAACGTTCAACGTTGAACCGAGCAATCCTTTGCGGGCAAGTTCCAGATGTTCAGGCCGGTATTTTCCATTCCCCTCGCCGTCAAGCTGCTGCAACTGCCCCAGCTTTTCAGCCAAAGTCATTTTCGCCAGAAGAGAATTGATTTTCCGTTCGGTCACGGTGTCCGCAGCCGACCGCGAACGAACCGCAATGTTGGCTTTCTGTGCAAACAAACCCCAGTTGGCGGGCAGCAATGTCAGAAAAAGAACAGATAGAATTACCTTCGCTAAAGTCATGTCGAAAACCCTATTTTGAAAGAAAAGAAAGAAAGGCGCGGATAAAGTTTGATCTATCCACGCCATTCTAAAACGAACAAGTGCAATTAGAAACTAAACCTTACCTGAAATTCAGCCGTTCTACCGGCTAACGCTCCTGTCGCGGTTCCAAACGAATTTAGCTGAATCCGCGTTGGATCCGAATTCGAATTAAACGGGGCAAGGTTCAAGGTGTTAAGAATGTTGAAGAAGTTGAATCGCACGTCAACCTTTGCGTTCTCTCCTAAAAATCCGACACTCGGCAAACCGAATTCCTTCGCAAATGCCATATCCAGAGCAAAATATTTTGGTCCTCTGAAAACATTCCGTCCGATACCCGGACGATTTTGAAAGGGATTGCCATTGAACGGGATATCCGTACTGAAATAGTCGTCGCCCCCGCCCGGAAAGATTCCGCCGGGCGTCAGAAAATTGTCGTTTGTGTTCGCAAGCGGTCGTCCGCCCAAAAACCGTGTCGGCCGCGGATCGCAGAAATTGTTCGTCGTTGTTCCGAGCAAGCAGCCAAAGAGTTTTGGCGTCCACGGAAAGCCGGTGTGATAGGTAATAATCCCATTTATCTGCCAGCCGCCTAGCAGTTTGCCAGCCAAACTGCTCTTGTTTCTAAAAATAGGCAGATCCCACAATCCAGACGCCGTTATGTTATGCCTCACATCGAAATCCGCCGGGCCGTGCTCTTCCCGCTGGTCCACCGGAAAACTCTGGTTCGTGGCTCCAGTCGGCCCTTCAAACGAAACGGTATCCAGAGTTTTGCTATAGCGATAATTGATGTCGAACGTGAACTGACTCATGAATCTGCCCTGCAATCTGGATAGCAACGCATTGTAATTCGTATTCACGTCAGGGCTTGCAAAATACGCCGCGAAGATATTCGGATTGACAGAAGTCCCCGTTATATGGACCGGAAGAATTCTGACAAAATGGCGGCCTGCGCTTCCCTGATAGCCGAGTGTCGCCACCATTTTTAGCGGCAGTTGGTACTGACCTTCCAGGGAATAGCGATAAACATATGCCGTTGGAAGACGGCGCGGCGATCCATAGATCTCGATACCGCCGTTTCTCGGCAACCCGTTGGCCGGGTTGGTTCCTCCGCCTAGCAGCGGATTTGCCGGAAAGCCCGAAATTGTACCGTCCGTGCTGGCTACGAACGTGATCAGTCCGCCTACGAAAGGGGTTCCAAAATCGCCGACGGCTGTGCCGCAGCAAATACCAAACAAGGCTCCGTTAGGCGGATTGCGGCGAGCGTTTGCAAGCAGAGCATTCGGCAAACGGTCATAGCCGATGCCGAACCCGCTTCGAATCACAAGTTTACTGTTAAACATTTCGGGGCTCCAAGCGAAACCCAGTTGAGGCCCAAAATTGTTAAAGTCCTTATCGTATAAAGTCTTATCCGTCGAAATTACGGCTCCGGCCAGTCCCCCGTTTGCGTCTGGAGTAAGATTGCCAAGTACGCCGCCCCTGGCTGTTACAGGCGAGTAGTAAGACCATCGCAGCCCCAAATTCAGCGTCAAATTCGGGCGGAACTTCCAGTCGTCCTGTGCAAAAAATGCCAGTTCGCTTGTCTTAAATTTTGTGTTGTTGGTCGCGGGCCTTCCATTCTGATCCGCCGCAAGCGTTTCGAAAATAGGTGTGCCATTCGCAAAATTCCATGGGCGGACAAACGAGTATAACGGCCTGGCTCCGCCCGGCTCGCCATTCCCGTTCAGGTCAACACGGTACTCTCCGCCGAACTTGAGGACGTGGTTACCGACCACATTAGTCAGCGTGTCGCGAAAATCGAACTGCTTTTCATTGAATACACCTGGCGTGGTTAAATCGCGCGGCGCTCCATAGCGTAGCCGATCGCCAAAGATACCTTCGATCTCCACACGAGGAAGTCCAAAATCAGAGTCTGGGTTCGTCGCGGTTTCATCAAATCCATAGCGGGTGACGTTAAAACGGGCCTCGTTTATCATCGTGGGCGAGATTTGTCTTGTGTAAACAAAGCCCAACGCGAAACTTAGCCGCTCGGAATTAATGTCGGCCATCGGACGGCTTTGTGCACTGCGATCCGATCTAAATGCCGTGGTGGGAACGACAAAAGACGAAAACGCGAATCGATCTTTCGAAGTTATCTGATAGTCAATTCGAGTAAAATACTGATTCCCGCGAAAATTTTTCAGATCTTGCAACTCGGCAAATTGAAGGTCGGCAATTCCGTCAAGTCCGCCGCCGGAATTTAGGCCGAGCGGAACATACGTTCCGTAAGTTCCGGTCAACGATCCAATATCAAAACCATTCCCGACGGCGGCACAGGGAATAAATATCCCGGAGGTTGCACACGTAGCATTAAGAATGTTCAAAACGCGAGGTGCGACGCCCGTGGCAGACAAAATTCGCGATGTTACGGTACCCGGACGGGTTGTAATTATGCCTCGCCGAAACGATTCCGTATCGATCAGGGCGTTGTAAGTATTCGATGAGTTTTCCTTAACACCCTCATATGCGAAATAGAAAAACAGTTTGTCCTTGACGATTCTGCCGCCGACGCTGCCGCCGAATGCATCAAACTTGCGCTCAACGCGGGCTGGATTCGCGATGACAATCCCCGGAACCCCGTAAAACTTGTTGAATGCGTTTAGAGACGGATCATTTATTTTCAGAAAAACACTTCCGTGCCAGTCATTCGTTCCGTTTTGCGTAACGACCTTCACCTGGGCTCCGCTGTTGCGGCCGTCTTCGGCCGAATAGGTGCTCGAAGTAACCTGAACTTCCTTTACACTTTCTTGGCTAGGAGTAATTACGGCTGCCCCACCCCATGTTTGGCTGTTTACGCTGGTGCCGTCAACCTGGTAATTGTTTGCCGAAACACGCTGTCCGTTTGCTGTGATCGGCTGTGCGTTCTCTGTCTGAAAAATCGAATCATTCGAACCGCCCGGCCCGCTTGTATTGGGTAAACGCGACGAATCTCCATTGGAACCTCTTGCACCAGCGCCAAAAACACCCGGGGCAAGTCTTGCCAGTTCAAACGGATCACGGCCGGCTTGCGGAAGCCGAAGCACTTCTTCGGTGCTGATAGTTTTTCGGATGTTAGCGTCTTCGGTTTCCAATGCGACATCACCAGGATCGGCAACTACCGTGACAGTCTCGCTGATGCCGCCTGCCTCTATCGTAATATCCTGTCCTCTGATCGATTCAGCGTCCACTTTAACGTTATCGGTCAGCGTTTTCTTAAAATTTTCCTTTTCAACTGAAATGGAATACAAGCCCGGGGCGAGGCTCGAAAACCGGAAGAATCCATCGTCGCTTGTTTCGGTTCGCTGTGTCTGATTTGTTTCCTTACTTGTAAGGATGACAGTTGCTCCCGGAACTACGCCACCGCTGCTGTCGGAAACAACACCTTGAACACCCGCTCGAAATTGAGCATACGCCGAAAGAGCCAAAATGGCAGTTAAGGCAACGAATCCGAAGAATTTGAATACAGTAAGCTTGGTCTGCCGCATGAGATCCTCCCAATGGTTTTAGTTCGATCATCGCGGGTGGCCGTTTCCGCCGAATGGGAAACCGTAACTCTGGAGATAGAGTAAACCTAACCTGCGAATTGATAAATCGTTTTAGTAAATCGTTTTAGCTTTATCGCTTATAGCATCATCAGAAAAGTTTTTCAAGAGCTTTTTATCATTATTTACAACAACAGTATAAAATAATGCCTTTAATAAATCGTTTTAGTTGGAATAGACGGCCAACCGTGATATTTTGCATTGGACTCAAAAGCGCTTCATATATACACGTGTGCTGTAAAAGTTCTTAAATAATTGGTTATACCAATTTGAGTGTCTGCCGAAAGGCCGAAATACAGTTCAAATAAAATGACTCGCCGCCCAAAAGATATAGTTGACAGCAAAGCCAATAAATCGGTAGCGGCGATTAGCCTAAAGCAGCTCGCGGCTCACCTCGAACTTTCGCCGACTACGCTCTCGCTGGTTCTCAATGACGCTCCCTCGGCTATTTCAATCCCGCAGGAAACAAAAGACCGAATTTTTTTGGCAGCAAAAGAACTGAATTACCGGCCGAATTATCTTGCGCGTTCGCTTCGTGTTCAGCGTACGCATACTTTGGGCGTGATCGTGCCGGAACTCAGCGACGGGTATTCGGCGATGGTGCTGAACGGCGTCGAGGCTGCCCTTTCAAAGGAAGGATTTTTCTATCTGACTGCCAGCCATTTGCATCGCGAGGATCTGCTTCAGAAATTGACAAACGTCTTGGTTGAGCGGCAGGTCGAGGGAATTATCGCGGTTGACACGCCTATCCGTTACGCTCCAAACCTGCCGGTCGTAAATGTCTCGGGACATCAGGAAATTGAGGGCGTAACGAATGTGATCCTGAATCACCAGCATGCGGCCGAGTTAGGAATAGGTCATCTATTCGATCTCGGCCATCGAAGCATAGCCATATTAAAAGGGCAAGCTTTTAGTTCCGACACGGAGGTCCGCTTCGATACGATCGTAAACGCCGCCGAGAAAAGAGGGATCAAGATCGATCGAAAACTGTGGAGTCAGCTTGAAGGCGAATCTCCATCGCCTGAGGTCGGTTATGCGGCCACTAAGACACTGCTCGCCGGCGGCGGGAAGTTCACCGCGCTTTTTGCCTTTAACGATGTGTCTGCCATCGGAGCGATACGGGCATTGAACGACGCCGGCCTACGCGTTCCCGCCGACGTTTCCGTGCTAGGTTTCGACGATATATATGGTGCAGCGTTTCACAACCCGGCGTTGACCACTATCCGCCAGCCGCTTTTTGAAATGGGAAGCCTTGCGGCGGCGACTATTCTCAACCGATTGAACAGTTCGATGGAATCTGAATTCTTGCCCGAGCTGAGCGTCGAACCGACGCTTGTAGTCCGAAAATCCACAGCACCGGCCGCTCTGTAAATCTACATACGCGGGCAGAAACGCGAGTGTAAACGAGCGTGCGTCATTGATTCGGATTTGGCACGCTCGTTCACACTCGCGTTTCTGCCGATGCAGCAGATCAGCGAATCAGCGTAATCTCTGTTTCCATACCGTTCAACTCTGCCCTCACGCGGCGTCTGCCAGGATCGAATTTGTGTCCTATTTTTCGTCCGTCCGCCCGCATTTCGGTGGGGTTTGCCGATAAACCAAGGGCCTCGACAGCCATAACTTTTTGCCCTTCAAAACTTCCCGTCCGCTCGATCTTCAGCGAACCCTGCGTGTGCGTGATTTTGATCTCGCGCCAAGTATTTTGCCGATAGCCGTAACCTTCACCTTCGTCCTGATGGAGAATTGCCGTCTCGGTTTTACCCGTAGCTATTCCGGCAACGACATTCAGCGTAACGGTCGCTGACGGCATTTGTCCGGTGTGCTGGATGACTGACTGCGTCGGTATGACGGCTCCCGCCCGAACGTAGATCGGAAGCCGATCAAGCGGAGTTTTAGGGTAATGTGTTTTGCCGCTTTCTAATTTTTCGCCTGTCCACCAATCGATCCAATCCGCTCCAACAGGCAAGTAAATGCCGCGAGTGCGCATTCCTTCTTTCACAACCGGAGCAACTAACACGTCGGTGCCGACCATGTACTGATCACTAATAAGATAGGTTGATTTGTCATTTGGAAACTCAAACCACAACGGCCGCATCACAGGTGCACCTGTTCGCTCGTGCTCGCGGAAAAGCGTGTATAGATAGGGCAGAAATTGGTAGCGAAGCTCGACCGTCTCACGGTTGATCTTTGTAAACTCATCGCCGAATTCCCACGGCTCTTTGTTGCCGACCCAACCGACCGAGTGCGACCGCAGAAACGGCGTTAGCGTCGCTGCCTGCAGCCAACGAGCATAAAGTTCGCCGCTCGGCATATCCTGAAAGCCGCCAACATCCGCACCGACAAACGGAACGCCCGAAACGCTCATATTCGCCAGCATCGGTATCGAGAGTGCGAGATGTTCCCAACCCGCATAATTGTCGCCCGTCCAAACCGCGGAATACCTTTGAATTCCCGCGAAACCTGCCCGCGTCAACACAAACGGACGTTTTTCGGGGGCTAATTTTTTCAAGCCTTCAAATGACGAACGGGTCATCTGCATTCCATAAACGTTGTGATAGCGGCGGTGTGTGCCAGGCATTCCGTCGCCGGCGTGCGGAGTCTCGTATGGAAACGTCTTTTCGGGATGGTGAAATATATCGGGCCTTGCGGATTTTTCTGTCATAAAAACGCCAGGCTCGTTCATGTCGTTCCAGAATCCCGCTATTCCCTCTTCTAGATGAGCCTTGTATTGTGAACCGAACCATTCTCTCGCCTTTGGATCGGTAAAATCAGGAAACGCCGAGGCCTTTGGCCAAACGTCGCGGTTCAGTTCGCTGCCGTCTGGATTTTTTACAAAGATCCCCGCTTTTTGCCCATCGGAATATGCCTCATATTTTGGGTCTACTTTAATGCCCGGATCGATTATGAGTACCGTTTTGAAACCGTCTTTCGCCAAATCACCGACCATCTTCGCCGGATTCGGAAAACGCTTTTTGTCCCAGGTGAAGACGCGGTAGTCGTCCATGTAGTCAATGTCCAAATAGATTACATCGGCCGGTATTTTGTTTTTGCGAAAGCCGTCGGCAATTTCGCGGACGCGCTTTTCAGGAAAATAGGACCATCGCGATTGCTGATTTCCCAACGCCCAAATAGGCGGCAGCGGAGTTTTCCCGGTCAGGCTCGCATAATCTTCCAGCACTTTCTTTGGGCTGCGATCTTTCCCGCCTGTAAAAACGTAATAGTCCAACTCTCCGCCATTCGCCCCAAACGTGTACCGCTCGGGTGAGGTCTTGCCCATATCGAAATAGGTGCGGAATGTGTTGTTGAGGAATAACCCATATGCCTTTCCGTTCTGCAGGCCGTAAAAGAACGGAATCGACTGATAAATGGGATCGGTTCCGACAACATAAGCGAACGTATCGGTGTTCCAGTTGACGATAAACTTGCCGTTACGCGACATCTCCGCGAACGCTTTTTCTCCGAATCCGTAATACGTCTCAACCTCGCTTCGCCGAAGTTTCGAAGTCTGTATCTCACCGGTTTGTTTGTCGAAAAGCGTCGGATGCTTTATGTCGTCGCGGAGGAGAGCATCACCGTTCGCATCAAAGATTTCGACGGAATACGGCTGTCGCTTGATCACGATCCGTGTTCCGTTGGCGTTCTTCAAAACGATCTCGCTCAGCGATTGCGAAACAGTAACGCTCGGCGTGTGACGATCCAGCGAATAGTCGATCGCATACGACCGGTCGCGCTCGAAAATGCCCGTCGGTGCGACGCGTACTCGAATCACATCCAGGTCAAAAAACTCAATGGATACTTTCGCACCGCTTGAGCTCGTCAGGACAACTCGGTTCGGTTTTTCGCGCAGCACTTGGGTAATCCTGCCGACCGGCTGCCATCCGGCGTGAGCGGATGTCGCATAGATAGCGAAATAGCAAAGCGCCAAGAGCAGAAATACGCTTATTTTAGACAGGTTGATGGCTTTTACGATCACCGGTACGTCCTCCAAACCGAGTTTCCGAAATTGTATCAGGTCGAGATTGAAAAAACTCTTATGGGGTTAGGCGGTATTGCTTCCGTTTAAAATTCTATTTTATTACCATGGCTTCTCTCCGAGCTCAGCGTCAGTCTCTGCAATCTCCGCGTTGAAAAATGCTCAGCAAAAATTCAACGCTAAGCGCGGAGAGGCCATCGCTGAGATCGGAGAGAAGAATTCTATTCAAACTGAAGTGCTAACGTTAAGGCTTGGCTCTAAGTCACCGCGTCGATGTTTTTCGTTAACAAAAAGCGCGTTCCATCTTCCAGCTTTTCCCATTCGATTTCCGCATGTATGAGCGAAGCACGCGACCGAATATTCGGGATACCTCTGCCCGCTTTCGAGGCTGCCGACGGTTCGAACGGATCGCCGTCGTCCAGAATCGTCATTTGAAAACTCTCACCGCCCGCGACGGAGATCTCCATTTCGACCAACCCGGCATTCGCATGACGCTTTATATTGGCTAAGACTTCCTGTGCTATCCGATATATCTGAAGCTGAACGTTGACCGGAAACCGAATCATGTCTTCGGCGTTTTCCGCGGCGGTAAATTTGTGATTCTCGATGGTGTGACTTAGCAAAAATTCGAGCGCGGCGACGAGGCCGACATTCTCCAGAACCGACGGACTAAGATCTTCACAGATACGGTGGATCTCGGTGGAAACGGCTTCGATCTCGTCACGAAACTCCGTATTTGGCGGCGTCAGCTTGTCGCTCGCCATCATCAGGTTTCGCAGATCAGCTAATGTCTGGTCATGAAGATCGCGAGCAATCCGTCGGCGTTCGCGCTCGGCTTCGTTGGCAAGGTCTAGCCGGGCCGCAGCGAGCTCGCTATTGCTGCGAGCAATTCGCCGCCGTTCAACTATTGCCCAAATAAGAGCGATGACGGCGATGGCAAGCAAAACGCCTAGCGCCGTGGCAGTCCACGGAAACGGGGCTCGGGCGATTGAGAATCGGACCACGACGGGTTCGGAGAACAGTAGGTCTTTGTTCAATGCTCGAGCCTCGATAGTGTATTCGCCCGGTTGAAGACTTGTCGGCGAGTATTGCGCGGCTCGTGAAAGCCGCTTATCGACGATCTTCCCCGCGCTGCTTTTGAGTACAAAGGCGTATTGAAACTGCTCGGGGAACGTACGGCTGCTTTGGCCCGCGACCTCCACTAACAGCGAATTTTGCGGGTATTCAAGCTCGATGGTCTTTTCCCATTCGCCGGCATCGTGAAGCCTGCGGCTCAGAACACGGCTTGTCACGACGTTCGGCTTAACGGTTCCCGGAACATAACTTACTATTCCGCGATTGGTACCGATCAACAAGCTTTTGTCATTCCGGAGCAGAGCGAAAACCTGTTGCGACGGCAGGCCTTGTTCGACGTTCAGATCCGATACGATCCATCCCCAGAGATCGTCAAAGCCCACATGGAGCAGCCCGCCGTTAACCGTCGCTGCCCATGCGTCTGTGCCGTCGGCGATCAGATCGCGCACGTCATAATTTGGAACGATCCGATTCAGGACGCCATTCTCGAAACGAAATATCCCCGCCGAACCGGCGATCCATAGCGTGTTGTTACCCCCGGCGGTGATCTTCCTTACAGCCGATCCGCGGAGAGCGTCGAAACCAATTTCGGCCGTCGCTTTGCGGCCATCAAATGAATAGACGGCTCCGTCGGAAGTTCCGATCCATAAACGATCGGCGCCTGAAAAGAGCGCGGTTGGCGTTGTACCTGAAAGAAAAGATGTTCCATCGAGATTGCTAACGTCCTTCAGTCCGCGTTCGAATATCGCCGCGTATGTTTTACCTTGAAAATTTGCAAACGCCCGTGTGTCGCCTTCGATAAATTGTTTGCCCGAAATGTTCAGAACTCCGCCTGGACCGCCAAAAAGCAATTTGCCCGTCTGGTCCTCGCCGATAGCGTAGACAGTCTTTTGTGGAAAGCCGGTGAATGGAGTCCATTTTTTGCCATCGTATGTGAACGATCCGCGATTGGTACCAGCAAGTATTTCACCGTCGCGACCGCGATAGAGCGTGCGTACAAAGTTGCTGTTTGCGTTATCGGAAAGCGTTTGTATCGACGGGCTGGAGCCGTCATACCTGCAAATGCCGCGATTGGTGCCGACCCAGACGACGTTCTCACGATCGAGAAACACGGCGTAAACCGTATCCGAGCGCAGTCCGCCAGCGGTGTTCTCAAACGTGAAATGTTCGATCTGCTCCTTTCCGCTAAAGCGGAACAGCCCATTTTTCGCCGTACCTGCCCACGCTCCGCCCGTTCGATCCGGCTCGATCGCCAGGACATTGCCGAGGCCTTCGCCAAGATTCAGAGGCCGGGCGAGATCGTTTAGCAGGAAGAGCCCGCTCCCTGTTTTGCCTGTATCCGAACCCAGCCAAATGTTGCCGGCCGAGTCCTGCGCAAGAGTATTGATGAATAAGGGTTGGTCGTAACGCTCCGGTCCACGGGCTTCGAAAACATACCTTCCGTCACCGTATGTCCCCCAGATGTCTACGCTCCCATTGTTTGCCAGAGCAGTGAATCGGCCAAGCAGATCGCGCGCGATTCCGAACGCCGTGACGGCACCAGCCGGATCCAACGTCGCACGATAGACAGTCCCGTCGCCGGTCGCGAGGAGAGTTTCTACGCCGGGCAGGATCGCAACGATTGTAAGTTGAGAACTCTCGGGGATTGGCGTGAACCGATTCCCGCGATAAAGAAACACTCCCTTTTCAGTCCCGATCCACAGCGTTCCGTCCGCGCCGGTTTCAAGGGCTAGTACTTTTAACGGCGGACCTTCGCCAAGCTGGATGGCCTGGATCGCCCGGCCATCAAACCGACCGAGGCCGCCGTCCGTACCGAACCACATTACGCCGTCCGGAGTCTGAGCGATCGCTCGCACATTATCCGACGGCATGCCGTTAAAAAGAGTTACAGAACCCCATTGATGAAAATTTTGCGCACCCGGCAGCGGCGTTGGTGATGGTGAACGCATTGGTGACGGCGTCGGGGAAACCGTTGGAGTGGGCGACGGTGACGGCGTCGGCGAAGGTTGGGAATTTTGAGCAAGAAAATTTGTGAGGACGGGTACGATCAGTACGAAGCAGACGGCAAGGGCCGAGAATATCTTTGGATAGATTGGCACTCGCATCTATTATTTCGGCGATTCGCGAAATCGTGCAAGATCGCGTTCGAGCCATGCAGCCAGGTCGGCCTCGTCTTTTTCGAGTTCGTCGCTGTTTATCAGCCCGCGTCGCAGAGCCTCAAAAAAGGCTCGTGTCCGCGTGTTATAGGCCAGCTTGTCATACGCCTCCATTTCGGTGCCGACGGAGCTTTGGGGAAGAAGTTTTTCGTAAAGCGTGGCAAGCCGGCTTTCGACCCCGCGAAGGCTGAGGCTGCATTTGCGGGCGATAGCCCAGTTGGAAAGCCCGAGCGCAAGGTATCGAAGCGCCTCGGCCTCAAATTCCGTTAACAGCGGCCGCTGGAACGAATCCTTGAATGCCGGATCGATCATGTCCGCGCCGTCTTCGAGTACCGCCGCTACGAACCGCAGAAATCGCGACTCCGGGTTGTTCTTGTGGATAAAGCCATATGTAGGCGGCGGATCGGCCAGCTTTACGATCTTGCGGATCTCGTTTATGTATATCTCGTGTGGGAACTGCGTCCAGAAAATTATCCGCGCCTTCGGGAACTCACGCCAGATCGCACGTGCAGCCTTTACGCCCGAAAGCTTCGGCATCTGTATATCGAGAATACACAGTGTCGGACGATGCTCAAGTGCGGATTTGACCGCGACCTCACCATCGATCGCTTCGATGATCGGGGTGTGATCGGGAAATTCGCCGGCGAGCAATTCGCTTAAATAGTGTCGTTGGGCTTCGTTATCTTCGGCGATTAGTATGGACATCTCGTTTGCCGGATTATATCAAGTTTTCCGACTCTTCCTATTCGATCAACCAAAGGAAAAACTTAAAAGCGTTCTGACGCCCTGAATGCAGTGTGGATTTCCACATTCGTCGAATGATGACCGTCCGCTTAAATAAAATTCTAAACGGCATAAACTCGGACATGAAATTCGGGAGGATTCGTGAAATGAAACTTAATAGAATAATTCTCGCTACATCAGCCGCGGTCGCGGCATTCACATTCGGAATCAGCGCGTACGCGGCTGCTAATTTTGGGCTGTCACTGCTGCCGAGGTCTGATACAAAGGCGGAAGCGGTTGAGACCGTGTCTATTCCTGAACCCGCGCCGACCGATCATGAACTGGCGGCGGAACCGGTCCCGATTTCAAATGAGATCGAACAAGTGCCTTTCAACGAGCACGAGTATGATTTTATCCGAACCGGCGATTACTACTTATCCGTTGAGGATGGCGAGGTGCCAAAGTCGTTTGCTGACATCGAGATTCTCTCGATCGAGACGCACGAGTACAACCAGAACGCTGCAGAAGGCGGTCCGTTCTGGATTCCCCTGGTACCGAAAGGCCACATACAAGCGAAAGAGACCTTTAAATTCGAACGCGTCGCAATTGGCGGCAAACACATAACCTTTCAAACCGCGACGATAGACGGGATAAGCTATAAATTTACCGGCAGCTTTCCCGACCCACATCCTCATTCCGACTCGCACCACGGTCAGCCCGATATAAAAGGACGACTGATAAAGATCAAAGACAAAAAATGGGCCGCCGAGATCGAAGCAGAATTCTATGTCGGCGGCTGCTAGCTATTGTGTTGATTATTTATAGGGTTTGTTAATCACAGGCCGGGAAGAAAACACTTTTTTTCTTCTTTCTCATTCTTGCTTGTTCCTCTTGTTCTGTGAACAGTCTTCGCTTGACCACAGAACAAGAGGAACAAGCAAGAACTATCGGGAAATCCGGGAGTTATCTCGGATTTCCCGCTAGTTGGTTAAAAGTCAAAACGAGCACCGAATTGGACAATTCTCTGCCCGTTAAACGTATTGGTAACACGTCCAAAAGTATTGCTGTCAACATTAAGGTCGATGCTGAATTGCGGGACCTGTTTATTCAATACGTTGAAAGCCTCCATTCTTAGCTGCAGTTTTGTACTTTCACCAAAACGAAGGTTCTTGATCAAACTGGCGTCCCAGTTCGCGTAAGGCAATCCGTTGATGAAATTTCGCGGCAGGTTTCCGACCTGTCCGGCTCCGTTAAAGAAGAAAACCTGATTCGGGAACGGTGCAGTTCCGATCGGGCTTGCTCCACGGACGCTTGTCAGAACGAATCCCGCGGGAAGCGTTGAGTTCAAATCGAAACCGGCCTGGGTCGCTCCCGTCGTAGGATTTGTGATCGTCGCGAAAAGAAATCTCGGATCTATAAAATAGATGCCGTTCGGCGTATTGAATGTACCGGTAATGTCTTTGATCTGACTTCCCGTTAGAGTCGAATTTGCCGACTGTCTTCCTGAGAAAAAAGCAAGATTTGCCGTTCCTCTCGGATCGATCACACCAATCGGCGGGCCGGAACTCAGGGTGATGATCGAACCGAACTGGAAGCCGCCAAAAACCGCATCCACCCATCCGCCATGGTCAAGGAATTTCTTTCCTTTTCCGAAGGGCAGTTCATAAATGAAGTTTGCATTCAGAACGTGCGTCCGATCAAAGTCAGGCCGCGCGAAGTTGAGGTTCGGATTGTTCTGGTCCTGCACCGAGCTTTCGCGGTTCTGGCCGTCATCCGGTGTATCTGTCAGGGTTTTCGCGAACGTATAATTTACCTGATACGAAAGCCCGTCACTGAACCTTCGGCGAAGCTCCACCTGAAGGGCATTGTATTGATTCCTGCTCGAATTAGTCAATATCTCGGTAAAGAATATGTTCGGATTCGGTTGGAATACAACCGTGTTTCGGAAACC
The DNA here is from genome assembly GCA_031402865.1 of Chloracidobacterium sp. GTDB lineage: Bacteria > Acidobacteriota > Blastocatellia > Pyrinomonadales > Pyrinomonadaceae > OLB17. The sequence goes on along the minus strand of JANNST010000029.1, from coordinate 110,657 downwards.
GTTTGTGATAACAGTCTGTGCAAACGACGCGACACGGCCCTGCTCCAGAAATGGAATAAACGTACCAGGATTACCGGCGACGCCCGGCGATAATTGGCTAAATACAGGCAGTGCGACCGTGCCAGGAGCTCCGGTGAAACCGAAACTTCGCGGAAAGGCCGCATTGGTTTGCGTCGTGCAGGCAGCGACCGTGCCGCCTCCGGCCACGCACGTGTTGATTCGGCGTGTACGCTCGGCATCATTCGCCGTGAGGTTGCCTTGAGCTCGGAGAAAATCCGCCGTAAATCCGTTGTTGATCAGATCAGCCTGATTAAAGTCCTGAGTGGTAATAAAGTTACTTCCTCTGCTACCAACGTATCTGATCTCAAGAACGCTGTTGAATCCGACTTCCCTTTGTATGCCGACGTTGTATTCGTACATCATCGGGACTTCGATATTGGGATCGACGCCAAACACACGGCTCGCCCTGTTTGCGGCAGCGTTGTTTTGTGCAAACGTTCTTGGCTGCAAAGTAAATGTAGGTATCGTTGAAACGGAAGGTATTGCGGTAAAGATTCCGCGCGGAGTCAACGCCGATTGAAGATTAACGAAGCCGGTGTTCACCGCTCCAAGTCCCGGATTTGCTCCCGTCAGCGTGCTGACGGATTTTACATATTCGTCGTTTACATAGTTGACGCGGAAGCCGCCTCTGATAACGGTGCCGCCACCCAGCAATTTTGAGAATATCCCGTCGTCAAAACTCGGCGAGTAGGCAAAGCTGGCGCTCGGTGCAAAGTTATTTCGGTCCGGTTTGCTAAAGTCGCCCGGTGTGCCGGAATTGGTGCCGACAACGGCTAGACTTCCATTTGGATTGCGAAGGCTGCCGACCAGATCGTCGTTGACAATGACCGGTTCAAGATAAAGCTGTTGCTTGTTGTTGAGCGGCGTGTAAAATTCATACCGCACTCCAAGATTTAGCGAAAGGTTCGGCCGCACGCGCCATTGGTCCGAAACGTATCCGGAATATATTTCGTAATTTAACGCCTGCTCGGCCGGGCCAAACGTATAGCCTTCTTCAGGACTCGCCAAGTTTGCCGTTCTTACAGCCTGGCCGACAATGCCGCCTAGGAAGTAACGCAAAGCATTCGCACGTGCAAGCTCGGTTGCGTTGATACAAGTCGTCGAGCCGCATACCTGTGTCGCCGTCAAGCCCGGTGTGTTCGGGTTTGCCGCCGTTGAGATCGTGTAGACCGGCGTTGTACCGCGAAAATCGAATGTCTGGATCTTGTAAAGCTCCAAACCGCCGCCGAAACGAAACGAGTGATTCCCGACGTTGAAAACGGCATTATCCTGAAAGTTTCTATAAAGCGTATTGCGCCCGTCGCTTTCACGGGTGCCGAGCGGACTTGTCGCTGCCCCGCCCGCGATCAGGAAGTCCTCCGGAACATTCGTGCCGGTGAATGGCACGCGCGAATGCTTAAAGCCGCCGCGAAACTCGTTTGAGAAGTTATTCACAGGCGTCCACGAATATGCCGCGGTAAAGAAGTTGGTCGGCCCACCGGACGTAACGAAAGGCTGCGGGCCGAAGCCGGCAGGAAGGTCCGTTCGTCCAGAAATACTGTTGTTGCGTTTGTAAACCGCACTCAGCGAATTTCGTCCGTCAAAATTTACGTCCATTCGCGACGTCCACGCGTCCCGGTTCTGCGGAGAACTGCGAAGGATACGGCAGGTCTTTTGATAGTTAAGGCCGATCGTCGTATTGGTCGTGCAGTCGTCGGGCAAATTGCTGAGAAATGTAGATTGAATTACCGGATCGACCGTTAGCACGCCGCCCTGATTTGCCAGCAGCGGACTTGCAAAGTTCGTCCCGGTCAATACATTAACGGTTGTCGTTTGTCCAGCGCTATTAACAAATGTGAAATTTCCATTACGTGCCTGCGGAAGTAAAAGCGTAATTGCCTGGGCAACGCCGGCATTGTCCGACGGCGCGGTAACAGTCGCCTGTTGGGCAAGCCGGAAGCCTTCATAGTTGATAAAGAAGAACGCCTTGTTCTTCCATAGTGCGGGAACGCCTTCACCAAAATGCGGCAGCGGCAGCGGGCCGCTAAAGCTTCCGCCGAATTGATTGCGATTCAAAAACGGCCGCGGTGACCGGGCATCTCCAACCCGGTTTAAGCCGTTAATGACATTCGCATCCGTCGCAACATATCTTCCTGCGGCATTTCCGAAAAAAGTGTTTGCGGTAAATTGAGAGTTGCGGTTGAACGCAAACAAATTGCCGTGATATTCCGAACCGCCGCGCGGTGTTACGAGCCTGATCTGGCTCGAACCGCCGCCGGTTTCGACGCCTGCGTTCTGAGTAGTCAAGCTAAACTCGCTGACATCGTCCACGCTGGGCGAATCGCCAAACGCGCTGTTGCCAAGCGGTCCTGTTCGGATAAAAGCATCCTGTACGTTCAGACCGTCGCGGGTGATCGTAGTTGACGACGCACGCTGTCCGTTGATCGCATTGGTCGTTACGTTCGCACCGGCCTGAAGATAGGCCAGTGAAAGCGGATTGCGTCCGTTCAACGGAAGCTCTTTGATCTGCTGCTCGCTGACGGTCGTGGTCAGCTCGGCGTTTGAAGAATTGATCTGCTCGGCCCCGGCCGTCACGGTCACTTCTTCGGAAACCTGTCCGACTTCTAATTGGGCTTTTAGCGAATATTCGCGTCCGGCATCTATCTTTACGTCGGGTGAAGTAAAGCTTTTGAATCCATCCTTGGTAATCGTCACCGTATAGGTTCCGAATTCAAGCTGAGAAACCTCAAATGTGCCGTCACCCGTCGCGGTAACGGTTCGTGCCCTCTTGGTCTGGTTGTCGGTGACGACCACAACCGCGCCCGGAACGGCGCCGTCGACCGTCGAGACCGTGCCGATGATTTTTCCCGTGGTATTCTGCGCGGCAAGTGGGGCCGCGAGCAACACAGTCAGTAGAAGGAATAAGATTTTTTGCATTGTACTCTCCATTAAATGTAACTCCGACAAGCAGGAACTTTTCTTTAAGCCGCACGCCTTTCTGACACAAACTGCCAGGCTGGATCGCTGCTTTTCAAAAAAGCCCCGGACTCGATGCCGGTGCCGCCGCAACGCATTTTCGAATCAATTCAAAAAGTCGAATAAGTGCAGGGCGACGAATTAACCGGCACAATTAACATAAGCAAACGTTATGCCGATTCGGGTGTTGTATAAGGAGTGTTGATGCTGGTTGGATTTGATTTGGGAGGAATGTGGCGAGGGTTTTGGAAAATTTTGCGATTTTCGGATTTTCCGGCTGAAATTTGAAAAGTTTTCGGCAGGCCTAAAATTCAACATTCCGAATTATTCGGAAAATTGAATTCGAGCCGAGCGACTGCACAAAAGGCCGCGTCGCGTAGAACTATCGTGCTAGAATTGCAGGATCGCGGGCTTGACCCGGTCTTCCTCGACCCCGTCGTTCTAGCATCTAGACCATGAAAAGAATTATTTTGGCAGCATTAGTTTTTGTAGCGATGATTGTTGGAATCGCTGCGTATTTCCTAGAGCCGCGATGCTTTTATCAGTCCCAAATTGGAGGCATTTATTTTGATGGGGTTGAGCTAAGTGAGTCGATTGCTTACCGCAAGGGAAATGGAGATATGATAATACTCCTGGTCAAAGATACTGATGAATACGGGTTGTTCTTTGTTTCTGAGCAGGAGAGGTCGGTTGGGTATTTGAGCAGGAGCGACCTGTTTCGTATGCCGAAAGTTTTCATAACCCGTTACCTGCCGGTCCACCAGAGTATAATAGAACGTAACAACCCAAAGACAGATTTCGATCCCGAATTAGTGATCACGCCGGTTGAAGTGAGTTTCTGGTCTGCTTCAAACAGAGGACGGATAGAGTTACGTCGCTTAAATAGTCAGCTTCACTGAGGAGAAGTCGGGTCCGAAGAACTCTGGGGCGGGTCTGAGATTCTGAGTTTTTCCGAGATCTGACGTAGAGTTTCGGGGTTTAGAAAGAATATATAGAACGGAAACCAAGAGATATTGGAAAGCAAAAAAGATCAGCTCGTGATCATCTTCCACAGCCTGGTGATATCGCTTCGCAGGCATGAGAAAGTGCCGGGGTTTGAGTATTTGCGTTCGGCGCGGCGGAGGCGGTGCCATGTTTCCCATCTCCATTTCAGGGTCAAGGGGCCGTGCGTCGGGTGAAGGCCTAGATACGCCCCGACTCGGAGCCTTAGATAGTAGATCGAGAAAAGTAAAATACGCATTGTACAGTTCAGGCGCGCATCGTGCCGAGTGATCCAGACACGCCGCTCCCGTCCCTTTGAACTCGTTCGCCAACCCTATTTATGTTCGGTATCAATACTTTAGCCATAAACCGCTTACAAGTAAGTCACCTGGAATACCGAAAGCAAAAAAAGATTAATTCGCAATTTTTCCCGAAATTTTTTGGATAGGAAGGTTGGATGCGTTCTTATCTAGCCTTGATCGGCCGCAGATCGCCCGCTTCGCCGTTCGGATCGTCGTATCGGATCGGCACAATGAGGGGCATTTTCTTATTAGCTTTACCAAGCCTGTAAGCATTTAAATCCATCAAGATAGCCCCCGATCTCGCTTCGCCCGCCGCATCGCGAATCTCGCTTTCACTCAGTTCCACAATGCGTTTGATCGAACCAAAGCGGACCAGCATCGATTGTCGCTCGCGTTCATTAAGCGAGGGAAGAATTCCGGCAAGCTCATAGTAATAACCCATGTCACGGCTCTGGCGGTGGGCGGAATTTGCAAGCTCGTGGGCCTCGTCGCGGAGAACGCGCAAAATGCGCATCGCTTCGCTGTCGTCGTCATACTCGATACGGCCTCCGTTTTCCAGAATAAAATACGATACGTCATTATGCTTTCCACGCGGTTTCACGGCCCCGGCAAGAGCGAACCTGCGATCTGGAAATGCACGCAAACTTTCCGACGCGGCGTTTAGGTGCGAAAGTCCGCCGTCCACTATAACCAGATCGGGAAGCTTGGATTTATTCTCGAGAAACCGGTGGGCGATAAAATCGCGCAGCGTGTCCAATTCGCTATCGCGATCCGAAAGTCTCGCGATATACTCCGATTCCTCAAACTTACCGTCTTGCCACACGGACATCGCGGCGGTGGGCGCCGTGCTGGAAATGTGCGCCGTGTCGAAGCACTCGATTCGAGACGGTATCTTTGAGAGTCCAAAGATCCGCTTCAAGTCACGCCCGATCTCGCGCAGTGTTTTCACTACCTTCAGGTCATCAAGGCCGGTTTCCACTCTTGTCCGCTCTAATGCTTTTACGACGGTTATCCTGGCAGCTTCTTCGTCAGTTACGACGATCTTTATAACTCGATGGAACTTTCGGGAAAGCTCGCGCGCTAGTTCCTTACGATCCGCGAAATCGCGCGATACGCGAATTTCACGCGGAGCGTGGATTCGGTAAAATTGCGGGATCACATCGGCGAGTGCCCGGGCGGGTTCAACTTCCGGGAATCTGCGAAACACAAACATACGCGAACCGAGCCTGCGGCGTCCACGCGTGGTGACGAGAAAAACCTTAACCTCATGATCGTTCTGTTCAAGCACGAGCGTATCGACCGAAGCATCATCAACCCAAACCTGCCGCCTCTTGTCCCGCCAGAAATCATCTATTCTTTGCTGAATGTCGCGTAGAAACGCAGCCCGTTCAAAATCAAGTTCGTGTGCGGCTTTCGCGATCAACTGCTTCGATTCAGATAAGAACCCGCCGCGGTCGTTTCTCAAAAAAAGCCTTACGAGTTCAACCATCTCGCGATACTCCACAGGTCCGCACAAACTTTTCACGCAGGGACCAAGACATCGTTTCGCATAATACTGAGTGCACGGCACCTCGAAATTGCCGTCGATTTCAATGTCGCAGCTTCGCAAACGAAAAGTTCGATTGAGAAAATCTACCAGGATTCGGGCAGCGGAGCGGTTCAAAAACGGCCCGAAATATTCGGCATCGTCGTCGTCGATCTTTCGCGTCGAAAGTAGCCGTGGAAATTCTTCCCGCGTCAGCTTCACATGCGGATATAGCGGCTCATCTTTTATTGAGAAATGAAACTTTCTCCGGCGGGCCTTTCCGGAATCTGCCGACTTGGTCATGTTGGGTTTTGAAACGTGTCAAGCATAGCGAAAATCGTCTCCAGCGAATCGGCTTGTTCGATCGATTTGTCATCGCGCCAGCGCTGGATACGCGGAAAGCGCACCGCAACGCCCGATTTGTGCCGCGTCGATCTTTGCAGAGCCTCGAACGCGATCTCGAAAACAAGCTTCGGTGTAACGCTGCGAACCGGCCCGAATGTTTCGATCGTGTTGTCCCTAATGTAGCGGTCCACTTTCCGAATCTCGGCGTCGGTCAGCCCGGAATAGGCCTTCGCGAACGGGACAAGCTCGGTTCCCTTCCACACCGCGAAAGTATAGTCCGTAAAGAGGTTGGAACGTTTGCCGCTTCCCTTCTGAGCATAGATTAGAACGGCGTCGATGGTAAGAGGGTCGATCTTCCATTTCCACCAATCGCCCCGATGACGCCCGACACGGTAGGGTGAATCCCGGCGTTTCATCATAAAACCTTCGACGCCCAGCAAACGGCTTTTCTCGCGAATAACCGCAAGCCCATCCCAGCTAACGGCTTCGACCGCTTCGGTAATTCGCAAAATCTTCGCGGCATCTTCGCTTAAGTCACCTATCACACTTTCTAAAGATTCACGCCTGGTTCGAAAATCCACCGTCCGAATATCGCCGCCTTCATATTCGAGCAGATCGTAGCACTGCAAGATAACCGGAACCTCGGCCAAAATTTTTGGCGTAAGATTCTTTCGACCGATCCGCTTTTGCAGCTCGGTGAACGGCATAACCTTTCCATCCACCCACGGCAGAATCTCACCATCGAGTACAGTTCCGTTCGGCAATTCGGCGGCCGCTTTCGCGATCTCCGGAAATCGCTCCGTTATCAGGTCTTCACCACGCGACCAGGCAAAAACCTCGTCCTTTCGCTTTATCACCTGTGCCCGGATGCCATCCCATTTCCATTCGGCCTGCCAATCGGAAACCGCACCCAAATCCTCCGGCGGAAAATCCATCTGATGCGCGAGATGAAACGGAAACGGACGGGCGATCGGTGCCTCGTCCTCATCAACTGTGGGATTGGTGAGCTGCGCAAAGAATTCGGGCGTCGGCTCCCAATCGCCCATCGCCCGATGGGCAATAATATCCGTCGGAAGTTCAGAAATTTGCGATAGTGCCCGAACGACAAGCTGCTGCGAAACGCCGACGCGAAAGCTGCCCGTAATAAGCTTGTTGTAGACGAGCCGCTGCGAATAATTCATTCGCGACCACGAGGCGATAACTTCAGCCTTCTGCACATCCTCGGCCGACGTCCGCAGTGGAAGCAGCCGTTCTTCGACAAGAATGTGCAGCGGCGTTTCGTCGATATCCGCGTTGTTAGGCAGCAAAAGGGCGATTGTTTCGGAGCTGTCCCCGACCGAATCCCGCGATTCCAGATACAACCATTCGGGAATACCAGCCTGTTCAATCGCCCACGCACGCAAGTTTTTCGACGCCACGATCTGCCGCGGCTTACGGCCCGAAAGAAAATAAAAAGCCCACGCCGCATCGTTTTTCGACGCCCGCTCAAAATAAAACCGCAAGGCATCTATCTTTTCATTTGTCTTATTCGTCTGATCAAGCTCGACGTACAGCTCGGTAAAAAGCTTCATTCCTTTATGATTTTTCAACGCAGAGACGCGGAGACTGGGAGAAATGGAAAATTGAGAATTGAGAATTGAAAGTGGAGAATTAACGATTCATCTTTTCATTTTCCATTTTCCATTTTCAATTTTCGATTATTCTTCTCTGGTTCTCTGCGTTTAATTTCCAATCTTATCATCTGGCGCGTCGTCGTCGCCGACAAACTGCGTTTTCAGCGGCACAGCGTGCTGGCCGTTTTCATTCAACCATCGGACGACGATCTCCGTATTGCCGTGCGTAACATACACCGTCTCCGCCTCGGCTCCGGCAATCGCTGTCAACAGTTCCGGCCAGTCGGCGTGATCCGAAAGCACAAATCCGCGATCGACCGCACGCTGCCGCCTGGCTCCTCGCACCATCATCCAGCCCGACGCAAATCCGGTGGAATGGCTCCCAAAACGCTTCAGCCAAGTTGTTCCATCTGACGAAGGCGGGGCAACGATCAGCGAACCAACAAACTCCTTTTTGTTCTCAACCGACCCGACGTATTGCGTGTCCGGCAGGTCGACTCCGTGTTCCCGGTAGGCCTCCGTCAGCCGCTCTACCGCTCCATGCGTGTATATCCGGCCAATCGAACGGTCGATTCCGTTCATTATCCGCTGCGATTTGCCAAGCGAATACGCAAAGATCACCGAAGCCTTGCCCTTCTCCTGGTTTCGCCGCCACCACGAATTGATCTCTTCAAAAATAAAATTCGTCGGCTGCCACCTGTATATCGGAAGTCCGAATGTCGCCTCGGTAATGAAATGATGACACTTTACGGGCTCAAACGGAGCGCAGGTCGCATCCGGCATCAGCTTGTAATCACCCGAAATTACCCAGATCTCGCCCTTGTATTCAACCCGCACCTGTGCCGATCCGAGCACATGCCCAGCCGGATGAAACGAAACCTTCACGCCGTTGATCAAAATTGTCTTACCGTATTTTTGAGAGGAAATATTTGCCTCGTCACCAAGGCGTATTCGCGAAAGCCTCTCGCCTTCGGCCGGCACAAGATAGTCTTGGTTGCCGCGATAGGTATGATCGGCGTGAGCATGGGTCAACACCGCCTTCCCGACAGGCAACCACGGATCCATATAAAAATCGCCCTGCTTGCAGTAAAGCCCGGCAGCGGTCAGCGTAATCAGTCCGCTCTTTTTCATGAGCTAATTTTATAATATTGAACAGGACGGAGCGAAGGCGGTATCTCGTTTGTTCCTCTTACCACGTTCGCGTTACTCTCTTGCCGTAGTTGATTGTTCAAAGACTTAAATCGAGCCACGGAAGAGAGGAAGGCTGAGAATTCGGGAGTGCGGCAATTATCTATTAGCTTCTCCCCTGAATGTAAGAAGAAGTTTTCTGCCTTCGTAAAGGAACAGTCGGCCGTCTTTGATCTCATAACGGTCCGCATCACGAAGTCCGTCGAAAAACTCGCGTTCAGTATCCATCTTGCCGCCTTCGGTGCAGGCTCGCATGGTCGAAATAACATCGGTGATCTTGATCTTCGATCCTTGCGCCGTGAGGTCGCCGCCGAATACGTTACAGCCCGAGTTGCCGCCCGCACTTCCCTTTTTTAGATTAAAGTTCACGAATACTCCTTTGATCGCAACCAGGGTTTTGCGGTTCTTTATCGATTCCAGGACCCATTTCCTGTCTTCGAGACTAAAGGTTTTCGCAGGCGTTTCCACCGGAGCCTGTTTTACCAGCCGTTTAAAACGGAGAACGGTCCGCCCATTGCGGTCGTAAATATGCAGAGTATTACCAAGCTGAGCGTATCGCGAAGCCTTGCCCATTGCATTTAGAAACGCCATTTCCGACCCATTGCCCGACGGCAGCTTACACATCATTTTCGTCGTCCCGACATTCGAAAACTCTATCCGCCTGTCGTTTACGGTGACCGCTCCGAACATTCGGTTGCAACCTGCATTGCCTGTAAATCGTTTTTGTTCCGCGTCGATCTCAAAATACGCACTCGAATCCGTCACTACGCGTCCGTTTGCGTAGCTCAACGTCCACTGGATGTTACTGACGCGGTCAACACGCGCTGAAACGCCCATGCTCGAAGCCGCAAGTATTACAAATGTTAATATTAGGTTCTTCATATCTTTACCCCTTTTTCGATCAATAACTTCTATCCACGAAATCGCCGTTGCCAGCCATATGCCGCACCTCTAGAACGGTTAGGGATCGAGTCCCTTGCAGAACAAATTCCCCTTTGCTACTTTGCGACTTTGCGACTTTGCGGGAGATTTTGTATTCTTTTTCCCGCAAAGTCGCCAAGACGCAAAGTAATGATCGTGATGTCGTAACTCCTTCTTCAAATTGATGTTATAAAGACGGTTTCTCCGACGTTGAGTAGAATCAATGTTGACGACAAGGATTCGGATCTTTGACAGGAGAAACCGTAATGACATTATACATCGGGGTTGATTTTCATCCGCATCAGCAAACGGTAGCATGGTGCGATACGCGAACTGGGGAAACACAAACATTTGACCTGGCCCACGATTTGGAAAAGGTTCGTGCATTTTATTCTTCGCTTCCCGAACCGGCAGTAATCGGTATCGAGGCCTCGGCCCGAGCCGTTTGGTTCGAGAACATGCTTTTTGAAAGTGGTCATAAGCTGCTTGTCGGGAATCCGGTTTTGATAAGAAAACGAGCGGTGTCGAGGCATAAGAACGATAAGCGAGATGCCGAGCTGATTCTGTGGCTGCTGCTGCATGACGAGTTTCCGGCTCTTTGGCGAAGACCTCAGACCAGCAATCAGATACTTGATATCGCCCATCTTCGACACAGGCTGGTCCGGCAGCGGACTCAGGTTTACAACCGGCTGCAGGCCTTGGCCCACAGTGTCGGGCTTCCAAAGGGCCGAATGAAAACGAGAGCTTTCCAGGATCTGCTCAGAGGTCTGGAGATGGACGAGGCCTCCGCCATGAGTCGCTCGCATTTGTTCTCGCTGCTTGAAAAGCTAACCGCCCAGATCGCCGAGCTGAGTGGGTGGCTCAAGAAAAAAGCCGATGACGATGATGCGGTCCGGCTTCTTCTAACGCAGAAAGGGGTCGGTTATCTGACGGCACTGGTGACACTGCACACGCTTGGCGACGTGTCGCGATTCACCCGGCTCTCACGAGCGGTCGCGAGTTTTGCCGGTCTTGATCCGCTTGAGCGCTCAAGTGCAGGTAAGACACGGTTCGGCTCAGTGAGCAAGGCCGGTTCGCCTCTTCTGAGATTCCAGCTCGGCCAGGCGGCTCATATTGCAGCCCGTTACGATGCCAAACTTAAAAGCGTCTATAAGCGGCTGGCAAAAAAGAAGCCGGTAGCGGTAGCCAAAACGGCCGCCGCCCGCAAACTTTTGGTCAAACTCTCGATAATGCTGCGGGACTCGATCTCCGCGGACGAGTTTGATCGGCGTGGAAGCACAGTTGGTAATGCTCGGGTGGGTCAAGGTCTGAAATGACCGTCAAACTGATAGAGCCAAGCCAACCTTCTCCAAGAAGGAGAAGCGCGGATACATACATCAGGGGCAATAAAGAAACTAGAAACGTGAGTTCCTTTCCAATGCCCGAAGAGATGAATGAGCGGGCCACAAGACAAGGACTTTGCTCGATAGTCTGAACCACGCACTCAGACAAAAAACAATGCCTCCGGCGGCACCTTCGCGGTGAGCGGTGGGAGACGCTGGGAAAAGAAAATGACCGAATCCAAGTTGTCAAAGATCATCATCTGAAATCAACCACCATCCGGCGGCCCGCTCCAGGTGTGTCTTGACAACGGTACCGTCTTTAGAGATGGCCCACTATTTGAACCGTTCTATTTGCTGACGCCGCAAGTCAGCCTCGCGATCGCGTTGATGATTCAGCCTTTCAGAATCGAAAGATAAACGGCCGGATCGACATTGCCGCCGCTTACCACTAGGCATGTTTTTTTATCGCGGAATCTGTCTCTGTTTTCAAGTATGGCTCCAAGACTCAAAGCTCCCGTCGGTTCGCTTTTCAAATTCGCCAAAACAAAATAAAGCCTAACCGCTTCCGCGATCTTTTCGTCCGAAACTTCGATAATGTCTGCAACGCCGCGCTGAATTATCGGCCAATTCAATTTCCCCAGCGAAAGCGTTCTGGCTCCGTCCGCGATCGTCATCGGTTCGGTCTCGTTTGCAACTATCTTGCCGGCCTTCAGCGACCTGGCGGCATCATTACCAAGCAAAGGTTCGGCTCCGTAGACCTCAGTTTTGCTTCCATGTCGCCCGAAGGCATTGAGCGTGCCGGAAATCAATCCGCCGCCGCCAACCGGTATGATCACCACATCGAAATCGTGCTGCGCAAGCTCATCACCTAGAGTCGCATTTCCATCGATAACGAATTGATCGTCGTAAGCGCTGGCGAAGTACGAATTTGGCATCTGCTCCGCCAACTGTGCGACTCGTGCGTTCCGTGGAACGACCTTCGTATCGATCAGATCGACCGTCGCTCCGTAGCCGCGGACAGCATCGATCTTCACCTGAGCCGAAGTAACTGGCATTACTACCGTGCATTTCTTGCCGAGAAGCTTGCATGCGTAAGCCAACGCCTGGCCAAAGTTCCCGGATGAAGCCGTTAAGATCTCATCGTTCGGGACATTTAGCGCAAGATTGTACGCCGCCCGGAACTTAAAGCTGCCTGTATGCTGGAAAGTCTCGGTCGCGATGGTGATATCAAGGCCAATGTGGTCGATAAGCTTGGAAGACCTGACGAAGGTGGTCGGGCGAATGGCGTCATGTAGTGATAACATATAGGCAATTGCAGTTTATAACCACTGGTTGACCGGGGCAAGTTTATGCCTTTATCTATATTATATAAGGTTTAAGGTTTACTCGATCCATATTTGATTACTATGTCCAATAAAGAGATATCGGAGATGATGGAGCAACTCTTTCGCCAGGCGCAAATGCGGTTTGGGAGCGCGGTTAAGTCGCGTTGGATGCATGACCGCGACGGCTGTCCGGGTTGTGGCGGGAAGATAAGCGAAGTGAAATACAAGGGTAAGAAAGCGATGTCCCTCAATGCATTTATTTTTCGTGAACATGGCGTGCTGATAGCGTATTTACTTTGCGGTAAGTGTGCGAAATTCATCTTTAAGGAATCAGAAAAAGATCCGTACACACCGACAGCATTGCACGCGGAGATCGAAAAAAATTTGAAACAAGCATTTCTGAAGCATTTGGGGCACTGAAAAAGAAGAATTTACCACAGAGGACACAGAGATAATTTGCTTTCATACTCCGTGTTCTCTGTGGCTCTGTGGTGAATATTCCTATCTTATGACAAAAGCACACTTCGGAATGATCGGCCTCGGCACGATGGGCCGCAATTTCCTTCTTAACATTGCTGAACATGGTATCAGCGGTACCGGTTACGACCTCGACGCTGGCAAACGGGCGCTGCTGTTACAAGAAGGTGCCGGAATGCCGGTCGATGTCGGCAGCGACCTCGCCGATTTTATCGCCAAGCTCGAATCGCCGCGAAACATAATGCTGCTCGTTCCCGCCGGCCCGATAGTCGATTCTGTAATTAACGACCTTCTGCCGCACCTCGAGAAGGACGATCTCATCATCGATGGCGGCAACTCACATTTTACAGATACGGATCGCCGCGAAGCTGATCTGAAGGCAAAAGGCGTCGGCTTCATGGGCCTCGGCGTCAGCGGCGGAGAGGAAGGTGCCCGCCACGGCGCCAGCATAATGCCGGGCGGCCGACGCGACTTTTACGATCGAATTGAGAAAACTCTGCAAGCTGTGTCGGCGAAGGTAAATGGCGAACCGTGCGTCGCCTACATGGGAGCAGGTTCAGCAGGGCATTTCGTCAAAATGGTCCACAATGGAATCGAATACGGGATGATGCAGTTGCTTGCCGAGACCTACGATTTCATGCAGCGGGTCCTGCGAATGGCAAATACCGAGATGCAACGGACATTTACTGAATGGAACCGTGGCGAATTAAACTCTTTTCTTGTCGAGATAACATCCGAGGTTCTGCGTAAGACCGATCCCGATACGGGCAATCCGCTGGTCGCAATGCTCTTCGATACAGCAGGCCAAAAGGGAACCGGCAAATGGACCTCGCAGGCCGCGATGGATTTTGGAGTCCCGATCCCAACAATTGATTCAGCGGTGACCATGCGCCAGATATCATCCCAAAAGAGCGTGAGAATCACCGTCGCCGCCAAATACTTCGGCATGAGTACGTCCGCCGATCAAAGCCGTTCGCGAACATCGGTCGGCGAACTCGAAGACGCTCTTTTCTGTGCATTTATCCTCACTTACGCCCAGGGAATGTCGCTGCTCCAAAAAGCATCGGTTGAAAAGAACTACGGCCTCGATCTTGCTGACATCGCAAAGATATGGCGTGGCGGCTGTATTATTCGCTCCAAACTGCTCGAATCGATCCGCAAAGCCTATTCGTCAACACCGGAGCTCGAAAGCCTTTTGCTCGACAATGCCTTTGCCGATCTGTTGAATTCACGCGTCAACTCACTTCGAAAAGCAGTCGTCGCATTCAATGAAAACGGCATTCCAGCGGCTTGTTTCTCCTCCGCCCTCGCCTATTTCGACGCCTTCCGCACCGAACGGCTACCGGCTAATTTGATACAGGCACAGCGAGACTTTTTCGGAGCTCATACCTATCAGCGTGTCGATAAGGAAGGAATATTCCACACGCCGGATTGGAATTCTTAAATCGAGCCGTAAAACCTTGAATTTCCCGGCAGAATTTGCTCATAATGAATTAATCACCCCAATCGGCCGTCTTGCCCGAGAATGCTCAGGAGGCGACCGCATCGAAGAGACAAGGAGGATCAATGGCAAAAGAGTTTGATGATTTAGATGGCTTCGAACTGACGGCGGACGAAGAGGCCCTGCTCGAAGATCTGCCCGGACTATCAGAGCTCGGAGAGGCGCGCCGCAAATTTTTGGGCCAGGCAGCCGCGATGGGAATCGGTTCGTTGGCTGTGAATCTTTTGGCGCACGAGCAGTTATTCGCTGGACTCGATCTCGCGGAAGAAACGGTGTTCACCCCGATTGCGGAAGAAAATGGCGTCGCCGTTACTTTAAAGATCAACGGGGCGGAAAAGGCATTAACGCTGGATTCGCGGGTGACTTTGCTCGACGCCCTTCGCGACCGGTTGGGCCTGACCGGTTCGAAAAAGGGCTGTGACCACGGACAATGCGGGGCGTGTACGGTCATTGTTGACGGCCGACGGGTTCTCTCGTGTCTGACGCTGACGGCGCAGTGTGAAGGTAAATCAGTCACAACGATTGAAGGGCTTGCCAACGGCAATGCGCTTCACCCGATGCAAACCGCTTTCATTAAACACGACGGCTTTCAGTGCGGTTTCTGCACGCCGGGACAGATATGCTCCGCGGTTGCATTGATGGACGAAGCCAGGAACGGCGAGGCTAGCTATGTAACTGCGGATGTTCGCGGAAAGGCCAAGACAATTCAGCTTTCCGACGAAGAGATCCGAGAACGGATGTCAGGTAATCTTTGCCGCTGCGGAGCTTACCCGAATATCGTAACGGCCATCAAGGAAGTTCATACCGGCAAACCGATCGACACCGTCGCGTGGCAGTTCGTCGGTGCCAGGGAGGAGAAAGATGCGGCCATTTAAGTATACAAAGGCGGGCGACGCAACAAGCGCGATCAAGGTGGTTTCAGCGACTGAAACCTCAAACTTCCTCGCCGGCGGCACCAATCTGCTCGATCTGATGAAGGAGGACGTCATGCGTCCGACCGAATTGGTCGATGTATCGCGATTGAGTCTGACGCAGATCAAGTCGGTGAACGGCGGCGTCGCGCTGGGGGCTTTGGCTAAAAATACCGATACCGCGAATCATCCGCTTGTGCGGCAAAATTATCCGCTTCTTTCACAGGCGATCCTTGCCGGTGCGTCGGGGCAGATTCGAAACATGGCGACAAACGGCGGTAATCTCAACCAGCGAACGCGCTGCTCATACTTTTACGATACGGCGATGCCGTGTAATAAGCGCGAGCCAAATTCCGGCTGCGGAGCTCTCGAAGGCGTCAACCGCAACCACGCAATTTTCGGCTGGTCGGAGAAATGCGTGGCTGTTTATCCGTCGGATATGGCAATTGCTCTCGCTGCTCTCGATGCGGTCGTGAAGGTTCAAGGCAGGGACGGCAAAATCCGCTCGATTCCGTTTGCGGACTTTCACCGCTTGCCGGGCAATGAGCCTGAAAAGGACAACAACCTCCAACACGGCGAATTGGTGACTGAAATCGTGTTGCCCAAAAATAATTTTGCGGGCAAGTCCTATTATCTCAAGATCCGCGACCGCGCGAGCTACGCATTTGCTCTCATTTCCGTTGCGGCCGCCTTGGAGACGAAAGGCAATGTGATTAACGGCGTCCGCATCGCGATGGGCGGCGTCGCACATAAACCGTGGCGGGCATTCGCGGCTGAAAGATTTCTAGCCGGCAAAGTCGCTAACGAGGCGAATTTCAGGCTGGCTGCCGATGAAGAAATGAAGGCGGCGAAACCGCTAGAACACAACAAATTCAAGGTCGAGCTCGGCGCGCGTGCAATTGTCCGTGCGTTAACAATGGCGATGAACGGCGGGAGGGAGCAAGCGGTATGACTAGCAAAAACACTTTTATCGGAGAGGGGGTAAATCGCATCGACGGGCTTCTGAAAGTTACGGGAGCCGCTCAATATTCAACCGACTTTCCCGTCAAGAATTTGGCGCATGCCGTCATTTTTAAGAGCGAGATCGCGTCCGGCAGGATAACGGAGATCGACACGGCGGCGGCTGAGAAAGCACCGGGTGTTCTGACCGTCATCACGCACAAGAATGCGCCAAAGCTAAACGAACGCGGTGGGCTTCGCGGCGGCGCTTTTCTGCAAAGCCCGAAAATTGACTTTCACGGGCAAAGCATCGGTGTCGTCGTTGCCGAGACCTTTGAACAGGCCCGAGCCGCGTCGAAACTAATAAAGGTTTCCTACGAAAAAGCCGAGGGAAAGATCGATTTTGCTAAGCTGGCGAGTACGGCTATTCCGTCAAAAAATCCGGGAAGCGCGGATGCTGTGCGGGGTAACGTCGATACCGCTTTGCGTGCCGCCGAATATAAGATCGAAGCGGTATATGACACGCCGGTAGAACATCATCAGCCGATGGAGCCGCACGCGACCATTGCGGTTTGGGAAGGCGAAAATTTAACGCTTTACAACGCCTCGCAAATGGTAAACGCGGCCCAGACATCGGCTGCGGCGACACTCGGGCTGAAACCGGAGCAAGTTCGAATAATATCGCCGCATGTCGGCGGCGGGTTTGGTTCAAAGGGCGGGCTGTGGTCGAACATGGTGCTGACAGCGGTTGCCGCAAAAATGGTGAAGCGCCCTGTCAAACTCGCTCTCACCCGACAGCAAATGTTCAACAGCGTCGGACTGCGTCAGCGCAACCGCCAAAAGCTTCGCCTCGCTGCCTCAAAGGACGGAAAGCTGACGGCGATTGCACACGAAACCGTCACACATACGGCGATCCGCGACGAATATATCGAGGCCTGCGGTGATTGCTCCAAAGTGATGTACGACACGCCGAATTCGCTCATTACGTATCGCCATGTACCGATGAATGTGATTATCCCGACATTCACTCGCGGGCCAGGAAAAGCTACCGGCAGTTTCGCGCTCGAATCGGCGATCGACGAGCTTGCCTATCAGTTGAAGATCGATCCGATCGAGTTTCGGATAAAGAATGAGCCGGCGAAAGACCCGTCAAACGGAAAACCGTGGTCTTCGCGGAAGGTTGTGGAATGCCTGCGCGAAGGCGCAAAGATTTTTGGCTGGGATAAACGTAAAATTGAGCCGCGACAGAACCGGCAGGGAAACTATCTGGTCGGTTACGGCGTCGGATGCGGGACATATCCGGCGCGGCAGCGCGACAGTTCGGCGATAGTTAAGTTGACACGCAAGGGCGACGACGTGAATGCATCCATCGAACTCGCCGCCAGCGATCTCGGCACCGGAACACATACGATCCTTGCTCAAACGGCCGCCGAAGTTCTTGGTCTGCCGATCAATAAAGTTGGCGTAAAGATTGGCGATTCAAGCCTTCCGCCCGCCGCAGGTTCGGTCGGTTCCGTCGGCGCCGCGAGCTTTGCCAACGCCGTTAACGACGGTTGCGAAAAGATCACCGACGAACTTATCGCCAAATCAGGCAAGCAATTTTTCGTTCGTCCGACGGCCGCAGAGATGATGGTTTCAGAGAATTTGACCGAGTTCCAGACCCGCGTCGACGCCAAGCCGCCCGCGAATGCAAACGACTATTCTGTTCACAGCTTCAACGCAAATTTCGCCGAGGTTTGGGTCAATGACGCTACCGGAATGGTAAAAGTCCCGCGTTTCGTGGCCGTAACCGCCGCCGGAAGAATTCTTAACCCTAAAACCTCGCGCTCGCAGATCATCGGCGGCGTCATTTGGGGCATCGGAATGGCGTTGACCGAAGAGTCGATCATCGACCCGCGTCACGGCAATTTCATCACCCGCTCGTTCGCCGATTATCACATCCCCGCAAACCTCGACATCGGCGAGATCGAAACTATTTTCGTCAACGAAGAAGACAAGATCGTCAATAAAATGGGCGTCAAAGGCATCGGTGAAGTCGGCATAGTCGGCGTCGCTGGAGCGGTCGCCAATGCCATATTCAACGCGACCGGCAAACGCGTCCGGGATCTGCCAATCACGCCGGATAAGTTGTTGTAGCTGACCGTAATTGCAACTTATAAAAACCGAGGGGTGGTAGCGACCGGGTTTTCTTCGACACCAAAACAAAAACGTGCGATAATCTCCGCATTATGAGCATCGACGAAATCGAGGCGGCAATTGTCCAACTCCCCGCAGACCAGGTGAGCAAGCTTATGTCTTGGCTCGAACGCTATCACGCTGAGCTTTGGGATGAGCAGATCGCTGATGACCTGGAATCAGGGCGGCTTGATTCGCTGCTTGCAGAAGTCGAGAAAGAATACGAAGCAGGCCTTGCGAAGCCGCTATGAAGCATTTGACGCTTCCGCGTTTTTGGAATCTTTACCGGCAATTGCCCGTGGAGGTTCAACATCTGGCGGACAAGAATTATCAGCTTCTCAAACTCAACTCAACACACCCGTCGCTGCATTTCAAGAAGGTCGGTAAAAATAAACAATTATGGTCGGTCCGCGTTGGCATAAAGCACCGCGCCCTCGGCATAGAAAAGCCCGAAGGTATTCTATGGTTCTGGATCGGCACGCATGCCGAATACGACAAACTCCTGAAATCTTAAACCCATGAAGATCACGACAGTCGAAAAAAGAAAAAATTTCAACCCCAGGCATAAAGCTAACAGTTTGAAAAAGCTTTTTGATCTTACTTTTACCATCTCCGTTGTTGCGGCGAGTTTACTTTTTAGCGCTCAAACGGTGCATGCCTGCTCCTGCGCGGTAAACGGCACAGTTGACGAAGAGTTTTCCCGTACGCCGAACGTTGTCGTCCTCAAGGTGCGATCAATCGAAAAGACAGCGGAAACGCCCCCGAGACTAGTCAATTACGGTGGCATAAAACAGACAACATTGACCATCGAAAAAGTCTTTAAGGGCAATCTGAAGGTCGGGGAAGAATTGATTTTTGCACAAGGCGGCGGAGCCGATTGCGTGTGGACGTTTACCGAAGAAAGCGTTGACAAGGAATATTTGTTTTATTTAGGAGCCGGTCCGCTTGACAAGAAGGCCTCCGAGAACGTAATTGCCGCAACAGGCCAGTTTCCCAAGGTAGTTCCGAAAGGCGTTTGGATCGCTTCAACCTGCTCTCGATCAGGCTGGATAAAATACCGTGCGAATGATCTGAAATACCTAAAGAACATTTCAAAAGTGCAGGGTAAAACGAGACTTTCGGGCAAGATGTCGCGGTATGTCTCGGTCGCGATTGCGGAAGAGAAATCGCGGCATGAAATGCTGGCCGAATATAAAATCAAACTCACTGGGAACGGTGTGAACAAAGATCTGAAAACCGACGAAAACGGATCCTACGAAATCTATGATTTGCCGCCCGGGACGTATGTACTAACGCCCGAGAAAATTCCCGGGTATAAATTCGACGAAGGAAAAGACGGTTCGGTCGAAGTCGAAATAGTGGCAAAAAACCATACTGAACAAGATTTTGATTACGGAATCAACAATTCTATTCGCGGAAAGTTCTACGATGCGAACGGGAAAGCCTTAAAAGATGTGTGTCTAGAAGTGTTTCCAGCTCGCGGGCAAAAGGACAAGTATTTTCACGAATTTGATTGCACTGAGGAAGATGGTTCTTTTGAGATAGATGAGGTCCCGGCGGGAACATACGTGATTGTGGTAAACAAGGAAGGAAGATCTCGGCAAGACAGCCGTTCGGCACGTTTTATTATCCTTCAACAGTCCGTCGTGAGGATGCCACCGAGGTCACGATTGGCCCGGGAGATTTTATTGAAAATCTAATCGTCAAAGCGCCGAACTCGGCCGAGACAATAATCGTTAGCGGTACAATTCGTTTTGAAAACGGTCGATACGACAGCGAAAACGCCGAGTATGTCTCGGTTGAATTTGCGCTGAACAGCAGTGATGAAAAAAATTCTGAGGAGTCCAGAGGGCTGCCAGACAAGGACGGCAATTTTAAGATTAGAATTTTAAAAGGACAGAAAGGGAAATTGTTCGCCGAGTTAATGACCTACCGCGGAGAATACGAAAGATGCCCAAAACTTGAGGCTTTACTTCGCAAATCAAGTGATAGGAGCGTAAACGTCAAAACGAACGAAATTCAAATCGAAGCCGTAACCGACATTTCCTCGGTTGAGCTCAAATTTCCATTTCCGTTGTGTAAAAAGAAAGAGATCGAATAAAACCTGCGTCGACTAAACACTAGTTATGATCTCCCAACCGCCTTCGGTCTTCAATAATTTGCTCATTAAAGCGGCATGAACTGCATGGCCACTTTTTTCGGCGGTTATTTTAGCCTGGACGGGCATTCCGAGCAATGCGACATCGCCGATGATGTCGAGAATTTTGTGGCGGACGAATTCGTCGGCGTAGCGGAGAGGCGTTTCGTTGAGCATTCCGTCGGGCGTGAGGACGATTGCGTTATCGAGCGAGCCGCCGAGGGCGAGATTGGCTTTGCGGAGCATCTCGATCTCGTGGGTAAAGCCGAATGTCCTGGCTGACGCGATCTGCTTGCCGAACGAGCCGTTTTCGATCACAAAATTAAAGGCTTGGCGGTTGATGAACGGGTGCGGGAAGTCGATTACGCATTCGATCTCGAACTTGTCCGACGGCTCGATCGACATCTTACGGCCCGTTTCTTCATAATCGACCCGCTTTAGCACACGCAGGGTGCGCCGCAGAGCCGTTTGCTGTTTTACACCCGCCTTTTCGAGAAGCTCGACCCAATTTTCGCTCGAGCCATCCAGTATCGGCACTTCAATGTTGTCGAGTTCGATAAAACAATTATCAATGCCCGAGCCGCGCAGTGCCGACAGCAAATGCTCACAAGTCGAAAGCACAACGCCGCGCCGCATCAGCGTCGTCGCATAGCTGCAATGTGAAATGTACTCGACCGACGCCGGTATCTCGAAATCGTCGAGGTCCGTCCGTACGAAGATGTAACCAGTATTTTCGGGTGCGGGCCGCAGCCGCAAATTGACATCGACTCCAGTGTGTAGCCCGACGCCGCTGATCTTGGCAGGTTTTGCGAGGGTTGTTTGGTTCATTATCATGCCCTTACCAAGTGCGGGCTTCTGCAAAAGAGCCGCCCATTTTACCGTACTAATACAATATCCGTGCCAGCCTGATGATATTGCCAAAGAGTCTGTTTATCCGTGGTTTGATTCTTACCATCTGTGGCAAATACACTTTTTTGTTGCGTTAACACGACAAGGTTGTGGCAGAATTTACTATTAGAGTGTAAGACATTACAATCTAGGTTAGTATTTCGTGGACGTTTCGAGGAGTAGTAGATGCCGGTAATCTCGATCTTTTACGGTATCACCGTTTACATGTTTTTCCTCGATAATCGTCGCCACAAACTGCCTCACATACATATTCAGCATGGAGACGATGAGGCAGTTCTCGGAATTCCTGACGGTGAAGTTTTGGAGGGAAGTTTGCGTCGAAAGCAATTGCG
The DNA here is from genome assembly GCA_031402865.1 of Chloracidobacterium sp. Lineage (GTDB taxonomy): Bacteria > Acidobacteriota > Blastocatellia > Pyrinomonadales > Pyrinomonadaceae > OLB17. Next base: position 88,739 of record JANNST010000029.1, on the reverse strand, counting down.
ATTGGTACAGGCATAGATTGAGATTCATCAGGACGAGTTGATGAGAAATTGGGAAAGAGCTATACGCGGTAAATCGGTGTCGGGAATAGAGCCTCTGAAATAATATGAACAAGGTTATTGAAGCAAGAGCTAACGACGATCATACATTGGACCTAAAGTTCAATGATGGGTCGCTTCGTAGATTCGATATTAAACCCTATCTCGAAATGGATGTTTTTCTCGAGTTGAAGGACATTTCTTATTTCTCGAACGTTTCAATCGCGTATGGAACTGTCCATTGGCCGCATGAGCAGGATATTTCCCCGGACACACTTTACATTGAAAGCGAGTTGATAAATTAACATCAAGTATGGCAATACAAACCGCAGGTCAGAAGACTGCAAAGATTACAAAGATCCGTGTCGAGAATAATGCGACCTTCCTGTTGCCGAAAGATACCGAGGAGCACATTGGGAAAGTGTTGGACTTTCTTCCGACGGAGCAAATTCGCGGACTGGAAAAGATTCGGCTAGTCGATTTTATAAACGATCCTCGCCTGAAGAATCTGGACACGCCGATAAAGGGCGATATTCCCGGGCTTTATCACCCGAAACAGGGGAATCAATCTGGCTGGCTGGAGATGTCGATGGGTGCTCTCCTTCAGCCGACCGAAGGTTTCGCAAAAAAATGGATGGCGAAAAGCTCGTTTAAGGGAAATCTGGCCGGGCTGCTGTTCTCTCTCGTCGGCCAGCACTATTACCTGACGCTGCGCCACTCGATAAAAAAACAGAGTCTCGAACCGCAGATACGTCAGTACGCTGAAAAAAATCTGCGTGCATGGAGCGAGAAACAAAATGTCAATAGTTTTCGAGCCAAACTTTTCAAGCCGCTCCGCCCCGTGATCGAACGCTGGGCAAAATGGCTAAACAAGAAAGCCGCGCAAGCGCAAAAAGGAAAATAATAAATTGCCGCAAAAAGGCACAGAATCCACAATCGAAAAGTTTTGCGAACTTTGAGCCTTTTTGCGGCGAACTTTTAATTATGAACTACTGGATGGTTAAACAAGAACCGACCGCATATTCGTGGGATGATTTTGTCAAGGACGGCAAGACCGATTGGACCGGCGTGCGAAACTTTAAGGCCCGCATTTTCTTGAAGGAAATGAAAAAAGGCGACAAGGTATATTTTTATCACTCCGTCGTCGGGAAAGAGGTTGTCGGAATAGCCGAAGTAACAAAGGAAGCGTTTCCCGACCCGACCGATACCGCCTGGCACGCGGTCGAACTTAAACCGTTCAAACCACTCAAGAAACCGGTCACGCTTATTGAAATCAAAGCGAACAAGGCGCTCGCAAATATCTACCTGGTGCGGCAGTCTCGCTTTTCGGTAATGCCGCTGACGAAAGACGAATTTGAAGAGATCCTGAGCATGTCGAAGTAGTGAACCCAGCTTATGCTAAAAGAGGCAGTCGCCCATTACCACCACCTTCTAGAAGACCCCGACACCGCCGCAGAATCATTGAAGATCCTGAACGATGGTCTCGAAAGCAACAAGCTCATCTTCGGCGGCCGTCCCCTCTGCCCGTACCTCCGCCCGCATTTCGTCACCGAAGCCGACTGGTCGATGATTACCGAAACGAGTGCAATTATCTGGAGTACGCTTCAAAAAGTTAAAGATGCGGCGGTGATAGACGACGAAATACTTGTTGAGCTAGGCCTGACCGAGATCGAACGTGAGCTGGTCAAGATCGATCCGGGCTATAGTCAGGTCTCGCCCACGTCGCGGCTCGACTCTTTTCTGGTTGGTGACACCTACAGCTATGTAGAATTGAACGGTGAAAGCCCGGCCGGCATCGCGTTTGCCGATTCGGCGACCGCGATATTCGAGACGCTTCCGGTGATGCAAAAATTCGCGGAGACGTACAATGTCCGAGGCCTTTCCGGACGCCCGCATCTGCTCGAAGTTCTCATTAGCTGTTACAAAGAATATCTTGGCCGCGAGCCCGAAACAAAACCGGTCATTGCCATAGTCGATCTAAAAGATTTGCCGACGATCAAAGAGTTCGAACTTTTCCGCGACTACTTCGAATACAACGGGTATACGGCTGTGATCTGTTCGCCGGACGAGCTTGAGTTTGACGGTAAGAAATTATATTTCGGCGGCGTAGCGATCGACATTGTTTACAAACGCCTTCTCGTCAACGAATACCTGCCGATCATGGAAGCACAGCCCGCTTTGCTTGATGCCTACCGTGCCGGTGCGATCTGCATGGTCAACAGCTTTCGCGGCAAACTGGTCCACAAAAAAGCGATCTTCGCCGTGCTGACGAACGAAAAATACGAATCGCTGTTTAATGAAACCGAACTCGCGGCGATCCGTGCTCACATCCCGTGGACGCGGAAGTTTCGGGACGAGAAAACTCGTGTCAGAACCGGGAGCGATAGCGACGGGGTATCTTCCGAGATCGATCTTATCGAATGGACACGGGCGAATTCACATAAGTTAGTCCTCAAACCAAACGACGATTACGGCGGCCACGGCATCTATATCGGATGGAATTCGAGCGAATCCGAATGGAACGACGCGATCGACCATGCACTTGCGGATGGTGATTATCTCGTCCAGGAACGCGTCAAGACCGCACGTGAAATGTTCCCGATGGTCCACGAAGACGCGCTCGGTTTTACTTACGCCGAACAGCTGGTAGACCTCGACCCGCTTCTATTCAATGGCGTAGTCGGCTCGGCATTCACAAGGCTTTCGTCCAATGAGTTAGCAAACGTCACGGCGGGCGGCGGTATGGTTCCGACCTTTATTATTAGTGCGAAGGAATGACTTCCTGTCAGAACCGCGAGCAATAGCGACCGGGTTCTTTTGCCGCAGCATCCAGTCACGATGAAGAAAACAACCGCCGAATCCCGGCTTCGCACCCTCACCGACGAATACACGCGCCTTGAGCACAAGCTTAGGCTCGGCGGCGGTTCCGAAAAAATTGAAAAGATCCATTCGCAAGGCAAGTTAACCGCCCGCGAGCGGATCCATCTGCTCCTCGACCCTGACACCTTCAGTCAGGAGATCGGCCTCCTAGTTGCTTATGACCAATACGACGGCCAGGCTCCGGCTGCTGCTGTCGTTACCGTGGTCGGGAAAATACAGAACAGGGAATGCGTGGTGGTTGCGAACGACGCGACGATCAAGGCCGGTGCCTGGTATCCGGAAACGATCAAAAAGATCCTCCGTGCGCAGGAGATCGCGATGCGCAATCGCGTGCCTATCGTCTATCTTGTCGATTCCGCCGGCGTCAATCTGCCATACCAAGGCGGCGTGTTTCCCGGCCAGTACGGTGCCGCGCGCATCTTCTATTACAACTCGATAATGCGCCGCTACCTAAAGGTGCCGCAGATCTCCGCCGTTATGGGAATGTGCGTCGCCGGCGGAGCGTATCTGCCCGCACTGTCGGACGTAATCCTGATGGTCGAGGGCACGTCGTTCATGGGCCTCGGCGGTGCAAACCTCGTCAAAGGGGCGACCGGCCAGACTATCGATAACGAAACGCTCGGCGGTGCGATGACGCACAACGCGATCTCCGGCGTTGCTCATTTCCGCACCGCAACCGAAGAGGACTGCCTCAAGAAAATCCGCGAACTTATTTCCGAGCTCCCCGCAAAAGAGCCGTCGCGCGTGTCGATCATTCCGGGCTCCCCTCCTTACGAAGGAGGGGTGGCAGCCGCTTCGGCTGACGGGGTGGTTCTCTCGACTGGCGAGAATCCACTCTACAAGATTCTTCCGGATGATCATCGAGCGCCATACGATATGCACGCCGTGCTTGATTGTATTCTTGACAAGAACCCGGTCGCTATCGCTTCCGGTTCTGACAAGACGATCGACGAATTCCAGGCCGATTTTGCAAAAGAGATGATCTGCGGCACGGCGCGTATCGGCGGAATACTCGTCGGCGTCATCGCAAACTCCCGCGGGATGTCCAAGGGCAAGCCCGGGACACCACCGCGGTTCGGAGGCATCGTCTACACCGAATCTGCGGAAAAAACGGCCTATTTTATCGAAAACTGCGACCGCCACTCGACGCCGTTGCTGTTTGTTCAGGACGTTTCCGGCTTCATGGTCGGTGCCGAAGCCGAGCATAGCGGCATCATCCGTGCCGGTGCCCGTTTTGTCGAAGCGATGGCCACCGCGACCGTTCCAAAGCTCGTCCTGACCGTCAACCACGCCTCCGGTGCCGGTTACTACGCGATGGCCGGACAGGGCTTCGACCCGGACTTTATCTTCTCTCTCCCGACCGGCCGCATGGGAGTGATGGAAGGTGACTCCGCCGCCCAGGCCATCTACGGCACACAGATCGAAAAGCTCAAAAAAGAAGGCAACGAACCGCCCGCCGAAATTCTCGCCGAAATGGAAAAGGTCCGCGAAACCTACGATAAAGAGCTGGATGCCAAACACGCCGCCGCCCGCGGCCTCGTCGACGCCATAGTCACGCCCGAGAATCTGCGCGATTCGCTGATTCTAGCATTGCAGACGTGTTTGAATACAAATCAACCACACATCGGCGCGTTTGTCCTCGAGAATAGATAGGAAATCCGATAACTTATAATGACAAAGAAGCGAACACTGTCAGTAAAGGGAATTGATGTCAGAGTCGTCGGTGTAGATGACGCGGACTATATTTCGCTGACTGATATGTTGAAGGCAAAGGACGGTGATTTTTTTATCTCAGATTGGCTCCGAAACCGAAACACCGTTGAGTATCTGGGCATTTGGGAACGCATACATAACCCCAATTTTAATTATGGCGAATTCGCCACAATTAGAAGTCAGGCGGGACTCAACAGCTACAAAATAAGTGTCAAGGATTGGGTCGAAAATACGAATGCTATCGGCCTTCGAGCGACAGCCGGAAGGTATGGCGGCACTTACGCCCATAAAGACATCGCGTTTGAATTTGGAATGTGGATCAGCGCCGAATTCAAAATATATCTCATCAAAGAATTCCAGCGACTAAAAGAGCAAGAGCAAAAGCAACTTGGCTGGAGCGTCAAACGAGAGCTCGCGTCGATAAACTATCGAATACACACCGATGCGATCAAGCAAAATCTGATACCGCCGGCGCTCTCCAAAAAGCAAACAACATTTATCTACGCATCCGAGGCCGACGTGCTAAATATGGCTTTATTTGGCTTAACCGCGAAGGAATGGCGCGAACAGAATACGGACAAAACCGGAAATATGCGCGACTATGCAACCGTCGCGCAACTGATCTGTCTGTCTAACCTTGAGAACCTGAACGCCATGCTCATCGCTAACGGCGAATCGCAATCCGTACGTCTTAAAAAGCTTAACCGGATCGCTATCAATCAGATGAAGATCCTGACGGACGACTCCGGCGTAAAGAGGCTTTCAGGAAACAAAGGTTAGGTTTGTGACTGTAAACAAATCCGGCCCCGCTGCCTCTTAGACTCCATCGTTACACCTGAAGGCAAAACAAATGCAACGTCCTGGAAAAAAAATCGACGACGCAGTCTACAAACGCTACGACCTAAACTCAGCCGGGATAAAACTCGTCCAATGCAGCTAGGAACAACAATATTGAAAGTCTTTTATGACAACTGAGCAGTGCTTTCGCGAAGAATGTGACACCATTCGATTACTGATCGAGGAATTCGGGCACGTCGGAGGTGAATATTTCGTCCGGAACATGGATGCGATCAACACGGTTGAATCTCGTGATTGGAATGAGTACGTAAAGCCAAAAGCGATTCCAAGCTTACTTGGCTTTCTTGCAGGGTCGTTATTGGTTCACTGCATAAGTCTTTTGGACTTCCGCCTTCCGAAACTTGTTATTTATCGACTGGGCGCGACCGACCCGAATGCCTTCTCAAAATTCGAATCAACTAAAGGCGGAAATGTACTAGATCGGATGAAGCAGACTGTTAAGTCGGAGGATTTTAATTTTGATTTCGGAGATGATCTGTACGAAAGATTGCGTGCTTGGATACTGATTCGTAACGATGAAGTCCATAACGGTGGTTACCGAGGCGAAAAGGTAACCCAGCATCACATCGACATTTTGCACGGCGTAAATGTAGGCGATGTTGGATGTTTGTACGATATTCAATTTGTGGCGTGCGAGCACGCAATAAACGACATTGAGGCCTTCTTTCAAAAAACACACGATTCACTTGTGAGACGAGAGAGTCGTGACCTTTGAAAAATACGTACCGTTGAGATCGCGACCGCGGAAATGGCCTAGCGCATTTCTCGCGGCCTTGCCGCATGCAGTCGTTCGCGGCCTCGGAGAGGAACCGCAATTTCAGGCAAAGCAAATTTAACACCCTTCGAACGATGCTAACGGCAGATCCATCGATTGCACAAATAATACATATACTCCTTGACGCAACACGATTGTTTGATTTATTCTTATGATCGTATGGACGATAAATCAAAGAAAACGATACGAGTTGGCGGTGGAGAGAAGGGAAATAGCGGACGATCTTCGCGGAGTGAATTTGCGTCGGGCGATCAGGATTATGATTCGGCGGTAGGGTGGGATCCTGTGCGAGAGGAACGGGAGCGGCTTTTGGCGGAGAATAAAAAGAAGTATCCGCGCTATTATGCGCCGGAGCCTGCGATGCTTTTTGTGCGGCCGGTTCAGGAATTTATTGAGAGCGGCGCGAAGGGCGGGCCGATGAAACAATTGTTTGGGCCGCTTTGGCTGTTGGAAGAGGTGGCGGTGTTGTTCGGGCCGACCGGTTTGGGCAAGAGCGTGCTGGCTGTGCAGATCGCCGAGAGCCTGGCGCGAGGTTTACCGATCGCCCCGTTCGACTCGTCGCAGGCGGGATGCGAGGTTCCGCCGCAGCGGGTGCTATATCTGGACTTTGAACTGACGCGGCTCCAATTTGCACAGCGTTACACAACGACGAGCGACGACGGGCTGACGTGCAAAGATCCATATCAATTCTCGCCCGATCTGAAGCGGGCCGAGCTTTATTGGGATGGCCAGATGATCGACGGCTACGAGGATTTTACGGACATGATATTCGAGGATATTGACCAGCGTATCGACGAGCACGACGTTGAAGTCCTGATCTGCGACAACATCACGTTCCTCAGCCATAGCTCGACCGCCAACGCGAGCATCGCCTTTCGACTGATGAACCGGTTGCAGGCGTTGAAAAAGCAGCGATTTATGTCAATACTGGCCGTCGCCCACACGCCTAAGCATTTGTCCCACCTGCCTCTTACCGAGAACGATCTGCAAGGCTCTGTCGATCTTGCGAAGGTTGCCGACTCGATGTTCGCGATAGGCCGCGGATCATCCGGCGGTAATTGCGGGCCAGAGCTTCGTTATATAAAACACGTGAAATCTCGAACCGGCCGTATTGAGAATGGCGAAGACAACGTCGCCGTCTATACGCTGCAAAAGTTTGATCTCGCCGGACGGTCACAAGCCTTTGAAGGCTCGGTAAGAGCGAAGAATTTTCTCGGCTTTGACTTCATCGGGTTCGACGCTGAGGCAAAGCATCTCGCACGGCCTCCGCGCCGGGCCTCCGTTCGTAAAGCGAAAAGATCGAAGATCGACCGCCATCGGGTCGCTTACGCAAAGCAACTTGCCGGGCAAGGTTTGAGCTCTGCGGCAATCGCCGAGAGGCTCGGAGTGGGGAAAAACAACCGCGCATCGGTACATAACTGTAAACCATAATCAGCCCCGGGGAGAAAAAAATGACCGTTCCACTTAACGAGTTTCCGCGATACGCAAATGGAACGATTCGTCACCGTAAGCCTATGATGCTAAATGACTTAACCCGTTCCACTTTCAACAGCCTGAATGCAAGGATGTGGAACGAGGGCTTTAAAGAAGCAATGGAGATGATTGAAAAGTTTACCAATTGCGCTAAAAGTGAAGGATATGCTACAAAAAAAATCTTACCGCTCGGAAAAGATGCCAGACCCCGCGTTCGGTGAACGCAGGGCTTTTGGGCTGATCGGATGGTTAATTTCCGAGGAACCTTGCTGTGTAGAAATACTGGCCGAATGGTACGTTGCGAACCGAGACGCGTGCACCGAGGCGGATGGTCATCGGCTTTTTGTAGAGTTCGTCGATTATGTTGTTCGGCAGACCGAGAGCCGCAAAGAAGGTGCGCGAGAGGCCGGACGTATTCGCCCGCGAATAGCTTTCGACAAAACTGCCGAATTCAGCCGGCACGAGCGTTTGCGTAATGCTCTTTGTGCCGTTGCCGGTCGTCGTATAGCTGCCGTTCATGGGAAGTCCGGTATCCGGATTGATTGCGGCGGGGTCGTTCAGGGCGATGCTCTCGATCGTGACGCGCGGCGAATAGCTCATCGCGGCCGAGACGTTGCCCACGTTCGGATTCTGAAACTGCCAATTGAGAGTATGGTTGTTAATCATATACAGAATATTCGAGTTGGCTCTCGCCGGCAGATTGATACGTGCAACATTGTCGAAGATCGCGAACGTCGTCACCGCCGGGTTCGTCGCTGCAAGACAGCGGTCGTCGACGCCAAGCACGAGGCCGAGGTCATTGAGCAGGACGGCCGGGTCACAGCTCGAATAGACATAGATCGCGCCGGAAGACGCTATGCCCATAAATTTCACACTCTTGTCGAAAGAATCGACTTCGCCAACATCGGCCGGCGATACGGCAGCCGACACGGCCGAAGCCGTAGTGTCACCGCTTCGGGAAACTTCATTTCGCATATCGCGAACCAATTCTTTCCGCATCTCAGTGATTTCGCGTTTATCGGCCTTCGAGATGAACTTCTGGGCGGCAATCGGCAGAAAAGCCGCGCAAATAATGGTGATACCAATGAATAGATTTTTCATGATCGAGAAATTCTCCGTTTTCGTTAGGTTAGATTGGACAGACAGCGGCATGTTGCAACCGTCGCTGAGATGACGAGCTACAAAACGCGTTTTGCCTAACTTTCCCGCAGAACTGCGACAAATCGGGTGAACTGTCGTACAATTTTTTCCCTGAGGAGACTTAAGAGAAAATGCCTGAAACTCAATTCTATCGTTGGGAAGACATGCCAAGGGAGCGTGTTTCTGAATCTTTGGAGCGGCGGCTGATCACGGCGGAGCGGATGATGCTGGCGCATGTTTATCTTGAGAAGGGCTGCATTGTGCCGCAGCATTCGCATGACAATGAGCAGTTGACGTATGTGCTGTCGGGCGCTTTGCATTTTTGGATCGGCGAAGATGGTGGGGAAGAAGTTACGGTTCGGGCCGGTGAAGTGCTGGTTATTCCTTCGAATGTTGTCCATAAGGCCGAGGCACTGGAAGACACGTTGGATGTCGATATATTCAGCCCGCCGCGACAGGATTGGCTGGATAAGACGGATGATTATTTGAGGGGGAAATAAGGTTTTGATTTGTCGGAGAAAACCACCCCGTCTGCCGAAGCGGCATCCACCCCTCCTCAGACAGGAGGTGAGTTAGGAGAGAACCACCCCGTCCGCCCAAAGCGGCGGCCACCCCTCCTTCGTAAGGAGGGGAGCTAAACTTATGGATCTTGGACTTCAAGGAAAAGTAGCACTGGTAGGGGCCGCGAGCCAGGGGCTTGGGCGGGCGGTGGCGGAGGAGTTGGCGTTGGAGGGGGCGTCGCTGATCTTGTGTGCACGGGGCGAGGAGAAGTTGAAGGCGGCTTGCGACTCGATAAGCCAGCGGACCAAGTCGCCTGTCTTGGGAATCGTCGGCGATCTGTCGGTCGCGGCTGATGTTGAACGGATCGTTCGCGAAGGTATCGAGCGCTTTGGACGTATCGAAATTCTCGTTACAAACACGGGAGGGCCGCCGGCCGGACCGTTTGAAAATCTAAACCGCGATGATTGGGAACTGGCGACTCGCAGTCTGCTGACAAGTGTACTCGATCTGACGCGGCTGGTGCTTCCCGGAATGAAGGAGCGAAGCTGGGGCCGCATTTTGAATATCACGTCGATCGCCGCCAAGCAGCCGGTCGAAAACCTGATTTTGTCCAACAGCCTGCGGGCGGCTGTTACAGGCTTTGCAAAAACACTTGCCAACGAGGTGGCGGAACATGGCATCACGGTCAATAACATCATGCCGGGCTATACCCTGACCGAACGCGTTGAGCAGCTTGCCGCGTCAATTGCGGAAAGCGAAGGCATTGAACCCGCCGATGTCCGCACACGATGGGAAGCCGCAATACCGATGAAGCGTCTCGGCACCCCAAGTGAGTTCGCGGCTCTCGCCGCGTTTCTTGTTTCAGAGCGTGCCAGCTACATCACCGGCAGTTCGGTCGCTGTTGACGGTGGCTGGACCCGTTCTGTCTTCTAACGGCGTATAATTCGTTCGATCTTTAGGGCAACGGCGCTAAAATAGATATTACCTATGAAAAAACTTCTTCCACTGATACTAGCTCTCTTCGCGGCCGCAGCTTTTGGCCAAACACCTGAACTGGCGTCCGGCACCTATGCCGCAAGCGGCAGGTTGATCAGCCTGACGAATCTTTCGGGATTGAGCGACTGTGATAGCGCCAACGTCTTGGGTAAGGTTTCGAAAGTCAAAGTTCGAGGAAATATGGCGTATTTTCGCGTCCGAGCAAAGGACGAAAAGAAAACCGTCGAGATCCGTTTGGACAGACTTAACTCGGGCGACCGGGCCGCCATTTTTCTAGATCTGGTAAAAACGGGCGTCACCGTCCGCGTCGGCGGCTATTCCTGCGGCACAGCGGCAATCATTTCAGCATTCAGCATCGACCGCGTCTGGGGCGTTGATCCAAAAAAGGCAACTTTTGATTTTCACCGTCTGGACAACCGAAATGCCGATAACTCGTCAAAAAGCCGGCCAGATCATTTCATCTTTCCGAGGAGTTCGCCGTAGTCATTTATCGCCGCATTTATGACACCATATGACTGTTCTCTACCATACGAATATGCGATCTCGCAGATTGCCGGGTCGTCCGGCAAACTCTTGTAAGTAAGGAAGTAATGCTCAAAGCGTTCGAGTATTCCCTTGGGAAGCTGCGAGATTTCATGATATTGCTCAAAAACCTTGTCGCCCTTCAGCACGGCGATTATCTTATCGTCAGCCTCGTTGTCGTCGATCAAGCAAAAGCCGCCGATCGGGATGGCTTTAAGAATAATATCGCCGCGCGGAATGTGATGCTCCGACAGTACAAGAATATCCAGCGGATCGCCGTCACCTCCAGTTATCGTGATGTCGGTGCCCGTACGGGCCAACGCGGCGACGCCCCCGTAACAGTATGTTTGCGGAATAAAGCCATAGTTTGCCGGAACTACATTCGAATACTGCTGCGGACGGTCGATCTTGAGATAGCCGGTCTCTTTGTCCACTTCGTACTTTACGGTGTCGCGCGGCACGATTTCGACAAAAACGGTAACTTCGCCAGGCGCATTTTCGCCAATTGGCACGCCGTGCCACGGGTGAGCTTTGTTGGTTCTGAACATAGCTTTATTATTGACACCGGAAATCTAAATGTCTAACTCGATAGCCGTCGAAACGTGGGGCAAAGTAGTGATTATTCGATTCACGAGACCGGAAATTCGAAATCCACTATCGATTGACGTTCTGGAATCTCTGGATCGAATCATGGACGATGTTTCGAAATCGAAAAATCTTCGGAAGGTATTGTTTACCGGCGCGGGAAACTCGTTCGCTTCGGGAGCGGATTTGCGTGAGATTGCAGATGTAACGTCTGAAACCGCGAAGGAATTTTCACTGCGCGGCCAGCGTTTGATGAACAAGATCGCGGACCTGCCAAACGCGACGATTGCGGCAATCAACGGCTTTTGCTTTGGCGGAGCATTGGACCTGGCCCTTGCGTGTAAAGGGCGAATCGCATCGCCAACGGCCACTTTTGCTCATCCGGGAGCAGGTTTGGGCATTATCACCGGCTGGGGCGGCACACAGCGGCTTCCTCGGCTTATTGGTCAGGCAAACGCTTTGAAAATGTTTTTTACAGCAGAACAGATCGACGCCAGTGAGGCATTACGGATCGGCCTGATCGATCGGCTAGCGGAAGATCCACTAGCCGAATCGCTTGCAAACAAATCCGACGGTCATTCATCATAAAATTATGAAGGCACTTATATTAACCGTCGCTCTTTTGAAAACAATGCTGCTTGGTTTGGCTTGGATGTTTTTCTTCCCATCGTCTGAACCTGTAAATTCGACAGCGTCCGATCCGCAGCCGACAGCGTCACCCGTCACGAAGAAGGATGACGGCATTGTTCGAAAGACCAGCGAACCTTACGCCGGCGAATTGTCAATTTTCGAAGAGCCTGAACGCGACGATAATCTGCAGATCAATCGTGTGATGGATATTTTGAAAATCTCAGATAAAAAGGTAGTTGCGGACATCGGAGCGGGTTCCGGCTGGTTCACCGTGCGGGCCGCGAAACGGGTTGGCGAAAAAGGACAAGTCTTTGCGGTGGAGATCAATCAGGAGTATGTCGATCACATCAACAAACGAGCCCAGGCCGAAAAGTTTCTAAATATCAAAACAGTCCTCGGTAAAACGGACGATCCTTTACTGCCAAAAGTATCCGTCGATTCGGTATTGATATTGAAAACTTATCACGAAATATCCGAACCCGTACGTTTTTTGAAAAATCTTAAGCCTGCATTACATAAGGATGCATTAGTAGGCATTATCGACCGCAACGGCAACGGCAGCGGTGACGACCACGGTATTGCAAAACAGACGGTGATCGACGAAGCAAAGCTGGCCGGATTTTCACTTAAAGAAGAGTTCGATTTCGTTAAGGGAGATGGAATGGACTACTTTCTGGTTTTCATCGTCAAGAGGTAATCAATCGTGTCTCATCGGTTCTATATCAATTACTTAATTTCCGATGATTTTACCTCAACTTCGGGCCGGGTAAATTTTGAGTACTTAAAGGTAATTTTGGATTCTTTTACAGAGATCCTTTCCTTTTTTCGAATGTCTAAGGTTGTGTGTTCAATTGCTTTTGGTATCAAAATTCCGAAATCGCTGCTTTCGTAATCGAAAACGGTTTCGGCGAGAACGACGGGAACTTTCCAGCCAAATGGAAGTACTGCAAGATTTCGTTTCTCGCGTCGTACCTGAAAGGTTGCGGTGTCGATCCAAAACTCTCCGTTGAGCCTAAGTGCCGCGTCTTTTTCATCCATTCCGGTGTCATATATCAGTGTCAGTTTTCCATCACCGGCTCCGCGTTGACCGCCGTTAAGTATGTAAGGACTGGACTTGGTTTGAGAGTACGTTATTACGTAAACGGCATTTCCGGAAAGAATGTCTTCCCGCTCCATGCGAAAGGTCATTGATGAACGGATGTTTTCAGCGAGTGCGGCCGCTTGAAAGAGCGTAAAACCATTCACCGATATCTCTTCGTCGAAACGCGAGCCTTCGTCTTCTAATTTTTCGAGCTCTTTGCTCGACGAATCGACTTTCGCGATGCGTTCGAAGAAGTCTTCGGCCCGCTTGTCGGCGTCCGAGATGTTCTTGCCGTCTACCGATAGCACGCTGCGGTATTCTGCTACACTTCGGTCATCTCTGGAGAGTTGGTAAACAATGAAGGTCGAAATTATCGAGCGTGTTTTCTTAACCGAACCTTTCTTATCGTAAAATTCAATCGTTTTGCTTTCCTGCGACAAAAGGTTCTTAAACTCGGCGATGTACTTTCCACGTTGTTCAGCCGCCATTAAGATTACTTCCTCCAACGAGAGGCGACCCGACGAGATGGCTTGTCCACTAACACTAAAACATAGTGAAAATAAGATCGGTATCGTAAAAACTGGAAAAAAACGCGTAACACCACCCATGATTCAACTCCTACGCTTGATTTAATAACGAAACATAACTCTAATGTTCAATTGTACAACTTCTATATGCAGAAACCGGACTCGTGGAAGCGCGTTTCATCCAAACAGATTGCAGATTGCCGCGTTTTTCGCGTGCGGCAGGATATGTGTGTCCGCGACTGCGATGGGGAATTGAGCGATTTCTTTGTTGTAGAGAGTCCGGATTGGGTGAATATTATTGCATTAAACACGGAGCACGAAGCGGTTTTGATCAAACAGTTTAGACATGGAACGGAAGAGACGACGATGGAGCTTCCCGGTGGGCTGATCGACGACGGGGAAGGGTCCGAATCAGCAGCGAAACGTGAGTTGCTAGAGGAAACCGGGTACTCGTCGCAGCACTGGACATTGTTGGGGAAATCGCACCCGAACCCGGCGATACAGAACAATACGATCTATCATTATCTTGCACTCGACTGCGAAAAGACCGCTGAAACCGCTTTCGATCAGCACGAGAGCATAGTGACGAATCTGGTGCCGCTTGTGAAAGTTGAAAAACTAATCGATGATGGGACAATTTCCCACTCCCTGGTTGTGGCGGCGTTTTATTATTTATCTATGCACGATGCTCAAGATGGCTGAAGCGTGCCTTCGACGAAGAAAACAAGACACCGAGATGGAAAAATGAATATGAAAGTTTCTCTTCTAAAACTCGCTCATGCTCGGTCGGGAGACAAAGGCGATACAGCAAACGTAGGTGTGATCGCACTGAAAGAGGAGTTTTATCCGCTACTGGTTAGAGAGGTTACAGCCGAGGCCGTAAAAGGTCATTTCGGACCGATGGTCAAAGGGGATGTCGAGCGGTTCGAGCTCCCTAATCTGAAGGCGTTGAATTTCCTGCTACACGAATCGCTCGGCGGCGGCGGGACGTTGAGTTTGATGACCGATGCACAGGGAAAAACGTTTTCTACTGCGCTTTTGCGCATGCATATTGAGATTTCGGATACGGAAGCACAGAAACTCGGACTTACATAAGGTTCCGGACATCTTTTTAGTTTTCATCATCTGCAAAGGAGAAATATGATCCGTTCGTTCGCCCGCAGTTTTTTGGTCTTATTGCTGACGTCTTCGATCTTCACTCAAGCCATCCCTCAAAACGAAAGGGCGTTGATGGGATTCACTCCCGAAACGTCCGGCACGCAGCGGTCTCTTGAAGCGAGATTCGACGCAGCGCTCATGCCGAACAACCTTCGAGACTGGATGAAGCGATTATCGGCTCGGCCGCACCATCTCGGCTCACCGTACAACAAAGAGAACGCGGATTTTATTGCGGCCCAGTTTCGATTATGGGGTTACGATACAAAGCTTGAACAGTTTGAAGTTCTTTTCCCAACGCCGAAAACACGCCTGGTCGAAATGACCTCGCCGGAGAAATTCACCCTTAGATTGAATGAACCGCAGGTCGATAGTGATCCGACTTCGGGCCAGCAAGTCGAGCAACTTCCTTCGTACAACGCTTATTCGATTGACGGAGATGTTAGAGCCCCACTCGTCTATGTAAATTACGGCATACCGTCCGACTACGAAGAACTTGAGAAACGCGGAATAGATGTAAAAGGCAAGATCGTCATCGCCCGTTATGGCGGATCCTGGCGCGGCATTAAGCCGAAAGTTGCCGCCGAAAAAGGCGCGGTTGGATGCCTGATCTATTCTGATCCGAAGAACGACGGCTTTTATCAGGGAGATGTGTACCCAAAAGGCGCGTGGCGGAACGAAAATGGCGTTCAGCGCGGTTCGGTAATGGACATGCCGCTGCATCCAGGAGATCCGTTGACCAAAGGTGTTGGGGCAACCAAAGACGCAAAGCGGATTGCGGTAAAAGACGCTCCCACCCTGACGAAAATCCCTGTCCTTCCAATCTCGTATTCTGACGCATTGCCGATGTTGCGCAATCTTGACGGGGCCGTCGTGCCGGAAAATTGGCGGGGAGCACTGCCCGTCACCTACCATTTTGGAGGCAAAACTCCTATCGTTCGACTGAAGCTTGAATTCAACTGGGACATTAAGCCAATTTACAATGTGATCGCAAGGATGCCGGGCAACGAGCGTCCCGACCAATGGATAATCCGCGGCAATCATCGCGATGCTTGGGTAAATGGTGCGAACGACCCGATTAGCGGCCTTGTTGCGATGATGGAAGAAGCACGGAGCATCGGAGAGCTTGCCGAAAGCGGATGGAAGCCGAAACGAACAATCATATACGCTGCATGGGATGCGGAGGAAGAAGGCCTGATCGGCTCGACTGAATGGGTGGAACTGCATGCGGATGAACTCAAGGATAAGGCTGCGGTTTATATCAACACGGATTCGAACGGCAGGGGCTTCCTCGGAATCGGAGGCTCGCACACGCTGGAAAAATTTATCAACGGCGTTGCCCGCGATATTCCTGATCCGCAAACAAAGCTGACTGTTTGGGAACGGACGCGTGCGAATCAGATCGTTAACGGACCGGCTTCGACGCGAAAGGAAACGATGGATCGCCCGGACCTTCGAATTTCGGCGCTCGGGTCAGGATCGGATTATACACCGTTCTTACAGCACCTCGGCATCGCCTCGCTCAACATAGGTTTTGGCGGGGAAGATGGCGGCGGTTCGTATCATTCAATCTACGATTCGTTCAATCACTACACGCGTTTCGGCGACCCGGGATTTGCTTACGGCATCGCACTCGCAAAGGTTTGTGGTCATGCGACGCTGAGGCTTGCGAACGCGGAGACGCTGCCGTTCGAGTTCAGTAACTTCTCGGATACGGTAGATCAATATCTTGCCGAGATCACCAAGTTCACCGAAACGATGCGCCAAGACACGGCGATGATGAATCAGCTTATTTCAAGCGGAATGCTCCGGGATGTGCAGGACCCGAAACTGACCTACAAGGTTCCAAGGGTACAAGCCGCCGTTCCGCCGATAAGTTTTGCTCCGATGCAGACTGCCCTCACTCGTCTACGCGAAAGCTCCAAGGTATATCAGGCCGCCTCAAAGGGCAAAACATTGCCTCTAGCCTCGCAAAAGAGTCTGGACGAGATCTTATACAAGAGCGAGAGGTTGTTGACGACTATCAGCGGACTGCCGCGGCGCGATTGGTTCCGCCATCAGATCTACGCTCCCGGATTTTACACCGGTTATGGCGTAAAGACGCTTCCGGGCGTGCGCGAGGCGATAGAACAACGTGACTGGAACGAAGCCGAAGAACAGATGCTCGTGATCGCCAAAGTGATCGATCAGTTTGCCGCCGAGATCGACAAAGCGGCGAAGCTATATTAGCTTTCACCAAGTCAAAGATGCATGACTGAACTGCTGAAAGAAACCATCGGGTCAATATGGCTGCTTACGTTGAACCGCCCCGACAAGCGCAATGCTTTGAATGACGCGCTCATTCGTGGACTCAAGGCAGAGTTGAATGACGTTGCCGGAGACGAAGATGTGCGGACGATAATCATTCGGGGTGCCGGCAAAGACTTCTGCTCCGGTGCCGACCTCGCGTCGCTGCAAAAGATAGCAGAGGCGTCGTACGAAGAGAACCTGGAAGACGCTCGACGCCTGGCGGAATTATTTCTGCTGATCCGAAGCGTCAAAGTCCCCATCATAGCCGCCGTGCATGGCCGGGCACTCGCCGGCGGCTGCGGATTGGCGACGGCGTGTGATCTTGTCGTCGCAACGAAGACGGCGCGGTTCGGTTATCCCGAGGTCAAGATCGGATTTGTGCCCGCAATGGTCGCCGCGATACTGCGGCGAAATCTCGGCGAGAAGAAGAGCTTCGAACTGCTCACGCAGGGCTTCGAATACACCGCCGAAGAAGCCGTCGAACTCGGCCTCGTCAATCGCACATTCGACGAAGAAGGTTTCGAAAATGCCGTTCTCGAATACGCCTCGTGTTACGCAAAAATCAGCGGCTCGGCGGTCGCGACGACAAAGCATTTGCTCTACGGCATCGACGGCGACAACTTCGACCGAGCGGTTGAAAAAGGCGTCGAAGCCAACGCCCGTGCCCGGATGACCGACGACTGCAAAAAGGGAATTGCGAAGTTTCTCAACAAATGATCAGGAGTGACAGAAAAAGCACCGTTCCACTTCCGGCGACAACGTGTCCAAAGTGAGACGGGTTAAACCCCATCTGTGCAACAGTTGCAGTCAACAATCTTTCCACCTCAAAAACGCTCAAAGCTTAAGTGGAACGACCGCGCCATTTTGGTTCTTCGGACCGCTACCGACAAATTGTCAAAGAGCCCCGCAAAACAGAATGTATTATCGCTGCAACACCGTGTGAATGTCAAGAACAAAAATTCGGTGGCGATCCATACGCTGTGACAAGAGTAGAATTCCGGGTCTGCTCTTCGGGAAGCCTACGCGATAGGTTTGTAAAAGTCCTGTATATGATGCATAAGGGTTTCCGCTCCCGCGTTCCGCGCTATGGTTCGATAAAACTCGGTATTGAGCGACTCACTCACGAGCTCGCCCCGGACAACTTTGGCGGCGCAAGGGTAGCCACCGGGTTTCGCCCCTCCAGCCCCCATTCCAATCAGGGTGTTAATAATCGATTCGTCGCCAAGATTCACCCGCCCTTTCTGACTCATGTAAATGATTCGAACATCGGAGTCGAGGTGAGGCAAGATGCTTTCGCGAGCGAATTTTTGCCCAGCCTTCTTACTGGTGTAGCAAAAGTACTTCGCCCCTTCGTTCCGAGCCAGGAATCTGCGGAGTCGAGCGTTTTCAAACTTGCTCTTCAGGTACGAATAAGCGAGGAAAGGAACAAGAAGCGGTGAAATGACTATCAGGAATAGCCAGATTCCGATCACCACAAAAACATTGGTTATCGTCAAATTCCTCTTACTTGTTGGCATTTCCGTTTTGAAATTAAAATAAGGCTTAGTCAAAGGCCCACGTCTTTAAGCCTCGATTATCTCGACCTCCGTCTCGATCAACGACTTCGGTATCAACGCCGGAAAGTAGGCCATTATTTCTTCTACTTTTGGGCGTCCGCCGGCGAAGCCTGTCACGGCGGGCGGTCCGGTTAGGATTAGCGGGGCGAGTTCCTTCGTAAACCGCTCGACATCGGCTTTGTTTTGTCCGCGGACGCCGAAGCGTAGTTGGACTTCGGGGATGTCTGAAAGGTCTCTTTCGAGAGAACCACCCCGTCCGCCAACCACCCCGTCATCCGAAGCGGATGCCACCCCTCCTAAGACAGAAGGGGAGATTTTTAACGCAAGATGTCCGTGCGTGGCGTTTACGCCGACAAACTCGGTCAGGATAACGTCGAATTTCAGTCCGAGCCTTTCCAATCTGGCCCGAAGAATTCCGTCTGCTGCCTGTGCTTTTTCGTAGGCGTCCGGCCACGCATAGACCAGCGTGCCGACGGCCTTCCAACCGGCTGAATAAGCTATCGAAACCTTGTAAAAGTCCGTACTTGGATTGCCGGTGATGCCAAACACCTTTACACGGTCGTTTCCGTCGGCGGCGACGTTGATGGAGGAGAAGTCCGCGACTACATCGGGCGTGATGTAGGCTTTCGGATCGCCCATCTCATAGAGAAGTTGTTCCTTTACCGACTGCACATTCACCCTTCCGCCGGTTCCGTCGTGTTTCGTCACGACAAACTCGCCGTTTGGCGACGCCTCAACGATAGGGAAGCCGATGTCGGCCATGTCCGGGATGGATTGCCACTCATATTGGCAATTTCCGCCCGAAGCCTGAGCTCCGCATTCGATAATATGTCCGGCGATGGTTCCTGCTGAGACAAGGTCCCAGTCGTCAGATTTCCATCCAAACTCATGCATCAGCGGAGCCAGTGTCAAACCGGTATCGGTAAGCCGCCCGCCGACTATTATCTGAGCGCCGCGTCCCAGAGCTTCGACGAGGCCGGCCGCGCCGAGGTAGACGTTCGCCGCCTGCACCTTGTCGCGTATCGCGGCGAGCGGTTCGCCGGTTTCCATGTTCAGTATCTCTACGCCCTGCGCCGCAAAGTCGTCCAGCCGTCCGAGAATATCGTCGCCGGTTACCACGCCGATCTTCACCTTCCCGCCCAATCCGATATCGCGAGCGGTGTCGCGAATCGCCTCCGCACATCCGCCAACGTTG
The DNA here is from genome assembly GCA_031402865.1 of Chloracidobacterium sp. Lineage (GTDB taxonomy): Bacteria > Acidobacteriota > Blastocatellia > Pyrinomonadales > Pyrinomonadaceae > OLB17. The sequence goes on along the minus strand of JANNST010000029.1, from coordinate 68,827 downwards.
ACGCCGCCGGCATTTGAGAGCACTTTGATATTCTTCTCGACGCAGTCGGGCAGAATCTCGCGCATCAGCGAAACAAAATCCTTTGCGTAGCCGGCATGCGGATCACGTGCACGCTGTTTTTGCATAATGCTCATCGTCACCTCGGCGAGGTAATCGAGCATTAAGTAATCGATCGGCCCGCCACGCACCTGATCGATCGGAGCCGTCAATAGATCACCCCAGAATCCCTGGCCGCCTGCAACACGAACTTTGTCCTTCATAATCTAACAATTAGAAAGCAAAAAGATGAGACGGTCAACAATCGACTCATTGAATCGATTGCGACCGTCTCACCGTGGGAGAAAAGTGAGGACCTGTATCCTATTTCTCGTCCGGGTTGGTAACCGCATCTTTTGTTGCTCTGGCCGCTTTTTTCGTGGCGAACCACGCACGCTTTGAAACCCATTTGGTTCCGTCCCAAGTGGTTACAGTCAGCCATCTGCCACCTTCATAGGCCGATCCGGCAACGTTCTCCGTAACGTCCACGGTGTAATCACCAACCTTCGCGGCGGTCCTCGTAGTCGCCTTACCGGCTCCGACAGCCTTGTCTTTTACCTCATTCGCGACGGGCGTTAGTTCTTCCGTCACGACCTTGTAAGTCTTATAGGTCTTGTCGCTCGCTGTCTTCGCGGCGTCCTTCGATCCCTCAACGCCGTCGGTAACCACGTCCTTAGTTTTCCCGGCCACGTCTTTTGTGACCTCGGCAGTCTTTTTCGCGGCCTTTACGGTCGTGTCTTTAATCGCGGTGACAACCTGAGCGCTCGCCGTTCCGTACCCAATTAGTACAATCGCGAGTCCGAACAATACATTGTAGATAGATTTTGCACGCATATTTCCTCTCTTTCAGCTCCTAAAGTAGTGCTTTTCCTGCACGGACGGTTTATATGCACAAGACGTGCCACAAAAAAGACGCCCTCGCGAGCGTCTTGCGAATCTACACTGGTTTTTCTATTAATAAAGAATCTTCTTCGAACGGCTTGTGACCATGCGGCCGCCCTTCCAGACCTTCTTACCGGTCCATTTTGAGCCGACCCAGACCTTTCTGGTGACATATTTACCACCAACGTAAACCTTCCTGACCACATATTTGCCGCCGGCATACGTCCTGCGTGCAATACCTTTATTCTTACGCCTGGCCGTAACCGTCTGGCCCTGTGCCGAAAAAGAGCTATCGGACGAAATGGCCCCGCCGACAAAAACGATCGAGAGCATCATTGCAAATGCAAATACCAATGTTGTTAACTTCTTCATAATCAAATTCCTCCCTTGTCTTGGTTCAAATGTTTAGCTCAAACTGAGTCGAGCATTTCCGTCAATAATAGTTTATTGCCCGATTATAACCCAAACCAGCCCGACTTCCTAGCGTCGCAGATAAACATGACTGCATCGGTACGTTCGTCCAATCCGACCATCATAGCGGTCACAGTAACCGGGAAAATCGTCACACTTTCTGTACACCGTCATTCTTCCATTCTTCCCGCGTTCCGCCGGCGTTCCGAGGGCGTTCCGAAGACCTTCGGAACGTGCAACCCATTGCGGCAATTACGCTTATGCCAGCCAAACCGTCAAATTCCGGCGAATTTGCGAAAAACTTTTTCTCGGACACTTTTAACCTTAAAATTTCAAAGATCAAACCCGCTCAATCGAGAGCAAGAACTGACAGTGCTGCACCTGTCGTTCCACTTGCGCACCATTTTTTGTCCAAAGTGGGACGGCCTAAGTGTCACGCCCACAGTGGCTTATCGCTAAAAATCGTTCCATTTAGCAATATGACAAGCGTTAAGTGGAACGATTAGCGGTAAAGCCTGCCATTTCATCACTTTACAGCAACAAACGCTATTTCGACGCAACCTCTGACGCAACCGCTGACATTCCTGGTTAATTCAGCCTTTCAAAGATCCCAAATCCTCGACTGAAAGCATGCCACGTGTTGCATCTATTGTCAAATGTTTTACAGATGCAACAACGATCGTGGTGAATTCAAGTAGTACGTGCTGGCCCTAAAATTCGTCAGTCCATGAAGTCGATCTTGAAAAAATTAATCAAGCCCGGATTAAAAGTAGAATCGGCCGGTTTCGCTAGTGCAATTGTAAGATCTCGGCTTCTTGTTGACAGCATGCTGCGGACGCCGTGAATGCCCGAAATTTCACCTACGAACGTGAGCGGCCATATTCAACCGAGTCCTTGATCACGTTTTCGAGAACCTTTTCGTCCACATCCGAAAGACGTTTGATGTAGAGGCAGGCGACGCTGGTGGTGTGTTTGCCGAGTTTTGCAAGCAGTTCGGGCTGTTTTGGTGAATCGCAAATGACGTAGAGCGTCAAATTTGCCTTTCGCGGCGAAAAGGCGGCCTCCATCCAATCCATTTCGCGGCCCGATTCGTATTTCAGCACGCTATGGCCAAAGCCGATGATCGTCGGGCCCCACATTTTGGGCTCCTCGCCGGTAACGCGTTTGAACATTTCGAGCACCCGAAAACCATCGGCCCGCCGCACGGGGTTTTCCAGAGAGTTGAGAAAGTCTTCTACGCTCGCATCGGTCACTTGGGTTTTCAGTTCAGCCTTTGCCATAAAATTTTCTTCAGCGTAACCACATTTTGAGATAGATCCAAATGATTTTATACCAAACCGCTTCGTAAATCGGTAGTGATCGGCGATGTGCCACAAAAACGTCCGCGCATCTTCACAAAGGTCCGCGACCTTGAGGCAACCGGCAAAGACTGTTTTGCAAAACTGCCCGAAGCGATGCAGCGGGGATTAAAAGACAAGATCCTATACCCCGCCGTCTACCATCAAGCCTGCAAATACCTCGCCATCTGGTAAAGTGTGTAGGCTAGAATTTATTAAAGTAGGCGAAATTCGCAAAGACTCTTTACAATATGAGCAAATTCAATGATATTGACCTTGAGAATTGGCGGGAGTGTGCGATCAATACCGACACACTTTGGATGATTCGAGAGCGAACCAAAACGGGGAAACACAAAAACATTTATCACGGAAATTTCATTCCACAGATTCCCAACCAATTGATCCAACGCTACACAAAAAAAGACGATGTTGTATTTGAACCGTTTGCTGGAAGTGGTACAACGCTTCCTTCTTTCGAGGCGGCTTTTAGCCGTCTTTCCGCGTTTCGCGGCAAATAGCCACGACCGTTTACGGCGTGGTTAGTTTTCGTGAATATCTAAAGGGCGTTTTAACGTCGTTCTCGGTTTGGGCTTTAGCCGTCTTCCTCGTCGTCTGAAAATTTCTCCAGCCGTTCGTGGATCGTACCGTTCTTGTGGTGTTCTTTCTGATTATTTATGTAATCGATAACAAATTGTAGATCCTTCGTTCCAAAAGAAAGAACGCCGTAACCGCGCTGCCATTCAAGTGCCTTTGGCTGGACTTCGTGGTTGATGTAGTAAGAACTCGAACCCTTTAGTTTTCCGATCCAATCCGACACAAGTAGATTTGGCTGCACGCTAACGCCGATATGAACGTGGGTCTGAATGCCGCCGATCGCGTGAAGCCGTGCCCCGGGCGTTTCGAGGATTTTATGAGTTAGATAGTGATAAAGACGGCTTTCGATCCGTTCGTTTATCATCGGCAAACTCGTTTTGGTGTGCCAAGTGATATGGAAGTTTATCTCTGAATAAACGCTGTTCGACATATTTGCTAAAGCGGGTGAAAGGACGTTAAAACGCCCTAAGAGTCATTCGTTCAAACTAACCACGTGCTAAAGCGACGTGGCTATTTGCCCTTCGGGAAAGCCTCGTAAACGAGTCTGAAAAACCGTCCAACTACTAACTAATACATTTGTGTCCGAAGTTCGTGAGTATCTTTCTCGGCATTGAAGAGCTTTTCTACCTTTTCATAATTCCAGAACTGAACTTGTTTTTCAATTGGCTTGAACGTTGGTTGTTCAAGGATATTCCTGAACTCGTTTTCGCGTTTCGACGGGGCAACGATAAACATTGAAGTCTTGAAATCGACTAACTCCATAAACTTCGAGAGGCCGTTTTTCATATCTGTGCTGTTCTCCACCTCAAAAACGCGCGACGGCATTCCACGTTCGTTAAACCACGAAACGTCAATGTTTCGAGTGCGTGTTACGATCCGGTCATAGGTGAATTTCGGAAACTCGCTCAGTGACGCAAAATCTTCAAGCTTTTGGTTTACATATTTCTTTATGCGGTCTGGAGTGTATGTCTGGTAATGATAAAACTGACCCAGTTGGAGCAGCAAAGCCTGCATCGAAATGTGCGTTAATGTCTCTCGCTGTTCTGGAGTCTGAGTTTTCGGATTTAACTCGGCCGGAAGATTATCGAGTGTTGAAACAAGCGTATAGAGTCCCGGAACAAGTTTGTGAAATCGTTTATCACGCTGAACTCTTTCGTCGATCGTCTTATGCGGAGTTAGTCCTTTGATCTCGTTGTGTTGAGCGTAAAGCTCCGGAGCCTTTTGATGCATCAATTTTAACGTCGCCACGTTATCGTTTTGTCTAATGACTGCTTCAATTGCATCTGACCAAGTGAAGGAATGTTTTTGTGTGCTTGTTATTCCCATTTTACGATTCTACATCGTAATCGAAATCGCGCAATTGATCGATGTCTGAAATTATTCGCGAAGCTATCGCGTCTATATTTTGAAAAAAGATCTCCTCGGCTAAGGAGAGGGGTGGGCGGTCGGGAACTAATTCAGACCAAACTTCGGTTACTAACGTGTCGGCACGCAACAGTTTCTCATCCTTCGTCATATCTAACTCGATCTATTAGACAATTGAGTCCGTCATAATCGAAAGACCGTCGGAAATCTTCCCACATCATCTCGATAAACTCATTTTCATTTCCAAGATAGTTAAGGTCCCAATTTGGATATGAATCCCTGTTATATCCGTTGTCGCCAAATATTTTTGGGTCTCTAAAGCCATACGGAAAATTCTGCGCGGCGAATGTGTCAATTTTGAGGGTCACTAAGAATGTTTGGTAGATTAAAGTCATGTCGATTTCCCCGAACTGTTCATGCTAAATGTTCTAAGCACATGAATTACCATGCAGATTCACGAAATGCAACTGCTCTGATTCACAACATCGGGGGCGAGATTTTCTATCTTGATCCTCCGTACAATCACCGCCAATATGGTGCAAACTACCATATGCTCAACACAATAGCTCGGTATGACGATTTTACGCCAGCCGGAAAGACTGGACTACGAAGTTATGAGCGTTCGAAATGGTGCGTAAAGAATCAAGTTTCCGAGGTTTTCGACGATCTTGTTAAGAAGGCGAAGTTCAAATATATATTCCTTTCATATAACAACGAGGGTCTGATGAGCATTCAACAAGGCAGAGATACGATGTCGAAGTACGGAAAACACGATCTTATCGAAACCGATTACCAACGCTTTAAGGCAGATAAAACGGAAAGTCGGAATCACAAGGCCGTCGGAACCACGGAATATTTACACGTCCTCGCAAAGGCCTAAGTTACAAGCGAAGCCATCCGCATAGTCTTTCTTTCGAACTCTACGAAAAATAAACCGGCGGCTTTTTTGAAACAAAGAAATAGAAAAGAAAGGATGTCTAATATTTCCGGTTCTCTTCGGGATACAGGTGTTCGAGGGTGTCGGGGAGCTGGTCGGATTCCATTTCGCCTTCGTAGGGGCGGAGGAGGGCTTCGTCGCCTTCGGTTAGCCAGAGTTTTTGCTCGTCGATATTGGTGAGGATGACGGGCAGGATAAAGGATAAAGGATAAAGGATGAAGGATAAAGTAGGAGAAAAGAAAAGGCGGTAGGACGGTTAATTTTGCGTGCGGACGTTGGCGTTGATGAATTTTACTATGTCTTCGGTTGAGGTGCCGGGGAGGAAGACTTCGGAGACGCCGTTGGCTTTTAGTTCGGGGATGTCTTCGTTAGGGACGATGCCGCCGACGAGGACGAGCGTGTCGTCCATACCGTTTTCACGCATCAGGGCGATGATACGCGGGCAAAGCGTGCGGTGGGCGCCGCTGAGGATGGAGATGCCGACGGCGTCGACATCTTCCTGGAGAGCGGCGGAGACGATCATCTCGGGCGTTTGCCGGAGGCCGGTGTATATGACTTCCATCCCGGCGTCGCGCAGGGCACGGGCGATAACTTTAGCTCCCCGGTCGTGGCCGTCAAGGCCCGGTTTAGCCACCAATACTCTTATTTTTCGCTCACTCATATATCCAGAACAGTACTATTGAATGAACTTCGCAAGCAAACCGCCGCGTTTGATGTACGGCTTTAGCTTTTGCCAGGAATATGTATATTCGCCGTCGGGCTGCAGGGCCTGAACGACGTGCGGAAAGTTGTAATCGTAAATAAATGTCATCCCGGAATCGTTTATCCCGAAGTCATCCAGATTCTTTACACCAAAGTTCTTGCCCTCGAAAAACTCTTTGGGATCAATGTCTTTGTTCTCGGGATCGGCGGCGATCTCCTTCATCGCCTGAACGACCTCGGCGCTCTGCGTTTTCCTGATCATTGCCGCCAGCCCGGGCAGGTTCGTAAAAAGGTCCGTCGGCCTGACGCGGTTTCCGGTCTTGAGATCGACAACGAGCGTTTTAGAAGAGCCGTCAGGATAGGCGGCTGATCCGAACATGAACAACTTTATCGTCAGCAGACCTTTCTTGTTATAGCCGACCTCGTAATCCGCTTCCTCAAGCCACTGATATTCGCCAAGTTCTTCCTTAAGATTGAGGTCCAGGACTTTTGCGTAGCTGAGCGTGGCTTCGATCTTCTTGGACAGGGCCGGCGTGGACGCTTTTATCTTCGGATATGTGATGGTGAAATCTTTTTTGTACTCGCTCGTCGGCTTCTGACGTTTGTAAGTGACTTTTTTTGAAGTGACAAGGACGCTTTGCGCCGGCGCAGGTACGATAAACGCGAAAGCGGCAAAAATTATTACGGAAATAAAGAGCTTCATACGGTCGAAGATGCGTCTTTTGGAGAGCTTATGGAAACAGTTTCAACGAACTCCATATTAGGCGAACCAAACACGCACCGCAATTTGCCGCGTAATGTATCTTGCTGTTTTATCGCGGCAAACATCTCAAACCACGCGTGCGTGTTTATCCAAAGCGGGTTAAAGCTGTTGACCGGTTTTATGATGCCGTAACGCGGCTCTTCGGTCTCTTCGATAAAAGAACCGAACATTCTGTCCCAAATTATCAAAACACCGCCGTAGTTTTTATCAAGATACTGCTCATTCACGCCGTGATGAACGCGATGGTCCGACGGAGTATTCAGCACATACTCAAGTGGCCCGAGCTTTCCGATAAATTTTGTGTGGATCCAGAACTGATAGATCAGGTTGAAACCGTGCATTACCAGGAACATCCAAGGTGCGAAACCGAGAAGCATCAGGGGAGCGTAGAACATCCAGTGGAGCAGGCCGCTAAACCAGCTTTGTCGGACGGCGACGCTCAGATTATATTCCTCGCTGGAATGATGCACGACGTGAAAGTTCCAAAACAAGCGACATTCGTGGCTTATCCGGTGAAACCAGTAGTACGCAAAATCATCGACGAAGAACAACAGTGCCCACGTCCACCATGCGTGGGCGGGGAACTTAAAAGGAGCGAGAGAATAGGCAAATGTGTAGATCGCCCCGATGAATAATCCAAAGAGTGCGCCGAATGCTACGCTGACAAAGCCGATCAGTATATTATTCCAGGCGTCTTTGGTGTGATACGGATGCGTTTTGGATCGATACGCGTACCATGCCTCGAGGCCGATAGTGAGGGCGAAGAACGGAATTGCTATGACGACGGGATTAAACATTTCAACACTTCTATTTTAGTATGATGTATGTATAACATAAAGGGTTATTTCCATCATGAAAAAGATTCTCAAGATTGCGGCGGTCGTGTTGGTATCGGCGTTCGTTATCGCGCAATTTATCAGGCCAAATTTCTTTAATCCGCCCATCGTTCCGGGCGAAACGCTGGAAGACTCGACAAACGTTCCCGCCGAAGTTCAAATGGTGATGTCCCGGTCGTGCAACGATTGTCATTCGAACAAGACTTTGTATCCGTGGTACTCGCACATCTCACCGTTCTCGTGGTTCCTGAAGAGCCATATCGATGCAGGCCGGGGAGAAATGAACCTCAGCACATGGAACACTTATCCTGTAAAGAAGAAAGTCCGCAAACTTGAAGAGATCTGCGAGATGATGGAGACCCGGGCGATGCCGCTGCCGTCATATTTGTGGATACATCGAGATGCGGTGTTAACCGACGATCAGTCAAGGATGTTGTGCGACTGGGCAAATTCAGAAAAGAAAAGGATCGAGCACGGCCAATAACCGATAGCTCACCGTCTTAACTTCTTGTTACATTTTGAACACTTATCGCCGGGGTTTCGTTATAATCGCTTAGAGGAGGAATTTCTGTATGGACTTTCTGCTTGATAACCCACTCGCAACGATGGACGGCTTCCTTTTCCTGATCCTTTACGCGTTCATCATTTTCTTTACCATCACATCTTTGGCGCTTTACAGATCGGAAATAGACAAAACCGACAAGCTAGCGTTACCGTCGATTCCACCAAACCCTGACCCGTACGAGATTGCGTATCTGCGCGGCGGCGTTAATGAAATGGCCCGGTCCGTGACATTTTCTTTGGTTCAGAAGGGATTTGTCGAAATTGTCAACGACGGAAAGACTGGAAAGGTCAAACGCATCGCAAATGTTGAAGGGCAGCGCAATCTTAATCAGATCGAGCAAATTGCTCTGACTTGGATCGGCGAGGAACGTGAAACGAAGGATGTTTTCAATGACCATTTCGGACTTGTCGAACAGCTTGAACCGAGCGGCCTGATCTATCACAACCAGCTCGAAAGCCGCCAGCTTTTGAGTACTTACGAAACGGAAAGCCGCATCAAACGTTGGGGAACGCGAGCCGCCGCCCTGATTGGCGTGTTTGGAGCCTATAAAGTGTTTGCGGCTGTCGCCAACGGAAACTTTAACTTTATTTTCACCATCATACTTGCGGTCGTCGGCATCGGAATCGCGTTGACCGTCAGAAGGCTCCCTAGAATGACGAAGCTCGGAAAGATCTACCTCGAACGTCTGCAGCTTGCTTTTGAAACTCTAAAATACAAATCGCAAGCGCCGTATATCGGAACCATTGAGCCCCGGACGACGGCCGCCGGTGAGGCTGGCTTCGCGGGTGTCGATCCGCTGCTGCTTTCGGTCGGCGTTTTCGGAACCGGAATTTTAGCAGGAACAATGTTTTCGAACTACAATGACGCTTTCGCAAGATCCCAGCAACAGCAAGCGGGAAGTTCAGGCGGATGCGGGGCGGGTTGCGGCAGCAGTTGCTCTTCCGGCGGCGGCGGCGGAAGTTCGTGCGGCGGCGGCTGCGGCGGGTGCAGCTGATTTACATGGAACCACTTCCAAAGTTAGGCGTCGGGATCGGTTTTCGTGAAAAATTTCGATCGGACATTTTTCTCAACCGGGGGAATATCGATTTTCTTGAGATAACGTCCGATCATTATCTGGATGCGACTCCGCGAAAGCTTGAAGAACTTGAATTGCTGCGACAGCATTTTCCGCTCATCCCGCACTCACTCGAACTGTCTCTCGGCAGTGCCGAGGGCGTTGATGAAGAATACCTGGAACAACTCGCTGAGCTTACCGTCAGGATACAGCCGCCGTGGTTCAGCGACCATATCTGCTTCACCAAATCCAACGGCATCAAGATCGGCCATCTGGCTCCGGTGCCTTACACAAAAGAAAGCCTACGTGTTCTTGTCCGAAATATTGAGACTGTAAAGAAGAGAATTTCGACACCTCTGATCCTGGAAAATATCACGTACAATTTGCAATTCCCGTCGTCGGAAATGAGTGAACGCGAATTTATCAGCACGCTGCTTGAGCAAACGGATTGTGGAATGCTGCTCGACGTAACGAATCTGTACATTAATTCAATGAATCTCGGCTATGATTGGCGTTATTTTCTGGATAGTTTGCCGCTAGAGCGCGTGATTCAACTACATTTTGTCGGTAGCCAGAGGCACGGTAAACGCTTCATCGATGCGCACGCAAATAAGACAGAAGAGGAAATCTGGAACGTCTTTGACGAGGTTTGCGTAAGGTGTGATATAAAGGGTGCCATTCTCGAACGCGATGAGGATTTCCCGCCATTTGTAGAAATCCTTAAAGAAGTGGAAACGGCACGGTTTCATGTGAGTAAGAACGAGGTGGCATCCTCCGACATTCGTCGGCCTTGGAATCGAAATATAGCGCAAGATCTGAAATCTGAAATCTGAAATTTACGATGTTTTGTCCGAGCTGCGGAGCAAACAATTCAACCGAACAAAAATTCTGCCGGTCCTGCGGCATGAACCTGGAGATGACCTCAATTTCGCTTCTCGAACAATTTCCGACGGCACAGCGAGCGAGTTTGCAAAAGCGGGAGCGAATGCTCGAAAGATTTGGTCAGGTTGCCTTTGGCGGATTTGGAATTGTTCTTTTCCTGGCCATTAGTTCAATTATTTATTGGATCGTAACCCAAATCATTCTTGGAGGAAAAACGCCGCTAGAGCAATTCGGCGGCGTGCTACTGGCCTTTTTCATCATATTTGCTTTTTTGGCCATAACATATGTTGTTATTAACGAGGATTTAAAGGAACGCAAACAAAAACTCAATCCGGCGCTGGATAAAGTATTGGAGAATCCAGGACCCGCAAGGGTTCTTGAAGACAAGCCGTTTGAACCGGTTCCGAGTATTGTCGAAGACACGACAGAATTACTCGCCGTCGAAAATAAAACCCGTGAGCTTTAATGGGCCTTCAAGAACAACAGAACGTCTTAGCGCGGATGTATACCGATCCCGAATACCGGGTTGCGTTTCTTAGCGATCCTTACCGTATTGGTATTAAAGACGGGCTTTCATCGGACGAAGTTAGCGATATTGCCGAAATTTCACAAAGCGAACTCGGTTTTTTCTCGGATTCTTTGGTTTGGAAACGCCGCCGCGAAGTAGAAAAGTTGCTTCCGTTGGTTCGAGAGGCGCTGGGCGACAATTTTGATCGGGCATTCGAGGCGTTCTCCGCCTCATACAATCACCAATCGGTAAAAAAGCTCCTTGAAGACGCTATCGAATTCTGTAAGTTTCTTCAGGTCGACGCCCGCAAGGACCTGCTGACACGAGATACAGCCAAATTTGAACGGACACGACTAGGGTTTTTCGGGTTTCACACGCGGATCGCATTTTGCTTCTTAAAGCACGATTTTAGAGGGCTTCCCACCGGGTTGACCGATAAAGGCCGATTGGCTCTGCCACGGCGACGCACTATAGCTTTGTGGCTTCGTTTCGGGCGGCACGTGCGTCATTTTGTTTGGTAGTGTTTCAGTTTGAAATTCTATTTTATTAACACGGCTTCTCTCCGTGCTCAGCGTTCCTCTCTCTGTGATCTCCGCGTTGAAATATGCTCAGCAAAAATTCAACGCAGAGCGCGGAGCGGCTTTCGCTGAGATCGGAGAGAACAATTCCATTTCAAACCGAAGCACTACACTTTGTTCGATAAACTACCCATTGCAGGCCATCTTGGGTTAAACTATGCCTTATGGCGCAACTCAGGATTGTCCACTATCCCGAACCGGTACTTCTTACGGTTGGAAAGCCTGTTCTTGAAGAAGAATTCAACGATGAACTTGGCAAGGTAGTGACTGAAATGTTCGAAACAATGAACGACGCGGGCGGGGTCGGGCTTGCGGCTCCGCAAGTAGGAATTTCAAAAAGATTTTTTGTGATGGACGTGCCGGACGAAGAAGGCCGGTCCAATAGATTAGCGTTTATTAACCCGGAGATCGTTAGCGTTGAGGGAGAACAGATCGGGGATGAAGGGTGTTTATCGTTTCCGGGGCTTTACCAGGTTGTTCAACGCGAGATGCGTGTTATTGTTCGGGCGCAGGATTTGAAAGGCGAGCAGTTTGAGATGGATTTGGAAAAGCTTGCCGCACGATGCGTGCTCCACGAAACCGATCATTGCGACGGTATTGTTTTTCTAGACCGAATGACATTGCTGAAACGGCAAATGGCAAAACGAAAGATCAAGCGGCTGCAAAAAACGGGGAAATGGGAATGAGTATGGATAAAACAAAGCTGACCGCCGAAGTCCGATCAATTCGCGAACTGAATTTGTACCTCGTCTCCGGCTGGGTATTGATCCTGAGCTATGTCAAACACCTTAGTGACACGCAAGAGCCAAGATTCGTTTTGGCCTGGCAGAGCGAGGACGAACCGGTTGTACCGGAACTGTTGGACGAGTGGGAATTACATGAGCTTGATCAGCAGAAATATAGATAGACGTTATGCAGGCAACTAGGCATGATCGAATTGACTTTCGGCTTTTGGTGGAGTGGAACGAGGAAAGCAAGATTTACATCGGAACTTGTCCAAGTTTCTTTTACGGCGGCGTTCACGGTAATGATTCGAGAGAAGTATTTAAAGACTATTGAAGGTAGTGGGCGAACGGATCGCAATTCTTGAAGAAGATGGAAAAACGATTCCCTTCTCAAATGACATTGTTGCGGAAGCCGGTTGAATCGTAAGGAAAACTCAATGAATGTTATTGGCGCTACATTACTTCTATCGTGTTGCTTTGCTGTGAACGGATTTCCACAGACTCAGAAGAAAGTTGAACGATCTACGGATTCTGGTCCTCGTCTCGATAAGTTACTGAAATTATCGGAGCTGCCGCTTTCCTCAAATCAAAGCGCAACAAATGAGGCCTATCGTTTAGTGATTTGGCCGACGTTTTATGGTCCGGTTTCGGTCAGGATCGAAAAAAAAGAGAATGTTATAAGGTTGACGGCAAAAAAATTGCGGGGAGCTGGTGGTTACGAGGTCTGGGGCATTGAGAACCAGAAAGAAATAACCCTTTCGCAAAGGCAATTGCAGCAGTTCAAGCGGCTTTTAACTGCGGCGAATTATACGCACATGCCGATAAAGGATGTCCGCTTTGAAGAGCGGTCCGACGGCACGGCATTGATTTGCCTTGACGGTGCGGAGTGGATTCTCGAACAGGTAGTAGATGGAAAACACCACGTCGTCGAAAGATACTGCCCGGAGGATGTGAAACTTCATAAGATCGGTTTTCTATTAGTTAAGCTGTCAACCTTGAAAATTCCGAAAGCTGAATTGTTTTAGAGGTATTACAAGATGCAAACACAAAGAATGTCAGACGAATTTAAGAACGAACCATTTGTAGATTATTCGACCGCTGAGAACGCGGCGGCAATGCACACGGCCATCGAAAAGGTTAGAAGCGATCTTGGCCGCGAATATCCGAACGTCATCAATGGCGAGAAAATAACGCTTGAAAGCAAATTTCAGAGCTTCAATCCGGCAAACAAAACTGAAGTTGTCGGCGTCTTCTCCGAGGTTGATACGGATACGACGCTGGTTGATCGGGCAATCGAAGCCGCGACCGCCGCATTCAAAATCTGGCGGAATGTGCCGCCCGCCGAAAGGGCCGAGTATCTGTTTCGGATTGCGGACATCATTCGCCAGCGCAAGCACGAGTTCTCGGCATGGATGGTTTTCGAGGTCGCAAAGACGTGGGCCGAGGCAGATGGCGACACGGCGGAGGCGATTGATTTTCTCGAGTATTACGGCCGCGAGATGCTTCGATGGTCCGAACGGCAACCGATCGTTAAAGTTGATGGTGAAGACAACCGTTTGGAATACATTCCGCTCGGCGTCGCCGCGGTTATTCCGCCGTGGAATTTCCCGCTTGCGATCATGGCCGGTATGACGATGGCCGCAGTCGTCACCGGCAATACCGTAGTATTAAAGCCGTCATCCGATTCGCCGACCATAGCGGCAAAATTCATGGAAGCCGTTGAAGAGGCGGGTTTGCCTCCGGGTGTTGTCAACTTCCTTACCGGAAGTGCCAAGACTGGTGAAGCCATGGTTACGAGTCCAAAAACGCGATTTATTTCGTTTACAGGCTCTAAAGGCGTTGGTCTGCACATTAATGAAGTTGCTGCAAAGGCCCAGGACGGACAAATCTGGATAAAGCGTGTCATTGCCGAAATGGGCGGCAAGGACGCGATCGTCGTTGCCGATGACGCCGATCTCGATTCGGCGGCTAATGGAATTGTTTCAGCAGCTTTTGGCTTTCAGGGACAGAAATGTTCGGCCTGTTCGCGGCTTATCGTTGATGAAAAGGTACACGACGAGTTAATGGAAAAGGTCGTAGCCCTAACCAAAACTCTAAAAGTCGGCCTACCGACCGAAGGCGACACGAATGTAGCGGCAGTGATTAACAAACGCTCATTCGACCAGACACTTGGTTATGTGCAAAAGGGAATTGACGAAGGCGGTGTGGTGTTGACAGGCGGTAAGGGCGACGATTCACAAGGCTTTTATATCGAACCGACCATTATCGCTAACGTTCAGGCTGGTTCGACGATCGAGCAGGAAGAGATATTTGCTCCGGTTTTGGCCGTCATCAAGGCTCGCGATTTCGATCATGCGTTGGAGATCGCAAACGATACAGAATTCGGCCTTACCGGTGCTGTTTTTTCGACGGACCAAGGAAATCTCGAAAAAGCCCGCCGAGAATTTCACGTCGGGAATCTGTATCTGAACCGTAAATGCACCGGAGCTTTAGTAGGCGTTCACCCGTTTGGCGGCTTCAACATGAGCGGAACCGATTCAAAGGCCGGCGGCCGCGAATATCTGCTTCAATTCATGCAGGGTAAGATGGTTTCTCAAAAAGTCTGAAGGTCATAAATGAAATTTCTCAAAATAATTTCGCTCATCGCGATTCTGACGGGAACGTCAGCCGCATTCATGTTTGCGCAGAAGGCAAAGCCTAAACCGGCCGCGAAGATAAAGCCGATAATTTTCGCAGTCGTGTTTGACGGAAAAACGATTGAGCCGATTGCTTACATCGAAAAAGGCAAATTGACCCAGCCTCCTGGCGGAGATGAGGAAAGCCAGAAACTAAAGAGCTTCGCGGCGACTTACTATAAATCAAAGGCGACATACAATCTGATTTTCGGCGGCGTAGCCGATGGAACCATATCGGTTACAAAATCTTCAATCGGGGAGTGCTCAGGTAATTCCGCAGAGATTACCGCCCTGCCGACAAAAGCAAAGCTTAAGGGTTTTATCATGGCGTTGGCAACGAACGCTCCGGATAAGGCTAAGGCTCCCGGCGTTCGTCGTTCGCCTACTACGGACGAGCGGAATCAAATTGAAAAGCTTGTCCGAACCGAATTTACAAAGCAGAATTTATCAGCGACCTCGCTAAAACAGCTTCGATATCATAACCTCACGGGAATCGATGTCGATCGCGACGGCAAGATGGAACTTATCGGTTCGTATTGGGTTGCTCCAAAGCCGACCGAGAGAGCGTTGTTGTTCTTCATTGCCGTGCAGAACGCCGAAGGCTTGTATTCGTTCGAGTTCAGCGAATTCCAGAACTATACGCCCGACAAGATCATGAGTGGCGACCCAAAAGATCTCGACGATGGTGTGTATCACGAATTGCTGCTGGATTATCTAGACTATGATGGCGACGGCGTTGCTGAGATTTTTACGACGACACAGGCATTCGAGGCAAGAAATTTTGGTGTCTACCGCCGCGAATCCGGCAAATGGGTAAAGGCCTACGAAACTTATAACTATCGTTGCGGCTATTAGCAACAAGATGAATCAGTTCGAAAAGGCAGTCGGAACTTATTGTTCGTTGCCTTTTTTGTTTTATTATGAAGATAGTTTTTATGGGCACCCCGCAGGCGGCGGTCCCATCTATTTACAGGCTTTTGCAGGACGGCCACGAACTTGTTGCCGTCTATTCTCAGCCCGACCGGCCATCAGGCCGCGGCAATATGATCGTGTTTTCGCCTGTCAAAGAATTCGCGATTCAACATGGCCTGCCGATCTTTCAGCCAACTAAAATAAAGACTCAGGAAGCGTTCGATGAATTTAGGTTGCATAAGGTAGACGTAGCTGTTGTAGTCGCATATGGACGCATCTTGCCGGAAAGTTTCCTGCAGGCCTTTCCGAAAGGCGCGATCAATGTGCATTTTTCGCTATTGCCGAAATATCGAGGGGCCGCACCGGTAAACTGGGCTATCGTCAACGGTGAAACATTAACCGGCGTTACCACAATGCAGATGGATGAAGGCTTGGACACCGGCGACATTTTATTGCAACGGGAAACAGTGATTCAACCGCACGAAACTGCCACCGAACTGATGGAGCGTTTGTCATTAATTGGCGCCGATCTTGTATGCGAAACGCTGGATATGCTCGACAGCCTGTCGCCTATGCCGCAGGATCACAATAAAGCCTCGCTTGCTCCAATTATGAAGCGCGAGGACGGATTAATCGACTGGTCGTTGTCGGCAGTTGAGATCGCAAACAGAGTGCGTGGTTTTCAGCCGTTTCCCGGCTCATTCACTTCGTACAAAGGTCAAAAATTAACGATTTGGAAGGCCGAACCTATCTCAACTTTTGATTCTCAGGGATTACCCATTGGAGAAATTGTAGAAGCACACGGCGACAATCTGGTTGTAGCAAGCGGCGGCGGTACAGCGATTTCAATAAAAGAATTGCAGCTCGAGGGAAAACGCCGCATGTCTACCCGCGATGTCCTGAATGGGATCAGGATAAATGCGGGTGAGCCTTTAGGGTAGCATCCCCAAACAGAACGCCGAGACCAACAGAAAAGTTCGCCTATGCAAAGCCTCATCGAAAAAGATTAGCATGCTATTATCGCAGGGCCGCAAGGTCTGACCCCAATCTTCCAATCTTCCCCACTCTTCCTCCAATCTTCCCGGACTGGGGATTTAACGTCATTGATCAAGGAATCGTGATAAAGTAGGCGAACCCTAACTGTCCCTGCGAGGCTCGATGAAAGGTGTTACTGACTTGTTTTGGAATGCGGTTGTGTCGACTTTCGGCTGGTTATTGTCGCAAGTTGCTGAGCCGCCGACAGACGACGGGTTTGTCCGGGTGATGAACTTCAGCGACAGCCTTTCCGTGAGCGTCGCTAAAGCGTCAACGTGGGATGAGGTCCCAAACGTTCCGCATCGATATCTGGGATTCGCGTTTGACGCACGTGATAAAGAAGCTCTCTTCTTTGACGGCCTGGCAGTTTTCAACCCGGCGGGCTCGGTCGGCGGCCTTATACCGACTGAAGACTATCAAAACGGAAAATATGAAGAGCTCCTGTCACGGTTTGACGCGGAGCTGCATGACTCGACGGTGGATTTGCCGTTGCTTCGCCGTTTCGTACCGGAATACGAGGGCGCATTCATTGCTCCGGAAGAAATAGGGGAGCTGCGTCGAGAATGCGAATTTGTTCGGGCAAAGACCGAAACTGCCAATGCTCATGCTTCGATAGATAAGTTGATTTTGGGCTGCGACGAAGCTTTAAAGGACGGGTCGGCGCTCGTATTCGGTTCCGACTAAAGCATGATCCCGCCGGCGCTTTCTATCTCACGCCTTTCATGATCTCGGTGTGAGTGTTCAGGATCCAGTTGGAATGTTCAGGATTGACCGCCAGCTACCAATCATTCGGATCGCAAAAACTGGCAAAAACTGGTGTCAGGCCTTCGATTCTGCGAATTTCTCACATTCGATGTATCGTAATTGGATTGTAGAGGATGTTGTAAGGCCTGTAATTCTGCGATTCTCTCACGTCTGAAATAAAAATTCACGAGTATGGCGAGAAAGCGGCGCGTCGAGGGGAGAGAGGACTTTAAAACGTTGTCACGCGTGGCAATGATCGCCATAACGTATAATGACTGAATATGTCGGACTGCTTTCAAATAGTTACTTTCTATGCGTTCAAGGACTTGGCAGAGCTGGCCGATTTGAGAGAGATTAAAGAATCGCTACAATCATCGATGCGCGAGAACGGCGTTTTTGGCACGATTATCCTTGCCAAGGAAGGCTTTAACGCAAGTCTTTGCGGAGCCCGTCAGGATATTCCGTCGTTTATCGAGCGCGCCGAGCGTATCCTTGATTCAAAGATCGAGTACAAGTCTTCATTTCATTCGGCGTCGCCATTTCGTAAACACGAAGTCAAAATAAAGCCAGAGATCGTCACGCTGAAGCAGACGGTCGATATTTCGATCGGAGCCGGGACGCATGTTTTACCAAAGGATTGGAACGATGTGATCTCTGATCCCGACGTTTATATTTTGGACACTCGTAACGACTATGAATATAAAAACGGGAGTTTTCCGTCTGCCATAAACCCGGAGACGACAAAATTCAGCGACCTGCCGGGTTTTGTGGCGGAAAACCTTGACCCGAAGACACACACCAAGATCGCGATGTACTGCACCGGCGGAATTCGTTGTGAGAAATTTGCTCCCTATATGAAAAGCCTGGGTTTTGCCGAGGTGTTTCAGCTTCAGGGCGGCATTTTGAAATATCTGGAAGACGTCCCGAAGGAAGAACAGCTTTGGGAAGGCGAGTGTTTTGTTTTTGACGAGCGCCGAACTCTTACAAACGAACTCGACCAGGGCAGCGAACCCGACTACTCGCAAAGGCATAAGAACAAGAAACGCTAGTCCA
Organism: Chloracidobacterium sp.; assembly: GCA_031402865.1. Classification (GTDB taxonomy): domain Bacteria; phylum Acidobacteriota; class Blastocatellia; order Pyrinomonadales; family Pyrinomonadaceae; genus OLB17. The sequence goes on along the minus strand of JANNST010000029.1, from coordinate 50,233 downwards.
ACAAACTTCAGTTTGTTGAACAGTTGGATTTTGCATCAATGAAAATATCACCTGCGAGAATTGCTGCTTTTGAGATCTTGTTGAAGATTGAGAATGAACAGGCATTCTCGTCGGAGCTTCTCCCCTTATACGAGGCCGCTTTGGCGGACAATGACCGTGCATTGTGTCATCAACTCACCCTCGGAGTATTGAGAAAAAAGCTTTTGATCGACCGCACGCTCGATCATCTCGTCGGCGGGAAGCGTATCGATATGGCGGTCCGCATAGCCCTTCGTTTGGGCATTTACCAGCTTCTTTATCTGGCAAAGATTCCCGATTATTCGGCGGTCAATGAGAGTGTAAACCTGGTGCAGTACGCAAAAAAGACTTCGGCAAAAGGCCTGGTGAATGCGGTATTAAGGAGAGCGACGCGCGAGGCCATAGTTCCCGCGTACACGGACGAACTCGAGAGGATTGCGATCGAAACGTCGCATCCGCGATGGCTGACAGAAAAATGGACGCGGCAGTTTGGTATCGTCGATGCTGAGAAACTCGCGGCTGCAAACAATGGTATCCCTCGCACCGCTTTTCGCCTTACTTCAGGATCGGACGCCGCAAAAACATTCTTACACACTACGCCGTCCGCTTTCGTCGAAGGATGCTTTGTTGCCGAAAGCAACACAGTTAAGTTGCTAAGCGCCGCTGCAGCCGGTGAGATCTATATCCAGGACGAGGGCTCGCAAATGGTTGCGGCAGCCGTCAAATTTAGCAAGGACGAACGTTTTCTTGATCTCTGCGCCGCCCCGGGAAGCAAGTTCACGCAGATTGCCGGACGGCCCAAATTGGGAACGACAATGTTGGTGGCCGGTGATCTCCATTCACACCGCTTACGTTTTTTACGGGAGAATTGCAAAAATCAGAGCCTAGACCGCTTAAATATTGTTCAGTTCGACGCAGAGAAAGCAATCCCGTTTGCTAGCGACAGTTTCGATACGATCTTGATCGATGCTCCTTGCTCGGGCACGGGTACCGTTCGCCACAATCCGGAAATACGTTATTCACTTGAACCCACGGACTTTGCCGAACTAAGCAGGAAACAACTTCGTCTGATTCAAAACGCATCAAAGTTGGTAAGGCCCGGCGGGAATATAATTTATTCGACGTGTTCACTTGAAAGTGAGGAGAATGAACAGGTGGCCAATGCGTTCCTTGCAGAGGCCTTTGAGTTTATTAAGGCAAAACCGAATGTTCCTGACAGGTTCATAGACCCTGATGGATTTGCCCGCACGCTGCCGTACCGAGACAACATGGACGGTTTTTTCATTGCTTCATTCGAAAAGGTGGGGCCTTCGTAGTTTGTCGGTCGGCAAAAAAATGTTAAGCTTTTGCTAAGTTTTTGGGAGTGAACTGCCGTGGGTATTTTTAAAACAGGCATCTCTGCAATCGGTAAGCTGGCTGTCGTCGCCGTTCTTTTGGCGGCGTTCCTTTTTGGAATGGCCGGCGTGGTCTATATGTCGCTCTCGGGCGACGAGATCAAGGTTCCGGAGATTACCGGCAAGGACTTTTTGGAAAGCGAAAAAGAACTTGCAAGCCTGGGGCTGAAGATCAAACGCAGGGCCGATCGTCCAAGCACCGAAAAGATGAATACCGTGCTCGAACAGCTTCCAAAAGCCGGTGAAACCGTAAAAACGGGCCAGTTGATTTTCGTTGTTGTTAGCAAGGCTGGTGTCGAAGGCGAAGATACGCCGAAATCGCTGATTAAGGACATCGAGTCGGACGATACTAAAACGATTGAAGATATGATCTCGGACAAGCCTAAAAAGTCGAAGTCCAATTCGAACACAAACGCTAACTCGAAGAAAAAGGCCGAGACTACAAGGGATGTTATAGCCAACGATTCTAATTCGAATTCCGACGATAAATCGAATTCAAAGGCCGACGACGCGAATAAAAAAGAACCCGGTGGTGTGACGAACCCGGCTGAAAAAGGTAATAAGAACACCTCGACCGGGCCGGCGACAAAACCACAGAATGTACCGCCCAAACCGATCTTGGGAAATCCTCGCGGGCGGCAGCAGCCAAAACCGTGACCGTTTGTGCAACCGAACCGCCTTTATTTGCAACAAAGTGGAAGAAAATCAGCGAATGTTTGAAATTGCACCTTCGATCCTATCTGCCGACTTCACGCGGCTTGCGGAGGAGATCCGGGCGGTTGAGCTCGGCGGAGCGTCGATCCTGCATGTTGACGTTATGGACGGCCATTTCGTGCCCAATATCACGATCGGCCTACCGGTGGTAAAATCGCTGCGAAAAGCGACAAAATTGACGATCGATTGTCATTTAATGATCGAACAGCCTGGCCGTTACGCGGCGGAATTTGTAAAAGCCGGTGCCGACATGGTTTCCGTTCATGTCGAAGCGGATGTACACCTTCATCGAACGCTAGGTGCTATTAGAGAGGCGGGAGGCCAGGCGGGAATTGCAATCAATCCGGCAACGCCGCTTGTTATGCTTGAAGAGGCATTGCCGTACGCCGATTTCGTTTTGATTATGTCCGTCAATCCCGGCTTCGGTGGACAGGCGTTTATCCCCACATCTGTAGATAAGGTAAGACGGTTGAAACGCATGGTTGATGACCGCGGGCTTGCGGTAAGAATTGAGATTGATGGGGGAATCGACGCGAATAACATTCTTGAGGTCGTTGAGGCCGGAGTCGATATTGCGGTTGCAGGTTCTGCCGTTTACGGCAAAGGAACGGCGACCGAAGCGGTACGGGAGTTAATTGAGAAGGGAACGGTCTGGGTTTGATCGAGGTTTTTTATGCATTTTACAAAGAATAAGATAATTGGTTCATTTCTTTTGGTTGCGGTTTGTTTCGTTTTGGGTACCTACGCACAGGTAAAACCCGGTGACGGCTCGCCTTCGCAGCGTCTTGAAGTTATGAAGCAGAAGCTTGAGACGATTAGGCGTTCGGCGGCGAGTTCTGCCTCAGTTCTGAAGGAAGAAAACATGGACGACAAGGCTGCCAAGGAAGATAAATCCAAGGTCGATACACCTCTCGCACGGCTCCGTTCGATTGAAAAAGAAGCATCCAGTCTTCAGTCGGAGGTTAACAGCCTTCGAGGGAAGCTCGATCGCTCCGAAAAGTATGAAGCCGCGGAAATCGACCAGCTTGAAGCTTCAGTTGGCGATCTTCAAACCCGTGCCGATGCCGTGCTTGTTGAAACTGCTGCCGCGCGGGCAAACCCTGAATCCAAGGTTGGAACGGCCCGTGAGATCAAGAAAAAGAAGAAGTTTTTGGGCATTTTTGGCGGCGGCGGAACTGACGAGTACGAAGAGCTGATTGGCGGGATCACGCCCGGACGCGACCGCGAGCTTTTCATCGTCGCAACACGCGAAGTGCGAAAAAAGAATTTCGACGTAGGCCGGTTGTTGTTTCAAACGATCATCACGACATATCCCGACTCCGCATATTTGCCGATGTCGAAGCTCGCCGTGGCAGATTCATTCTATCTTGAAGGCTCGACGAGCGGATTGATACAGGGCATCGCTTCCTATCAGGACTGGCTCACGTTTTTCCCGACGCATCCGTTGGCGGATCGTGTCGTATTGAAAATCGCCGAATCCGAGATGCGCCAGATCGGCCTTCCCGACCGCGATGCTACCCGCGCAAAGCGAGCTGAAACACGCTTGAAAGCTCTTCTGCAGCAGTATCCTAATTCGATATTGCGTGCATTTGCCGAAGAAAGATTGAAACAGGTGCAGGATAATCTGGGCCTCCACAATTTGCTCATAGCGAACTACTATTACACGCAGTCTGTTCAGCAAAGTAAGGGCGGTCTCAAAGGTGCTCAATCGAGATACCGTGAGATCCTTGATAAGTATCCCAATTTCAGCTTCCAGGACGAGACACTCTTTAAGCTGGCGAACACCTATCTTGTCGAAGAAGAAACCGACCAGGCCGCTCGATATTTCCAGCGTATTGTTCGCGATTTCCCAAACAGTGATTGGGTTGCCAAATCCAAAGAGCAGCTTGAGTTGATCGGTGCCAGCGTTCCCGAACCCGATCCGGAAAGAATGAAGGTTCTTCCGGCGGAAACCGTCTCTTTCTTTCAAAATTTCAAAAATCAGTTGTTCGGTATCTATCCGATGACGATAGACAAAAACGGCGTTCTGATGACAAATGATTTTGACAAGGAAAAATTCGAGATGATAGATCAGATCATCGAGAATCAGGGCGACATCCTGACAAACCAGATTCCTCAGGCTCTTACGACGGTAATTTCGCAGAAACAAGCGGTAGCCCAGCCGCAACCTCAGCAGCGGCCGCAGCAACCTGAAAAAAAATAGTAATTCTGCCACTCGAATTGCCATGAAAGCGGTTTATTTTAGCCGCTTTTTTGTTTAAACGATCCTGACCTGGCCGGTTTTATGAAACTCTTCGCGACAATTGTTTTGATACTTTTTGCCGTCGCTATTCAGAATGCCGCGGCGCAAACCATTCCCCCGACGACGCCGACTCCGTCACCGGCCATTTTTGAGATCGGTTCGCCTGAGGGTGCTCGAATAAGGCGCGAACAGGCATATGCGAAGCTGCTTGAAGGCCAACGGTTCGTTTGGAACACACACAGACTCCAAACACAGGCCGGCAAGGCAAATTCGATGAAATTGGCGAAGCTTGCTTTTCAAAGAGCGGTCGAATATGATCCGACGCTTTCCGAAGGCTACACGGCATTGGCTGAACTCGCCGTCGGCATGACACCGGCCGACATCGAAGAATCTATTCGTCTTGCGACGACGGCAACAACAGTTGAGCCGAGCAATTTCGGAGGCCGCCGTATGCTCGCACGTCTTTATACGGTTAAGAGTCGCGTCAATGGCGGACCGCTAGACCCGGTTTTTGCGGCAAAGGCCATTGATGAATGGAAATATGTAACGCGCCTCGACCCGCGAAACGCAGAGGGCTGGGCTTTCCTGAGTGTGTTCAGCGAAAAGAAGAATCAGAATTCTGAACACATCGAGTCGTTAAGGAAATGGATCGCCTCGGCGGCCCCAATAGATATTCAGTTCTACACACGGATAATGGGCCCCGAAGCAAATTTAGCGCCGGAGAGTGCGACTCTCAAGCTGGGAGCGGCTCTTATTAGGGCCGGACGAAAGGATGAAGCGGTCGAGACGCTCAGTTCGGTGATTGCGGATGAACCGGACAATGCCGAAGCCATCGAGCTTTTAAGCGAGGCGATCGATTCGACCGAAGGCGGTGCTGCCGAACTTGCCGTTAAGTCCCTGCAGCAAGCCGTCTTCGCCAATCCCGCCAACGTCTCGCTGGTTGATATGCTTGCGCGTTTGCAGAACCGGATGGGTCGTTTTGAGGAATCGGTAAAGCTGCTTCGCGCAACGGCGGAAAAACTTGCCCCAACCAACGCCAGTGCTGCTTCAAGTCTCCTTGTTGCTCTCGGAGACCTTTATATTGAAAAGGATCTGTACAAGGAGGCCGTCGAGGCATTTCAGAACTCGCTTACTACCCGGGGCATTAACATAATTTCACCTCTCGCTGACGAAGATCGGGAATTTGCAATGTACGTTCTCGAAAAGCTTATACAGACGTACAAGCTTTCAGACCGGCCTGGCGAAGTGCGTTCAGTGATCGAATTTGCCAGGACGCTTTTGGGCAAAGATGATCTGTTTGCTGACCGCCAATTGATCTCATTTTTTCGAAGGACAGGGAATAAGATCGATGCCCTCGCGGTGATTCGCAACGTACGGGAAAGGCTGCCGAACGATAGCGGTTTTATGCGGCTCGAAGCGTCATTGCTTGCAGAAACTGGCAAAATTGAGGCCGCCGTTGCGATGATCCAGGCGGAGATAGGCCGCAAGGCCGCGGTTACATCGGTGGGCAGCCAACCGTCCGAAACCGGACCGGAGTCGATAACAGTCCAATCGCCCGCCTATGATGAATTTTCGAGCCGCTTGTTTATCTCAAACCTTTATAGCAAGGCCAATCGTGGCAAAGAAGCCGCCGAAGCCGCGAATCAAGCGTTTACCGTAGCTATCGGCAGCGAACGTAAGCAGATTGCAAAACTGACACTTGCAACCGCACAACAGATGGCTGGTGATTTCAGCGGTGCCGAGTCTACACTTCGGGAAATTCTTAAACAAACTCCCGGAAATCCCATTGCACTCAACAATCTTGGTTATTTTTTGATCGAACGCGACGAACGACTTACGGAGGCCTTGAAATTAATTCAGCAGGCATTAAAGGTTGATCCCAAAAACCCATCGTATCTCGATAGCGTGGGCTGGGCATTTTTCAAACTCGGCAAATTGGATGACGCCGAGAAGTTCCTAAAGGACGCTTTACGGATCGATACGGATTCGGCAACGATTTACGAGCATCTTGGCGACGTGTACCTGAAGAAGCAAAATAGGGAACTGGCGAAGGCCGCATGGGAAAAGGCTCTTCGTCTGGCATGGGACGCGATCGATACTGACCGGTTGAAGAGGAAGCTCAAGAATTAGATTCGACAATAAGTTTCGTAAAATCAAAAAGACGGCTCACTTTCGGGCCGACTTTTTGCTTGGTGTTGATAATAAAAGTATTAAGGTTTCGGTGTCGCGGCCGGTTCGGGCTCGACATCTTTCTTCTTCAATTTCGGTGGTCCTTCCGACGAACTTGACGTGCCGTCCGAATCGCTGCTGTCTCCGTCAACCGCATCCGGCTGCCGCTTTTTAAGAGTAGGTTTGCCATTGTCTTCATCATCATAGTCTGCAACGATACCCGCTTTGGCGTTAGTTATCTTCAGAAGATGATTTTTGACACGCTGAAATTCCGATGTGCTGATAACGTACTCATCTCTCTCGGAAAAGCGTGCAACCAACGCAAGGCTATAGTCGCGCCGGTCTGTCGACTGCGGGTGCGAAGAAAACAATTTCTGTATGGAACCCGGTTTTTTCTTGTTCTTAGAAGCGAGCTTCTCAAACATGGTCGACATTGCCGTCGGATCATATCCCGAAGCGTATAAATACTGAACACCAAGATTGTCGGCCTCTACCTCCGATCCCCGCGAGAACTTTTGGCCGGCCAGACCTGCCAATATTCCGCCGCCGTTCTGCAAAACGGTACTGACTATCGGCCCACCAAAAATGATGCCGGCCAACGCACCATAGTTGATCAAAGTTCCCTTACCTTGGTTTTCCATTGCATGTCGGGCAGCAACGTGGGCTATCTCGTGGGCCATAACGCCAGCCAGTTCTGCCTCGTTGTCCGCCGCAAGGATCAAACCTTTGTGGACAAAAAAGAATCCGCCTGGCAGTGCAAACGCATTGACCTCGTCGCTATCTATAACCTTGATGGTAAACGGAACCTTCGCGTCCGAATGAAGTACCACATTTTGGCCGATTCGATTGATGTATTCCGTAACAATCGGATCCTCGACCATCTTTGCCTGCTGTTCGACCTGCGCGGCCAATTGGCGGCCTAGCGCGATCTCCTTGTCCTGAGAACCACCAAGCCAGCCGAACAACTTATCTGCACCGTCGTTAATCTTTCGCTTGCCGATCTGCGAGGGATCTTCTTTTGGTGAGAGAGCTTTAGGCCCTGTCGGTTCGGGTGACGGAGAAACTTTCGGCGTCTTCGTCTTTGGCTCTTTCTTACCGACCTTTTTGTCATCCGGTTTTTGAGCAGATACACCCGTCGAGAAAAACGATACCGACGTTAAGTAAAGGGTGAGAACGAGCAGCGACGCACTAAACCTGCGGATCGAATTCTTTCGCATCAATTGCCTCCGAAAATAATCAAAAGGAACTACCAAAACCATAAACCCATTAACATTAGAAATCAACGTAACTTATGATGCCGATCCCTCGAAAATAGTTGTGAAAAGTTAGCAATTTCCAAAAATGATCTTTTGACGGCAAAAAAATTAGGAAAAACCTTTTGTTTAGGCGTAAAAGTTGTTAAAGTATTAGAACCAGCCTTACGGCTGATGGCTTTCACATCACGTTAGTGTACCTCTCGCATTGCAATATGCTGCACCCGCATCCCCCGTTCCCGTTATTTACTAAGATTATCAAATGAAACGCATTCAGGAGAAGGTAAAAGATATTGTCGAAGTCCGGCCGTATAACAGCATCCGCGATTTTATCGTGGACCCGGCGGAAACGTTAAGCAATTATCATTTTACCGACGCAACTGCCGATCTCATGGCCAAATGGCTCGATGGTATTTCATCGGTGCAGCCCGGACGCGGAGCGACGTTTGCGCTGGCCGGTTACCGCGGCGTCGGGAAAAGCCATTTTTTAGCAACGCTCGGTGCCTTGGCCGCCAACCCGGAACTCAGAACGCGAATTTCCGAATCTCATGTGTCTTTCAGTGCCCAAAGGCTGCAACGCCGCCATTATCCCGTCGCATACCTGCGTCGCGGCACGCACGAGACTCTGCTGGAGGAATTTAAATCCGCGATTTCGTCAGTTTTCGATCTGGACGCTCTAGCCGGCCTTACGTCATATGAGAGCATTCTAAAAGCTGCAAGTGAAAAAAGCGGTGATACGCCGTTCATTTTGATGATCGACACCGCCTTTGAGCGTGGTTCGCGTGTTACCCGCGACGACGGAGTTTACTTAAGCGAAATTGGCGAAGCCGCAAAGAACCTCAATGTATTTGTCGGTGTTGCGCTTGATGACGACATTGCGGGTGCAGACGGTTCGAATTCTTCCATCGTCAGGTCCTTTTCGATCGATTATCTGGATCAGGCCCACCTCTACAAGGTAGTAAATTCGTACATTTTTCCGAAGCATAATCAGATGCAGCCGATGCTGCACGACATTTACACGTATTTTCGCGAAGTATTGCCGAGCTTCCGTTGGAGCGAGCAAAAATTCTCGTCGCTTTACCCACTGCATCCGGCGATCCTCGAAGTCGCTCCATATGTCCGATTATACGTACATGATTTTGCTCTGCTGGGATTTGCATCCGAGGCGGGTGAAAAGATCCTCGGCCGCCCTGCGAATTCTTTAATCGCGTTGGACGAAGTTTACGACAGTGCGGAAAACGGGCTAAGGAAGATCGAAGACCTGAGCGAAGCGTTCGCGGCTTATGACACGCTGAACTCGACCGTTGTCGGAAAGATTCCGGTAATGCAGCGTCTACAGGCGAAATTGATCTTAAAGGCGTTACTGCTACTGTCACTTGATGGACAAGGGGCGACGGCAAACGATATCTGCGCGTCTGTTCTGATATTTGAAGAATCGGACCCGGAAAAAGCCGTTAGAAATGTCGAAGATCTATTAAAGAAATTTGCGGAAGCGTTGCCGGAGGAATTCAGGGTCATTTCCGAGAACGGCCTCGAGGCTCGTTATAGCTTCAAGGTAAGCAGCAAAGAGAACCTGAATAATGCGCTCACCGAAGCGCTGATGGATGTTCCAACCGATACCGTTCCGGCAATCATGCGCCGCGTTTTTCATGAACGCTTCTCAGATGCGGGGTTAGCCGCAGCGTTAGAAGAGTCAGATAAAGACTGGATTGATTCCCGGATCGTCTGGCGTGGAGGCGTAAGACGAGGACGTGTTTTCTGGATGTCGGATCAAGAGCATTCGGCAAAGTCGTCACCCGCGTCGGACACGGCTGACTGGGAAGTTTTCATAGATCTTCATAGCGAGGTGGGCAGTTTACCGGAAAGCGTCGGTGATGTTTCTCGAGTCATTTGGAAACCAGACCCGCTTCGCCCGGATGAAGTAGACAAGGTGCGCAGCTATTATGCTCTGAGCACAGATAACGATCTGCGGGAAAAATTCAGCGAGCAGATCAGGGCGTCCGTTCACGCCCATTCGATTGCGGTTGAAAAGATACTCAACCGTAGTTTTTTAGAAGATGGGAAGCTCATCATCGATGGTTTTGACTATAACTTTACCGAAGAGGCCCGTTCGGCGCAGAGCATGTCCGAATTGTTCTCTGCGATGCTCGAACCGCTTTTCGAAACACGATATCCGGCCCATCCGTATTTCACCCGAACCCTTGATCATACCGATGTCGCATCGATAGTAACCGATTTATATAACGGCACCCGTCTGGACCTTGCGGATGTGCAAAGCCGTGCTCAGACATTTGCTTTTCCATTAGGCCTGGTCAGGCTTGAAGGCACCGCATTCGTTCCCGAATCGACCGAAAGGTTGCTAACGCTTCCGGTGGTAACGGATGTCCTTAATCTTGTTGGAGAAAAACCGGTATCCCTGACTGAGGTATACGCTCAATTGCGAAAGGCCCCGAACGGACTAGTCCGCGAGGCCCAGCAGATGGTGCTTACGGCTTTGGTTGCCCAGCGTCAGATCGAATTCGTCACGTCGTCCGGCAATCGCATCAATCGAAGATCTTTGGATCTAAAGATAATTTGGGACGACATTGTCGGGATCGCAAAGCCTATCGAAACATCGTTTTCGGGCGAAAAACTGAAACGCTGGGCTGCTCTATTTGTAAAAGAAGGCGATTTCAAGTCACTCGACAGGTCCCAGGACCGGGAAGTATTACAGGCTGCTTTCGCAAAATGGACTAGCGCGTGGAACGAGAGCAGGCTTCTGGAACGCTTCGCCCATTTGCCTGATGATGTTTTGAATGTCCGAATCTGGCAATTTGCGGCGCGCGCCGGTAAAACGTTTGGCTCGGTGGCGGAAAGCATCACGGCAGCCTCAGAGGGAACGATGCCGCTCGAAGAGTGTCTTGACGCCATCGCGGATGCATTTTCCGAATCCGAAACCGAATTCAAATCCTGTGAAAGTGACCTTGAGATTCTTTCAAGCTTTATCAAGGGAGCGGAGCTGAGAGACGAAGTCCGCTCATACCTTGCAGTATGCGAGGTCACTGAGGAACCGACTATCGAGGAGTTAAGGGAACGGGCAGTAGCTTTGGTTGAGGCAGCCTGTGCCGAACCGAGCGATGCCCTCAATCGCGAAATGGGTTACATGTGGGAAAAATTTAAGCGTGAATTCTCCGAATATTTCGATGCCCAGCACGCCGCTGTAATGAGATCGCCAGACCTTAAGTCGCAGCTAGACGAGATCTTGAGAAGCGATCAGTGGTGGGAATTTGAAATGCTTTCGGGAGTTTCTATCTTTGAACCGCACTACATAAGCGATGCCAGCGAATATCGTCGGCGGATAAACGAATTGGACTGCCGTATCGACGTGAAACAGATGCTGGAGACACAACCATTCTGCGTTTGTAGTTTCTCCCTGAACAAAAGTGTTGATTGTAATCACCTTCCCAATGCGCTCAATGATACGATCCGCGAAGGCCTCCGATCTTTCCGTAAAACGCTGGCGAAAAATAGCGATGATCTGGTCAAGTCACTCGAAGCGTTTTCAGACAAAACATCCGACCAGGAGCTTCAGGAAGCATCAAAGCAGCTCGTATTGGCGTTGAACAAAGAAGGCGATATCCCGTCGTTTACCGATCTTCAGCTGAAGCTTCTGCGTGAAATATTTGGCGATCGCCCGGCCGAGGGCAAATACTCCGGCTCTAAATCAACATCGCGTAGGGCCGGGCCGAAATCAAGTGCTTCTAAGACTGCCGACGATCTCTCAGACGAATTTGTCGATGATGCCGTCTTAATCAATATTTAGAATTGGGTAAGTCGTTTCCCTTTCTACCATCGCCGGTTAGTTTTCACTTCCACGCGTTTCCGCTATATTCTAGAGTATGGAGAGCGTGTCCATTATCGGTATCGGACGAATGGGAGGCGCACTTGCGCTTGCGCTTTCAAAAGCAGGTTACGAAGTTGAAAACCTTATCTACCGATCCGAACCTGTCAGCCCGGATATTCTCAGCCTAATCTCTTCTTCAGCCCACCTGATCTCATTCGCGGACCTTCAATTTCTTAATTCCGACATCATATTTATCACATCAGCAGACCCGGAGATTGCCGCGATTTCCACGCGTCTCGCTTCGAAAGTAAAAGCCGGCTCATCGGTATTTCACGCCAGTGGCTCACTTTCTTCTGAGATATTGTCCGACTTGACTCGGGTAGGCTGCTACACCGGCTCAATCCATCCACTCGTATCGATCAGCGACCCGATTCGCGGGAGCAAAAGTTTCGCCGGGGCATTTTATTGCGTTGAAGGCCAGGATAATGCGGTCGCCGTCGCGAAAGAAATTGTGGCAAGTCTCGGCGGTGAGTCATTTTCGATCGCTACGCGGCACAAATCGCTCTATCACGCATCCGCTGTAACCGCGTCCGGCCATCTTGTAGCCTTGGTGGACGTCGCCGTCGAAATGCTGACAAAATGCGGGGTCGAACCTGACGAGGCTAAGCGCATTTTGATGCCGCTGATAAAAAGCACATTAGAAAATCTGGAGGGCCAGAGCAATGCAAAGGCTTTGACTGGAACGTTTGCACGGGCGGATGTTTCGGCATTCGAAAGACACTTAGACGGATTGAAGGAAAGTGTTTCGGGTGAAACACTCCAGGTTTACTTGAACTTGGGTAACCGATCTTTAGATCTTGCTGAACTCGAAGGACAGGATACAAATGATATCCGGAAGATAAGAGATGGGATATTGTTAGCGCTGCGAACAGCCAAGTGATAAAATGTATTCTCAGCAAGACTCGTGACTATGGCTAAGAAGAAAGAAGAGTTCAAAAAGGAGAAGGAAATTTTCCTTGAACACATCCAAAGATCAGGGCTTCGCCGGACAGCGCAGCGTGATCTGATATTGGAGATGTTTCTGCGAACCGAGGAGCATTTAACCAGTGAAGACCTTTACTGGCTTGTGCAAAAAGACGATCCGACCGTCGGCCACACCACAGTTTATCGCACGTTAAAGCTGTTGACCGAGGCCGGACTTGCACGCGAAGTAAGGTTTGGCGACAACAAGACCTATTACGAACATCATTACAACCACGATCACCACGATCATATGATCTGTACGGAGTGCGGAAAGGTTATCGAGTTTTTTTCGCAGGCAATCGAATCGATGCAGGACGAAATGGCGGACAAACTTGGGTTCCGTCCGACGCATCACAGTCTGCGAATGTGGGGCATTTGCTCGGAATGTCAGAAGATGGAGAGCGAAGCTCACAGTACGCCTTCGGGAGCTCAGCCTCGAGTGCGGATGAAATCGGTAAGTCATGGTTGAAAGCGGGGAGTTAAGGATGTCTGTGACACAAATTTTATTCAAACCGGAAGGCCGCGAAGGAATCGTCGCGGTCGGCAGCTATCTTGCAGACGCCGCGAAAAGGTTCGGCGTCCGATTCGAAGACGATTGTATCCAGGACGAAGACATTCATTTTTGTTCAGTGGTGGTCGCGAGCGGAGCGGAGAACATGTCGCCCTTAACAACGCGCGAGGCAGAACATTTTTCATCTCATGGTCGTAAGACGGATGAAAGACTTGCATGTCAGACGAAAATCGAAACCGCGGGAGATCTAGTAATTATGACTACCGAGAAAAAAGAGAATGCCGCTGAAGAACCTACGCCGGAAGCTCAGAGCGACCAGTACAGAAAAGATTTTGCCGAATTGCCGCTTGAAAAAAAGATAGCGGAACTCGTTCAGCTTGAGGCGATGGCTTTTAGCGAGACCGTATCCTTCGTCATGAATTCGCCTTACCTGGTTTTTGACAAGGTAATGGATGTCATGGCCGAATTTGGACTCAAGAAAGAAGAGGCAGGCAAGAAATCGGCTCGTCCAGAGGAACACGAACCGGCGGCGAAGACGGCAAAGTCAAAAGCTGCGGCCGGCTCGAAAACAACCGCGAAAAAGAGCGGACCGAAGGCCGAGGCGAGCGAATAAACTGGCCTCGCGTCTGCCGTGGGCTTGCCTTAATAATTGTGAGCGAAAACAGAATTCAAAAAAAAGGCCCGAGTTCGATAAAGGACAAGGGCCAGTATTTTCTGGCATTCGGCGTTGTCGCCTCGATGCTTCTTGTCGCGGGCTTTCCGGTCTTCGTAATCTTCTTTTTCGGTATTTTTGCCTACTTCCTTTTCAAAATGTTCGCCTCGGGTTCGCGAAACGAAACTCGGGATGTTTTCGAGTTCTATTTATCGGCGAACGAGATGCTCCGCGACGATGGCCGCAATTGGTTCGGTTTTGAGTTAAAGGATTCGATAACGCGCGGCGAAACGATCTTGAACAGGATGAGCGGTGCTCCACCGCTGGTTTATTTTGCTCTCGGAGCGCTCTATCACAAAATCGGCGATCATCAATCAGCGGTCAACTGCCTTTCACAAGTGGTTGAAAACGAAACCTCGAATGAGTCTGCTTACGTTTATCCATCCCAAGAGCTGAGAAACTACGTAAAGGTTTTGCGAAAGATCGAGCGCGACCCGGCCGATGCTCCGTTAACGTCCGCCTCGATTCGTGCATTGGAAAGGGCGCGCAAGCTGCGAGGCAAGGCGTTACTGGACGAGAGCCGATCGGTTTTAGCGAAAACCATTACGGCAAACGGTGATAACTCAAGAACAGAAGACGATGGCCGCTCACCGCTGCCGGAACGGTCGCAGGAACTGCCCCGCCGCAGTGTGACCGATACAACATTCGACGCCTTTGAACGGTCAATCGCTCCGTCCAACGGTTCATCGTCACCGCCTGACACTCGTAATAGAAGGGATAATTCGAATGGGTTAAAAAAAGACCCGTATGCCGATCGTAAGCCTATAACCGAAGTCCTACAAGACATTTACGACAAGAACGTTCAGTAGTTATTTGAGTCCGAAGAAGTTTCGAATCGAGATCAGCACGCCTTTGTCCCGCTTCTTTTCGCCTATTTTCTCTTCCTTGATGTCGGCGCTGAGAAGCACTCTCCGCTCCTCAATTAAATCGCATATCGATTTTACGAGGTCGGGGTTAACTTCAAAGATTGGCTTGAGAGCACTTTTATTTATCTGAACGACTTCAGTTTCATCGACGGCAACTACCGTCGCGGTGCGCGGTTCGCCGGTGAGGAGGCTCATTTCTCCAAAATAATCGTTTTCGCGAAGAGTATTTATCGTCTTCACCTCGCTGCCTTGCAAGATCTGCACTTCTACCGAACCGCGGGTTATCACGAACATCGAATTTCCTTCCTGACCTCTGCGCACGATTGCTTCGCCCGGAGCATAGACCCGCACCTTTGACGCTGTCGCGAGCTTTTCCAGTTCGTCGTCCGATAGCGGAGCGAATATCGCGATTCGGTTCAATCGTTCCGAGGTTGAATTCACAAACTCATCGGGGGTTGCTTCGACGGTTTTCGGCGCAATGTGGAGCGTACGAGTCGGAAAGGCAAAATCGATCTTTTCGCGGTTGAAAACGTACCAGATACGCTGCCGGATAAGGGCATCCGTGTCATTAAACTTCGAATAGTCTTCGGCCCAGTATTTAACTTCCCAATCGATGCTACTTTCGCCAAGATTCATGATTCTGACGATCGGGCGGATCTTCGGTGAAACATTTTCGACCTGCCGGACTGCCTCCCGAACCATTTGGATGGTTTTAGAGGGAGAATTTACGTAGAGCGTATTGAAAAAGACGAGCCGTGCGTTCAGATTTTCACGCGGGGCCACCTCAATAGTTTCTTTACCCATTGCGGAATTGCTCATGACAAGCAATTTATTCTGAAACGTGCGAATCTTGACGCCACGCCAAGAAACGGTCTCGACGACACCGCCGTTGCGATTAGAGATCGAAACCACATCCCCGACCTGGAACGCCTGATCTGCCTGCAACGCGATTCCGGCAAATAGATTGCCCAGTGTATCCTGCAATGCGAGTCCGACAACGATTCCGATGATCGTCGATCCCGTGAATAATGGAGCTAACTGAACATTTGGGTACTGCGACTGAAAAATTATGAAAAAGGCCAAAATATAGACAACTATTGAAATTACCGTCTTCAGCAGCGATGAGATCTCAGACTGGTTAGAGTTCCGAAACGCGGTCTTAAAGATCAGAAAGGCAAGAAATCGCACAACGGATATGACCAAGGCCATCCAGAGCACGATCTTAATTATAAGAAACAGATTTAGAACCAGGCCAATCGACGTCACCGTCATCATGCTTGGCGGCACGCCATCCGTCGATATGACGTTACCGTCCGGAGAGACCGCCAACCCGAATTGCGACATGACGTAGCTTTGAATCCCACTTTCGATAAACGGCAGAAGCACCAACACGAGCGTGATGACACCCGAAAAGATTACGAAAAAGACCGCTTTCTTTTGCAATTCCAAAGAGGGCATAGAATTTCCGAGCTAAAACATATCAGCAATCGTTTTTCCAATCAATAAAAGCGACAGCACAGACACAGTCAAAGTGATGGTCCAGGCGAGGATATTCAGGAAAATGCCGTTCTTGTACTCACCCATGATCTCGCGGTTATTCGCCAGCGAGACGACGGCACCAAGAATAATTGGCAGCAGAAGTCCGTTCACGCATTGGGTAAAAAGAAGAAGCTTGATCTGCGGGATGCCGGGGATCATCGCAACAATTCCGCCGATCAAAATGAGAACCGTGAATACGCCGAGAAAGATTGGAGCTTCCCGAAATGACCGGGACAGTCCTTTCTCAAATCCCAAAGCCTCACTGATCGAATAGGCGGTTGAGAGGGGCAAAACGCCCATCGCCAGCATCGCCGCTCCAAACAGTCCGATGGCAAACAGGTATTTGGCATATTGTCCGGCGATCGGAGCAAGCGATTCGGCGGCGGTTCCGGCGGAGTCAATGTTGAATATGCCTTGTGAGTGCAGCGTCGCCGCTGTCGAGATCATGATAAATGCCGCTATGGTACAGGCGAATATCGTTCCGACGACCACGTCGGCTCTTACCAGAGGCAAATCGTCTTTGTCCATGCCTTTTTCAACCACCGACGACTGTACAAAAACCTGCATGAACGGGGTAATTGTCGTACCGATAAGTGCCATTATCGTAAAGAGATAGACCGTATCGAGACTAAAAGTCGGCCCGACAAATCCCGCTCCCGCTTCCGACCAGTCGGGCTCCGCTAGAAATGCTGAGATCAGATAGGCGAAAAAGACGAGCGACATCACGAGAAAAACCCGCTCGACCCGCTTTTGTGATCCCTTGACGACGAGCCACCAGATAAATCCGCCGGCAAGCGGAATTGCGATAAATCGCGAAACACCCAGCAACTCCGACGCTTGTGCGATCCCGACAAATTCAGAAATAATAACGCCTGTATTCGCAATCAGAAGGGCGAGCATAACAAAGGCCGTCCAACGAACGCCGAATTGTTCGCGGATGAGATCGGCCAGGCCCTGGCCAGTGACGGCGCCCATACGCACGCACATTTCCTGAACCACAATGAGGCTGATCGTCATTGGAATGAATACCCAGAGAAGTGTGTATCCGTAACCTGCACCGGCGCTCGAATACGTCGCGATCCCACTTGCGTCGTTTCCCGCGTTGGCTGCTATTATTCCTGGACCAAGAATGGCAAGGTAGGCAAAAAGTCGATAGTCAGATAGATTCCGGCGGAAGCGCGAGAAATAGGTTCGCGAAGCACGCGCCAAATGTTTCGGTGTTAGGCGTGAAATAAGCATTACCGCAACTGTCGCCGTCGATCATCGTCAAAAAATATTTCAGGGAATTTGGCTGACTGAAGAACTGAATATAGCGTTTTTAAGAATATTTTGAAAGCCGCCGACAATCGCTTAAGATTATTTGCCCAATAGTTAATTACTATTATCCAACCGTTTAGAGGCGGTCTTGACCGCCCGTTTTAGAATCCGGCGGTCAAGACCGCCTCTAAACGAACGTCGAAATCGTCCATAGAATTATCAAATCGGCGGAAATTTGGTAAAGTTCGATCATGAATATCATTCGAATAAGGCTGCTTTCAGCTTACCTGGTTTTTGCCTCGCTGCTTAGTGCGGGCCTTCTGGTCAATTCACCTGTCTACGGCTCGCCCGCACCGGTTCGCGGCCGGCATGCAATGGTTGCCTCGCAGCATGAATTGGCTTCGAAAATCGGCGTGGACATTTTGAAAAAAGGCGGAAACGCGGTAGATGCCGCAATTGCGGTCGGTCTGGCATTGGCAGTCGTTTACCCTGAGGCGGGGAATATCGGCGGCGGCGGTTTTATGCTTATTAGGCAAAAGGATGGTAAGGCGTTTTCGATCGATTACCGCGAAATGGCCCCTGCAGCGGCGACCCGTGACATTTTTGTCGATAAGGATGGAAATTTGATACGAGGAGAAGGCGGTTCAACGATTGGTTATCGGGCTTCTGGCGTTCCGGGAACACTTGCCGGTTTCGATCTTGCCTACAAGAAGCACGGCTCCGGAAAGGTTAGCTGGAGCCAACTGGTGGAACCCGCCCGGCAGCTTGCCGAGAAGGGCTATGTTTTGAGTTATCGCCTGGCGGAACTGCTTATTGGTTACAAGGAACATCTGTCTAAGTACCCAGACAGCAACCGAATCTTCCTTAACAATGGAAGTTTTTACAAAGAGGGCGACTTGTTCAAACAGCCGGATTTAGGTGCCACGCTGGCGCGTATTCAGTCTCAGGGTGCTAAGGAATTCTACACAGGGAAAACGGCCGAACTGATCGCGGCGGACATGAAGGCAAACGGCGGTCTGATCACACTCGAAGATCTGAAAAATTATGTGGCAAAGGAACGCGAGCCGCTGCGAGGAAATTACCGTGGTCACGAGATCCTAACGATGCCTCCGCCAAGCTCGGGCGGGATCGTCATGCTGCAGGTGCTGAATATGCTTGAGGCCTACGACATTAAGGCGATGGGGCATAATTCGGCGGCTGAGCTTCATTTATACACGGAAGCGTCCCGGCGGGCGTTCGCGGATCGCGCGGAGTATATGGCCGACCCGGATTTTGCGGATGTTCCCGCCGCGATTCTGATCAACAAAGAATACGCTGCGAAACGACGTGAGAAGCTCGATCTAAAACACGCAACACCGAGCAGCGAACTGAAGCCGGGTGCGATCGTTAGCGTTGAGGGAACCGAAACCACGCACTACACAGTTATTGATTCGGACGGCAACACTGTTTCGAACACGTATACGATCAACGACCTTTACGGTTCACGCGTCACCGCAAAAGGCACGGGAGTTCTGCTCAATGATGAAATGGACGATTTTGCGGCCCGGCCCGGCAAACCAAATCTTTTCGGGCTGATCCAGGGCGAACGCAATAAGGTAGAAGGCGGCAAACGCCCGTTGTCTTCAATGACGCCGACCATCGTTCTGAAAAAAGACGGAACCGTTTGGTTTGCTCTCGGAGCGCGAGGCGGTCCGAGGATCATTTCCGCCGTGATGCAGTCAGTCATTAACGTGATCGATTTCGAGATGGACATCCAGCAGGCAATCGATGCCCCTAGAATTCACCACCAATGGCTGCCTGACGAGATAATGTACGAGCAGTTTGGCGTTTCGGCTGACACGATGAGCATATTGTCCGGCTATGGACACAAATTCGAACCGCGCCCGGGGAACATCGCGTCGGCTACGGGGATCATGATCGGCAAGGATGGAGTGCGGCTTGGTGCTATTGATTCGCGAAGCGACGGGGCAGCAATCGGCTATTAATTTTCGCGGTCTTTCTTTAATAGCTTTGTTGTGCCCTCGATAACGCTTCCTCGAACAAGATCGCCCGTATCCGGTGCCCGCCACGATCCGGCGCCCGGAGCGGTGTAGTCGGTCGCGGGCTGTTGCCGCTGCGGCGGCAGAGCTGCGACATTAGGTTGGCCATAGAGAGGAGATGGAGAAGTTGCGGCTTCGACGGAACGAATCTCATATGGTTTTGGGGCCTTTTTGAGAAATCCGAGTGAGATGATCAGAAACATTAAGGTCGTAAAAAGCCCGAACACCGCGGATACGCCGGCGGCGTCTTCGGCGTTCGCGATACCGAAGAACGCCGGGATCATCATTACAAAAAGAATAAACCACAATATGCTGAATATCACTCCATTCTTACGAGTAAAAAGTGCACTTCTGCCCTTATAGAGTTCCGCTAATTGGGGCAGAAAACCGCCGTTCGCCAGCAACTCGCTGACCAACCCAAGCTGAAATCCACATCTTGAACAAAACTTTGTTTCAACCGAAACCTGTTGTTGGCCGCAACGGGGGCAATGCATTTGTTCTCTCCAGAAAAAGCGGTACTTTTTAAGACTCCATCTCAAACGAATTCTTGCACGAAAAAGTTCGCAATGCAAAATTTGTAACGATTAAAGGAGGGGTAATCTAACGGTCGAAAAAGTTTGGAATACGGCAAATGCACGTCCCTGAAAATGCCCGGCTCGCGACGCAGTCTCCAGCAAAAGCTGAAGGATCGGCATCATTTCCTCCGGCGCTGGTATCTCCCGGGCGAGATCTGCGTCGGAACCGAAGTATGCGAAACCCTTATTCCGCGTCGCTTCAACCTCCTCCAGATATTCAACTATCTTGTCATGTGTCGCAAGTTGTTCAGGCAAGGTCCATTCGAAGGGATCGTCCCAAAGCCGGGTAGTTATCCCGCCAAACGTCTGTTCAACCGCCGCCGCCGAACGCAGCAAATACTCACCGCAAGAATAAGATTCGGTCGCCGGAGGCTTCCAAAAAAGGCGATCATGCGGGATAAGCGCCGCAAATTCACACGATCTTTCATGAATCATGCGAAAATGCTTGTCAAAAATTTCGATGAAGGTCTTCATGCGGCATTGCGGATTTTAGCCCGCCCGCCGCCGCTTGTCACCCGGACATCGGCGAAATTCTACCGCTTTTTAAAACGGCGATCTTTTTCGTACATACCAAGTCCGTAATTCCGCCCTTTCCAATTGACGCCATTTCCGACCAGGCCTTTCACCCCGATCTGCGCCCCCTTGGTCGGAACGGTGGTCTCGCTGATAACCCAGATCGATCCCGTGCCGTCATCGATCTTGTAAGCTCCGCCCTGAACAGGCGTGCCGGGAATTGAAATGCCGTAGCTGTCTCTTACTGTTCCGGCAATGGCGATTTCTTTGTTCTGATACTTCGCCGGATTGGCCTCGATATCTGCGATCGAAACGCGTTCCGGACAAGCCACGGTAAACAAGACGGTAAAAACCAGGGACACCGACAATACGACTGTGTTTATTTTATTCATTAAACTCCTCTGTTGCGGAAAGTTTGGGGAAGAGTCTTTTGCATTCACACAGATTCATTTTGGACGGCAAAGTTTGCCATATTTTTATCTTTTTGCGATTCTTTTATCAAGCTTTAAGTAAATCAGCGAAGAATAAGGAAACTGACTTGGCGTCGCAAAGAGTATCCACGGAAAGGTTTGTGTTCTCGTCCAGCATAGCAGCTGACGTTTGGCATCCCCAAAAAGATCCAAAAGCATACGAATGGTGGTATTTCGACGCGCTCTCAGATGACGGGAAAGAAGCTGTAGTGATCGTATTCCTGGACAATTTTATTTATTCGCCGCGATATAACGCAACTGACAAGGCAAGAGCAAATGGATTGGCGACGGAATCGAAAAATCAACGATTTCCGGCCGTCTCAATTACCTATTACCGCGACGGCAAGCAAGTATATAAAGCGGTAAATGAATATCCGGTCGACCAATTTGCCGCTAATGAGAATGCTCCGGAGTGCCGTATCGGCAAAAATTCCTTTCGCTACGAATCGGCTTCGTACGGTTCTGGTTATGTGGTTTCGCTTGACGTTCCGCTGTCCAGAAATCGCCGCCTCAAAGCCGATTTCGAGTGGCTTTCGATCGAATCCGATTTCGAATCTGCCCCGTTTTGTTACGAAGAGTCGTCACATTGCTGGAACATGGTCGCACCGCGTTCTGATGTTAGCGGCAAGATCACGGTCGTCGATTCAATTGGCCGCAATCTTGACGTTAAGACTTTTCGCGGCACTGGCTATCATGATCACAATCTGGACAACAGATGGCTCGCAAAAACGGTCCGCGATTGGCATTGGGGCCGGGCTCATTTTGCTGACTGCACCGCCATTTTTTATCGCTACAACGAAATCGGCGACGATAACCCTAGCACAAAGCTGTTTATTATTAGAGACGGCGAGCTCCAGACCCGTGAAGTCGGTTACGAAGAGCAGAACCACGCTCGCGATAAATTTGGAATTCGATATCCAACAAACCTGCGCATGGTTTCGGAGGACGGCATTCAACTCGACTCGAAGCCGCTAAAAATAATTGACTCAAGCTTTTACTATCTTCGTTTTCTAAGCTCGATCACACTTACATTAGCCGACGGAAGGCAGCATCACACAACCGGCATTACCGAATTCATCGCACCGAAAGCTTTAAAACACCGTTGGCTTAATAGACTAAGCGACCTCAGAACAGGTCGAAACGGTAAAGGGCCGCGGTTCTGAGGTCGCGAGTTATTTGTGGTAAAATACTCGTTTCATTGACGCGTTCCGGCGAATATTGACTGTTTAATTAATACCGACATTATGACACACAATCTTTTCAATTCCCGGCAAACTTTTAAGACCGGCGGCGGTCAGGACGGGGTATTTTATTCTCTTCCTCAGATGGAAAAAGAAGGGCTCGGAAAGATTTCCCGGCTGCCGATCTCGATTCGGATCGTTCTCGAGTCGGTCCTAAGAAATTATGATGGAGGGAAGAAGATCAGTGAAGGCAATGTAAAGGCCCTTGCTGGATGGATCGCTGAAAGCGAGCGAACAGAAGAGATTCCGTTCGTCGTCGCCCGCGTTGTTTTGCAGGATTTTACCGGTGTGCCGCTTTTGGTTGACTTAGCGGCGATGCGCTCGGCTGTAATTCGAATGGGCAAGGACCCGGCGGTCATCGAGCCGCTTGTCCCAGTCGATCTTGTGATCGACCATTCGGTACAGGTCGATTATGCCGGCAGTGAAACTGCGTACATGCGCAACACCGAGATGGAGTTTAAGCGCAATGAGCAGCGATACCGCTTTCTAAAATGGGGAACGCAGGCGTTCAATGGTTTCAGTGTCATACCGCCCGGAATCGGCATCGTGCATCAGGTAAATCTCGAATATCTTGCGAAGGGAGTGTTTGAAAGAGACGGCGTGTATTTCCCGGATTCGCTGGTTGGCACCGATTCCCACACTACGATGATCAACGGTCTCGGCATAGTAGGCTGGGGCGTCGGCGGCATCGAGGCTGAGGCTGGAATGCTTGGCCAGCCGGTATATTTTCTGACGCCGGACGTTGTTGGCGTCCACCTGACCGGCGAACTGCCGCAGGGAGCCACGGCTACGGATCTCGTGTTGCGCGTCACGGAGATGCTCAGAAAAGCGAACGTCGTCGGTAAGTTCGTTGAATTCTTCGGCGAAGGTGCGGCGGCATTGCATGCAACCGATCGAGCAACAATCGCAAATATGGCCCCCGAATACGGAGCCACGATGGGATTTTTTGGTGTTGACGAGAAAACGCTCGAATATTTCAGGGCAACCGGCAGAACGGCCGAGCAGATCGATACGATCAGGAATTATTACACGGCACAGCAAATGTTTGGGATTCCGAAGGACGGAGAGGTTGATTATTCAACGGTCTATGAACTCAGTCTTGAAACTATCAACCCTTCCGTTGCGGGGCCGAAACGCCCGCAGGACCGCATCGATCTTTCGAATCTCGATGACAGATTTATTGAGCTGTTCAGCAAACCGGTTGCCGATGGCGGTTACGGCAAGGTTGCGGATGATCTGGAAAAGCGTTACATGACCGTTATGGGTAGCACGACGGCAATCGCCATAGGCGGCGGCGAACAAAGTGCGAAATCGATTCCCGAGTCGATCCATGATTCCACAACTCCCGATAATACAAGTGTCCAGACCGAGATCGAGATGATGAACAATCGCCCGACACCAAATCGTGTCGAGGTCAGCGCAGAAGACTATCCGACGATCAGTACTACGATCGGGCATGGAGACGTTCTGATAGCCGCGATCACGTCCTGTACTAATACATCAAATCCTGCTGTGATGATCGCTGCCGGTATCGTCGCGAAAAAAGCGGTTGAAAAGGGAATGAAGGTGCCGCCTTTCGTCAAAACTTCGCTTGCTCCCGGTTCGCGGGTCGTAACCGAGTATTTGGAGAAAACCGGTCTCCAGCCGTATCTGAATGAGATCGGATTCAATCTGGTCGGCTACGGCTGCACGACTTGCATCGGCAATTCCGGTCCGCTCGACGCCGCGATAGAGGAAGAAGTTGTTGAGAACGACATAATCGCCGCGTCAGTTTTGTCGGGAAATCGGAATTTTGAGGCCCGAGTTCATCAAAATATTAAGGCGAATTTTCTAATGTCGCCTCCGCTTGTCGTCGCCTATGCGCTTGCCGGCACGGTGATAAAGGATGTTTACCTTCATCCGCTTGGACAGGACGCTGAGGGGAGCGATGTCTTTCTAAAAGACATTTGGGCCTCGCTGGATGAGGTGAAAGAGTATTTGCAGACTGCGTTCGATCCGGAAACGTACAGGCGGCTTTACAGCGAATTTGCCGAGAAGAACCCGCTCTGGAATGACATTGCTTCGAGCACAGGCCAGGTCTACGAATGGGACGCCAGTTCGACCTATATTCAGGAGCCGCCGTACTTCGAAGATTTTTCGATGGAAACGGGAAGCTTTTCCGACTTTAATGGAGCAAGGGCCCTGGCGATATTTGGTGATTCGGTGACTACCGATCATATC
Organism: Chloracidobacterium sp.; assembly: GCA_031402865.1. GTDB lineage: Bacteria > Acidobacteriota > Blastocatellia > Pyrinomonadales > Pyrinomonadaceae > OLB17. Next base: position 25,654 of record JANNST010000029.1, on the reverse strand, counting down.
TCGCCTGCCGGTGCGATCAAGGCGAACTCCCCGGCGGGCCTTTATTTACAACAACAGGGCGTCGAGCCTCAGGATTTTAACTCATATGGTTCGCGTCGCGGGAACGACCGGGTAATGCTACGAGGAACATTCGCTAATGTCAGGATAAAAAACCTTATGGTTGCCCCCGTCGAAGGCGGTGTTACGAAATGTTACTCGGGTGTTCCTCCCACCACCCCGTCAGCCGAAGCGGCTGCCATCCCTCCTCTGGCAGGAGGGGAGCAAGAGATGTCGATTTACGATGCCGCAATGAAGTATAGCGAGTCGGAAACGCCGCTCGTGATCTTTGCAGGTAGCGAATACGGAACGGGAAGCTCTCGCGATTGGGCGGCGAAAGGAACTAAGCTGATGGGCGTCAAGGCCGTGATAACGCAATCGTTTGAAAGGATACATCGCTCGAATCTTGTCGGCATGGGTGTGCTTCCGCTGCAATTTAAGGACGGGCAGTCGGCTGCGACCCTTAATCTGGACGGATCCGAAACATTTGATCTTACCGGACTTGAGAGTGCTCCTGTGAGGCCGATGCAGGATGTAACATTAAAAATAAATCGGGCAAACGGAGAAACGATCGAGACACTATTAACGCTGCGGATCGATACGCCGATCGAACTGGAATATTACAAAGGCGGCGGCATTCTCCAATACGTTCTCCGGCAGCTTTTAGCGGCTTAAACTTTGGTATCGAGGCGGGCCAGACTGGTTTATTGAAACTATATGGCGTACAACGACTAACGCCTTATAGATGAACTTATAAGCTGATTTCAAGTCCGGGAATATTCTCGTTGACGATTGGTATCTTGATTTCGGGGCGTTTCGGTTTATTTGTCCGTCGCGGAAAGTATCTCATAGAGCCGCTTGCACCCTAACCTGAAGTAAAAAAAGTGTTGGATTTACAGTAGAAAAATAGTAAGTTAATCAGTTGTGCGGTCATAATGACCGAAAGCCCTTAACTCCCAGGAGCATTTAGCAATGAAACAAATAATTTCACTCTGCCTTCTTTTTATCGTATTTATTAGTTCGGGAATCCCGGCATTTGCCCAGAAAGGCCGCCGTTCGCGTGAGCCAAAAATAAATGCGCAGGAAGCGTCGAACCGTTTTGGTGAGATTCGTGCGTATACAGAAGGCACGGGTGTGCTGATCAAATGGGAAATGGCCGCCGAAACCAACAATTTTGGTTTTTATGTATACCGGAATGACGGAAGCGGTTTAAATTTGGTTTCGCAGGAGGCTGTACTTGGATCGGCTGCGACCTATGGTGCCAGCCGAACCAGCGGCAACCAATACTCCCTTTTCGATGGCGATGGCAACGCTCAAGGCTCATATTACGTCCAGAGCCTTCAGATGGACGGGAAGACAGTTGTTTCCGAAACCGTTTCACCTGAGTACGTCGCTAACTTGAAAACGATTGGCTCTGAAAATTCCGTCGAATTAAACCGTCAAATTGGGGATGCTAAGTCTAATTCCTCGCTAGTTTTGAATAAACTGGAACTTCCGAGGACTCTTGCGAAAGAGGTCAGTCTCAATCGGCCTGCCGCTGACTTGGCTACGCATCAATGGGCCATTGCCCAGCCGGGTGCGAGGATCGGGGTTCGCAGGGAAGGTTTTCACCGAGTGAGCAAAGCAGAGCTTCAGGCCGCCGGTTACAATGTGAACGGCAATTCGAGTTTGTGGCAGCTTTACGTTGAAGGCGTCGAGCAAGCGATGATCGTTGGGCCCAACGCCGACTACATAGAATTCTTTGGAAGGGGAATCGACACTCCTGAAAGCGACACACGAATGTATTACCTCGTGTCGGGCCCCGCTGCAGGCAAACGAATTGAAACGCGTAGTGCCCGCCCGTCTGCGGGAACCGTCACCACTCCGAATTATTCGCAGACGTTCGTGCAAAAGGAGCGAACCAATTACGTAAATCAGGTTTTAAATGGCGACGCCGAAAACTATTGGGGCGTATCGATAACCACTCTTAGTAATTCCCTCCCTGTCAATTTTACTCTTACGGGCGTCGATTTCACCGCGCCGAACTCAACCATGGAGCTTAATTTTCAAGGATTTTCGTTCGACCCTCATGTGGTTCAGGTCATCTTGAACGGAGAAACACTTGCGTCGGCAAACGGAAATTCACGGGCTCCCTTTTCGAAACAATACGTAATTCCTACGTCTTTCCTTCGCGAAGGCGCAAACAGCATCGTGTTCCGTGCGATCGGCGCATCAACGGATTTTAGTTTCTTTGACTCGATCAGCATCGGATTTGGACGCAAACATCGCGCTACCCAGAACCGATTGAGCTTTTACACGCAGAACTCGAGGATTTCTCAATTGGAAGGCTTTTCGTCGCAGAATGTCAGGGTATTCGACATGACGGCGGAAAGCTCACCAGTATTGTATTCAAACCTGAACGTTTTGCAGGACGGTTCCACGTTCGGAGTTACCATGCCGGCGGGACGCGGTCGGTCGATGGTGGCCGTCGAAGACACTGGCCTGTTACCCGTCGTTTCGGTAAGCGCTAACGATCCCGCGATGCTTTCGGTTCAGTCGAATGCGGCGAACCTGGTGATCATTTCGCACAAGAACTTTTTGACACAGTCTGAAAATTGGGCCAATTACCGGCGAGGACAAGGCTTTACAGTTAAGGTTGTTGAGGTGTCCGAGATCTACGACGAATTCAACTATGGAGTCCTCAGCTCCGATTCAATTAAGAGTTTTCTCGAATATGCCGCCGACAACTGGCAGACCGCACCAGCTTACGTTTTGCTGATCGGGGATGCTTCTTACGATTCCAGGAACTATCAGGGGCTTGGTTTCAACAATCTCGTGCCGACGCGCATAGTGAATACGGTTTTTACCGAGACCGCAAGTGACGACTATCTAGCGGATTTTAACAACGACGGTTTGTCGGAGATGGCGGTTGGCCGCATCCCTGCCAGGGACACGCAGTCTGTGACAAATGCCCTCGCAAAGGTTACGGCTTACGAACTAGCGGCCGCAACAATGCAGAGCAGAGGCGTCCTTTTTGCCTATGACTTGTTTGATGTAAATAACAACTATGATTTCCAGGCAATTAGCACTCGCATCCGAAATCAGCTGCCGCCGAGTGTTCCGGTGACGATGATCGGCCGCAGCGACACGCCGGCACCGCCCGATACTCCGCAGACACTGCTTCTAAACTCGATGAACACAGGCAAATATATTGTCAATTACTCCGGCCACGGAGCAACTGGGACTTGGGCGAACGTGAGTTTCTTCTCAAGCAATAATGTCCCTCAAATGACAAATGCCAATAATCAATCAATCTTCACGATGTTGACCTGCTTGAACGGCTTCTTCAACCACGCGAATTTCAAGAGCCTGGCGGAGAATCTTCTGGACTCTACGAATGGTGGTGCTGTTGCCGCATGGGCATCGACCGGAGAGACGACGCCATTTGACCAGGAACTGATGGCAACGCGGTTCTATTTGAAGCTCGGCGTCAGCCCCATAGAACGGCTTGGCGATCTCATCAATGATGCAAAGATCGCGATTCCGGGCGGGGTGGACGTGAGGTATTCGTGGGCACTGATAGGTGACCCGATGTTAAAGGTCAGGACGGCCTCAACCGGCGATCGTCAACAGTAACGAAAAGAGGGCGTCAACTCGGCGCCCTCTTCTTTATGGTACTCGCGGCAGGATTTGAACCTGCGACTTCTTCCTTCGGAGGGAAGCACTCTATCCAACTGAGCTACGCGAGCTTATTCTTCAAGCGGCTAATTCTTCGGCTGAATCGTAAGCGTCTTAATTCTTATCGCTTCAAGCGGGCGTTCACCTTCTTTTGGGGAAACGCCCGAAATTGTCTTTACATTATTCATCCCCTCAATCACTTTCCCAAAGATAGTGTAATTTTTATCAAATCCCGCCTCACGTTTCAGCATGATGAAGAATTGCGAGTTTTGTGAGTTCACGTCATTGCCTTGGCGTGCGGCACCGACGATCGCGGTATCGTATGGAATATCTGAAAACTCAGCCGGAACATTCAGTTTAGCGGAGTTACCCATTCCATCATTATTGGGATCGCTGTCTTTCGAATTCGGGTCGCCGCCCTGAACCACCGTTTGATTTATCCGGTGAAAACTGGTGCCGTTATAAACACCTTCGTTGGCCAACTGCTTAAACTGCGCAACCATTTTCGGTGCGATGTTCGAGTACAACTCAATCTTTATCGTTCCGTAGGCAGAAGAATTCTCCATCTCGATCACGGCTATCTCGCTATCGGCAACCGGAGCCACGCCGGTCTTGACCTCTGGACCCGCAGCCTTGGCAGGTTTTGTTGCAGCATTCTTTGCGGGCTTCCCGTCTCCACACGATAGGACCAATACACTAAGAACAAATATCAAAAGAAACACTCGTATTCTCATATATTCAATCGTCAAAAAATCCTTTCACTATCGATCAATAATGTAACCGGACCGTCGTTCACCGATTCGATATCCATCATAGCCTGAAAACGCCCGGTTTCAACCTTCGCAACTTGTTTACGTGCTTCGTTTACAAAAAACTCGTAAAGCTGTTTCGCTTCTTCGGGGCGGGCGGCGTCGATATATGACGGCCTGCGGCCCCGCCGTGAATCACCGTAAAGCGTGAACTGCGAAACAACCAGCAGTTCGCCTCTCACGTCAAGAAGCGAGTCATTCATCTTGCCGTTGGCATCATCGAAGAGCCGCAAATTCAACGTCTTCTCGACCACGTAAATCGCGTCTGCTTCTTTGTCCTTGACGGAAACACCCAGCAAAATCAGAATTCCATTGCCGATCTCACCGACTTTTTCTCCCGCGACCGTTACCCGAGCACTGGAAACCCGCTGCAAAACAACCCTCATTTAGGCGGACATTCCTCAATATAAACCTTATGCATCACGACGGGCTCAAGCGGTTTGTCGTTCGAATTACGTTCAACTTCGGCGATTGCATCCACGACTCCCTGACCTTCCGTCAGCTTACCGAATTTTGTGTAGCTCGGCGGCAGCGGATAATCTATGTGCATAATAAAAAACTGCGAACCATTCGTATTCGGCCCGGAATTAGCCATCGCGACCGTGCCTTTGTCGTAAATGCCCGCGTAAAGTTCAGAATCGCGGTCGATCTCGTCGTCAAATTTGCCTCCCCACGCCGATTCGCCCCCGTAACCTTCGCCCAGCGGGTCGCCGCCCTGAATCATAAAATTCGGAATAATGCGGTGAAAAATCACACCGTCGTAATAGCCGTTGCCCGCGTGAATGCGGAAATTCTCTGTCGTTTTCGGAGCATCGGCTTCTAAAAGCTCAAATTTGATTGTTCCTTTGTTCGTTTCGATAACTGCAATTCGATTTGCCACTAATAATTCTCCCGGTTCAAAATATACCTGTTAATCGCGACAGCCACCCCGTCTGCGTCGTTACTTAATGTTGTATAAAATTCTTCGCGTTCAAGCAAACTTGGGTCTGCATTTCCCATCACTACCGGAGTTCCGGCGAATTCGAGCATCTCAAGGTCGTTATAATTATCCCCGATGGTCATCACATTCTCCGGCAGCAGGTCGTTTAGATTTGCAAGCTTCTCAACGCCGGTTCCTTTGGACGCATTTGGAGGCAATATGTCTAAAAGTGTGAAATCCAGGTGCGGATAAATCGTCGCGAGAAGCGTTACCGTTTTGCCGAGTTCATCCTCAAGCACGCCGTGCATTTCCTTCATAGAGTCGCACCCGCCGGAAAAGGAGATGTGGATAACCTCATTATCGCCGACCGTATCTTCAAGACGCTCGACATGAACCGCCGACTTTCCATTTTCGTTCCCATGAAGCCTGTCCGACCATGCGATGTATTTTTGCAGCGGAATATTGTCGTCTGAGATCGTGTCGAATAGCAGCGTTCCGTGCCCGTGCGGATCGACGCTGACAAGAGCGTCGCCGCCGAATGCCTTCCCAACCCTCAATATTTCAAGCGTTGTCGCGTGATTCAAAAGGGAAGCCGCGACCGTTTCAAAGCTCTCCGCATACTTTAACAAAGCCCCGTTATGCGTTATCAGCGGCGCGTTGAATTCCAACTCCGCCGCCACCGGCAACGCATCCCGAAAACGCCGCCCAGTCGCGATTGTGACGAGAACACCTATTTCTTCCGCCTGCCGAATTGCGATCTTATTTGCGTCAGGAATCTTGCCCTTTGAGTTAAGGAGCGTTCCATCAAGGTCGGGTGCGAGGAGTTTGATCATCTATGGGAAGGTGGGTTTGCGCCAGACGGAGCTAACGAGAAAATGTGAAAGCGTCCGAATTTGCCATACCGCAACGATCGCAAGCAGGGCGAAAACCACCACATCGAACGGTCCGCCACGATAATAAGAAAATCCAGGCCTTCGACATGTACATTCTCGGCTTGTGAAATCGCGTTCTTCGTATCATAAAACCAGTAGGGAAACATGGAAAGGGCGGCAAACGATAGGGCGGCAGACAAATACGGCCGACGAGAAAAAAATATTGAAACTGCGGTCAAAGCGGTTAGAAATGAAATCGACAGAAGAAAGTTAGGATGCTTATCCGGATAACAGTATGGGCCTGAAAAGACGATGTCATTCCTCGCCCGCCGCTCTTCCTGATCCTGAAAATATGCCACACGTTCCCTCTCTGCGGAGATTGTGTAGGAGAAAAAACTGGCGGCCGAGAATACAAACGCTAAGCAGATAAGGATCTTTATCGATTTGGGCGCCATGTTCAGCAAAACTACTTGACCTGGTGGGCTTCCATATAAGCCCTAAGCAACTGATTAATCTTTGTCTGATAACCCTGCCCCTGCGTGCGAAAAAACTCGATCACGTCTTGGTCTATTCTCAATGTTAGTTGCTTTTTCGGTGCAACGGGCTTAAATCCCCTCCTTACAAACCCTTTCGCCCACATCTCTGGCGTGGTCCTCGGAATATCCGAAAAGTCTATGTCTTCGTCTTTCATGCTCCGTAGCCTTTCTATGTCAGTCCCGTATGTGCTTAAAGTAGGTTTCTTGCTCATCTTTTTCAGCTCTTCTTACCGAAATTATTCTAATAAGTTCGTCGGTTTCGGTATGGGTTACGACAACTACTTCGCCAAACAGAAGACCGAACGAGATCCAGCGCGTCTCGTCATAATCGAATCGGTCGTCTTCGAACAAATATCGATCGAAATCAAATAAGCGGTATACATCGGCGAAATCGATGCCGTGTCTATCCAAATTCCTGAGCCGCTTCTTCTCATCCCAAACAAACTTTAACATATGTAACTACAAAATGTAACTACGTCAATTATCACTATTGTTCTGCTCCCGTTTCTCCTGCCGCTGCTGCTCCAACCAACGCTGATACTCCGCTTTACCCTTTTCAAATTCATTTGCGGACGCGTAAAAATGATGTGAACCGTCATTTGCCTGAACGTTTAGAACGTAAAAAATATAATCGGTCTGTGCCGGGTTGAGAGCGGCGTTTATCGAGCTTTCGGTCACGGACGAAATCGGGCCGGGCGGGATGCCGCCGTAGCGGCGGGTGTTGTAGGGCGAATCGACCTCAAGATCGCTTTTGTTGATCGTTCCGTCCCAGCGGTTCTGCATTTTTGCTATGTAAACGGCTGTTTGGTCGATACCGAGCGGAATATTCCTACTCAAACGATTATAGATCACCGATGCTACCTTTTGCCGTTCGGCGTCGAACTTCGATTCAGTTTCGATCAGCGACGCGATAGTAACGATCTCGTACGGCGAGCGGCCGATCTTTTGCGCCTGTGCGTTCCATTCGGGCTTCCAGATCTTCTTGAACTGTTCGACGGTGGCTTTAACAATGTCGACAGCCTTCGTTCCTTTCGGGAAATTGTATGTGCTCGGATACATATAGCCTTCCAGATTCTTGGCGTCTGGGGCAATGTCGCGGATCAGGCTGATGTCCTCCATCAACAGGAGCATCTGCTTTTCGTCCATCGGCGGGTCTTGCGGGAAATTAGCTGCGATACGCTTTGCGATATCGAAGCGTGTAAAGCCTTCGGGAATGGTCAGCTTCGTCGTCCGTTCCTCGCCAGTCTCGAGTTCCTTCAACACCTGAAGCGGCGTGATCGGCGATGCAAACTGATATTCTCCGGCTTGCAATTTCGACGAATCGCCAAAAGCTCGCAGATACATCAACACAGGCAATTGGCTCGACAAAACACCTTCTGAAACAAGCCTGCCGATGATTTCGCTGGGCGTCGCCCCTTTCTCAATTTTCACGAATTGGGTGGCCTTATCATGCTCATGCGGAGAGTTAAGGTTACTGTACAGCCAATACGAGACGCCCGCAGAGCCTGCGATCACGACTATAAGAAGAAAAAAGACAATTTTTACGAATTTCATAAAACCAAAAAATGAATCGAGCCTGCGGCAATCAAGTGTGTACCGGCAGGCTCAAATTCCAGCAACAAATGTGCTCAACTTATTTCAAAGCATTCTCAATCGTCTCCGCGATCTTTGGATCGTCCGGCAGCGTTTTTGGGCTGAATCGGGCAATTACCTTCCCATTCTTGTCCGCCACAAATTTCTCAAAATTCCAGGTTATGTCGCCTTCCATGCCCGGATTCGTTTCTTTATTGGTAAGAAATGTGTAAAAAGGATGCTGATCCGTGCCTTTGACTGAAATCTTCGAAAACATAGGGAAGGTCACTTTGTACTTCAACGTGCAAAATTCCTTTATCTCCTCTTCCGTTCCCGGTTCCTGGCCCATAAAGTTATTTGCCGGGAAGCCAAGGATCGTAAAGCCTTTGTCCTTATATTTGTCGTAAAGGGCCTGTAAGCCTTCGTACTGCGGCGTCAGACCGCATTTGCTGGCGGTATTGACGATCATTACGACCTTGCCCTTATAGCCGTCGAGTTTGACATCCTTGCCGTCGATGTCCTTCATCGCGAATTCATACATTGATTTTTCCTTTGGCGGTGTTGTGGGTGAAGGATTAAAGATGAAACCGTACGCGTAAGCCACGGCAACGACCCCGACAACAACCAAAACCGCAAATATACCCAAAATCTTTAACATAAATTTACCGTTTACTTTAGTATCACTTATTGAGTTCCCGAGGCGAACGAGGCGTCGAGGGCAATTCCTGCAATTTTTCACCGGTTTCCGCAAGCACTTCTTTGATGGCGCCGATGCTTGATAGAAGTGTAGAAGTTTCCATCGGCATAAATATCACTTTCGAATTCTGTGTTCGAGTCATGTCTCGCAAAGATTCTATATAACGGGAAGTTATCAGGTATTGCGTTGTTTGTTCCGCGCTTCCAATCGCCTGGGAGATCTGGGCGATAGCCTGAGCGTCGGCACCGGCTGATTTCAGCCGTGCCTGGGCCGCTCCGTCAGCTTGCAAAATAGCTGATTCTTTTTCGCCTTCCGACCTTGTGATCGCCGCCTGTTTTTCGCCTTCCGCACGCGTTATCGCGGCTTGCTTATCGCCCTCGGCCGTCAGGATCAACGCACGCCGGTTACGCTCAGCGGTCATCTGTTTTTCCATCGTGATGCGGACATCTTCCGGCGGAGTAATATTTTTAATATCGACGCGGGTGACCTTGACGCCCCATTTGTTGGTTGCTTCGTCAAGGATCATGCGTAGCTCGTTGTTGATCTGATCGCGTGAAGAGAGCGTATGATCAAGATCGAGTTTACCGATGACCGAACGCATGCCGGTAAACGTCAACTGGACGATCGAACCTACGAGATCATTGACCTCATAAGTCGCTTTGATCGGATCGGTTATCTGCCAATAAACGACCGAATCGACACCCATCATCACGTTATCCCGCGAGATAACGGACTGAGACGGCAGATCGATAAACTGTTCGCGCGAATCGATAAACGTCGTACCCGGCCGGGTGTTTGTCCAGTAAACTGCTCGTGGTGATTCGAAAAACGGCACGATGATATTCAAACCGCTGGCCGCGACGCGATGAAATCTGCCGAGGCGTTCGATCAACAAAACACTTGATTGCGGCACTATCTTTATCGTTTTCCAGGCAACAACCAGCAAAGCGATACCGAGAAATAACAAGAAGAGAAGTCCAACACCGCCTAATAGTTCCATGAATGTCCTCCAGAGGTCAGATACGTGCAAATATACCTTAATTTATGTTGAAATGCGACAGGCGCGCAGTGCGCTGAAGCCCGTTGCGGCGGATTAAACTGCTTTCGCTGTCGAAGAGATCCGCAATCGCCGTCTTTTTCTGTTTTCTCCGGTTTTCGCTTATACTCGATGCCACCATGAGCGTAACCCTTTCGGACATCGAAGACGCCCGCGAAACACTCCAAAACATAATTAACCCGACACCGATTATCGTCGATGAAAAGCTCTCGGCTGAAATCGGCGCAAACACTTTTCTTAAAGCCGAATGCCTGCAGCGGAGCGGCTCCTTTAAGATTCGCGGCGCTTATAACAAGATCTCGCGCCTATCCGACGAGGAAAAAAGTCGCGGAGTCATTGCGGCTTCCGCCGGAAATCATGCTCAGGGAGTGGCACTTGCCGCACGGCTCAACAACATCAAAGCGACCATTGTCCTTCCGGAATTTGCACCGCTAACAAAGATAATTGCAACAAAGGCACAAGGTGCCGAAGTAATTCTTAAAGGCCTCAGCTTCGACGAGGCTGTCGCCTATTCGCGCGAACTCCAATCCGAGCACGGCTACACGTATGTTCACGCGTTCGACGACGATCTCGTTATTGCAGGTCAGGGAACGATCGGACTTGAATTGGCGAGTGACCTTCCGAAAACGACGGTCGTGGTCGTTCCGATTGGCGGCGGCGGGATCATTTCCGGAATTGCCATCGCGGTTAAGAGTTTGCTTCCGAAAGTCCGCGTGATCGGCGTACAGGCAGAGAATGTTTCGGCTGTAAATAAATCGCTACAGGCCGGAGAACCTATTGAGATAACAGACCAGCAGCCGACGATTGCCGACGGCATAGCGGTAAAACGGCCGGGCGAGAGGACTTTGCCCATCATTCGTGATTTTGTCGATGACGTGGTCGAGGTGAGCGAGGAAGAGATCGCACGTGGCATATTTCACTGCGTCCAGAATTCACGGCTTGTCGTCGAGGGAGCTGGGGCTGCGGGTGTCGCCGCTCTCCTCGCAAAAAAAATTACGGTAAAACCGGATGATACGGTCTGTACGATCCTTTGCGGCGGTAATATTGACGCTAATTTATTAGCTCGCATTCTTGAACAGGTGCTCGTTCGCCAGGGACGTTACGTGATCATGAAGCTGCTCGTACTGGACCGTCCCGGAACACTTGCCGCGATGCTAAATCACGTTGCCGAAACGGGAGCGAATGTCGTTGAGGTCTATCACCAGCGTGCGATTTGGCTTGCACCGCTCGGCCGCGTCGGAATTGAAATGATTCTCGAAGTTCGCGATCAACAGCACGCCCGCGACGTCCACACCCACCTTGAGGCCGCCGGTTACCACGTCGAACGCGAAGGGCAGGGTGATTGGGAAGAATAAACGAAAAACCTCGCAGGAGGCCTTAAGGCCAAAGTGCGAGGCAATTATTTTCTGGGCAAAAAACTAGATTGTTCCGCCGTTGACGAGTATGACCTGTTCAAGCACCGTCCGCTGGTCTCGTGTCATATCGTTAAATTGCATTCCGAAACCTATGCCTTCGTGAACATAAACAACCGTTCCGCTCATAGCTTCGGTCCGGTTCTGGGGCAGGGACAATTTGAACTCTACAATTTCTTCGGGCCGAACGCTGGCTATGGTGTCCACATAACATCCGCCGAGGCTGATATCCGTAAGGCGAACCTCACGTTTTCCGGATATGCTCTCCAATACGACCGTCAAAGGCACGTTTACGCGATTTTGAGATCTTTTAACCATTTCGTCCATAACCTGAAGCGCCTTGAACTGCCGACGCCGCGTACTAGTTTCTCCGCAACTGCGTACAGTGCGTTTAGCTAATAAAACAACTAATTGACGCAATTTTCTTAAATTTTATCGGCGTTGCAGGTCCTCGGTGTAAAGTTCACGATAGACACGGTAGTTGTTCATCACCTTAAAAACGTAATTCTTAGTTTCTGCAAATCCAATCTCAGACGCAAAAATGCCGGGGTCCTTTGGTTTAGTGCGGTTCAGCCATCGGGTAGCGTTGTCCTCGCCGCCGTTATAGCTTGCCGCTATTGCCTCGTACAGTCCGCCAAATTCTTCCTTTAATTCCGCAACATAGACCGAGCCGATCGCGATGCTAACGGCGGGCTTATATAGGTCATCGGGCTGCAAATTCGGGTAACCGGCCTTCTTGTTATACTTAACTGCGGTGTCGAAAACGAGCTGAAGCAAGCCGCGTGCGCCGGCGGGTGATTTAGCGTTCGGTTTGAAACTGCTTTCCTGTTTGATTATCGCGAGCAGAAAACGTGGGTCGATCTGGTTTTTCTTGGCGGATTGTATAAGCTCTGTACGAAACAGGACGGGATATTCTTGAAAATGCTTCGCTATACCTGTCGCTTTAAGCCGCGCTCCATTGGAAAAACGATTAGCAGCCAGGCTTCCAAAATAGGAGCCGTTTGGAATCGCTTCAAAAACCAAAAACGCTTCGACCTTTAGCTTGAAGCTTTCGAGGGCGAAACCCTTTAAATAATTTACCTCATCCCGTCCAGTCATCGCACCGGCAAAACTCTTCCCGTTGAGCAAAGCATCGGCGGCCTTGATTGCGTCATCCCAATTCTGACGATTTATCGCCATTCGAAGACGAGCATGAAGGGCGTTGACTTCCGAAGGTTTTCCCGCAAACTGCTGAACTGTCCGCTCAACCCATCGGTTTGCGTCCTCATATTTTCCGGCCTCGCGATATGCGTCGATTATGTTCAGATGTGCCGATTCGATGCGTTCGCCCTGCGGAAACATCGTAACGTACTGCTCGTAGGTCCTTGCCGCTTCAAGGTTCCTCCCCAAACGAACGTAAGAAGCACCCTTAAAGGCAAGCCCTTCGCGGCCGTCCTTTGTATTCAGATGGTTCTTTGTCAACTTTTCGAACCACTCGACTGCATCGCCGTATTTCCGTTCCCACATGTACGAACGTGCGGTTCCGAACAATGCCTTCGGAATGCCGGAGTCGGTCGGGTAATTATCAAAAACTTTGCCCCAGTGCTCCCGCGCCTCCGGAAACAGGCGATTACTCGAATATGTCTCAGCCCGCGAAAGATGTTCACCGGCGGCGAGGGTTTGCAGTTTGCCGGAAGGCTCGCGGCTTGCGGCATCCTGATCGCGGACGCGACGGAGAGCAGCATCCGACTGCTGGCCAAAACCGGGTGCGAAGGCGATAACGATTGCCGCAAAAAGTAACAGGGGTTTTGTCATATTGGTAATGCGGATGGACTGAAGTGTCGAATAAGTTTACCGGATTCTTCGACGATCGGGCAACAGGGAGCGTTGCATAGCAAAGGCGGAACACAGCCGGTAGGGAGTGTGTTCTTTGCATCAGGACGGCGGAACCTTCTTTTGTCAGTCAGTTATTCGAGCTTGATGAAGAATCGTCGCGAATGAAGTGGTCTTCGTAGGCCGTGATTAAACCCTCGTAAAGTTTTTGATTTCTTGTTAAAGCATTAAAGATTATTCTGTTTTCTCAATCCATTGCTGAAGAGGAGGTAGTGCATCATGATGCACCACCGAAGAGGAAGTTGCATGGCTTAAAAATGCGGTTTCTGTTAGGATGTGTGGAACTTATCAACAGGAGAAAAGAAAAATGAAACACTTAGGAACACTGTGCTTTGTTCTTTGCTTTGTAGCTTGTTCCTCGCCATCAGCCGAGAGCACGCTGAGGAAGCATTATGAATGCTTCAACAAGAAAGATGTTGATTGTGTTCTTTCAACTGTTACGACCGAAGGGATGAGTATGTTTGGTAGTGGCCCTATTGAAGCAAAAGAAAATTTGCTTATAAATATGAGTCAGGTAAAAAATGTTACAATCGATATCGACAAGCAAGGCGGCAATGACATGATTGCGGAGTTTGAAGTCACGCAGCGCTTTTACCGCAATAAAGGGGGAATGAATAAGCGTCGGCTGAAGCTTATCTTTACAAAAGACTCCAATGGTGAATGGAAAATCTCTGATTCCCAAAACCTCCAAACGTATCCAGATGGTATGGCGACACCTGCTGATGAAAAGAATTAGCGGTAATTAACTGCCCCTTTATCCACCGAACGAGGCCAAGCGGTTCTTTGAAACGAACGAAGAATATATGCGCAACTATTACGGCTGACTGTTGATAACTCCGACGACTCCGCTTAAATAGGCCAGATAAATTTCTGACACCCTCGAAATCCTGAAAATCCGGATTCCGCAGTTGTTAAACTCGCAAGAACACCCTCGCTACCGCTTGGATTTCTGCGTTCTACATCATCATATTAGAATTTCACTGAATTTTTCGCGATTCTGGAGTATCACAATGAAAATTGCCCTTAACGGCGCCACAACGATGCACGCCGATCTTATGACCGACATTAAAGCGGCTTCGGCCTCCGGTTATGACCTTCTTGAGATATGGTCGGCGAAGCTTTATGAATACCTTAAAACGAATACGCCCGCCGATCTGAAGGCGTCTCTTGCCGAGCACAACCTTGAGCCTTACTCGATAAATTCGATAGAGCACGTAACATTCCGAACGCCCGAAGATTACGCAGAAGTAAAAGCCGAATGCGAGACGCTTTCGAAGATTGCCGGTGAGATCGGGTGTCCGTACATAGTTGTCGTGCCGGGCCTGATGCCCGAAAACGGCACGAAGAAACAGGTGATCGAGGAATCGGTCCGCGTATTGAATGAACTTGCCGACATCTCCGAAACGCACGGCGTCTCGCTCGCATTTGAATTTCTCGGCCAGACGGACTGTTCTGTCCAAACGCTCGATCTTTGCAACGAGATCGTCGAAAAGGTAGGCCGCGACAGCATCGGCAATGTGATCGATACGTTCCATTTCTACGCTGGAAATTCCACCTTCGATGCCATCGATTCGATGCGGCCCGAAAAGCTATTCATATTTCACATAAACGACGCCGAAGATCTTCCGAAGGAACAGTTGACCGACGCCCACCGGCTATATCCCGGCACCGGAATACTCCCGATAGCGGAAATAAAAGAACATTTCGATAAGATCGGCTACAACCGCATGGTCAGCATCGAGATCTTCCGCCCTGAATATTGGAATCAGGACCCCTTCGAGGTTGCAAGGAAAGCAAAGGCCGCGACCGAACAGGTTTTGGGCCTCGGACAACACGCAGCGGGTGGACGCTGGTAAACAATAATTGAAAATTGAAAATGGATAATGGAAAATGCGGAAAAAATGAGGGCATTTCAGTCCTGAAATCTCAATTGTCCATTTTCCATTTTCAATTCTCCATTAAATCTTATGGACAAGGTTAGAATCGGAATCGTCGGGACAGGCTATGTAGGCAATGTTCACGGTAGGATCTATTCGCGTGACGAGCGGACGGAGATAGCTGCACTGTTCGATATCGTTCCCGAACGGGCGGCACGGACCGCTAAAACGATTGGGGGAAAGGTGTGCACATCACGCGAAGAATTGCTTGAGAATTGTGACGCCGTACTGGTCACCGCCCCGAACAAAACGCACAAGGATATTGCACTCGCCGCAATAGCGGCTGGAAAACATGTCTTCTGCGAAAAGCCTTTTTCCATCGGGATTGAGGACGCCGCCGAACTCCGTGACGCCGCAAATGCCAGCAACGGTGTATTCCAAGTGGGGCACAACCGCCGGTTCGCTCCTGTTTATGCCACACTGAAGGAGCTTTTGCGGAACGATGTTACCCATTCCGCGCACATCAAAATGAACCGGGGCGAATTGAAGAATCCGGTTTGGACGGGCGACGTAAACGTAACCGGCGGCTTTCTTTACGAAACGACGATACATCTTTTCGACATGATGCGTTTCCAGTTTGGCGAGATCGAAGAACTTGTCGCATACGGTTCACAGCATGAATATCCCGAAATCGACGAGTTTTCAATCATTTTCAAGTTCAAAAGCGGTTTTCACTGCACATTTGCATCTTCATCAGACGCAAGCTGGCATTTTCCGTTCGAGCGTATCGAGGTGTTCTGCCACCACCGGACCATTATGACCGAAGAAATGGAACGACTTCTCGACTCACGCGGAATGGATGCAAACTTCGAAACGACATCCTTTCACATGACCGAAAAAGAAGAAAAATGGGGATATGTCCAGGAGGACAGGGCATTTATCGACGCAATCCTCAACAACACCCCGCCACCCGTAACCGCCGAAGACGGGTTCAAATCGGTAGAGCTGGTCGAATCCGTTTACAAAGCGATCAGCACGGGCGAACGTATCAAGTTCTGAGATCGTCTTGCCGAATACAGGAACTTTCTTTAGTATGATTCGTTAGTGAGTTTGTGAAATACTACGGTCAGATCGCTACGTCTATGATCCAGTGTCAAAAATGCGGGCAGGAGAATGCTGATCAAAGCCAGTTTTGCAGGTTTTGCGGGATAAGGTTTCAGACCGGCCAAGCATTTCCACCGAATGACTACACGTACGAGGCTCCCAAGCCCTACGGGTGGAAGACTGACGAATATCAAACCCAGAGCGAACCCCGCTTAAAGCCGAGGGTTGCAACTACCCAGCCGTTTGACCCGCAGCAAGCCACTAATCCTTTTTCAAATGCCCAGCCGTTAGCCTACGGAGCTCCGCAATATTTAGCCCAGAATTACCGCTGCCCGAATTGCGGCACGACTGCGTTGCCGATTACGGAAAGGCGCATTTCCACCGCCGGGTGGATCACATTTGCCCTGTTGCTTGTCTTTACGTTTATTTTCTTTTGGATCGGTCTGCTGATCAAAGAAAATGTGAGTATTTGTCCTGTATGCCGTGCGAAGCTAAGTTGACTTCAGGATCACCGGTAATAGTAGCCCCGTGGATGTTCGATCTTGACCTCAGGATTTGTGCTCAGCACCTCGATCCGGTGATAGCCCTTCTTCATATGCGTCGAAAGATACGAAAGCAGAAACTGCCGATTTAACAATACGCGCAAATCTTTAAAGAACGGGTCGAAGCTGATGGGTGCGATCGAACCCTGAAAAAAAGCCCTGCCTCCGGTTTCGTCAGACAATTTCTGCAGCGAACCCTGTCCGTTCATCACCAGCATCGAATTCCCGTTGTCTGTAAGGCTTGCCGGCGAATAGAATGAGAAAACCGCAACGGCACGCCGCTGGGCACGCAATATTGCCCTTTCAAGGTCTAAGCTTTGCCCTGGTGTAGAACTTGCGACACCCTGCGAAATGTCTAAGCCATCCGAAACAAGTAATATCGCTCGCCGCCCGGCCGGAAGTGCGTCAAATCGATTTAAAGCATCAATAACACCGTCATACGGGTTGCGCGGGGCAACAGTAGAACTTGACGCGACGATGCGAAGCGATTTCGACGCCGCGTTCAGATCGTCCGAAAACTTATGTCTTACCTGCAGATTTCCGCCCCGCACATAGGCAACCATCACTCGCGAACCTTTCGGCAATGTCTTGATGAACTCGCCGATATCCCTTATCTGCAAGTTAAAGTTTGATGCCAGGTCTTCCTGGATGAGCACGGCCAAGGCGAGCGGAGCATCGGTAATACTGCGAATAGAAAGGATCGTCTGTTCTTCGCGGTCTTCCTTTACGATCAGCCGTTCCGCCTGAACGTATTCGGCGGTTTGTCCTTCCTTCAATTCCTGTTTGGTAAAGATCGAGATCGGTATCGAAACCGTTCGAACACGCTGTTTCTGTTTGTCAGCTTCGCTCTGAGCCCATTCGACAGAGGAAAAAAACGTTAATGAGACGAGCAGAGCCAGAACCGATAGTTGGAAGGTTTTTCTCATACGCTTAGGTAAGCCCGTGAAACTCCCGTAATCATAATACATTACAGATGAAGGGTTAAACTTTGTGATGCCTTAAGATTGAATTAAGTTTGCACTGTTTGTAAAGTAAACAAGAACTAATGGACGATCAAATATCTAAATATCACGTTACGGACAGAGAACTTGCCCGAGGCCGAAACCTTAAAATCGCCGCCTGGACCGCTCCGATTCTCTTGACCGGCATCCCCGCGGCTGTGTTTCTTGCTCTCACCCTGATATTCGGGTCGACGCCGCCAGTTGCCGTTACGCTATTCTTTTTCGGAGTCGTCGTCACGGCCATCGGTTTTATTGCGGGCCTTGCGGCCTCCGGATTATTTGCCTACAGGCTTTCTAATTGGACTACGGACATGCGTGAAAAGATCGCCGCGGACGGCATCCGAGCCGAGGAGATAGAATGGTTTAGGCACGAGCTGAAATCCAATGAAAAACGGGCGCTCAAGGATATCGATAGATCGGATCTGCTGCTCGCCGACGCCTACCGGGAAACGCTCGCGTCGCGCCTGACGGCAACGCGCATTATTAGGTCATCGAAAAAAGAACTATTGTTGACGCAGCGTCGGAAAGTGAAACTGAAGCAACTTAAGAGTGCAAAGGCCGATGATTTCCGCTCGCAAATAGACCGCGACGCCGAAAAAATAGGTTCGATAAACGAAGAGGCAAAGCTGATGCTTGTAGAAGCCGAGGCACGTCTGCAGATGATCGAGGCCGCTGCAACCCGGGGCCGCAGTCTTGCAGATTCGGAACTCGCCTTAAAAAAGCTGTCCGCCCGTTCGCAGACCTTGCCGATTGCCCTGGAAGAAGCCCGCATGACGGACGAGATAAAAAGGGAACTTGAGGAAGAATTTGCTGAAGATGTTTAATAGAAAGGCGAGAGAGAACCGCATGGCCGTTCCAAACGCATGAATTGAACCTGCTTTTAACAGGTGGGCGGCGATCTGCTTCTTTCGAAACATCATAGCCGGATTCTATGGCAAATCTTCAACATGGAAGATTGCACCGAAAACGACATTAGCCTCCCGCAATTCAAGTGTTGGCTCAATTATGTTTGCGTCCAGTCACGAACTACGCAGTAAAATTCCTTCGCCGATAAAAGTCTAGCACAGCGGAAACAAAGTAAAAAGTAAAAAGGTAAAAGTGAAAAATAAAGCCAAAAGTAAAAGTAAAAAAATAAAGCCTCCGTTCACTCTCCTCAGCTTTTTACTTTTTACTTTTACCTTTTTACTTCTCGCTACTGTTCCGTCTCGAACTCTTGCGGTGCTAACTCTTTATGCTTTAACACCCGGTCGAGCATCTCAGAGCATTCCGCACTTCGGGAACCAAGTTGAGTGTCCACCTGGGACTGCATATTTTGAATCTGATGATATTCGTCCGCGATATGAAGGGCGGCAAGGATCGCAACTTTCAATGAGTCAACCGTCAGTGTACCGGAAGAAATTTCCCGCATCTTTCCGTCAACATATTCGGCCAAACGCAGAATGTAATCGTTATCGCCGTCTGACCGGATGCTGTAGGTCTGATTGTAGATCTCCACGCGTATGGATTGTTCGGACGATTCGGCTTTACTCTTTCCGCTGATCATGCGTGCTGACGCCTCCCGACTGCCTCGGCAACTTCGGAATCTATCGTCGACATTGCGTCCAGCATCGCTTCAACTTTCAGCTGAATTGCGTCTCGTTCGGAGAGCAGCTTTTCGACCTTTTCTTCAAGCCTCGTATTCTCAGCGCTGAGGCTTACCGCATCGCGGCGCAATGAAATAGATTCGCGCTCGATCTTCTCTTTCTCTTCGCGAAGTTTCTTGGCAAATTCGATTGTAAGGTAAATCTTATCTTCGAGATGAGAGAATTTCTCCATCCCCGTTAGGCCGTTCATTCAGCTTTCTCCGTATTTGAGGATCTTAATGCAAATAGATTTCGATTATGTGTATTTTGTGTAAAAACTTCAAGTATTGCGTCAACATTTTTTCAGGGTCGCTGCTCTACTCCTAATGTTTTACTTAAACTCTCCAAAATGCCTTCATGGACGGTCGCAACTTCATCATCTATAAGCGTTCTATCGCCGCTCCGGTATTCTAATCTTATTGTCAGCGAGCGTTTACCGTCCTCAACACCTTTGCCTTCGAAAATATCGACAAACCCGACGTTGCGGCATATTTCCGCACCGTGGTCGATAACTGCGGCCCGAATATCTTCGAATGTCGTGACCCGATCAACCAAAAGCGAAACATCTCTGACGATAGAAGGATATTTCGGCAACGGTTGATATCGGACGGGATTGCCGTTGCGTGAAAAGACTGCGTCCAGATCGACTTCGGCAAGATATACCGCCTGTTTGAATTTATAATCCGTCGCGATTTCGTCGTTCAACCGGCCGATCGTTCCTATGCAGCCGCCGTCAATAAATATCGCGGCGGTTTGGCCACTTTGAAGATGCTTTACGTTTGCATCACGAAATTCGACCGATTCGAAACCGATCGCGTCGAGAGCCGCCTCAACAGCCCCTTTTGCATCATAAAAATCTAATGGCCGTGTTGCCATCATCCGTTTTTTCAGAGCATCACCGCCGGTCACAACGATCGAGAAAAGCTCGCGTTCGACCGGGAGGTTATATTCGCCTGTGCCGGTTGCAAAGGCCTTGCCAATCTCGAAAAGACGAAGATCGCGGCGTTGATGGTTAAGATTTAGGCGAACTGAATCGAGAAGCCCCGGCAGCAGGGTCGGCCGCATTCGTACGGCTCCTTCTATGACTGAATCCTGTAGTGTTACGAACTTTTCATCAGCGGCTTCGTCTATTAATCCCGGTATAACTTCGTACTTATCGTCAAAAGTGGTATCGATGAAGCTGTACGAGATAGCTTCGTCAAATCCCATGTCGACCAGAGTTTGGCGCATCAGTTTTTTACGCACTTCGGAGGCCTGATATTCGCCCGCAC
Organism: Chloracidobacterium sp.; assembly: GCA_031402865.1. Lineage (GTDB taxonomy): Bacteria > Acidobacteriota > Blastocatellia > Pyrinomonadales > Pyrinomonadaceae > OLB17. The sequence continues at coordinate 4,798 of JANNST010000029.1, read as the reverse complement.
CATACGCCGGCGGCAATTCGTCCGCAATTTTCTCGTATCCGGTGTGACGCGCGACCTCTTCGACCAGATCTTCTTCGATAGCAATATCATTACGCCAGGATGGAGCGGTGAAAACGACAGGCCGGACTGAGTTGTCCGGCACAATGCCCAAAGCATCCAAGGTTCGCGTACAGTCGTTCTCCGTAACATCCAATCCTGTCAGACGACGAACGGACGATGGCAGATCGTTTGACTCGACCTTGCTTCGCTTATGCTTCGTTGGATAAACGTCAATGAACTCGCCGAGTTCGCCACCCGCCAGTTCCTGAATAAGTTCAGCAGCCCGGTCGGATGCAGATTTCAGGTTCTCGATGTCTACCCCGCGTTCGAAGCGGTAGCTGGCTTCGGTTGCCAGCCCGAGTTTGCGGGAAGTACTTCGGATACCTTCTCGTTTGAAGAATGCGACTTCGAGTAAAACATTAGAGGTCGCCTCGGTTATGCTCGAATCCAATCCGCCCATTACACCGCCGATCGCAACGGGCTTTTCAGCATCGCATATCGCCAGCATCGTTTCATCAAGCTTTCGGTCAACCTCATCCAGCGTTTTGATCGTTTCACCGGCTCTCGCCCGACGCACGACGATCCGATCTTCGCTCAACTTATCAAGATCGAACGAATGCATAGGCTGTCCAAGCTCATGCATTACGTAATTTGTAATGTCCGCAACATTGTTGATCGAACGTTCCCCAATCGCCTCAAGCCTATGCACAAGAAACTCCGGCGAAGGGCCGATCTTCACATTTCGGATGATGCGAGCGGTAAACCGGTGACACAGGTCTGGCTCCTCGATCTTCACTATGTCGGGTGCCAATATCGCCGGAATCGGCACGTCCGCTTCCTCAGGCCGGGTTTGAACTTTGGGGAAGATCGGATTTCCCGTGATAACACCTATCTCGCGTGCAACACCCAAATGCGACAAACAATCCGGCCGGTTCGACGTTAGATCAATGTCAAAAACAAAATCATCTCCATGCGGATGGATTCCCTCTACCGCCAACCCGACGCGCGTCAACTTCTCTGCCAGTTCCTCGGCAGGAAGATCAATCGCGATAAGGTCTTTTAGCCAGTTGTAGCTTATGTTCATGAAATATTCTTTATTTCAAGGAGGATGTTTGAATTTCATCCCACTCCAGATTAGGACCGTCAAGTAAAATTGTAATTTGGTTTAGGATATCTCGACCGAGAATACCCACAGGATTATCTACCGCACAGTAGTTTCCTATGAATCGCTTTCCTAGAAAAATTACTTGCAAGTGATAAATTTCCGATTTGATAATGCGCCCGTCGAATCCTACTAGTTCATACTCCTTTTTGTCGGAAGGCGCGATGCCCAACTCATGCAAGCGCTCTTTAGGCACGAGCGTAATATCTGATCCCGTGTCGAGAAGCATTTCCAAGTCTCTCAGACGTTTACCACTTTCAGTTGTTCTTATTGCTATTTTCGCGATCGGAGCGGGTGGATCATAGGAGCGGTCAAATTTCATCATCAAGATCAACCTCGACTGTTTTTTCAAACATTTTCGCGTCGGCCTTATTCACAAGCCGAGGACTCATAATTCTCGCGGTTCTTCGTTGCAAATCCGGTACGATCACATAAACCTTAGCCGATTCAGGTAAATTTACGTCTTCGCTCAAATGAATTTGGCCGTTCTTAACGATGCCTTCGATAGTTGTGACCTGCATAAATATTCCTAGTCCTCAACTTTAGCACATTTCCAAAGATCGAATTTCAACTGAATAAATTCAGACTGACGGCCATCAATCTTTTTCCTCAAAAACGCGTTCGACAGGCGTTCTTCCTTGTTCATCAAGAGGAGCGTTAAAGCCAATTTGTCCTTGTGAGGCCGCACTCTCAACAGAGGACGAGATATCTGTACCAAATTTGTCCATTTCAATCCCGCAATTGTCGCAGGTCCAACCGCCCCAGAGCGTCTGTCGCATTGACGACGGTTTCCTAAACAATGGAACCGGCTGTTTACATCCAGGACAGTTTACACGACGAAGATTCAAACCCCAGAATTTACCTCTTCTTTTTGCCGATTCAATCATGAATTTCAAGATCAAAACGCCCGAACAAACGCAAAGAATGAAAAAAACAATTACAAGTAAGTACGACATTACTTAAACTGTTCCAAAAACCGCACATCGTTATCGAACATCAGCCGGATGTCATCGAGCGAATACATCAACGCGCACATCCGTTCGAGGCCGAATCCGAATGCAAAGCCCGAGTAAACAGCAGGATCGACGCCGACAGCTTTCAATACATTCGGATGCACCATTCCTGAGCCTCCAAGCTCGATCCAGCCGGAGCCCTTGCATGGGCGGCACCGGTCGCCTTCGAATTTGCCCGTACCGTGGCATTTGAAACATGAGAAATCAAACTCTGCCGAGGGTTCGGTGAAAGGGAAGTATGACGGGCGAAAACGCGTAACCGTATCCTCGCCGAAGAGGCGTTTGAGCCATTCGGTCACTGTGCCCTTCAGATGGGCCATCGTAATGCCTTTATCGACGCACAGGCCTTCAATCTGATGGAACATCGGAACGTGCGTCATGTCGGGCGTATCGCGGCGGAAGACCTTGCCCGGTGCGATGATGCGGATCGGTACACCTCGTCTTTCCATCGCGCGTATCTGAACCGTCGAGGTCTGCGACCGAAGAGCAAAGCCCTGGGTTGTGTAAAACGTGTCCTGTGATTCCCGAGCCGGGTGGCCTTCGGGAATATTCAACGCGTCGAAATTGTAATAATCCGTCTCGATCTCGCGGTCGTCTTCGATCGAATATCCCATTGAAACAAAAATGTCCTCGATCTTTTGGCGAAGTATAGTGATCAAATGCAAATGCCCCGTTCTCGGCCTTCGGCCGGGGAGCGTAACATCCAGTCGGTTCGTTTCGGTTACTTTTTCGACGACTTCTTTCTTAGAAAAATTTATTAGGAACTCTAGACTATAATCCAGTAATTTGCCAAGCTTCCTGACATCTTCGCCGAACGTTGGTCGTTCATCCGTCGCAAGTTGACCTATTTTATTCTTCAATTTTGAAATTCCGCTTTTTCGACCCGTAAATCGCACCCTGCCAACTTCAATGCGCTCAATCCATTCGGCCTGTGACGGCTCAGTCTCGCCAAACAAGTGGCCGGCGATGAGCTTTTCCTCGCCGAAATCGATCACAGACGCGTGATCCAGGTTAAAGCGTATAAATCTTTCGAACGCCGGTCTAGTCAAAGCGTCTAGTGTCGCGGAAATCCATGCCTGATACTCCTTCGCTTCGGCTTTTACGTCGTCGAATGTAAAACTGTCAATATCGATTTTCATTCGGGTTCAGCATAACGCAATAAGCGTCCGAACTCCTGCTCGAACGCTTGTCGATTTTGTTCAATTTTTTCTGTGTATGGATGGTTACTCATCCCGGCTCGCCCATTCGCGCACATTCCGCGTCCAATCCAAAAAACGCTCTGAAAAACCTCTAAGCAAAAATAAATTAGCCGTTTCGCTATCGAGAAAAGGTAAAGCACGGCTGTTGCGAATTTGTCGATATTCGCCCGCCGACAATTCGTGAAATATCACATTGTGACCTTTATAAAGCCAAACCTCCGTCACGCCGAGAGCGGCATAGATAGGCATTTTGTCCAACGACGGACTCGAAACGTCGACTTCAATCACCAAATCGGGAGGCGGATCCCTACTTAAATCTATGTCTCGCAACCCTCGAATTCGTCCCTCATTCTGAATGTAAAAACATGTGTCGGGTTCAACACCTTTTGCTTTCTCACGCTTGCGAAAAGTGGTCGAACCGGCGTTGAGACAATCAATTTCGCGCTCAACGCAGATAGTTGAGATTAGATCGCGCAATATCTGTGTCGGTCTTTCATGTTCGAATCTGGGCACCTCCACCTCCAAAATTCCATCATTGTAGGCAAAGTGAAGTTCATTGGAACTTTCGTATCTTTTAAGAACCCGTTCGTAAAAATCCCAGTCGATGCTTTGCAGAATTAATCGTTGATTAACTCCGAGCATCGCTGCATCTTTTAACGATACGTCAAGAACGCTTTCCATAAACTGATTCTAACACGAAAACTTTCAACAAAATCAACAAACCGCGCCGATCTCTAAGCCGCTGCCTGCTGTTTTTTGCCTATCGCGTCCTTCGCCTGTCCGACGACAGCGGCGAATGCTTCCGGCTGTTTAACGGCCAGATCAGCAAGCACTTTGCGGTCGAGTTCGATCTCGGCCAGGTTCAGGCCGTGAATGAACTGCGAATATTTAATATCGTTCAGACGGCAGGCCGCGTTGATGCGGACGATCCAAAGTTTACGAAAATCGCGTTTTTTCAGCTTTCTGCCGGTATAGGCAAAGTTCAGCGCGCGTTCGACCGACTCTTTGGCCGAGCGATACAGTTTCGATTTCGTTCCACGATAGCCTTTGGCTAAGGCTAATATTTTTACCAACAGCGTAAATACACTAAAAGAAAGGAAAAACATTGAGCAAAAATCTTGTGTTATCTTTTCATTGCCGGTTGGCCTCAATGAGAAAAAAATCTGCGGAAAAAATCCATCCTCTTTAATTTCTCCAGGTCTTGTGAAATCAATCAAATTTTAAGAGCTCAACGTAGCGATGAATGATCAATCAAGAAATTTGAGGTCGAATACTAATCGTTAGTGTTGTTTACTGAGTAAACGTCTCAGTAAAGTAAAGGTTTACTGAGGCCTTTTTTGCCTTCACTGAGTGAGTATTTAGTAGTAGACCTCAAAACATTTAGC
>JANNST010000028.1:0-44276 GCA_031402865.1 Chloracidobacterium sp. | reverse complement strand
CTTCGAAACGGGAGCGAGCCAGTCTCGAAGTTTCCGGTATTGGGTTCTGGGCCAATCGCGAGATGCAAGCGACGCTGGAGCGACTTCTCGGGCAGGAGCGTGGGCCGGTGCTTGATGGGAACGCGATCGAGGATGCCGTGTTTCTCTTGCTTTCGTCGTTAGGGGAGACCGGGTTCCTCGCTCCGACGATTCGCGTGAAATATGCGGACGCCGCGGGCCAGACGAACGAAGCCGTCTTCGATTCGACCCTGACGACCCAACTGCCGCGGCCGTTGTTTGCCTCCCACGTCGAGTTTCAGGTTGACCGCGGATTCAGGTCGGTCGTTTCCCACGTCGAGGTGGTGCCGGCGGAGGGCGGGGTTACCGGCGCGAGCGGTGAAACCTGGAGGGGCGGGATGTCGGACGCGGAGGTGCGGGAATTTTTCCTCCCACGGGCGTTTGGCTGGGGCGGAGAGTCCGAGCGCGCTTATTCGCCGGCGCGGTTGCGCCGTGCGGCCGGCAACTTGCTGGACGAGTTCAGGGTTCGGGGCTACCCGGACGCGATCGTGACCGCCAAGGCCGCGATGTCGGCGCGACCAAGCGGTGAGGTTGCGCGGTACTGATCGCGATTGGCGGCAGCTTATTCGGAGCCCTCTATCCCGCGTGGCGGGCTTCCGCGATCGATCCGGTTGAGGTGATGGCAAACGAATAATATAGGATGCCGAGAGCTGTAACAGGACGGACAGGGTAAACAGGATCACAAATCTGCACATTCGTTAAATGCATCCTGTCTATCCTGTAAGGTTCTAAACTCGGCCGGCGTTAACATAAATGACCGAAACAACACTTCACTCGGCGGTTCAAAACGAAAAGATCTCTTCAAGACAAGGCTTCTTACAGAAGCTTTTCGCCGTCTGGTTTGACGCCTTTGTTTACAATCAGATATGGGAAGACCCGCGTGTGGATCTTCAGGCACTCGAACTGGATTCTAATTCCCGCGTCTTGACGATCTCTTCCGGCGGCTGCAATGCGTTGAATTATCTGCTTGCACGACCCGAATCGGTCACTGCCGTAGACCTCAACCGCCATCATATTTACCTGCTGAATCTAAAGCTCGCCGCGTTGAAACATCTTCCGACCTATGAAGATTTTTTCGATTTTTTCGGTTACGGAAAAGGCGCTGTTACCGGTACGAACTACCTCCGTTTCATAGCAACACACCTGGACAAAGATACGCGTAACTTTTGGCAATCGAACACGCTGGGCGGGAGCTTGGTTTACGGTGATAGGATCGCGTTCTTCACAAACGCAGGACTTTATGAACATTCACGCAATGGCTATTTTCTAAGATTCTTTCACGCATTCTCAAGGCTATTCGGCTGTAAGCCCGACGAGGTTTTAAAGGCAAGGACGATGAAAGAACAGGAAACTCTTTACGAAAAATATATCGATCCGTTCTTTGATAGTTTTGCCATTAAAACGCTTGGCAAGCTGCCGGTAACGATGTTCGGCCTCGGCATTCCGCCACAGCAATACGATGAGCTTAAAAAAGATCTGTCTGAAGGCAAAACCGTCATCGACATCTATCGCGAACGTGCAAAACGGCTTGCATGTGACTACCCTATTCAAGAAAACTATTTCGCGTGGCAGGCATTCGCCCGCAAGTACGACACGCAAAATAGAAAAGCAGTCCCGGAATATCTCAAAACGGAAAATTACGAGCTTTTGAAAGCCAACGCGGATCGGCTTATCACAAAGATCGGATCCGTTATCGATGAGATAAGGACAAGCGAAACCGGTTTGTACAACCGCTTTGTATTCCTCGACGCACAGGATTGGATGAACGCCGAAACCATGACCGATCTATGGTCAGCCATCGCCGAAAAAGCCGAGCCTGGGTCTCGGATAATCTTCCGGACCGCCAGCGCCGCTTCCCCGATCGAAACGAATTTGCCTGCCGAGCTTCGTGCGAGATTCTCATATGAGAAAGACTTATCCGAAGACCTGTTCAAGCAGGACCGAGCGTCCATCTATGGCGGATTTCACCTTTATCTATTGGAGAATTAACGGGATAAAGAAGATTAAAGGGATTTTTGCTATTCTTATCCTCTTCATCCCCTTTATCGCTGTGAATAATGTCCGACGCTTTTGAAAATATGGATCGGATGTATCGGTTTCAACGATACTTCTATGACCTCACGCGGAAATATTATCTGCTCGGCCGCGATCAATTGCTGGCGGAAATGGACGTGCAGCCTGGCGAACATGTCCTGGAGATTGGCTGCGGCACGGCACGGAACCTGGTCGTTCTTGCAAAACGTCATCCGAATGCAAAGCTATACGGCCTCGATGCCTCGGCCGCAATGCTCGAAACGGCACAGGCAAAAGCCGACTCGGCCGGGGCAACAAATATAACGCTCAAAACAGCATTGGCCGACGATTTTTCGTTCGATCAGACTTTTGGCTTATCCGAACCATTCGACAAGATCTTTTTCTCATACTCAATCTCAATGATCCCGCCGTGGCGCGAATCAATCGAAAATGCGTTAAAAAACCTAAAGCCGGGCGGCCGGATGTATATCGTCGATTTCTACGATCAAAAAGATCTGCCCACAGCGTTTCAAAAGATATTGCAGGCCTGGTTGAAGAAATTCCACGTCCAGTTTTGGCCCGACCTTAGGCCATTTGTAGAATCGTTAGAAACAAGTGGCATAGGCAAGTTGACGATCACACCTCTATTCCGCCGCTACTCCTTCATCGCACAATTCGAAAAGAACACACAGATGTTTTAAGGGCTAATAGACAACATACTTCGCCCAAATGAACGAACCCGTAACAATTCATTTTTTCGAATTTTCTTCAATTTATTAAATTATCAATACCGGACTTGAACCGAAACAACTTCATTTCATTGCGTTTTCTGGGTTGGAACACTAGTTGCATTAATCTGTCGGATAACCCGTCCTTATTTATATTTAGAGTCTTACTTAGCAGAAAAAACTTACGTTGATATCTCTTTAGGAGGAGCAAATCATGAACAAACGTTTTACACTTTTGTTTGCGTCGTTACTTTTACTGGGCAGCTTTGCAGGAACGGCTCTAGCTCAATCGTCTACTGGTTCGCTATCGGGAACAGTGTCGGACGAGCGTCAGGCCGTCGTGCCCGGAGCGAATGTGACGATGCGCAATACCGATACGGGATTCTCCCGTACGTCCGTGTCCGACGCCGACGGGCGTTTCAAATTCGTCAATGCGCCGATAGGCGCATATGAACTGACCATCGAAGCTACTAACTTCGCCAAATACATCCAGACGGGCATCACGCTGGACGTTAATCAGGATGCGGTAGTTGAGGTCACGCTAAAGGCGGGCGGTGTTGCTGAGATTGTTACCGTTTCCGAGAATGCCTCGCTTCTCAATACGACGACCCCCGAGGTCAGCACGAGATTTGACAGCCGCCGCTTATCCGAACTGCCGATTGCGACGAACCGTAACGTATTCAACGTACTCTTGTCGGTGCCCGGCGTTAGCGCCCTGGGCAGCGGCCAAACCGGCTTCGCGAACGGCATTAGCTTTTCGTCCAACGGCGGAAGACTACGTTCAAATAACTTCATGCTGGACGGCCAGGACACAAATGATCCAAGCGTCTCGGGTGGCCAAATCGCCCTTAACAATCCGGACGCGATTCAGGAAGTCCGCATTATTACGAACCAATTTTTGGCTGAATACGGACGCAATTCCGGCTCGATAGTGAACTTTATCGGAAAATCCGGAACGAATGATTTTCACGGCTCCATGTTTTGGTTTCACAATAACCAGGACCTCAACGCTTGCAGCAATCTGGATCGATCGGCCGGTTTTTGCGTTGCGAACGCGACCGATCCGGCGAAGCAGAAAGCTCCAAGGCGTCTCGAAAATCAGGTCGGCTTTACCATTGGCGGACCCATAACGCTCCCGTCCTTTAAAGATCCGTATTATTGGAAAGGCACCGATAAAACATTTTTCTTTGTTGACTACCAACGTTGGTCGGATCGGGCTTTAGGCTCGGGTTTCACGCTTAGTGGAGCGCCTACCGCAGCCGGACGAGCGGTTCTGCAATCGGTTGTGGCCGGTCGTCCGCAGGTTCAGGCGTTGTTGAATTTTGTTCAGGCCGGAACGCCCAATAATACTAATGCAACATTTTCGATAGGCGGAACACCGTACGTCGTTCCGCTGGGCAACCTTACGGGTTCGTCCGCATTTACCTTCGACGACCATCAGGGTTCGGCCCGCGTCGATCACAGATTCAGCGATAAAAACACTATTTACGGCCGGTATCGCTACGACTACAACTCGACGGCCGGTACGGGACAAGTCACGCCGGCCGGATTGACAACCATCAACGACACAAAAACGAAGGCGGCAACCATAGTGTGGAATTCGATATTCACGAACACGCTTTCCAACGAGGCGAGGCTTGCCTGGACGCGATACGATTCGGTTACGGCGGCATCGGACGCAAGTTCGGAAACTATTCCGTCGCTTGAGATTGCTGCGTTAGGAATGAACGGATTCAACGCCGCGGCCAGCCGGACGGCGATTGGACTGGCCGTCAACCTGCCGCAATTCCGCATAAACGACACGTATCAGATCACGGACGCGATTTCATGGACCACCGGTAATCACAACTTGAAATTCGGCGTCGATCTCCGTCGAACGGATGTTAAAAGTTTCTTCTTTCCGACCGTCCGCGGTCGTCTCGCTTATTCGACAATGCAGAACTTTATTGATGACATCGCTCTAACCGCGACCATCAATTTACCGCTTGCCGGCGGCGACAGGATCGGTTTTTACCGGTGGCATGAGTACTATTTGTTTGTCCAGGATGAATGGAGAGTAACGCCGAATTTTGGACTCACCTTGGGGGTGAGATACGAAAATCCGGGTGACTCGTTCAGCTACATAAAGGAGTTGAACCAGCGCATTCTGGCGGCAAACGGCAACAATCCGGGGTTTGTCTTTAATCCGGTGCCCGGCGTTGATAGTAATAATTTCATGCCGAGGATCGGTTTTAACTGGAATCCACGAAATGACGGAAAAGGATTTCTCGGCCTCATTACCGGCGGCGACAGGCTCGTGGTTCGCGGCGGCTATTCGCGGACGTACGATGCCAATTTTATCAACATCAACCTGAACGTGTTCAGTTCGTTCCCCTTCGTCGCTGCGCAAAATGTTTCAACGACCGGAGCCTTTACCGCTATCGCAACCACAACCGTTCCTAATGTTTCGGCGCCGAATCGGCTTGTTCGAACCGTTGTTTCCGAAGATTTCGGAGCCCCGGCGACTGACCAGTTTTCGCTCGATCTTCAGCGAGAGCTTTCTAACGACATGGTACTCAAGATCGCCTATATTCGTACACGCGGAACGCGACTGTTTCAAACCGTCGACGGCAATCCTTGCAGGCCCGGCCTGACCTGTCGTCCGGTGGGAGCGAATTCGAATTTCGGAAATCGCGTAAATCCGAATCTTGAGACAATTCGGCTTAGGACGAATTCCGGCGCTTCGACATATGACGCGCTACAATTCAGTTTTGATAAACGCCTTAGTCGCGGATTTAGCGCGGGTGTCCATTATACGTGGAGTACCTTTATCGATGATGGCTCGGAAATTTTCAACCCTTCGACTGCCGAGGTTGCTGTTGCTCAGGATTCGTTCAATCGCGTGTCCGACCGCGGACGTTCGAGCTATGACCGGCCGCACCGGTTGACAGGTAATTTTGTCTATGAATTGCCGTTCTTCCGTCAACAACAAGGCTTTGTAGGCAAGCTTTTGGGCGGCTGGCAGGCCAATTCGTTCTTTACGTTCCAAAGTGGGGCACCGTTTTCGGTATTTAACGGCGCCGATCCGGGATGCGCGGTTTGCGGTATTGACGGACTGGTCGGAAATCCGATCAGAGCTAATTTGAACACGAACCTGGATCTTTCAAGCATGAGCATCAGGCAGATCCGGGCGGCCGGCGGTGCGAGCTTCGGTGCGAACCTCTTCAGGGCTGTTACCGCTGCCGAACGCGTCGGAAACTCCGGGAGAAATATCCTGCGGGCCGACGGCATTAAGCTGGTCGATTTCGGGATTATCAAGAACACCCGTATTACTGAAACGGTTCGTGTGCAGATCAGGGCCGATATGTTCAATGCTTTGAATTTGAGGAACTACGGAATTCCCAATGCGACCATCACCGCCGGTGCAAACTTCCTCAACGAGGGTGCCACGAACGGCGGGAACCGGCGTGTTATTTTGGGAGCAAGGCTAGTCTTTTAATCCCAAAACTTACATCAATTATGTTAAAGAGACGGTTTAACGGCCGTCTCTTTTTTGTGAAAATTTCACCAAAAAATACTTTGACAGCGTTTCATAGATGCAATATAGTTTTAATCTCAGCACGACGGAGCGAGTCAGATAAAGATCCCCTCCGTTTAAAGGCGGACTTGCCAGCCCTCGGCTGACGGGGTGATCGCAGATTGTGGGGTGCGACCCTTGCATTAATTGAATGGCACATCTGAGTTTAGTAAAAAGCCTTTCCTATTTACAAGAGGAACAGAAATACTCGGATGAGATTCTGCTCGAATCCGTTGGGCTGGCCTTTACGCGGGGAACATTGGCGGAGATTGCCGGACATCCGAGTTCCGGCAAGACGAGTCTGCTGCTATCTCTGCTCTCGAAATTAACCGCTGCGGGCGAGATATGCGCTCTTGTAGATTCAAGCGACAGCTTTGATCCGAACACGGCGGTTTTGGCCGGTGTCGAACTTGAAAATGTGTTGTGGGTAAAATGCGGCGGAAATATCGAAAAGGCATTTATGGCTGCTGATTATCTGGTGCAGGCAAAAGGATTCGGGGCTGTTTGGCTGAATCTGAACGGGCTGCCGAAAAAACAGCTCCGGAAAGTACCGAAAACCTACTGGTATCGCTACCGCAACCGGATAAAGGAAACGCCGACCCTGTTTTTTGTCACCGCTGAAGAACCGGTGACAGGCTCGGCGTCGCAGCAATCTTTTGTGCTTTCACGCAACCGCGTAAATTGGTCGGGCAAAGGGCGGTACAAATTGCTGAGAGATTTTGACCTCAGCCTGAATTCGCAAAAGCAGTTTTACGGCCAGCCCATGCAGACAAAAATTGAAGCGGATTACACGGATGTCTAGCAACGGGTAGAAACGCGAGTGTGAACGAGCGTGCATAGGAGGGTCGGCTTCTGTATGCACGCTCCCTAACGGTCGCGTTTCTGCCCGTAGGCGACCGATTAAAGGATCGACAAAATGCCCAAACTCTATGCCTGTATAATCTCCGCCGATCTGAAACGCGATAAGGACGCGTTGCTGTCCGTCGCCAGCCAGTTCTCCTATTCGATCGAGGTCATTGAGGGCGGCATTCTGTTCGATGTCGGCGGGCTTGAACGGCTGGTCGGCAAACCTAAACGGATCGCACAAAAAATACTCGAAGAGCTGCAAAAGCAAAATGTTCCGGGCAACATCGCCGTGGCCGAAACGGTTGATACCGCTGTATTGCTTGCACGTCAAAAAAATGGCGTCGAGCATATTATTCATTCAGCCGATACCTTTCAGCAACTGCCATTACATGATCTACAGATCGAACAGGACACGCTTAATGTTTTAGGAGAATTAGGAATAAAAAGCGTGCGGCAGATGCTCGATATTCCGCGCGAAGAGCTGATCGGGCGCTACGGACGCAAGTTTCAGGAAGTAATCGATGTCATAGAGCAAAAAGGCTCGTCGATGCTGACGCCCAATGTTAAGGAGAACCAGGTATCGTGGGCCTATCAGCTCGACTTCCCTGTCGAAGATTTTGAGCAGTTGATATTTTTGCTGAATCACGGCATGGACAAGCTTTTTGACGAGGTCGCCCATCACGGGTTTAGCACCGAGCACCTCGATGTCTCGTTCAAACTTAGCAATAAAACCGCGAAGTCTTACGAGATAAAAACATCATTTCCGACGCTCGACAAGGCATTCTGGCTAAAGCTTTCTAATTTGCGGATATCGCTCGACCCGCCGGAGTCGGAGATTGTTTCGGTAAATGTCGTCGCACATTTTACAAAACCCCGGCCGTCACAATGTGGCCTCTATGCCGTATCGCGTCCTGAGCCCGAAAGCCTGCTCCTGACTGTAAACAAGCTAAAAAAGCTTGTCGGTGAAGAAAATGTCGGTGTGCCGGTGATTCTGAATCAACGGCTGGCCGAAGCGTTCGATCTGGACACGGACAAGTTGCCGCAAGGAAAAGAAAGGTTGGAATCGCACGTCGAAAATTTGATTATCGCGTTCAGTTATTTTCACCCGCCGCTTCGTGCCGAAGTGCTTGTCCGGGACAAACGTTTGGTCTTTATCAAAACAGAACACTTCACCGGCCACGTCACGGAATACAGCGGCGTCTGGAAAAGCAATTCACGCTGGTGGAACAAATCGTGGAAAAGCGAGGAATGGGACGTAGAGGTGGAAAACAATGGGGTTTACCGCCTTTGTAAGGTAGGCAAAGAGTGGTTTCTGGCGGGGGAATACGATTAGCTTTTTCTGCCTGTCGCCAACGGCGACAAACAATAAAGCCTAGTGTGAAATGAGCAAAGCGAATGGAACCCCAGGTAAACGACAAAACAGTACCGACGCTGAAGGCGTCGAACAATAATTGTGAATGTTCGTCCCCTTCAGGGACGGATGTGGTCATTGATATTTTCTAGGGTTCCGTCTTCGACTCCACCCTAGGCTTTAATGTTGGTCGCCGTTGGCGACAAAACGGAAAATGTTTTACGAACTCCACACAAGATCGGCTTTTAGCTTTCTCTCATCCGGCTCGCAGCCGCAAAGGCTCGCCCAACGAGCGGCTGAACTTGGCATGTGCGGCGTTGCCCTGCTCGACCGCGATACAGTTGCCGGTGCGGTCCGGTTTCATTTCGAAGCCAGAGCACAAGGCATAAAGCCGATCATCGGTTCGGAGATCACTATGGACGACGGCAGTCTTTTGCCGCTCGTTCCGATGGATTTGAAAGGCTATCAAAATCTTTCCAAACTCATCACCACCATCAAACTCCGCAATAAGAAAGGTGAACATTTCGCCACACGGCAAGATATTGAAAATTATTCGTCCGGCCTGCTCTGTTTCACAGGAGGAGTAGACGGCTTTATGCATAACAGCATAAAAAACGGCCGGGGCCAGGCTGACATTGCGTGGTTGAATTATGTATTTGAAAGGCGGCTTTATATCGAACTGCAGCGGCATCACTTAAGAAATGAGGAAGATGTCAATCAATCGCTTTTGGCACTTTCACACAAGCTCCGAATCCCGTATTTTGCCAGCAACGGAGCCTATTACGCCGACCAGCACGACCGTGAGCTTTTCGACGTTTTCACCTGCATTAAAAACCACTCCACGATCTACGAAGCCGGCAAACTGCTTTCAGAAAACAGCGAACGTTATCTGAAATCAAAAGCTCAAATGCTCGAGCTTTTTGAGGACTATCCGGAAGCAGTGGAAAGAACAGGCGAGATCGCTTCACGTGTAAATTTCTCGATGGACGACCTTTCTTATAGTTTCCCTGATTACCCTGTGCCGCACGGCGAAACTATGAATTCTTTTTTAAGAAAAAGAACAGAAGATGGTGCGATTAGAAGGTATGGAAAAATCCAAGGTGAGGTGCGAGAAAAGCTAAATAGAGAACTTGCTCTGATAGAAAAGAAAAATCTTGCCGGATATTTTCTTATGGTTTGGGATATATCCGATTTTTGTGGACGAGAAGTAAATGGAAAAAAGATTCTTTCACAAGGCCGGGGGTCGGCTGCGAACTCGGTAGTTTGTTATTCATTAGGAATCACGGCTGTTGACCCGATCGAATCGAAACTGTTATTCGAGCGGTTCTTGTCGGAAAAGCATGAAGAATATCCGGACATAGACATCGATTTACCTTCGGGGGAGGATCGTGAGCGGGTGATTCAATATGTCTACGAAAAGTACGGAGAAAACGGCAGGCGTGGGGCCGGAATGACCGCTAATGTGATCTCATATCGCGGCAGGTCGGCTATACGCGAAGTTGGGAAAGTATTTGGCTTCGATTCGGATTCCTTGGGAAATCTTTCCAAACTCAATGCCTATTACGAAACTTTTACCGGACAAGAATTGAACCGACGTCTTAAGGAAAAAGGGTTTGATCCCGAAGACAGTTGGAAACTTCGTAAATTTTCTGAGCTTTACACTCGGATTCTCTCCTTTCCGCGACATCTCGGGCAACATTCAGGCGGCATGGTAGTTTCATGGAGCGGGCTTGATGGAATCGTTCCACTCGAACCTGCCTCGATGGAAAAACGCACAATCATTCAGTGGGACAAGGACGACTGCGAAGCTCTCAAGATAGTAAAGGTCGATCTGCTAGGACTGGGTATGATGGCCGTACTTAGAGACAGTATTACGCTTATCGAGGACCATTACGGCGAAAAGCTGGACCTGTATCAAATTCCTAAAGATGACAAAAAAGTATTTGAGACGTTGCAAGATGCGGATACGGTCGGAATGTTCCAAGTGGAAAGCCGAGCACAGATAGCATTTCTGCCTAAAACTAAACCTGAAAACTTCTATGATATAGCCGTCCAGGTCGCCATCATTCGCCCCGGTCCTATCGCCGGTAAAATGCTGCAGTCGTATGTAAGGCGCCGACAAGGACTTGAAGAGGTTACTTATATACATCCTAGCCTAGAAGCAAATTTGGAGAGAACTAAAGGCGTACCGCTTTTTCAGGAACAGCTTTTGAAAATAGCAATGGAATTAGCAGATTTCAGCGGAGCAGAAGCCGCCGAGCTGAGACAAGCTATGGGATTTAAGCGTCCAAGCGAGAAACTCGGCAAGATCAAAGAGAATTTGCGGGCAGGTATGACCAAGAAAGGAATAACGCCAGAAGTCCAAGAAAACATAGTTAAGTGCGTAATGGCTTTTTCAAATTACGGCTTTCCAGAATCTCATGCCATCAGCTTTGCCTTGCTCGCTTATGCCTCGGCATATTTCATGATTCATTACCGAGCAGCGTTCATGGTAGCGACCTTTAATAATTATCCGCTTGGATTTTACTCTGCGGCGACTCTGGTTAAAGATGCTCAACGTCATGGACTGCATTTTTTGGCTTTGGATTTGAATCGATCGCAGTATCTTTTCACGGTTGAAGAGGTAGAGAAGCATAAGAGCGGAGTTCCTCCAACACTCGAGAAACAGGTTCGCGTAGGGATGAAATACGTTCGCGGACTGCGAAAAGAAGTTGGTGAAGCGATAGTGGCCGAACGCGAGAAAAATGGTTGGTACGCGAGCATAGCCGATTTAATAGACCGTGTGCCGACAATAAACAAACGGGAGATACGAGCATTAAGTCTCGCCGGAGCGTTGAATTTCGACAACACGGTCCACCGCCGCGAAGCGTTGTGGCAATCCGAACTTGCAATACAACCGAAAGGCGATTTGTTCGAAAGTGTCAGTAGCCTGCACGTGGGTAAGGGCTCCGACTGTGCTACGGGAGCCCTTACTTACGTGCAGGCTACTGATACTTCATTCCTCACCCGAATGGAAGGTCTTCAACTTGTCGATGCCGATCTTCGCAAGACCGGCATCTCAATCGGTAAGCATCCGGTGTCTTTCTTCCGTGACGAAATGAACCGACGCGGCATTCTCTCCGCCCGGCAAACTCTCGACCTCAAGAAAGGCCAGATCATATTATCTGCCGGTGCCGTCATTATTCGCCAGCGCCCGATGACGGCAAACAACGTGGTCTTCATCACTCTTGAGGATGAAACCGGCTTTTCTAATTTCGTAGTTATGCCCGACGTGTTTGAAAAATACCGGGCGGTGATAAATCAAAGCGATTTTTTGATCATAAAAGGAATCTTCGAAGAGCGCGGGATGTTGAAAGCGCTGCATTTCACGCCGCTAACGGAAATAATGACTGAGGTCGTTTCGCATAATTTTAGATAACCTTTATTAAATATTGCTAGATATCGCAATACGCGATATTCTATAAGCTACGAGTCGTAATGCACATAATATCGAGAAAACGATTACGGGAATTTTGGAAGAATGACAGTCAATCCCACGCGGCTCTGGACGAGTGGTACCGGCGGATGAAGAAGCTTAGGGTAATGAGCTTGGTTGAATTGCATCAAATATTTCCACAGGCCGATCTCGTTGGAAAATGCATAGTTTTTAACGTCGGTGGAAATAAATACAGGCTGATCACAAAGATCGACTTTCAAAGGCAGACTGTTTATATCAGATTTGTACTGATCCACAGCGAATACAACAAAGACAAATGGAAGGCCGATTGCTGAACGGAGAAAGAAATGACGACACAATACAATCCAAAGACGTACGGAGACCTTTTGCTGCAAACTTTGCCCGGTGTAATCGAGACCGAGGAGGAAAACGAGAAAGCTCTTTCGATAGTCGAACGCCTGATGGACAAAGGCGAGAACAACCTCTCTCCTGAAGAAGATCGATTGTTCAAATTGCTCGTTCGTTTGATCGAAGATTTTGAAGACAAGGAATATCCAATGGGCGACTTTGCTACGCCCCTCGATACGCTCAAATCTTTGATCTTCGAACACGAACTAAAACAAGCCGATCTTGTTGACGTATTCGGGTCTCAGAGTATCGTCTCAGAAGTGCTAAGCGGCAAACGAGGCATAAGCGTAAATAATGCGAAACGGCTTGCAAAGCGATTCAATCTGCCGGTCGACTTGTTCATTTAAACGAGGGGCGGCAACACGGTTAGGATGTCGAAAGAACACGCCATTGCCCTGGTCGACTGCAACAACTTTTACGCTTCGTGCGAAAGGGTTGTCAATCCCGCTTTGCTTGCCCGGCCGGTCGTTGTTCTCTCACATAATGACGGAATGATAATTTCGCGAAGCGATGAGGTGAAGGCTTTAGGAGTACCGATGGCGGCTCCGCTTTTTCAATACCGCGCGCTTCTGGAAAAACACAATACGGCCATCATCTCGAGCAATCACGCTCTCTATTACGAATTCTCGCATCGCGTGATGGACATCCTCAATGAAGATGTCGGCGCGAATAAATTGGAATTATATTCGATCGACGAAGCCTTTATTGACGTGGGCGTGCCCGACAAACTTGCCTATCTTGGAAGGCAAATAAAAGAAAAAATATTTGAGAAGACAAAGATCCCGGTTTCCGTCGGGATCGCCACGACCAAAACGCTGGCAAAGCTCGCCAACAATATCGCAAAAAAATCGTCGAAGGCGGCCGGCGTGCTGGATCTATACAAATCCCCGTACATCGATCTCGCTTTACAGAAAACCGCCGTCGGAAATATCTGGGGCATCGGGCCGCGTTCCGCCATTAGGCTTAACGAGCGCGGTATCGACACCGCTTATCAGCTAAAAATGTCCGAGCCGGATACGATCAGGAAATACCTCAATCAATTCGGCTCGGGAACGGTGCTTGAACTTAACGGAGTACCGTGTCTTTCGATGGAAGTGACGGAACGCAGCAACAAATCGATAGCCCACACGCGAACTTTTGGAAAAACGGTTAGCGATCTTACCGAGATTCGAAACGCAGTTTTCTATTTCGCAACGCGCGTCCTTGAAAAAATGCGTTGGAACGGTCTGGCGACCAAAACAGTGACGGTCTTTCTACAAACCGATCGATTCCGTCCGGTGCCGTACCAGTACTTTAGTACCTACGCGTATCGATCTGTCTACCACTCCGACGTGACGAGCGAGATATACAGTTGGGTGTCGGCCTGTCTCGAAAAGGTCTTTCGCCCGGGCCTGCAATATCGCAAAGCCGGAGTGATTTTGACCGACCTCGTTTCGCCGGACACGATCCCGCAGCGTCTGTTCGAACATCGTGATTTCGAGCGCAAACACAAACTGAGCAAGCTGATCGACGAAGTAAATTTCAGATATGGCCGCGATGTCGTGCGGTTTGCGGCACTAAAGGAAAAAGGCGGCTGGCAGGGTAATAGCCAGCATCGGGGCAACGATTCTTATCACGCCGTCGGACGCGATACCCTGGGTCTTGGAAAGCCGTTTAGCAAATCGGTAAGGTTTTTATAATCGCTTCCGTCCAAATATGGTTAGCCCGATTCCACCGAGGATCAATGCCGCGGCTATAAACAACCTGCTGCCGGCTGGTTCCGATAGAAAAATTACGCCACCGACCGCAGCTATCACCGGCACCGCAAGCTGCAAAACTGCGGCCCGCGTCGTCGTATGAAACTTCAAAGCGGCGTACCAAACCGTGTACCCAACCCCCGACGCCAACGCACCCGACAAAACGGCGAGCACCACACCGCGAGCCGAGAGATGTACATTTGATAAAAAAGGTATTAAGACGAGTGCGGCCAGCGGCAGTGTCCGAATAAAGTTCCCCGTCGTGTCAGCTAGCGGATCAGTACTGCCCCTGCCCCGGAGAGTGTAAAATCCCCATGCCGTACCCGCTGCCGCCATCAGGATGGAGTTAATTAGCGGCGGCGACGAAAGTCCCGGAAACACGAGATAAACTAAACCGCCGACCGCAACTACCAAGCCCAACCATTCCAGTGCTTGCGGCCGTTCGCCTTTGAATAAACTGATCGCGATCATTGTCATCTGCACCGAGCCGAACAGTATCAAAGCACCGGTCGCCGTCGTCAATCCCAAATACGCAAACGAAAAGCAGATCGCATATGCGAACAGGAAAAATGCCGAAGGCCAGCTTCCGCCTGTCCTGAAGGCGGAGACACGACCGGTAGGGAGTGTGTTTTCCGTACTGCCATCCCGTATCTCGCCGCTAGAAGAGACACCCTCGCTACCGCTCAGGTTTCCGCCTTTCTTCCTATTGAAATAGCTGATAACGATCAGCGCGACGGCACCGGCAAAAAGCCGGACTGCCGTAAAGCTGGCGGCGTCTATCTCTTCCTTGCCAAGCGCCATGCGGCAAAGAATCGAATTGAATGCAAACGCAAGGAGCGCAAAAGTTGTGAGCAGGAATTTGTTCATGCAGTCGCAAACATAATAACACCTGCGATATTCAGAAAAATTTCAGAAATTCTTCAAGACTTCTTGCCGGACTCTGAAATATCTTATAGCTGTCGCGAGTTGTTTTTGCACACATTAACGATTCAACAGGAGCATTTAATGTTAGACAGCACATTTAATCAGCAAAAAGCCGACGCATTTGCCGAGGGCCTGATGGATATTTTGAACAAAGGGGCGATCGCGTTGTCGATCAGCCTTGGCCACCGAACGGGTTTGTTCGATGCGATGAAAACCCTTCCGCCGGCAACGTCCGCACAGATCGCAGAGGCCGCCGAGTTGGACGAGCGTTATGTTCGCGAATGGCTTGGTGCGATGGTGACCGGGCGGGTCGTCTGCTTTAATGCCGAGAAACACACGTACCGGCTGGCAGACGAGCACGCGGCGTATTTGACACGCGACGCGGCGCCGAACAATCTGGCCGCATTGATGCAGTACATCCCGCTGCTCGGATCGGTTGAGGATAAGATCGTTGCGTGCTTCAAAAACGGCGGCGGCGTTCCGTACTCCGAATTTCCGCGTTTCCACGAGGTGATGGCCGAAGACAGCGGACAGTCCGTTCTGCCCGCATTGGTCGATCTGATACTGCCGCTTGCTCCCGGGATCGTCGAAAAGCTCGAATCGGGAATTGACGTTCTGGATGTCGGTTGCGGCAGCGGACGGGCGTTGATTCTGATGGCAAAGACATTTCCCAACAGCCGTTTTACCGGCTACGATTTCTCGGAAGAGGGCATCGGAAACGCCGGTCGCGAAGCGGAAGCGGACGGGTTGGCCAACATCAGGTTCAAGGTGAAGGATGTTGCGAACATCGGTGAATTAGAGAATTACGATCTCGTCACGGCCTTCGACGCCATCCACGATCAGGCCCGCCCGGCATTAGTCTTACGTGAGATCTGCAACGCATTGCGGCCCGACGGCACGTTCCTGATGCAGGACATCGATTCTTCAAGCCACGTCAACCAAAACCTCGATCACCCGCTCGGGCCGATGCTTTACACCGTCTCGACCATGCACTGCATGACCGTTTCGCTCGCCCTAGACGGCGACGGACTCGGCACAATGTGGGGCCGCGAACTGGCGGTCGATATGTTGAAAACCGCCGGCTTCAAACACGTGTGCATCCGCAACCTCTCGCACGATATTCAGAACTGCTATTACATCGTGACGAAGAATTAGAAGTTTTAGCCACGAATAACACGAATGACACGAATATTTTTCTTTTCCTCATTCGTGCGATTCGTGTAATTCGTGGCTAATCCTCCTCTTGCTTGCGTTCAGGCCTCATATGGGGGAACAGGATCACGTCGCGGATGGAATGCTTATTTGTCAGCAGCATCACGAGCCGGTCTATCCCGATGCCGATGCCGGCCGCAGGCGGCATTCCGTAGCTGAGGGCACGAATGTAGTCTTCGTCCAGCACCATCGCCTCTTCGTCGCCCCGCTCACGCTCGGACATCTGATCGACAAAGCGCTCGTACTGCTCCTTCGGGTCGTTCAACTCGCTAAACCCGTTCGCAACCTCCATGCCGTTGATAAACAACTCGAAACGCTCAGCGATGTTCGGACTACTCGGTGAGGCTTTCGAGAGCGGAGATATGGATTTTGGATAATCGATGATGAATGTTGGTTGAACCAATTCAGATTCTGCAACGATTTCGAAAAGCATCGCAATATCTTTGGAAGTATTTTTTTCAAATTTGTCATTAGCGGTCCAATGATAACCTTCTTCTTTTGACTTGATGATCGCTCCCAGTTTTGATTGTTCAGGCGTAAGTGCATTTCTGTATTCAGAGGAATCAACACTTACTCTGACACTTTGAGTAGCAATAAACTCGTGGGTGAATCGAGTCAAAAAATTTAATTTAGCGGGATCGTCAAGCCATGAAGAATCAAACTTTTCTCCATCAATCTCACTCCATTCTTCGCGCCAATGCTTTAGGACTGCCGCTTTCATTGACAATCGATCGAAGTTGCCAAAATCTATCTCATTCTCGCCATACTTAACGAGAAGATTGCCGTCATTCGCCTTCGCGACCGCATCTTTTATCATCTTTTCCGCAAAATCCATCATCCCGTTCACATCCATGTAGGCGATGTAGAATTCGAGCATGGTGAATTCGGGGTTGTGACGCTGGGAGAGGCCTTCGTTGCGGAAGTTGCGGTTGAGTTCGTAAACCTTTTCAAAGCCGCCTACGACCAAGCGTTTGAGATAAAGCTCCGGCGCAACGCGTGCATAAAGCGGAATGTCGAGCGCGTTGTGATGGGTCTCGAACGGCTTTGCAGCTGCACCAGTCGCCTTCGGCGTGAGCATCGGCGTTTCGACCTCGATAAAGCCCGCATCATCCAGAAAGCGACGCATTCCCGAGATCAACTTGGCACGGCGCTCGAAAACCTCGCGCGTTGTCAGGCCTTCGTGCTCGATCTGCAGCGTCGAAGCGATCAGATCAGCATAACGAAAACGCCTTTGCAGCTCAGGATCGGCGATGCCGTGCATTTTGTCAGGCATCGGAAGCATCGCTTTGGCAAGGAACTGGAGCTTTTCGACGTGAACGCTCAACTCGCCGGTGTTTGTAATAAATAAATATCCCTCGACACCAATAAAATCACCGTGATCGAGCAGCGTAAATGCCGCCCAGCCGTTCTCTTCGTCCAGCGTGTTTTCCGCATCGTTCCTGACAAGCGCAAACGTCGCCTTTTTCGCATAGATCTGCAGCT
Source organism: Chloracidobacterium sp. (assembly GCA_031402865.1). GTDB lineage: Bacteria > Acidobacteriota > Blastocatellia > Pyrinomonadales > Pyrinomonadaceae > OLB17. The sequence continues at coordinate 26,527 of JANNST010000028.1, read as the reverse complement.
TATTTATGCCGTCCGTCAGGTGAACAAAATTACCTCTCGGAGGTGTCGTCAGGCGTCCGCAGATCCGCACGTTTCCAAAATCTCTGAGCCGGGCGTTCAATGCGTCCTTGATCTCCGCCGGCGGTCGTTCTCTTTCGGCAAGCGTCGCAACAACGGCTTTTATCTCGCCGATAATCTCAACGACCGGCGCGAATTGCAGAATATTGGTGATCGTATCTTCAACACCACTGACAGCTGACCGATCAAATTTGTTCGGATAGACATTGCCGACCAGCTCACGCAGTTTGTCCAGATGCTCGCGACGGGCTTCGGTCTGATCGTTCGGTTCGATTATCTCGTCGAATTCGGGAATGCTCATAATTCTTCTCTTCTCTCCGCTCTCAGCGTCTTTCTCTCCGTCCTCTGCGTTGAAAAGTTGTTACAGTATTTTCAACGCAGAGATCAGAGAGGAAGACGCAGAGAGCGGGAGCTTTATTCTTGGTAATTCAAGACTTTTCTTCGGATGCCGTCACGAAGCATCAAAACATTAAAATTGATCAAAAGGCCGACCTGCCAGCCGCCAAGACTGAGATATGTAACCAACTGGGCCTCGAAAACCGGTGGAATCCCGTCAACCGCCTTGATCTCGACGACGACTGCATTGCTCACCAAAAAATCCAGACGATACCCGCATTCGAGATGAACACCCTTATAAACGACCGGCACGGGAACCTCCCGTTCAAACTGAATTTCCCTTAAAAGCAATTCGCGAGCAAGACATTCCTGATATGCAGACTCTAAGAGCCCAGGGCCGAGTTGCCGATGAACCTCAATAGCCGCTCCGATAATGCCTTCGGTAATTTGGTTATAATTGATCATTACTCGCAATATTCTTCTCTCCGGTTCTCAGCGTCTTACTCTCCGTCCTCCGCGTTGAAAAAGTCTCGGCAGTATTTCAACGCGGAGACCGGAGAGAAGGACGCGGAGATCGCGGAGATGACTCGAATGATTATAGTTAACCCCCGCTATCACAGCAAACTTCTCTTGAATGTGGCAAAATAGAAATACCGTCGAAAATGTTTTTTAGAGCAACAGGGCTCTGCAACTCGTTTTCTGCGGATATGTGTGTTTATGGCGACTGCAACTATACCGAATTCGGAATTAGATAGGCTCGCGAAAGAGCTTGAACGTAGAACACGAGTGATCTCGATCGCCGGGCTTACGTCCGTCTCGGCCAAAGCATTTATTCTTGCCGAACTTATAAAGATCTCCGGCAGGAAATTCGCCGTGGTGACAGATTCGAACAGTTCGCTCGACGAGTGGGAATCAAATCTCGGCTTTTGGTCTCAGGCGTCGACCGTCGCGTTGCCGTCGTTCGAGACCGACATCTATTCAGGCGTCTCTCCACACGCCGAAACTCAGGAGCGGCGGGCGTTGGCTCTGTGGAAATTGACACAAGATCAACCCGATTTTTTTATCACCACCGCCCGATCGCTGGTCGGCCGCACCGTTTCGCCAGATGAGGTGCGTAAATTAGGTGCCGTTCTTAAACGCGACGAAGACCTCCCGCTTGACGAACTTATTGAACGATTGTCCACGGTCGGCTACGTCCGCGAAGACCCTGTTAACGGCGTCGGACAATTTTCGATACGCGGCGGGATTGTCGATATCTGGCCGCCTGACGCGATGAATCCGCTGCGGATAGAATTCTTCGGCGACACGGTCGATTCCATTCGCGAATTCGACGCGGCAACACAGCTTTCGACCGGCCAGTTAAAAGAAATATCCGTCGCGCCAATGCGAGAATTCGCCGTCTCCGCCGCCGATTTGAAAGACTGGGCCTTTTTCGCGCGTGAACGCTGGCCGGACGAGAATCTCGCACGCAATCTAAAGGATCGCACCGATTTCGCCGACGAAGGTGAGTCGTTTTCCGGCTGGGAATTCCTGATGCCGCTCGTCAAACCGCTCACCTCAAGCGTCTTTGATTATTTGAATGACACGATCTTTGTCATTGACGAGCCGAGTACTGTTGAAAGCGTCGTCGGAAAGTTCTATGACGATGTAGAAAGGCATTTCGCAGGTCTTGCCGAAGTGGGTGACATAGGGTTGCGGCCGGACGAATTGTTTCTGGACACAGCGGGTCTGCGCGAAAAGTTGAGTACGTGTCGGCTGGTTGAATTGCGGGCGTTAGGCAAAACTGCTGCTGCGACCGACGAGCAGTTTCAGCATGAGGACCTGGTCGGAAATGAGGGTGCTATCATCTCTGGGAATAAGAACACACTTCCTACCGGCCGTGTTTCCGCCGCTCCCCCAACGCCGATGTTTCTTTTTCCGACCGCCGAAAAATCTACCGAGATCCATATAACTTCGCGTTCGACCCGCAAATTCCATGGAAACATAGCCGATTTCGTCGCTACAGCCGGCCACGAAAAAAGCGCGCCGCTTTTTGTCATGAAGTCGAGCGGCATGGCCGAACGTATCGAAGAGATCCTGCGCGATTACAACGTCGTCGTTTCGCCCGAATCCATTATTGTCGGCAATCTGTCCGGCGGCTTCGAAATGCCGTCCCGCGATCTGATCGTCTACACCGAAGGCGATATATTCGGCGAGACATCCGAAACACCGGTTCCAGCCCAACGAACGCAGGTTTCAACCCGAAAGTCGGTCCTTGGCGCATTTATTTCCGACTTCCGCGATCTCAAGCCCGGTGATTACGTCGTTCACGTCGATCACGGCATCGGCCGTTTCGAAGGCTTGCAGACGATCGAATCGGGCGGCACGCAGCGCGAATTCATGCTGCTGATCTACGCCGATAATTCGAAATTATTCGTTCCGGTGGAAAGGCTCGATCTGGTCTCCCGCTTTTCATCGGGTGAGGCAACGGAAGTCACGCTCGATCGGCTCGGCGGCATCGGCTGGCAGAAAACAAAGGCCAAAGCCAAGCGGGCAATGCGCGATATGGCAGACGAGCTTTTGCGGCTTTACGCCGAGCGTAAGCTGGTCACTGGCTACGCATTCTCGCCCGACGCCCCGTGGCAGCACGAATTCGAAGACGCGTTCCCGTTCGAACTAACGGTAGATCAAGGCGCCGCGATCGAAGATGTTAAGGGCGACATGGAAACGGCAATTCCGATGGACCGGCTTATCATCGGCGATGTCGGCTATGGCAAGACAGAGGTCGCGATGCGTGCCGCGTTCAAGGCTGTAATGGACGGAAAACAGGTTGCCATCCTTACGCCGACCACAATTCTCGCCTACCAGCATTTCGAATCGTTCAGAAAGCGGTTTGCCGCATTTCCGGCAAAGATCGAGCTTCTTTCCAGGTTTCGCAGCACGAAGGAGCAAAAGGCCGTTGTCGAATCGGCCGAAAAAGGCGACGTGGATGTCGTCATCGGCACGCACCGAATTTTGTCGAACGATGTAAAGCTGCCGAAACTTGGCCTTGTCGTTGTCGATGAAGAACAGCGGTTCGGCGTGGCTCATAAAGAAAAGCTGAAACAGTTAAAGAAAAAGGTCGATGTTCTAACGCTTTCCGCCACGCCCATCCCTCGAACTCTGAATATGTCGCTGCTCGGAATGCGTGATATGTCCGTGATCGAAACGCCTCCGCGCGACCGTCTTGCGATCAATACACAGGTCGTCCAGTTTGGCGAAGGCGTCATCCGCTCCGCCATCGAGCTTGAGCTTGCCCGGAATGGCCAGGTTTTTTTCATCCACAACCGCGTCGAAACCATCGAAGCGATCTCTGCCCTCGTTCAAAAGATCGTCCCCAACGCCCGCATCGCCATCGGCCACGGCCAAATGAATGAAAAGCAGATGGAGCAGGTGATGCTCGATTTTATCGATTACAAGTACGACATTTTGGTCGCGACAACGATTATCGAGAACGGCATCGACATTCCGCGAGCGAACACAATTATCATTAACCGTGCTGACAATTACGGCCTGTCGCAGCTCTACCAGCTTCGCGGCCGTGTGGGCCGGTCAAATCGCCGTGCATACGCCTATATGCTGATTCCCGGCGAACGCGACCTGACACCGATCGCCCGCCGCCGCCTCAGTGCGATCCGCGAATTTTCAGATCTCGGTGCGGGATTTCGTATCGCGGCGCTCGATCTTGAACTCCGTGGGGCCGGAAATATCCTCGGCGGCCAGCAATCCGGGCATTTGGACGCCCTCGGCTTCGACCTTTACACAAAAATGCTCGAACGCACCATCGCCGAGCTTCGCGGTGACGAAATCGCGGACGAGACCAGCGTTTCGATCAACCTCGGCGTCGATGTCTCGATTCCGAAGGAATATATTTCCGACACAAGCCAGAGGCTTCGCACGTACAAACGAATCTCGTCGGCGGAATCGGACGCGGCGCTGAGCCAAATATATTCCGAGATCGGTGACCGCTACGGCCAAATCCCCGAATCAGTAGAAAATTTGTTCGCATATGGGCGACTGAGAAAGCTTGCAGAGAGTGTTAGGGTGATGTCGATTGATAGGGCCGCTGACGGCTTTGCGATCAAGCTGATGGAGAACGCGAAGGTTTCACCCGAAAAACTGATGAAATTTTTGTCGGAGAACGAGGCTGCGGTCTTTTCGCCAAGCGGTATTCTGCGGGTAGTTGCAGGGAAGGAAAACCCAATTTTGTCGGCTCGCAATGTGTTGGAGCAAATTCGGAATTAGAATGGAAATGTCCAGCAAACTTTAGTTTGCGGCCGCGACAACAAACTAAAGTTTGTTGGACACCCTTTCTATTCGGTACAGTCTCCGAAGGGATTCACGTCACACACAAAAAGATTCGGGGCGAACTCGCGTGTTTGTTTCCTTATCTCGTTCCAGACGACGGAATCCGCGTAGTTTTCGCTCACCCAGCCGAGTTTTTTCCGGTTTTTCCAGACGAATTCGTACGCCTCTTTTTCATCTTCGCCCTTTAGATGCCTCGCTTCATGAAGCAGGATCGCGGCGCGTTCCGTATCGTCTGCCGGATATTCAAAAAAATCCGGATATAGCGTAACGATCTCAAACGGAAAGTTAGTTGCGGCGAAGGCTCTTTCCTTTACGACCGAAGCGTTAAGCCAGTTATCGTTACCGCGGAAAACGGCCAGGCGTTTCAGAATAAATGCTTCGTTCGAAAAACCTTTCTCCTCGAGAATTCGGATCGAGCGTTCGACCGTCTTCTTTTGCTCGTATGACAGAGCCGACGCCGAAAATACCATGGATGCGTAAAACCCGGCCAGAGCAATAAAGCTGACCACGAGACATATAACTGCACGCCTCAGGATGGTTGATTTACCCGCAGGGTCGCTCCCGGTTTCACGGAATTCTATCCCGCAGCGTGCACAGACATCGGCGCTAGGATAGTTAACGAGCTTACAGTTCGGACATTTTTTCTTCATTCGGATTAGGCCGGTTCGCGCGAAAAACCTGCTATTATATACAAAGTTTTAATCAAGACAGTTTCCAGATCCGACATTTGTCCGAGCTTAAAAGAAACGTCTATCGGCTTTTTAGCATCATAGAATCTGTTCTAAGATACCGAGTCGCCTATATCAGGCTGAATAATCGCTTTAAGGAGTTTTGGATGAGACATATCTATTCCGCTTGTTTGTTGATCGCAGTAATATTTTTGGTTAGTTTTTCAGCCTCCGCACAGGAAACGCAGGAGCGCGTGGTGGATGAGGTCGTTGCCGTAGTAAATGAAGGCGTTATCACGCTTTCACGCATTAAGCGCGAGTCCAAGGCGATTGTCGAGACCGAAGTGCAGCAGGGCAAAACCAGAGAAGTTGCCCAAAAGCTGATTGACGAAAAACAGGGCGAATTGATCGCAAACCTTATTAACGAAGAATTACTGGTGCAAAAGGCTAAAGAGCTAGGTCTGGATTCGGAGATCGAAGCCAGTCTTAACCAGCGTTTTCTTCAGATTATGAAGCAGTACAATATGAAGACCCTTGATGCGCTGTACCAGGAAATGGAAAAAACGGGCGTCAATCCCCAGGAAATCCGCGAAGTGTGGCGTAAACAAGCCGTCCGCGACATGGTGCTGCAAAAGGAAGTGCAGTCGAAAGAATACTGGAAGCCATCGGGAAAAGACTTGAAGGCGTATTTCGAGAAGAACAAGGTCAAATTCACCAAACCCGAAACTATCTCCATCAGCGAGATCTTCCTCGCTTTTGCCGGACGTGACGAAGCCGCCGTCAGAGAGAAAGCAAAGCAGCTTGTAATCCAGCTTAGAGGCGGCGCCGATTTCGGGAAGGTTGTCACTGAAAATTCGGATCGTCAGGATGCCGCCAAAACAAAGGGAAAGGTCGACACGATGAGCCTCAAGGACCTGGACGAAAAGTTTGCGGCCGCGCTAAAGGACGTAAAGGCTGGAGGCTATTCCGACCCGATAGAGGTTGACCAGATCGGCATAAATATCCTCCGTGTCGATGAACGATCACAGGCAAGCAGCGAGTCCTTTTACGACGAGAATGCCGTACGCATGGCGATACTCGCAGAAAAAGCCCCGACCGCCCAAAAGGAGTTCATGGCCTCGCTCCGCCAGGATTCATACATCAAGATCAGCGAATCCTATCGCCCGATAGTCGCCCCGATCCTCTTTGCCGAAGAGCGAAAGGAAAAGACCGCTAATAAATAACCCTGATTTAACATTATCGCGCAAAAAGGCCGCCGGGGTTTCCGACGGCCTTTCTCCATTGCAAACACGCTCGTTTCAGCAGATAAAGCTGGTTCGTCATCTGGCATTATGCATAAAGGTAACCAGTGATCGACTTGAGTGAACCTTCCCAACTTACTGTCATACGTTCGATTAATCGCGTAGTCCAGAGATGTCTTTTCGCTTCGGTCGTAGCTTGTGAAGCGTTTGTTGTTTGTTATCAGGGGCGGAGATGTTTCGGCGTTCAAGGAGTTGCCAAAAGGAAGATGTGCCTGTTCGGATGAGGTTCCTGCTGACTGGTTCGTGACCGTCTTGGTTCCCAATCTGTCCGGGTGGTTGAACTCGATGTTCTCGCTACCGCCGTTTGGCGTGATTGTCGCAAGCTGTGAGCCGCCGAGGTAGGTGTAGCTTTTTGTCCAGACCGGGACCGCGACGGTGAACTCGGTGAATTCGGCCAGCGTCGTGCCGCCTGCGTTTAGGAAAGTCTTATATCTGTCCAACGCGGGATCGTGCGATTGCACCCTTGCGTTGGTAGAATCGTACTGGAAACGCTCTAATTGCGTCTGGTCGGCGGCGTTGCGGATGATGTTAAGGCGGTTCGCGGCGTCGTATTCGTACTTGAGCCAGATTCCGTTCTCTCCAAACGCTTTGATCAGATTCCCGTTCACATCGTACTCAAAGCTGTCCGTGCCGACCGATGATGTTATTCGGTTAGTGGCATTGTCGTATGCCAGATTCGAGACATTCGGCGTGGCGGGATTAAGAGCGACGCCATCAAGCGGAATCGATGAACTGTCAGCCGCAACTCCCGTCGCCGTTACATTCGTTCGATTCCCGTAACGGTCATATTGGTAAGTTTGGTTCCAAAGATTTCCGGTCGGCCCTCCCTTCGCTTTTGTCAATCTCCCTAGTACGTCAAACTCGTACTCGCGGTTCTTCGCGCTGTTGAGGTTGTCCGTTATCTTCGTCAAATGGCCCGTCTTGCCGGTCAGAGAGCCAACCGCGTTGTTCCGGGCATAATCGTAAGAAAGATTAATAAACTCCGTCGAGTTCTTCGTCGCCTTCTGGTTCGTCAGCAATCCCGTCTGCGGGTCGAAGGTGTAATCTTCGGTGACTTGATTAGTTCCCGCGGCTCCGATCTTCATCTGCGTGGTCTGATCCGACGCATTGTAGACAACATTGCCCGCTTGCTGGCTGCCGTTGTAGGTCATTGCCGTCAGGCGGCTGGCGGTGTCGAAAGTGTGAGCGACGATCTTCCGAGGGCTGCCCGAAAGGCCGTACTGAGCCGGGTATTTTACCTCTTTTACGCGGTCGAGCGTGTCGTAGAGATAGCTCATCGTCATCGGGTAGCTTTCACGATATTTGATCTTCTGCGTAAACTCGCTGACACGGCCCTCGACATCGTACGTGTAGGCTTGGTTGACCATAAACTCCGTGTCGATCTGCTCGACGCGCATCTTGTCGCCCGCCGTCATGTAGTTAAAGTTCGACGGCGGTGCCGAGTTTATCGGGATGCTCGTGTCGCGCGGTCCGGCGGTGTGGTATTCGATCCTTTGCAGACGATTGAGCGGATCATCGCCGCCGCCCCAGAATTGATAGATATACTTCGCCTTAATGCCGCGGGCGTCCGTCTTCTGCGTCAGATTCGAGCGGTCGTCGTAAAAGAAGGCGTTGCTCGACTCGGCACCCGATTGGCCCGCCCGACACAAACGTGGGAACCATCCTATTCGAGATTATTTTGGAAAGCCCGTTGAACTATCCTAAAGTCCTTTCTACTGACTCGATAAACTACGTCGATTCCATATTCGGTTTCTCCACCAACATAAATTTTATTCGGATCCCGTTTAACCAAAAGATTTCCGACAACAAAATCTTCTTTGGAAGATTTGTCAACACGTATTTCTAGCCTATAGTTGGCGAGGTTCTTCTTATTCTCCGAAATCTCTTTATCATTCCTGAATGAATAAAGTATCGAGTTAACTATTTGAAGTTGTTCCGGATTAAGTGTGACTTCGAACTGAGAACCATCCAGCGTCTGTAAATCCTGCAGTAACACTGTGTTTTGCGACTGAACTAAGTCATTGTTCTGTATTCGCGTTTCCGAATCTGAAACTTTGCACCCTAGCAACAGGACTGCCACTAAACCGAAAAAAATCACTTTAATCATTTTATTCTTGTCCTCCCAACCGTTGCAACTTGCCAACCGGTAGGGTTCCTACTGTATCGCATAACGTTTCCTGAAGGAGTTGCAAGCCAGCTTGAAAGGTTGTTGCTTGTAGCGCTCGCGACATCCCCTCCGATTGTATTGCCGGGGAGAGGGAGTCCAGAAAAGTTTTCATTCCAGTCTGTACCGCCTACCACGGCATTGTCTGTCCATCTAGCATGTGTATGATATAAGCCAGCTAACTGACTGTTTTTCGGACATGTATTCGGAATACTCCCACCCGAGGGACCCAACACTACAGGAACGGTAGAAGTAAAAACACCGTCTTTGATTTTGCAGATAAATCCTGCCATTTCTCTGTTGATCCTGATGGATCGCGCATTGATTTCCTGCAATATCGCTATGGCAGCCCGCTGCGCCGTGCTATATTTCTTCCTTTTCTTCCTGTCGCCGTTCAAATTGTTAGCAATCGCTCCGACACCGCTGAGGATTCCGAACATCGCAGCATCTTTATAAGTCTTCAACGCTTCCGACGCAAGTTTCGCGGTGTTGGCAAGTGTAATGCTGCCAGGCGTTCTCGCCGCTGCAGCGGCTGCGGCTTGACTGGATGCAATCTGACCGGCTATCAGACTTCCGAAACCTGTTGCAACCGCGATTAAGCCGAAAATCATTGCGGCTTTGTTGTAGCCTAAAGCCCCGAGCACTGACGACGCAGCACCCGAAGCCGCGCTTATCATCCCCAGGATTCCGGCGATGGTAAACGGAGCCGCCACTATTGTCATAATGGCAACGACCACCGCGACCGCAACCATGATCCATTTGAAGAGTTTCTTGAAAAAGCCCCAGAACAACCCGCTCGGATCGGTGAAATTCACCGGATCGTTACCGCAATAGCTGTACATATTCAACGTCTGTGGTGCGGCTAGCGACGCAGCAGACATTCCTATGGGATCGACCTGTGTGAACCGGCCGAGTTTCGAGTCATATGTGCGATTTACCGCATAGTCGAGCGAGGTCTTTTCGCTTCGGTCGTATGAAGTAAAGCGCTTGTTATTGGTCTGGAGCGTCGATTCGGCGTCGAGTTTTCTTCCAAAGGGAAGATGTGCTTGTTCGGACGACGTTCCGGCGGACTGGTTCGTGACCGTCTTTGTTCCGAGGCGGTCTGGATGGTTGAATTCAATGTTCTCGCTTCCGCTGACGGGGGTGATTGTGGCAAGCTGCGAGCCTCCGAGGTAGGTGTAGCTCTTTGTCCATGTGGGAACTCCGACGATGAATTCCGTGAACTCGGCAAGCGTCGTGCCGCCCGTGTTCAGGAAACCCTTATATCTGTCCAGGGCCGGGTCGTGGGACTGGACTCGCGCGTTGGTTGAATCGTACTGGAGCCGTTCGAGCTGAGTTTGGTTTGAGTCGTCCTTGCGGATAATGTTGAGCCGGTTCGCGGCGTCGTATTCGTATTTGACCCACGTCGAGCCGTCCTCTGCCAGGGAGCGGATCACATTGCCGTTTACGTCGTACTGGTAACCGGTTGTCGTTATGCGATTGCTCGTGTTGTCGTAGGCGAGGTTCGGGATGCCATCGATTGGAATCGGTGAGCTGTCCGCGGCGACGCCGTTTGCCTGAACATTTGTCCGGTTGCCGTAGCGGTCGTAGGTGTAGGTTTGATCCCACAGGTTTCCCGTCGGCCCGCCTTTTGCTTTTGTCAATCTTCCTAAAACATCGAATTCGTACTCGCGGTTCTTATTCGTGTTCAGATTGTCAATGATCTTCGTCAAATGTCCGGTCTTGCCGTTTAGACTGCCGACTGACCCGCCGCGGTTGTACTGATACGTCAAATCGATCAGCGTCGTCGAAACATTTTTCGTTGCCTTTTGGTTCGTCAGCAATCCCGTCTGCGGATCGAACGTGTAGTCCTCCGTGACCTGATTGGTTCCGGCGGCGCCGACCTTCATCTGCGTCGTTTGATCGGAGGCGTTGTAGACAACATTGCCCGCTTGCTGATTGCCGTTGTAGGTCATTGCCGTCAGACGGCTGGCTGTATCATAAGTGTGAGCGACGATCTTTCTTGGGCTGCCCGCAATTCCGTAGTGTTCAGTGCCTAAATTCTCACTATCGATTCTTACTATTTCGTTCGCCATTCAGGACAATTTCTACCGACTGCACAGAAGATTTGACGAGAAACAAATCCGAAACGATCCACTTACCTTTCAGTCCGTTTGGACCTATTTCGATCTGCCACACACCTTCCGGCAACACGATGGCCAGAGAAGTTCCATTAGCACGCACCGCTGCTTTCGCAGAAGCTGGCGGCACTTCGGTTTCCTCAACTATTCTTCCTTGAATGTCGCGAATTCTCAAACCGACATATTCCCAATCTTTCGGATCATCAAACATTGGAAGACCTTTTCGATCTTGAAGGCGCGCGACAACAACACCAAAAATAACTTGGACTTTGACATCACCTATGTTTACTTCTTGGTTAGGCCTCAAATGAATCGGCAGACCTAGAAATGAGTTGCCAATTTTCCTAAGGGCATTGAAAGGAGGAGTTAACGTAATAAACGCATTTAACGGAATCGGTGAGGTAACGTACAAAAAGCTATCGGTTTCCGGGGATTTTGTTTGATAAATCTCATATTTAAAGTGGCCGTCGGCATCTGCTTGCTCGTCAGTAATGGTTAATCCCCCGATCATTCCTCCTTGCGGTTCGGGTCCAAATACTAACACTCTCGCGTGAGGGACTGGTTTCCCACACCCATCAACAACACGTCCAATAACCCTGCTACCAGACTGCGCCCAAGAGTTTGTTGCGGCAAATAACGCAATGTAAATAACAGAATAAACAATCCGCCGTAGAATATGTTTCATCTTTGCTTGATCCTTATTCTTTAATTTTGTCGATCTCAGACTTGCAATGCTTTAGAATCTCTTCGGTATTCGCTTCACTCAGCTTACCATCCGTTCCATCGCCGGGTATTAAGCCGCCGTCCGACGCCTTTCCTGGAACCTTATGAGCTACTTCATGAAGAATTTGAAGAGCACGCGACCTTCTAGAGCCTGGGGAGTGTCCGCCTATTCTTGCGGTCGAGCGCGGATTCAGGAATGGGCCATTCGTGTTGACCGTAGCGGTTCCCCATCGACGATACCTAACGCCTGTCGAGGCATTTTGAACATCAGTTACTCCATCCGCCATTCTGATACCGGTTGTATTATTCATCGTCCCGTCCTCATTGGTTATTAAACCGGTTTTCAATTGATCTTCCAAATCCTTTAAGGCTTCTAGTGCATTAGGGCCAAAATAGTCGCTGCACGGATTTTTCCCACTCAGAATTGTCCTAGCAAGCCCGATCCCGTAAACCACATATTTGTTTGGTTTGTTTCCTTTCTTATCTTTCGTTTGGATAAAATTAGACGCAATTGCTCCGACGCCAGCAATCGCAAGTAAAACTTTCGATGACGTTCCGAGGGCAATTCCTCCGAGCTCTAATGCATGTGCGAATCCTAGTTTACCGATTATGCCGCCTATTTTCGCTAGAAAACCTGATGTGGCTCCGTGGCTGGCGATAACCGAGAATATGATTACGGCAACAACAACCGCAACGACTATCCATTTCCAGGCTTTCCTTAGAACCTTTCCGATCCATTTAAACAATTTCCCAAAGAACAATCCGCTTGGATCGCTGTGGTTTACCGGATCGTTTCCGCAGTATGAATACATATTCAACGTCTGCGGGGCGGCGAGGCTAGATGCCTGCATACCAATTGGGTCAACCTGTGTGAACCGACCCAGCTTGGAGTCGTAAGTTCGATTCACCGCATAGTCGAGCGAAGTTTTTTCGCTCCGGTCGTAGGTTGTGAACCGCTTGTTGTTGTTATGGAGCGTCGATTCGGCATCGAGCGGCCGGCCGAACGGGAGGTGTGCCTGCTCAGAGGAGGTTCCGGCTGATTGGTTCGTAACCGTTTTGACTCCGAGCCGGTCGGGGTGGTTGAATTCTACGTTCTCGCTGCCGCCGCTGGGCGTGATCGTCGCAAGTTGAGAGCCACCCATGCTGGTGTAGCTTTTGGTCCACACCGGAACGCTGACGGTGAATTCGGTAAATTCGGCAAGCGTTGTTCCGCCAGCGTTCAGGAAAGTCTTATATCTGTCCAGAGCAGGGTCGTGCGACTGGACTCTCGCGTTTGTTGAATCGTACTGGAATCGCTCAAGCTGCGTCTGGCCGGTGTCATCTTTTCTTATTACATTGAGCCGGTTCGCGGCGTCGTATTCGTATTTGATCCACGTCGAGCCGTCCTCGGCCAGCGAGCGGATCATGTTGCCGTTTACGTCGTACTGGTAGCCCGTTGTCGTGATGCGGTTCGTGGCGTTGTCGTAGGCAAGATTCGGAATGCCGTCAATCGGAATAGGTGAACTGTCTGCGGCGACGCCGTTTGCCTGAACATTCAGGCGGTTGCCGTAACGGTCGTAGGTGTAGGTTTGATACCACAGATTGCCCGTCGGCCCGCCTTTGGCTTTCGTCAATCTTCCCAGCACGTCGAACTCATACTCACGATTCTTGTTCGTGTTCAGATTGTCAATGATCTTGGTCAGATGACCGGTCTTTCCACTTAGGGTGCCGACCGAGTTGTTTCGGTTGTATTCGTAGCTCAGATCGATGAGCGTCGTCGAACCGTTCTTCGTTGCCTTCTGGTTCGTCAGTAATCCAGTCTGCGGGTCGAAAGTGTAGTCCTCCGTGACCTGATTGGTTCCGGCGGCGCCGACCTTCATCTGTGTCGTCTGGTCCGAGGCGTTGTAGACAATATTTCCAGCTTGCTGATTGCCGTTGTAGGTCATTGCCGTCAGGCGGCTCGCGGAATCATAAGTGTGAGCGACGATCTTCCGAGGGCTGCCCGCTAGGCCGTACTGTGCCGGATATTTCACTTCCTTTACGCGGTCGAGCGAATCGTAGAGATAAATCGACCTCCATCGGGTAGCTTTCGCGCCATTTTATTTTTTGGGTGTACTTGCTGACGCGGCCTTCGACATCGTACGTGTAGGCTTGGTTGACCATAAACTCCGTGTCGATCTGCTCGACACGCATCTTGTCGCCCGCCGTCATGTAGATAAAGTTCGACGGAGTGGCCGAGTTGACCGGGATGCTCGTGTCCCGCGGCCCGGCGGTGTCGTACTCGATCCTTTGCAAACGATTGAGCGGATCGTCGCCGCCGCCCCAGAACTGATAGATATACTTGGCTTTCACGCCGCGGGCATCGGTCTTCTGCGTCAGATTTGAACGGTTGTTGTAAAAGAACGCATTAGCCCAGCTTGCGCCCGATTGCCCGGCTCCGATATACGCTCCGCTGTCATTCAATGTCGCCGTCTGCTCGGCCAGCTTTTGCAGCGTCAACCGTCCAAGATCGTCATACCTGAACTTTCTTTGCTGGACTCCCTGATCGGTTTGAATCAAACGGCCCAGCGTGTCGTAAGAATAAGTCGTCAAAAGACTTCCGGCGGTGAAGATCGAGCCGGTCGGGTTGGCCGTCCTGTCCGGGTTCGGCTCGACGACCTGTATCAATCTTCCTTGCTGGTCGTATCGGCCCCAACGTTCGCGGCCCCACGCGTCCATCACGCGGATCCGGTTGCCGGTCTGTGCCGTCACCGAACTCGGCAAAGTCGTTTCGTTGTAAAAAGCCTTCGTCTCGCTCAAGTCCGGCTCGACCACCTTGATCAATCTTCTTTGCAGATCGTAAAACTTCTCCGACCACTGCACCGTGTCGCCCGAACGATACGGCCGCGATGTTTTCCACTCCTCGGCAAACTTCGTGTATTTGGTCTCGACGATATCGATCACGCCGCCCGGTGCGAAAGATTCTTCCATCTTCACCTGCCCGAGTCCGTTGAGATATTTTTTCGCCTTGCCCGCCGCCGCTCCGCCCTGCTCGAACACTTCCTCTGTCACGGTCATCGCCGATTCGTCGTAGGTGAACGTCGTGTATGCCCCGGTCGATGATGTCGATTTGTCGGGCCGCATCGTGTCCGGGTTGTAGCCTGTCGTCGATGTCCGCCCGTTAGCGTCCGTCGCCGATTTGATCAAGCCGGTCTTGAAGTCGGGAACCTGGCTTGTCGTTATGCGGTGCGGCGAACCGGTGTCGGCGCTCCCTCGTGTCTGCGAGACGGGATATGCATACTGCGTGTCGATAACCCCAACCGTGTTCGGGTCGTCATAAAGAACCGTCGTCTGCTCGCAGCACGCGCTCGATGTTTTTACGACATTGCCGGTGATGTCGTAAGCCCGCGTCTCGATGATCGCTCCTGTGGCAGCCTGTGCACCGGCGTAGGCCGTAACTTTTGTTACGTTGCCGCGTTTGTCGGTCGCCGAATCGTAAACGCTGACCTGTTGGTATTCGAGACAATTGCATGTCTCGTAGTATCCGCCAGCAGTAGGAATCCAAACTTCTTCGCCCTCAAAGGAGCAGGCAGGGACAGAAGACGGAGGATCCCAGGACACGCACGGCCCGTCCTGTTGTTGTGTCGTAAAAGGATTATTCTGGTGGTTGTGCTGAATAACTCCGGGAGTGTCGGCAAGCGGACTGCCCGTGTAGTTATCGTATTCGTAGTCGGTCCGCGAAACCTTTGTTCCGCTGGCGTTCTCTATAGCCGTCGATTTGACGAGATTGAGTATGTGACGCCCGCTTAGCCATTGCCCGGTGGTCGTGTTGAAGTAGCCTGTATATGACTGGTCGTTTTCATACTCGGCGGTCGAGCATCGCAGAAGAGTAAGCAAATTATCGTAATCGCACGATTGAGTTATCTGATTAAATTTGCCGGTGCCGTATGAATATACCGTCCTGACCTTATGCCCGTTTTCGTCAACAACATCGGCGATTTCAGGGCGCGGAGAATCGTAGTTGTATGTGCCGGGCTGGTTTCCTTGCTGCCACGCTACGTTTGACGAGGCTACAATAGTTTGGGTTGAGCCGTTTACTGTAATGGTTTCATCCCTGAAAACCAGGCCATCCGACCAGACGCCCGGGACCCGGTGGGTATATTGTTTGCTGATTACGCCGGTCGGCTGAGTAACTGTGACGGTTCGTGTTGGGTGCGTCCCGCTAGTGTCGGTGTACCAATCATTGTTATTAAGGGCGTAAGTCGTAATGGCCGGTGCCGCAACATCTGCTTCGGCCCAGCTTTCTTTCAGTTCGGTATATGTCGGAGCGTCTGAAAGGCCAACGCCGTTCGTTCGCGGCGATTGGTTCGCTGTCGTCAGCGGATAATTATAATCCGCCTGTTTGGTCATCGTTCCCGCCGTCACCGTGCCTTGTTCGTCCGGCCCGGCCGCCCAGCTCATGCCGCGCTGTTCGATGACTTTTGTTATCATCCCGTAGGAAGAATAAGAATCGTTATCACCGAACCAGTAACCGGTGTTCGTCGCCGGGTAGTAGATCGAATCGATCCCGTAAATCGTGCCTGGACGGACGACCGGCGTAATGCCCGCTCCGAACGAATAGCTCAGCGTCAGCGGCTTATAGTGTATCCGCACAAGAACGCGCGTTGCGGCCGTGCCGTAGATCGGGTCCTGATCCGTCATTCTCGGGGCCTTGACATAGATCAGGCGGTCGAGCGAATCGTAATGAAAAGTTATTATGCGTCCGAGCGTATCCGTGACCGTCTCGATCAATGCATTTCCTGTCGTGGTGCCGCGATAAGTGATGGTCAGGTAATTTCCCTGGGCGTCAATGATCTGGGTCGGTTGGATATGCCCTTCGTTAGCGGTAATGGAAGAATAGGTAATGTGAGTTCCATTCGGCAGCTTTGCCCAGCCCGAAGCGTAATTGCCGTAATTGTAATGACAGCCGTAATCGATAAACGTTCCGTCGGCAGTGTGCCCGGTAAAACTCATCCCGGAAGGCCAACTTGTAACCGATCCGGTGTAGCCGTGACGCGTCCCGTCAGCGTCCACCAGCATGCAGCCGCCGTTGGACCCCATAAATTCGATTTTGCCAAATCCTAGAGACCAACCAGGAGCAGGTTCGTCGTAGCCGATGTCGTACTTAAGCTCGTTTCCGGCCTTGTTCCAGACGCGCGAGTTATAATTCAAATTCAGGGCAATATCGATTCCGCGGCCGGGAAGCGACACGACCGGAGCGCTGATCTGAAAATTGCCGTTGCCCGCGCCGTCATCCGCCGGCCCGCCCGGCGAATCGCCGGTTTGATTGCCTGGATCGTCCGCCGAAGTAAAGTTGCCATTGTTCCATCCGTCGTCCGGAAGGAGATTCGCCACCTGAAGTGCACTCTTTTCCTGGTCTCTTGTGCCCTTGGTTCCGTCTCGTTCAGTTCTTATCGGCGTGATGTCGATTGTCCCGATGATGGCGCCCAAACCTGTCCGCGACGACGTAACACGGATCGGCGTTCCCGGCGGGCGAATTCCGGTTTCCGGCGTGACTATAACGCGGACCTCGGCCTCGCGCCCACCAGCCGTCGCCTTTACTGTAAATGTTCCGATTCTGTTTGCCTTGAACACCGACCCGACGAGGCCGCCGGTAAGCCGCGTGGTCGCCACGTTGGTGACGGACCATCGAAAATCGATACCGCTCAGCGGCTCGTCATTGCTATCGTATGCCACCGCCGCGAATACCGCTTCCTGATTTTTCTGCAACGTAATCGGTCCCGGATAAATTTGGATTCGCGAAACCGCCCGCGTTTCGTCGGCATTCCGTTGCAAGGAAAAGAGCGTTGCAAACCAGTTCGGCGAATCGATTGCCAGTTGGCTGGAAAGAAACCGGAATCTTATGTCCTGCCACGATTTGACTACCATTCCAGAAATGGTTTCTGGCGCGGGCCGGAGTCGAAAGCGATAAGAAACTGATGATAAGAAAGCCGCAAACAGCTTTTTGAAAAAGTGATCTAATGGAAAAGGTTCTAGATTGGCTTAAGGCAAACTTTCGATAAAACATAGTTCTCCTTTTGGGAAACGGCTCACTAATCTCAGTTCTGAAATTACACGGCCCTGTTCAGCAATCCGGACCGTGAATTGTCGAATTTGTGTTTGCGTCTAAAACGGCATTTCGAAAAGCGTTTATATGTAGGACCGCCTTTCGAAAAGTTCGTCTAGCTAATGTTGAGGAAATCTTAGCTAGGTGATTGAATGACAATATTAGAATTCAAAACGTATTAATTGTCAACGAAAAATTTCCGGCCGTAACATTCTTGTCATCTAAGTGATTGAAGTTGGCTTTCACACAGTTCGAGAGTTAGTTGGCCTTCACGCATTTCATGTTGGGCTTCACGCAGTTCATGTTGGCTTCCACGCATTTCAAATTGGGCTTCACGCATTTCATGTTGGCTTCCACGCAGTTCATGTTGGGCTTCACGCAGTTCATGTTGGGCTTCACGCATTTCATGTTGGGCTCCACGCATTTCATGTTGGCGTCCACGCATTTCATGTTGGGCTTCACGCATTTCATGTTGGGCTCCACGCAGTTCATGTTGGGCTCCACGCATTTCATGTTGGGAAACTTTCGCGGAAATACGGCAAACTTGCGTTGCTTTTCTAGAAGCGGAATGTTGGATAAGTCCGTGTGAGAAATAATTGTTGCATCATCGCGTTTAAACATGTTAAATTATTTTTGGCTCGAAGGAGATTTCGAGTGGATGCCGTTTCTATTTACGGAATTGCCGCCGGAAATGCTTTATTGTTTTATCTTTTTCCGCTAAAAGGCCCCGAGTTTTTGTAGCAGATGCGGTTCTCCACATTCGCAATCAAAATTCAACCCCGGTCACACGCAGCTCTCTCCGCATTTATAATTCCAAAAATCTGAAGTCGAAAACGAGTTAAGGCGAAAACGCTTCGCTGAAGTCGTGAGTCTGGAGTCATGAGTCGTGAGTCGGAAGTTTGAATTCCTGCTCTCCAGACTCTCGACTCTCGACTCAAGACTCTCGACTACAAATTCGCGTCTCGCTATTCAAATAAGATAGAAGGAAAAAACCAAAAATGATACCTAACAATAGATACTTTCCAACATCGCTTCAAGAACGGGCGGCTTGGTGTGCAAATTTCGCGGCGCAGTTCGCGGATAACGCGACATCGCTTGGTTTTACAGCCGGCGATGCGACTGCGAATACGGCGGACTGCACGCTTGTGGTGAATGTTGCGGCCATTGTCGTCCAGCTTGATGCGTACGCGGCGGCGGTGCGGCAGTTCCGGCTCATCGTTACCGAATCCGCGATCGGCGATCCGACACCGGCATTCCCCGACGCACCGAGCTACTCGAGTCCGAGCGGCCCGGCGACCGGCGTTTTTGAGCGGATCGACAACCTGGTCAAACGTATCCGCGTCGCTCCGGCTTACACGAACGAGATCGGAGCGTTGCTCGGAATATTGCCGACGCAGACAAGCGGCCCGCAGGTTCCCGAAGTCGATCTGCAGCCTTCGCTGAAAGCCGTGACGCTTCCCGGTTCGGTCGTTCAGGTAAAATTCGTGCGTGGAAACACGGACGGTGTTGTGCTTGAGACAAAAATCGATAACGCCGATACGTGGTCGGACGCCGGGAAATTCGTCAAATCGCCCGCCGAACTCGTCATTCCGCAAAACGCCCAAAACCTGCCCCGTTCAGTACAGGTCCGCGCCCGCTTTCTGGACGGAAACACCCCAGTCGGACAACTCTCCGACATCGTCACAACCGCTACTCAACCCGCTGGCTAATTCCCTAGCCGAATCATCAACTAAACAAAATAAACCTGACAGCCAAACGTAGTGGTCGTGTCTCGACTTTTGCGTTTGGCTGATTTTGAATCTAAGCTCAAGAACTAATGAGACTTGATCTTTTTCTGAAAGTTAGCCGGCTGATTGCACGACGGAGCCTTGCGCAGGCGTTTTGTGATGCGAATAAGGTAAAGGTTAATGGTTTGGCGGCGAAATCGTCGAAAGAAGTGAAGGCGGGCGATGACATCGAGATCAGACGGAAGAACCGCGTGACCAAAGTCTCGGTGCTGCTCGTACCGGACAAAAAACAGATGTCGAAGGCGGGGGCCGAAACGCTTTATAAGGTAACTGCGGAAGAGAGCTTGGACCAGCCCGACCTGCTAGCCTAGGATTTCCTTTATCGCGGCCTCGTAGATCTCGACCTTTCGCGTGGCCCGCTTCGCGTCGGGGTGTTCCGGCTTGTACGTTTCGAGCAGAACCCAGAGTTCCGTTTCAAGCTCGACCTTGCGAACGATCAGCTTGCCAAGCGCCAGCGTCATCTGCGAAGAGTTCAACGCCTTTACCGCCGCCAGCCGGTCCGCTGCCTTTTGCATCAAACCGAGGGTGTGTTTTATCTCTTTTACCTTCGGGTAATCGTCAGTAAATTCAACCAGCATCGATTCTAAATTTGCCTGAAGCTCCGTTCTCCTTTCGAGAATCTCGGCGTAAGCGGCGGAAGATTTATATTCGGCCGCCGCAGGCTGAGCCGGTTCCGGTTTCTTGGTGGCGGCACGCTGAGCAAAACACCCAGCGGCCGCGACCGATAGAAACAGGCAAGCAAAAATTACCTTCGAAAGCTGTTGAGATCTCATTTATTTAGCGTCTATATCGAAAGTCTTGTCATCAAGCGGCTGATTGAACGCAAACTCCGACAGGCTGAACGCCCATTCAACTCCACGGGTCCCGCGTTGGCCGGTCTCGGAATAAAGCAGCTTATAGCTGTTCGGAATCATCAATCCGCCCTGCACCTTATAATCGCCGAATGTTTCGGTAATCTTGATCTTGGTTTCATCAAAACCGCTCGATTGATTAGGATTGGTGCCGATCCCGGCCGACGATGTCCGCTTGTATTCGGTGCGGGCATGGCGAAATGTTTCTTTATCAAAATGCATGCTGATATCCCAGTCGCCGCCGCCTTTCGGCGAGTAGCCAAGCACGTAATACTCTTTTCCGTCCACCTTCTTAAGCCCGCCGCCGGACACTTTACCCTTTTTGCCGCCTACATCGGCAAGGGCCCACGACGAAGCTAGAGATCCGGTCAGAAGGCTGTCCCGCAAGACCGAACTATTACCGTCAACGAAGATATTGAGATAAGAACGCGGTGTCGTGGACGGAACCTCTACCTTTGCCTTGGCTCCGTTATAACTGAACTTCTCACCCGGATAATCCGAAGCGTTAAGAACCAGGCCAAAAAAGTTCTTTTCGCCGGCCGACGCCAACACGATTCTTCCCTGCGTTGTCTGGTTCGTTTGGGAAACAAATGTGACCACGGCCTCGCCGACAGCCATCCGCGTCTTTGCTGCCGCTCTCGCCTCGGCAGTGCCGATCGATTCCAAATGCTTTGCGACGATTTCGTCTGGCTTTAACTTCTGGCCAAATGCCGCCAAGGTCATTGATGTAAGTGCAACAAGCACGATCAACGAAAAGATAGAAATACGTTTCATCTCGTTTCTCCTAAGTAACTAATTAATTGGTTCTAACTGTCGAGGCCGTTTCCCGCGACGCCGCTGCACTTATGTCGGCTGTAAATGCATCGCAGGAATCGATCAACGGAGCTTCTGCTTCGATTATGCCATCGCCGTATCCGTTGCCATCGGAAAGCGTCTCGAAATAAATAGTAATATTATCAAGTATTTCGACGGCCGAATGCGAGTGATACAGCGTTTGCCGAAACTGGGCTCCGCCAACGAGGCCTTTTGTGAACTGTCCGGCGAGCTGTTTCATTTTACCGAGGGCGACTATCTCCGGCATTTCCGTTTGGAGCATCTCGAAAAACTCCAGCAGCACGGCCTTTTTTTCGGTCAGATCAGGCTGAAACGGCGCCCGGCCTTCCATCGCGTCTTGGATTTGCCTGAATATCCAAGGGTTTTGCATCGCACCGCGACCGATCAAAATACCGTCCGTCCCGGATTCCCGCCACCGCCGGAGACCATATTCGATAGTCGTGATATCTCCGTTGCCGGAAACCGGAATCTTCACGGCTTCTTTGACCTGTTTGATAAGGTCCCAGTTCGCAAGCCCTTTGTATCCCTGTTCTCGCGTTCGGCCGTGGACCTGAATATGCTCAACACCGCATTGTTCTGCCATTTTCGCGACATCGACGACGTTGATTGTCGAGTCGGTAAAGCCTGTGCGGACCTTCAATGTCAACGGGATCGTGATGGCCTTCTTGATTTCCTTAAGGATTTCTTCGAGCCGCGGAATATCCTTCAGAAGACCCGAGCCGCCGCCGTTTTTCACGACTTTCGGAGCCGGGCATCCGCAGTTTACGTCCAGAATGTCTGCTCCAACCTCTTGGGCCATTTCGGCTCCCATCGCCATCCGCGGAGCCTGGCCGCCAAAGATCTGCACGGCATAAGGCCGCTCTTCCTCATCAAAATGCATTTGCCGTTTCGATTTAGGATTGTGCCGTGTCAGCCCCTCAACCGAGATAAACTCGGAAACGACCAAACCGACACCGCCCCGCCGCTTTATCAACCGGCGAAAGGTGTAGTCCGTCACGCCCGCCATCGGTGAGAGAATGAGCGGCGGATTTATTTCTATGTCTCTGATTTTGAACGGTTTCATCAAACCTTAACTTATGCCTTCCTTCGGTTTTTGATTACAAAAATTAGCCCGAGCAGAAAAACAAAAAATGACAAGACAAACACGATCGCGCCGGGAATTATCCCGAGCATTGCTTCTTCCCAACTCGTACGGCCATCGGTCGCCAAGGGCAGGGCCACGGAGACTCCCGTCACGAGCAGACCAAGCAATACGCCTAAAATTCCGAGAACTAAAATGACTTTCCACAACATAGATTACTCTCCGATCAGAATAGTTGGACGGTTTATTTCCGAATGGATAGACCGTATTTCTTAAACGAAAAACAGCTTACCATAAACATCCAAATCCGATTCGCGTATAAGCTTTGATGGTGGCACAATCCACCCTTAAAATTTAACATGCTTTGATTTGTTTTTCGCCGGTCATTGGACTTATAATCCGGTAGCTTTCAATCATTAACCTCGTTTTTAGTTTTTTGTAACGTCTATTTTTTACACGATTCATTGGCTCGAGGTTAAGATTCGTCAATGACAATCCAATCATTTTGGCAAAAGGAAAAAATATATGAAAAAAGATTTGCGTCATATTTTCGCAATCGTGATCTTAATGATTAGCGGCGTTGGTGTGTTTGCCCAATCGCAGGCGACGACCGGAACGGTCCAGGGAACGATCGTGGATCCGAATGGCGCGGTCGTCAGCGGAGCGACGGTCACCGTAAAGAACGTTGAAACAGGGTTTGAACGCACCGTAACGACAAACAGTGATGGCTTTTTTACGGCCCCGCTGCTGCCGCTTGGCAGATATCGCGTCACGACAGACGCCTCGGGCTTTTCAAAATCAGTGCTCGAGAATGTCGACGTTACGGTGGGGCAGACGCTTTCATTGAAAATTGATATGGCGGTCGGCTCCGCAACCGTAACCGTCGACGTTTCGGCCGAACCTGACGCCGTCGAC
Organism: Chloracidobacterium sp.; assembly: GCA_031402865.1. Lineage (GTDB taxonomy): Bacteria > Acidobacteriota > Blastocatellia > Pyrinomonadales > Pyrinomonadaceae > OLB17. The sequence goes on along the minus strand of JANNST010000028.1, from coordinate 3,300 downwards.
ACTGCACGAACGGAGCTTTCGACACAGATAAACGAACGTTCGGTGGAAAATTTGCCGATCAATCGTCGAGATTTTTCGCGTTTCGCGTTGCTCACGCCGGGCGTTTCGATCGTCCAAGGCCCGGACGGCGACGAAATCACCATTAACGGCCAAAAAGGCATCCAGAACAATGTTTCGATTGACGGCGCCGACTCCAACAACCCATTCTTCGGCGAGCAACGCGGCGGCCAGCGACCGGCGTTTACCATCAGTCTGGAATCGGTCAAAGAATTTCAGGTAGTACCGGTCGGTGCATCGGCGGAGTTCGGGCGAAGCTCGGGCGGCTTTATCAACGCCGTGACGAAATCCGGCACCAACAAGTTTTCGGGTGCGGCATTTCTCTTCTTCCGCAATCAAACTCTGTCCGGGCAAAACCCGGACGCTGTCGACGCAGGCCTTCCAACTGAGGATTTTACGAATTATCAATTCGGCGGCAATGTCGGCGGGCCGATAAAGAAAGACCGTGCGTTCTTTTTTCTAGCGTATGAGAGAAACGACGGCAAGAGCAGCAAGCCGAACTTTATTGATCCGCGTTTGGTAAATATCTTCGCAACCCGATTCAACTCGCCGGGTGAGCAAGGCATTATCAACCGAACCAATGTTGCCGATGTCCTGCTTGGAAAAGTTGATGTTCAAGTCAATAAAAGCAATCTTTTAACTCTGCGTCATAATTACAGCCGTGCTGAACAGGTAAATGGCACTTTTGACGTACCGACGTGGGGAACGAGTGCAAACGGTCGGGAAACGGACAACGCAAACTCATTCATCGGCCAATTAGTTACAAATTTCTCGGCGAATCTGCTGAACGAATTTCGTTTCCAATGGGCTAAAGAAGAACGTCCTAGATTCTACGATGGCCCTGATCTTCCTGATACGACGATCGGAACTTTCGATGGTTCTATTTCCTACCGCTTTGGAAGGCCGTTCTTTCTGCCTGTTCCTTCAGACGACGTTCGGTTGCAGTTTACCGACAATTTTACGGTAATAAGCGGCAATCACGCGATAAAATTCGGAGTCGATTTGAACCGCACCAGGGTGTCGCAAACCTTTATCGGTTTTGCACGCGGCCGTTACATCTTTGCCGCTCCGACAATCGACGGTGCGATAAACGGATTTACGGATTACATAAACAACGTCAATGCCAATGCTCTGGCCCTTTACCTGCAATTTGCACCGATCGGGAACAGAACGGTTGAAGAAGCTGGAACGCAGGCGTATACGACGATCGAGCCAGGTGTTTACGTCCAGGATAATTGGCAGGTCAGGCGTAATCTAACGCTTAATCTCGGCTTCCGATGGGAAGCTCAGTTTCAGCCCGATCCGATAAATGCACCGGGACAGACTCGTTATGGACAGTTTCTTAATGATCCACGATTTCCGTCCGACGGCACAATTCCGGATTTCACCGACGGTTTTTCACCCCGGCTCGCTCTTTCTTGGTCGCCTGGTAACGACGGCAAAACGGCTATCCGGCTTGGAGCAGGTCTTTACTATGCCCGCATACCGGGACTTGTCGTCGCCGGACCGCGAAACACTGACGGCGTGATCGCAGGAAATATATTTTTCGCAAATTTCCTTTGCACAGGTGGAAGTGCAACGAGTCCCGCAGGTCCCGGAGGCTGTCCGACCTATCCGGGCATCGTTCCAACCGCCGGGTTTAATCCATTCAATCCCGGCATTGCCGTTTTTGAACGCAATTTCAAAAATCCGAGAACTATTCAATACAGTGCGAGCATCGAACGTGAGGTTTTTAAGAACACGTCGTTCCTGTTCGCATACAACTTTGCGAAAACCGACCGGTTAACGCGTTTTGTCAATCGAAACGATCCACGGCTTTATAATGGCGTGGCGATCTTCGAACGGGCAAACGGTTCCGGCGTGGGCGAGATTCGCTCAACAGAAAGCTCGGCAAAATCGCTTTATCAGGGACTAACCTTCACCTTAAACAGGCGATTCGCGAACCGCTATCAGTTCCAGGTCAATTATCTGCTGTCATTCGACAAATCGGACGACGATAACGAACGCGACCCGTTTACGTTCCGTTATGCCGATCCTCGAAACCTTTCGGCGGAGTACGGCTATTCCGATCGCGACCAGCGGCACCGATTTAACGCTTTCGCAACGTTTTTGCTGCCGTACGAGATAAACATCTCGCCGATCATTCAGTTTCGCTCGGCCCAGCCGACATCGGTGACTAACCGCGGAACGTTTCCAAATCTCGTGCAAAGGAACACACTTCGGCTGGAAAACGAATTCTTCACGTTCGATTTCAGAGCGTCGAAGGGTTTCAAGATCACGGAGACGGTTTCGATCGAGGGCATCTTTGAAGCGTTCAACGTTTTCAACAACCGTAATCAAAGAAGCCTTCCGCGTCCGTTGACCTTCAACTTCGACGGAACGGTATCGGCCGGCTTCGGCGAACCGCGGCAGGCACAAATTGGGGTCAGACTGAAATTCTGATCACTTGGTTTCTGACAAAAAAAGACTCGGTCCGCAAACACGGGCCGAGTCTTTTTGACATTTAAGCACAAGCCTACTTCTTGGTGAGTTCCACGCCGGTCGCATCAAACGACACCTCGGTAACGGTCCCGTCAGCATTTCGATTGTCGAACTTCGCTCCGTCATCGTTGATCAAATGATCGACATGTTCTTTCGGCAGCACTTTTGTCTTAAAGACTCCCTGTGCTTTTACGTTCATTCCTGCCGCGTTGAGCGGGATAAAGAACTTGTGGTCGCCAAATGTGACCCGTACCGATTTGCCGTTGACCTTATCAGCCATTTCCATCCAGCAGCCTTCCTTTTTGCATGAACGGACAATCACGCCCTCGACCGCAACCGTTTTATCGGCATACTTATCCGGGCTTTTCAGCACTTTCTCGACCGAAACTTTCTTCGTGCTCGCCACTAAAGCATCGCCACGAAAGATCTTTTCACCGGCCTTCAATTCGACCGGTGCGTTATCTTTGCTTTTAACAACAGGTTCGCCCTTACTGTTCATTTCACCCTGGGCAGCCGCCGCAAACGAAAACACCGAAACGACCATCAACAGATTAATAATTCTTCTCATTTTTCTTTCCTTTATCGATTTGATTGCCTATCTAATAGATTAATAAACTTTGACGTTTAGAAGCGGGGTTGCCCCCCCCCAAGAAAACGTCGACGAGCGGGGAAGCCCGCGTGTAAAAGTGAAAGTTTTTTAATAAATTAGTTAGGGAATCAAAAAGTTTAAGGGAAGTAAAAATTGTAGAATGATTAATGTTT
>JANNST010000027.1:0-24349 GCA_031402865.1 Chloracidobacterium sp. | reverse complement strand
ATCGAACTTATGATTGAGCGGAACCATTCCGCTCAATCACCAAAATTTGTGGCTTATCCCGAATCAATCTTGTAAACATACAGATTTCGTGTATTATCTGGAATGGTTCTGGATAAGCACCTTATATCAGGAATGAAGATAATCTTTTTCTACCTACTTTGCAATCAATATTTATGGAACAAAAACCAAAACTACTGGAGCAGGTAAGAGCGGTTGCCCGGCTGCGGCATTTGAGTCATAAGACCGAAGACGTTTATCACAATTTTATCAAGCGATTCATCTTGTTTCACGACAAACGGCACCCGATGGAAATGGGAGCGGACGAGATTTCAGCTTTCTTGACCCACCTGGCGGTCGAAGGAAAAGTTTCCGCGTCGACCCAGAATCAGGCTTTCTTCGCTATTTTGTTTCTGTACCGGGATGTCTTAAAAATTGTTCTGCCGAAGATTGAAGGCGTTCATCGGGCGAAAAGGCCGGAACATCTGCCGGTCGTGTTTACACCAGCCGAAGCGAAAGCAATTCTGGGAAACATAACAGGCGTCCCTTTTCTGGTGGCAAGTTTACTATACGGTGCCGGACTGCGCCTGTCCGAAGCTCTCCATCTACGCGTAAAGGATTTGGAATTTGGAACGAATCAAATCACCGTCCGCGACGGAAAAGGGGCGAAGGACCGCGTGACTATGCTGCCTGACTCACTGCGCGAACCGCTTAAACAGCATTTGGTGAAAGTGAAATTTATCCATACCGAGGACTTGCGGCGCGGATTCGGCGCGATTTGGATGCCGTTCGCTTTGAACCGGAAATATCCTAAGGCGGACAAGGAATGGAAATGGCAATACGTTTTTCCGTCGGCTAAACTTTCGCCGACGCGTGAGGACGGCGTTGTGCGTCGGCATTACACGTCAGAGTCGACTATTCAAAAAGCGGTTAAGGAAGCGATGAAAAGGTCGGAAGTATATAAACACGGTAATTGTCATACGTTCCGGCACAGCTTTGCCACTCATCTGCTTGCGAATCATTACGACATACGCACGGTGCAGGAACTTCTCGGTCACAAAGACGTTCGGACTACGCAGATCTATACGCACGTCATGCAAAACAAATCATTTGTAAAAAGCCCGTTGGACGCGTAGCCTCAATGAGATTTTCGCGAAATCAGATAATCGGGTCTCTGATCGCGCTTGGTGCGATCCTCATAATAGCCCTGGGCCGTTGGCTGGGAAAGTGAAGATTTACCGCAGAGGAGCAATTGAGAATGGAAAATCGAGAATGGAGGACGAGGATTCTTTCCGGCATTTTCCATTCTCCGTTTTCAATTATCCATTTTCTCCGTGCCTCTGTGGTGAAAAATTCTTAACCATCCGGCGTGTCGGACATATAAAACGCGATCTTGCCGCCGTTCATAATCTCGCTATGGGTCACGTAACGACGGCGAATTTGTGTGCCGTTCACGACAACACGCTTTACGTAAACGTTTTTGCTGCTTTGATCTATTGCTTCTATCGACAGAGTTTTTCCATTTTCCAGCCGCAAGACGGCAGTCTTAACCACCGGGCTGCCTAACGAATATTGATCCGAACCGGGAGCTACCGGATAGAATCCCAACGCCGAAAACAGATACCACGCCGACATCTGGCCGCAGTCGTCGTTGCCGCCGAGGCCATCGGGTGTCGGGCGGTATTGGTTTTTTAGAATCATACGAACGCGTTCCTGTGTTTTCCACGGGTCGTCGGTCCAGTTATATAGATATGCGGCATGATGTGCAGGTTCGTTGCCGTGAACGTAATTTCCGATAATGCCTTCGCGGGTGATGTCCTCGGTTTCGGCAAAGAATTCGTCGGGCAAATGCATCGTGAAAAGCTCATCCATATGAGCAGAGAACTTTGCTTTGCCGCCCATCAGCTTGATCATTTCGTCAGGATCGTGCGGAACATATAGGCTGTAATTCCACGCATTTCCCTCGATAAAACCTTGATCGTGGGTTGAGAGAACATCGAATTTCTCGCGGAATTTGCCGTCGCTCATCTTCGGCCGCATAAAGCCGGTCGAGGCATCGTAAACATTTCGCCAGTTCTCGGAGCGCTTGATGAATTCGGCGTATATGTCCGTTCGATTAAGCTTTTTCGCCGCCTGAGCGATGCACCAATCGTCGTAAGCGTATTCGAGAGTTTTCGATACCGACGACGAGTTTTTATCTTCGGGAACGTAGCCCATCTTCAGGTAATATTCGAGTCCGTCGTAATACTTCGTGCGAGCGGTTTGGACGGATGCTTCGAGGGCTTTGATCGCTTCGGGACCGGTTAAATTACCCTTCACGATCGCGTCGGCGATAACCGAAACGCTGTGGTAGCCGATCATGCACCAGTTCTCGTTTGCGTAGTGCGACCAGACGGGCAGCATTTTATGAACGCTCTGATCGTAATGCGCCAACATCGAGCGGATCATGTCGCGATTGCGTGCGGGCTGAATGATGTTCAACAGCGGGTGAAGGGCACGGTAAGTATCCCAGAGCGAGAACGTCGTGTAGTGCGTAAAGTCAGAACCCGGAGCGGTAGCGACGGGTTTCTTCTGCTCGCCGTTGGAAAGAGGCCGATCTCTACCGCTCCTGGTTCTGACAAGGGCGTTGTGGACATTTTGATCGATGCCCTTGTATTGGCCGTCCGTGTCCATGTAAACCGTCGGCGAGAGCATGGCATGATAGAGAGCCGTGTAGAAATTCACCATCTCGCCTTCGTCAATCGTCGTTACAGCGATCTTGCCGAGTTCGCGGTTCCATTCAGCCTGGCTTTCGCGTTTCGTACGTTCAAAATCCCAATGTGGAATTTCAGATCTCAGATTTGAAATTGCCCCGTTTGTCGATACAGGAGACAAGGCAAATTTTATTTTTACCTTCTCGTTCGCCGCTGTGTCGAAATCGAAATAAGCACGTATCTGTTTACCGGCCATTTCCGGGAAGTTCTTTGTCTGGTCGAATTTCCGCCAGAATCCTTTGTAATCTTCCTTGCCGAAGTATTTGAAACCATATGATTTGAAGGGCTTGGAGAACTCCATTGCAAAATACACAGTTCGTGTTCGTGCCCAGCCGGTTGTCTGGCGGTATCCGACGATGGTGTGGTCATTCTCGACGCGGACGAAAGTCCATACATTCTTATCGTCGTAGTTGTAAATGCCGTGCATCAGATCGAGAATGATGTGTGCATTAGCCTTGTCAGAACCGGGAGCGGTAGCGACTGGGTTCAAAAAGGTATATTGATGAAAGCCCACGCGCGGCGTCGCAGTCATTTCCGCGAGGATATTGTCGTCTTCAAGCAGAACTTTGTAATAACCGGCCTCCGCAGTCTCATTCGCGTGTGAAAATTTTGAGCGGAAACCTGTTTGCGGATCGTTCTTGCTGCCCGGCTCAAGCTGCAATTCGCCGACCGTCGGCATAATTAGAAAATCACCGAGATCCGAATGCCCCGTGCCGCTAAAATGCGTGTGCGAAAACCCGACAATCGACGTGTCGTCATATTGATAACCGGCGCAATACTTATATGCGTCTTTATTGTATTTCCCGTTAATGTTATGCGGCTGCTGATCGGTATCAGGCGAAAGCTGGACCGAGCCGAAGGGTACCGTAGCGCCGGGGTAGGTGTGTCCCATTTTCTGCGTGCCGATTAGCGGGTTGACGTATCGCAAGTAGTTCGCGGTGCGTTGCGCCGGAACATTCGAGGGTACGAGTACGAAAACGACGATCAGGAAAATAATTTTCATTTTGAATTTTTCCAAGAAGTAAGAATTACGAGCGCGTTCGTGCAGCTAGAGTACTTCATTACCCAAATGAGAGCACGGACATAGCGAACAGAAGTTGAGCGACATAGTACAACGGCAGGCCCCAAATTTTGTTGGTAATCTTCCTTTCGACAAACCTATTAAGGGCAACCGAGACATCTGAAATTGTAAATGCTAACGCGCCGATGGCTGTCAACGGCGACAGCGCCGACACGCTCACCGCGATCGCGATTGATGTCATTATGGTAATCGCGGCCAGGTAGACCGGCACCGCGATCCTGTAGAAAGGCTTAAGGTACTTCCACAACCAATGAAGAAACACCGAGGCTGCGACCGTTAGAATTACCAACGCAATGGCTAGCCAGGTTGTATCGAGCGGCTGGGTGGCGAACGCGGCTGCGAATGCCGCGTGTGCGAAGAAAAAAGCCGCAATGCCGGACAAGAGAAACGCATTGCGCAGCGAAAGCAGCAACGCGTCGCCCACCCAGCTAAAAACGAGAGCGAGAAGTATAAGGCTGCCGTACATCGAGTCGGCGGCTCCATTCATTACAGCCAACACCACAAACGCCGAGCTTGCAGTCATTTTTGAAACCCATCTGATCGTCCGCCAATCACGCCACTCGGCGACGACATAAACGACGGCGCTTGCCAGGCAGATTATTATGAGAATATTTACGTTGTTGTTGTGAATCACTTCCTTATTCTACGGCGGGAACGGAATCGATGCCGCGGAGCCGTTGAGCTAGTATATATTTATAGGGTGGTTCGTTTCGTTACCAAAAAGAATATTTATGCCGTTGTCGGCCCAACGGCGTCGGGCAAGACTGCTTTGGGTGTAGAGCTTGCGCGACAAATCGGCGGCGAGATCATCAATTGCGATTCAGTTCAGATCTACAGAGAAATTCAGATCGCGACGGCTAAACCATCCAACGAAGAGATGCGCGGCGTGCCGCATCATCTTATCGATTATGTTGATCCGAATGTTAATTATACGGCGGCGGATTGGGCCCGCGACGCGGCGGATAAAATCGTCGAGATCGAATCGCGCGGTAAAACGCCGATTTTCGTTGGCGGCACCGGCTTTTATCTCCGAACTTTGATGCGTCCGTTATTTGATAGTCCGCAAACGGACGATGCTTTGCGGCAAAGGCTTCGGATCATCAAGGAAAAACAGGGTCCGGAGCATTTGCACCGAATGCTTCAAAGGGTTGATCCGGCATTGGCAGAGCGATTATCGCCGAGAGATTACGTGCGCGTGAACCGTGCCTTGGAGGTTTTTTTTCAGACCGGTCAGCGGCTTTCCGAACGCCAAAACGATCGGTTGCCGCCCCCGGAATTTGCCAGCCGGATCGTTTTATTTGTGTTGGAGCCGCCGCGTGACGAGCTTTATGACAAAATAAACCGCCGCACTGAAATGCATTTCGAAGAAGGCTTGGTAGACGAAGTGCGGCGGCTGCGAGATCTCGGAATCGGCGATGCGACCAATGCCCTCGGATCGCATGCGTACCGGCGTGTTTGCGAATATCTTCGCGGTGAACGCACGCTCGAAAGCGCGGTCGAGCAGTCTAAACAGGATGTCCGGAATTACGCTAAACGGCAATTAACGTGGTTCCGGAGCGAGAAAAATACCGTGTGGCTAAAAGGATTTGGCACCGATCCGGCGGTTGTCGAGGAAATGCTTCGATATTGCCGAAAACAGATTGAAAAATTGTAAAAGGTTTGAAATTAACACTTAAGCTTGTACCGTTTTCGGTCATCTGTGAAGAAAAAACTTTCTTTGAGCAGGTATATCTGCTACAATCGCCAGACGTAATATCTGAAAATAGAATAAGTAACGAGAAATGTTATGGAAAAACAGGCTGCCCAAAACATTCAGGATGCCTTTTTAAATTCGACTCGGCGTGAGAAGGTGAATGTCGTTGTTCACCTCTTACCAGGTTCCACACTTTCAGGGAGAATCAAGAGTTTCGACAAGTTTTCTGTCATGCTCGACGTAGGCGGACAAGATGTTTTGATTTTTAAACACGCTATTTCCACAATTTCTCAAGAACGAAGGCCCGAGTCAAATTAAGTAATCTTGCGCGGAAAATTTATCACTTTTGAAGGGATCGACGGCAGCGGCAAATCCACCCAGTTGCGTATGCTGTCCGGTGAACTGCGCCAGCGGGGTGTAAACGTAATTACTACGTGCGAACCGGGCGGAACGCCTTTAGGACGGCGGCTTCGCGAAGCATTTCTCGAAACCGAAGAGACGGTTGCGCCGATGGCGGAACTACTCCTGTTTGCGGCCGATCGCGCTCAGCACGTCGAATTTCTGATCAAACCCGCGCTTGAGGAAGGCCGCGTTGTAATTTCAGATCGCTACGCCGACGCAACATTCGCGTACCAGGGAGCCGGCCGCGGGTTCCCGGAAGCCACGGTGAATCAGATCATCAAGCTGGCTACGGGCGGTTTGAAACCGGACCTGACGCTCTTTTTCGATATTTCGGTAGAAAACGCGTTAAAGCGTATGCGGTCGCGAAGCGAAACCGGCGAGCGTATCAATCGCATGGATGCCGAAACCGCCGATTTTTATTCGAAAGTGCGTGCTGCATATCTCGCTCTCGCCGAAAAGGAACCTAAGCGTTTTTGCGTGATCGACGCGAACAGTTCGGTTGCTGAGATACAATCCCAAGTTATCGAGACCGCAGTAAAGTTTTTGGAGAATAATAAAGCCGCCAAGGACTAGCTTCTATTCCCCCTGTCCAGCAAACTTTAGTTTGTTGAGCGACAAACTAAAGTTCAACGTACTTTTTATGTTCGCTAAGATCATCGGAAACCAAAGCGTCAAGGATGTTTTGCTGCGCCATCTGGCGGCAGAACGTGTTCCGAACGCCCTGTTGTTTGCCGGAACCGAGGGTGTCGGCAAGCGAATGTTCGCGCTCGAATTGGCAAGGGCGTTTTTATGTCGAAATGTGAAGGACAAAACGCCGTGCGGCGAATGTCCGGCGTGTAAGCGGGCCGGGCAATTCGAATTTCCAAAAGCCGACGACAAAGACGCGCACAAGAAGGTAATTTTCAGCAATCATGCAGATGTCGGCACGGTTGTTCCTTATAACCGCTTCATTCTCGTAGAGGCTATCCGCGATCTTGAAAAGGAAGCCTATTTCCGCCCGTACGAAGGAAACGCCCGGTTTTTTCTGATCGACGACGCGGACAAAATGAATGACGCGTCGGCTAACGCGTTATTAAAAACGTTGGAAGAACCGGCGACGACGTCTCATATTATTCTCGTCACTTCACGGCCCGATACGTTATTACCGACTATCCGCTCACGGTGCCAGACCGTCCGATTTGCCCCGGTGGAAACGGAAAAGATCGAACAGTTTTTAACGGACGAGCGAAAATTTCCAACGGCGGATGCGAAACTAACGGCAAGGCTTGCGTTTGGAAGCGTCGGGCGAGCATTAACCATTGACCTTGAAAAACTACGTCAGCAGCGGGACGTGTTGCTGCGTGTTTTGCACGATGCTATCGGAAATCATGACCGCATATCGCTTTTACAAACTGCCGAAAAACTGAATGACGCAAAGAACAAAGACAACTTCGAGGCAAATCTTGAGATCCTGCTCACGTTAATTCGCGATGTTTGGACGCTTGCTCTCGGCGGCACTGAAGCAAAAATCATCAATATCGATCTTGCGCAGCAGCTAAAACAATTAGCTGAAAACGCCGAAACACGGCGGCTTGCGGGCTGGATGTCCGGCATCGAAATTCTCCGCGAAAATTTCATTGTGAACGTCAACCGCAAAGTCGCGACCGACGCTCTCTTCATCGGCATGACGGCTTGACGCACCTGTTATGATAGACGCATGCGGAAATTAATATTTCACTCCCTTCTTTGGACTGGGGCATTTTTGGTCACAGCGGTTGCCCAGTCCCCCGCCGATGACCGCGTGTTAGAAGTTCCCGACATAAACGGCATGGCGGTTTCGCTCGTTAAACCCGCGTTTCCCGAAACCGCAGTCGCCGTCGATGCGGACGGGGCCGGCGTCGTTTTGCGGGTGATCGTTGACGAGAACGGAAATGTGATATCGGCCACATGCTCAAAGACGTGCCATTCGATGTTGAAGGATGCCGCGGAATTGGCCGCGATACAATCGAAGTTCAAGCCCATGATGAAAGACGGCCGGCCGGTTAAATATCAGGGCACACTACTTTATACTTTTATCGTAAACCGCGTGGATTGGTTTCGGTTCGGAACGGCGATCGAATCGACGCGGCAGTTCGACAATATTTCGCTCGGACCCGTGGCGCAGATACTCTCGGCCGAGTTCTCGAAGGAAAAGGAAAGCCTGCTTACCCTCGACGTCAAAGGAGTTGACTACGACACCCGCCAAAAGGTGATTGCGGAAGTCGTCGGCTCGTTCAAAACCAAACTTAAGGGCGTTGACCTTTGGCGGTTTGACCTAGGCATGTCGCTCCGCCGGATTACATTCTGGCCTCAGGCCGGCGGGCTGATCGACCGGGTTGAACTGCAGAAGGCGATCGACGGCTTGTCGAACAACATTTCTTCATCACCCGAAAGCGTTTCAGAGCTGCTGATCAAAGAGTTGACGGTGATTTCGAAGTACCGCGTACCGCCCGATATTTCCGAACGCGATCTTCGCCAGGCGATTGTCGGTTTCACCAGAAACATTACACCGCACTTGAAATGACCATGCTGACTTTTTCGGGAACTTTTTCCGATAAATGGTTTCTAAATCGTCAGCGAAGCCTTCTATCATCATTGCGAAAAGGAGAATGCGATAATGAAAAATTCTAGAACCGCCCTTTTGTGGCTGTTGTCCATCCTGACCTTGGGAGTGTTCGTCCAGGCCCAAAATGAGATGCCGCGTGAAATTAACGGCGGAGTACTGAACGGCAAGGCCAAAAGTTTGCCAAAGCCAGTCTATTCCGCTGAAGCCAAGGCCGCAAAGATCGAAGGTACGGTTGTTGTAACCGTCATAATCGACGAACAGGGAACAGTTATTTCAGCCGAGCCGGCGGCTGCCAAGTCACAGAAGGTCCGGTTGGGCGACGGAACGGTCAAGATCATCGAACCCGAACCGGTCAGTCCGATCCTCTTCGAATCCGCCCGAGAAGCCGCGATGGCGGCAACCTTTTCGCCGACAATGCTCAACGACGTGCCAGTGAAAGTGCGCGGTGTCTTGACGTATCGTTTTGTGGCCAACCCTGGCCTTAACGAAATAAATGGGGGAGTGTTGAACGGCAAGGCTACCAGTTTGCCAAAGCCGGAGTATCCCGCTGCGGCAAGAGCGGTCAAAGCGGCTGGCAGCGTATCCGTGCAGGTTACGGTCGGTGAAAATGGTGAAGTCGAATCTGCGGAAGCTCTCTCGGGACACCCGTTGTTGCGTGCGGCCGCGGTCGAAGCCGCCCGCGGGGCAAGATTCAGCCCGACGTTATTGAGCGGAAACCCGGTTAAAATAACGGGCGTTGTCGTTTATAATTTCGTTCCCTGACGAAAACGACAAATAGTTGTAAAATTTACCTGTGGCAGTTTCACAAATTGAATTTAACGGCAGCTCGGCGTTAGAGCGAGGATTGGCGGTGACGGGCGTAATGGCTTTGTCCGCCGGGAGCGCAGTCGTTTGGTATTTCGATCCGACAAAGGCCGGGTTTTTCCCGGTTTGCCCGCTCTATTCCATGACCGGCCTGGCCTGCCCCGGCTGTGGGCTGACGCGGGGATTTCACGCTCTGTTTCACGGCGATATGCTTACCGCGATCGACTACAATGCGCTTATACCGGTTTTTCTGCTAATTTTCGGGTTGCTGTTCGTATCGCTTGTGATGGTTGCAGCGCGGGGCCGAGGATTTTTGAAACTGAATCAATCACCAAAGCTGATAGTCGGGTTTTTTGTTTTGCTGATCGTTTTTGGGGTTTTGAGAAATCTTCCGCTCTATCCTTTCACATTTCTCTACCCGTAAGAATTTTTGCCCGCGAATTACGCGAATATGCGCGAATAAAGCAGGACCATCAGTCTTTTTATTCGCGTCCATTAGCGTAATTCGCGGGCAAAAATCTTAACTGATTTGGACTAGAGGTTTATCTTCGAGCAGCGATTTTGCGGAGCTTCCTTCCTTTCGCAGAATTTCGACTTCCTTTACAAATTCTTCGACAATATCTTCGCCGCTGACACGACGCATGGGGACGCCGTCTTTGAAGATCATTCCGACGTTGCGACCAAATGTTATCCCAAGCTGCGAATCGTGGGCGTCGCCCGGACCGTTGACAGCGCAGCCCATGATCGACAGGTGCAAGGGCTCTTCGACGTGGGCAAGACGGCGCTCGACTTCGGTGACGATTTCGACGAAATTATCGATGTCTAATCTGCCGCAGGTCGGACAGGCGACAACTGTCACGCCGCGCTTGCGCAATTCAAGAGACTTTAAGATTTCCCAGCCGACACGAACTTCCTCGTGCGGCTCGGCGGCCAAACTAACGCGTATCGTGTCGCCGATGCCGTCATGCAGCAGAACGCCGAGGCCGATAGCGGATTTGATCGTGCCTCCGAACGGTGTTCCAGCTTCGGTGACGCCGAGGTGGAGCGGATAATCGACCTTTGCAGCCATCTGACGATAGGCCTCGACCATCCGGTTTACGTCCGACGCTTTTAGGGAAATTATGATATCGGAAAAGCCCAAATCTTCCAGAATACGGATGTGGCGCATGCCGGATTCGACCATCGCTTCGGGCGTTGCGGTGCCGTATTTTTTCAGAAGGTCTTTCTCGAGCGAACCGCCATTGACGCCAATGCGGATCGGCACTTTTCTGGCCTCGGCCGCACGGACGACCTCGCGCACGCGGTCGATGTGGCCGATGTTGCCGGGATTTATACGGAGCTTGTCGATACCGGCGTCGAGAGCTTTGAGAGCTAGTTTGTAGTGAAAATGAATGTCAGCAACAAGCGGAACGTCGGTTCGTTTGCGAATCTCTATCATCGCAGCCGCCGCGTCGTCATCTGGCACGGCGATGCGGACGATCTCGCACCCCGCGTCCACCATTTCCTCTATCTGGCGAATAGTTCCGTCAACGTCGCAAGTATCGGTTTTCGTCATCGACTGGACAACGACCGGCGCTCCGCCGCCGATCTGAATGTCCCGCACCATAACCGCTTTTGTGACTCGTTTCATAAAGAAATTCTTGCCCGCGAATAACGCGAATGGCCGCGAATAAGAAATAAAAATGATTCTGCTTATTCGCGTAGATTCGCGTTATTCGCGGGCAAAATCTTAAAAGAATCTCGAAATATCTAAAAACAGCGTAAACACCATCAACAGGAGTATCACCGCCAGACCGGCAAGCTGTATTTTTTCCTTGATCGCCATCGAGAGTGTGCGGCCGAACCACGACATCACCTTCTCAATACCAAGCACCATGATCTGCCCGCCGTCGAGCAGCGGGATCGGCAGCAGATTGAAGATGCCGAGATTGAGGCTGATGACAGCTAGAATCCCGAACAATCCTGCAAATCCGAGTTCCTTAACTACTTTCGAAATGATCTGAACGATGCCAACCGGCCCGGCAAGTCCGGCATCTTTTACAGATCTTTCACCGGCAAAAAGCTGACCGAAAACCTTGCCCGTTAAACGAAGGATACGCAAATTCGAATCAACCGCATACGCCGCCGCTCCGCCTAACCCAACGGGAACGCGTGTCGTGATGTTCGCCGCGGCGAATGTTATACCGATACGGTATACACTGTCTTCGTCCAGTTTAGCAGCCGTTTGAATATCGCTGCGTTGGCCATTGCGCTCGATGGTTATTTTCGCCGGAGCGTCCTTGTTTTCCTTAATCTGATTGCTCAGCTCCTGACTGTTCTTTACGGTTTGGCCATTGAAGGCGATTACACGGTCACCCGGCTGGAGGCCCGACGAGGCGGCTGGGGCATCCGGTTTGATGGTGCCGACTTCGACCGGCTCAACGCCGACATCCGGCAGAAGGCCTATCTCGCCGACATTGTTGCCGTCAATCATTTGCTTTGCGGGCTTTACGGTAAGGGGAAGTTTCTGACCACCCCGATCGACAACAAGCGGAACGTCCCTTTCGGGCGAGATCATCGCTTCGTCACGGATGCCCTCCCAGGTCGGGTTTTCCATCCCGTTGAAAGAAGAAATACGGTCACCAATCTTTATACCGGCAGCTTCCGCAGCACCGCCCGTGTTTACGACACCGACGATCGGAGCCGGCATCGAAGGTATACCGTAGATCATCGCCGCCGCGAATGGAATGGCGAGGGCCAGCATTATGTTCATGAACGGCCCGCCGAGCATAACGAGGAATTTCTGCCATCGCGGACGAAGTTCGTATAGTTCTTCGTCAGGGACCTTTTCACCTTCGGATTCGCCGCCTTCAAGCGCGGCTGTCGCCTCGTCACCGTAAAGTTTTACGTAAGCTCCCAGCGGGATCGCACTGATCCGATAATCCGTGTGCCCGACCTTGAATCCCCAGATTCGAGGCCCAAGCCCGAAAAACGAATAAGCCTCAACCCGCATCCCAAAAAGCTTGGCGACGGCAAAATGACCGAACTCATGAATATTTATGGCAATTCCGAGAACGAATATGACGGCTAAAATGACTAATAAAATATCTGGCATAATTTATAATCTTCGTCAAACTTTAGTGTGACGCGTAAATGTGATAACAAACTGAAGTTTGTTGGACATTGTTAGAAACAAAATACGGGGACGACGTTGTAACCAAAACAAGCCGCCTATGGCAAAATGTCAGCGACCTTTATCTTTAATTTCGGTTTCGCTAGCGGCGAAATTGATTGATGCTCTCCGATTACCGTCCTTTCCGAATAAATGAATCCTAAATTTGGATCGTCCACAGGTTTTCGATATACCTCAAGACAGGGTGCCTGCAAATTTACGATCCAGTACTCTTGCACGGAACTGCGGGCGTAAAGCCGAGCCTTTACGTTTCGATCGAGGCCGAGGGAAGAATTGGAAACCTCAGCCGCAAGGACGACGGTTTTAGGGTACGCCTTCGCATATTCTCGAGGCGAGCCGGCCAAAACGGCGACGTCCGGTTCTGGCTGAGAAGAATCGTCTACATCAAGAGGCAATTGGATTCTTACGAAGTATCCTTTACCAAAGCTTTCTCTAAGTAATTCGCCAAGTATTGCGATACCTGTTGCGTGAGAACTTCCCATCGGAGCCATTGTGAAAATCTCTCCTTCAATCAATTCGACCCGTTTTCCCTCGAAAAAACCAAGTTCAGCAAGGCGATAGTACTCATCACTCGTCCACCTTATCTGCTGCGGAAATTCGAGTGCCGCGTCATTAAACTCGACAATTAATTGTTGAGCGAGCGGAGCATTCACAGTATTCAAAGTCTGCATATGGCACCTCAATCTGCCGAAGCGGTTTTGGCTAACTTCATTATAGCGCGTGTACGTCCCCAAACATCCGCCGACAGGAAGGTTTCGAGCGTCAAAGCGTGTTCTACCCCGTGCTCGTTCATGACTGCAGCATTTACGCGGGCAACTTCCGACAATCCTATTTTGCCTTCTAGAAAGGCCTGGACGGCGACCTCGTTAGCGGCGTTGAGAGCGGTGGGCATTGTTCCGCCGATCTTTATTGCCTCATACGCCAGATTCAGGCACGGGAAGCGTTCCGAATCTGGTTCTTCGAATGTCAGCTGGTTTAGTTTCTTGAAATCCAGCGGCTCCATGCAGTTTTCCCTGCGTTCAGGGTATGTCAAAGCATATTGGATGGCGTGTTTCATGTCGGTAACGCCAAGCTGGGCGATGACCGAGCCATCGACCATTTCGACCATCGAATGCACTATGGATTGCGGGTGGACGACCACCGAGATCTGGTCGGCGTCGAAGCCAAAAAGCCATTTTGCTTCAATGACTTCCAGTCCCTTGTTCATTAGCGTGGCCGAGTCGATAGTGATCTTGTCACCCATTTTCCAGTTTGGATGATTTAGGGCTTCGTCGCGCGTTGCGTTCTCGATTTCGGCCTTACTACTATTTAGAAACGGCCCGCCCGACGCGGTTAAAATCAGTCGTTTTACTTCCTTCCGGTTTTCGCCGCGGAGGCATTGATGAATGGCATTGTGCTCGGAATCGACCGGTAAAATTTCGGCTCCCGATTTTTCAGCCGCCCTTGTCATCAGCTCGCCGGCCATGACCAGAGTTTCCTTATTAGCGAGAGCGATGCGTTTGCCGGCCTCGATTGCCCGAAGCGTCGGCACAAAACCAATGGCACCAACAGTTGCGGACACCACCGTTCCCGCGTCCGGATGAGTTGCGACGGCGATCAGGCCTTTTTCTCCAAGCTCGATACGCGGCGTTTTCGCATTCAATCTGTGCAGCTCGTGTAGAAGAGTTTCAGCGGCGGCATCGTTTTCGCACGAGACAAGTTCTGGCTGAAACCGGGCGATCTGTTCAGCGAACTTCTGCATGTTCCGTCCTGCCCCAAGGGCTACGACGCGAAACTCATCAAGATGTTCAATTACTTTCAGGGTATTGCAGCCGATGGAGCCGGTCGAACCCAGGATGGAGATGCCTTTCATACGCAGATACTACTGACAGAGTAGCATATCGGGCGGCTTCGGGATACCCGATCAGGGATATCAAGCAGTCTATACCGACCGCTAAACTATGCAAACAGAAGATTTTACATATCTTTACAATAAAAAAGCCTTTGGGGAACGCCGATTGCCCTACTTAGTTTCGTATCAAACGCGGAAAGACGCTTTTGGTAACAACCGTTATTTATAAGGGGAAAAATTATGAAGAAGTTTTTAGTATTTTCATTGATGGTAGGAGCAATGGCTTTCGTTGTTCCGTCGGCAGAGGCAAAAACGGCGGCGGCATCCGTCACGGCTGATCCGCAGATGCGGGTTCAGATCGGGCAAAACCGCCGTAATAATCGATACAATCGCCGAGTTCGTATCGTTACTCGCACACGAATAACGCGAATCGGAAGATCGACCTATCGTGAAACATATCGCATTACGTATTTTGCTAACGGCAGAACACGCACACAGGTGATCAGCCGCGTCCGCATTGGCGGCATTCGATACTAAATTAGAACGAAAACGTTATACGGCGGGCTCAAAAGGGCCCGTTATTTTATTTCTTGCCTTCGATAAATTCGCCAGATGCTTCCATCCGATTCGTTTTCAGTGTGCCCTCGCTTTGTTTATCCGCTAGAAATTGATTGAACTCGGCCGATCTGTTCTTCGGCACGCTCAAAGTTTTCCAATCCGCCGATCTGAAATGCTTTGCGAGCAGAACGATTTGCCCGATGTGGTATGCGTAGTGCGTAAGTTGGCGGTTGATGGCCTCGATGATGGAATGAGGCTCGCCGCGAATGGTAATTGTTTTTGAAAAATCTTCGACGGTCAGCGGCTCGATAGCACCAAACAATGTTGCCCAGCCACTGTCCCAAAACTGCATAAGCGATTCGCGTGTGTCGCCAGCCATTTCAAATTCCATATCGCGATTCCGCGTAGGCTTTTCGCCGTCAGTCGTCAAAAAATCGGACCAACGCGAATGCAGGTTCCCGGCAATGTGCTTGACGACCACAGCGATCGAATTCGCCTCGGCGTCGATCGAACGGAAAAATTCATCGTCGGAAACTTGCGCAATCGCCCGTTCGGCTAGTTTTTTGTAACTGCGAAACGATTCGAGCGCGTCGGAATGATAGGTTTGGACTATGTGGTCGTTCATTCTCAAATTTCAATTGCGTCGTTTAGAGGCGGGCTTGCCCGCCCCGACGGCAAGCCGTCGTCTAAGCGGACTGGCGGGCAAGCCCGCTTCTAAACGGTTGATGATTTGATTTCTTGAGCCAGTTTAACGCGCACCACCAGTTTTTGGTCGCCCAACGCCATGTTTTTCAAAGTCACTTTCTTTTCTGCGATCTCGCTATCGCCCAAGACACAGACCCACGGAACATTGATCGTGTCGGCGTATTTCATCTGCTTGCCGAGCTTGTCGGCTTCGGGATAGACGACGACGCGGAGGCCTTGCTGCCGTAATTCACTGGCGAGTTTTAGCGATTCGCCCACCGTTTCTTCGTTCCAGATCGTTACCATCACGTCGGCTGAGGTTGCTGCAACCTCAGCCGGGAACATGTTGCGCTCGTCCATGACGACGAGAATGCGCTCAAGGCCCAATGAAAATCCGCATGCCGGTATCTGCTCCTTGCCGAACATCCCGATCAGCCCGTCATAACGCCCGCCGCCCGCAAGCGAGCCGCCAAGGTCAGGAACATTCACTTCCATAATCGCTCCGGTGTAATATGAGAGGCCGCGGGCAAGGCTCGGGTCGATAGTTATGGTAGCATCGCCTGCGTACTGGACGATCTTCCCAATATCCGCGAGAACTTCAGGGCTGACGATGTTCAGAAGATTGCTGACGATGGTGCGGTTAACATCTTTTCCCGACTCGGTGATTCGGCGGGTCTGCTCGAAAAGCTCCAGGATCATGTCCGATGCCGATTCAGGAATGTCGCGGTCAGACAGTTCCTTTGCGACACCATCGGAACCGATCTTGTCGAGTTTATCGATCGCGACCAGAGCGTCGGTGTGTTTTTCGGCAGGAATTCCGGCTGTGTCGAGAATGTCTCGCAGAATCTCGCGGTGATTTATCCTGATCGTAAAATCGTCGAATCCGAGCCGTCTCAGGATTTCGCTGACTGCCGCAATTAGCTCTGCTTCCACAACCATCGAGCTTGAGCCGACGGCATCGACATCGCATTGATAAAATTCGCGAAAGCGTCCGCGTGCCGGGCGATCCGCACGCCAGACGGGCTGGATCTGATAGCGTTTGAAAAATTTGGGGAGATTGTTTTTACTATTGGCGACGACGCGGGCGAGTGGAACGGTTAGGTCATATCGAAGAGCTAGGTCTGAGAGATCCGATTCTTTTAAGTCTTGTCTCCCGTCTCCCGTCTCCTGTCTCAGTTTCTCTCCGCGTTTCAATATCTTAAAAATAAGCTGATTGCCTTCGTCGCCGTATTTGCCCATCAGGGTTTCGATGTTTTCGACGGCGGGCGTTTCGAGCGGTTCGAAGCCGTAGCTTTCATAGACCGACTTTATGATGCCGATGACGTAATTGCGTTTACGGACATCCGAGGGCAGAAAGTCGCGCATGCCGCGTGCTGGATTCGTACTTGCCATAAAAGTATTTTACCGTAGAGACGCCAAGACTCGGAGTTGGAGAAAGGAATTTAGCCACGAATTACACGAATAGCACTAATAAGACTTTCCGTCATTCGTGTTATTCGTGTTATTCGTGGCCAAATTCCTAGTCTTATCTGCTAAAAAACGTGTATCCGATGTAGAAGAGATTGTTGTCGAAGCCGGGGTTTTGGATCCCGCGGTCGCCGTTTGAGATGTGGTAATACTTGTATCCAACCGTGACCGCACGTTTTTCTTTTAGTTTGAATTCAATACCGGCACCAACATCGGCTGTAAACGCGAATTTCGTTCCGATGAAATTCGGCGTCCGTTGATTGAAATAAAGAAGCCCGCCGCTACCGCCGATGAAAGGCTGCACATTTTTTCGCGGACGGAAGTTTGCCTGTAACCCGAGCGGTGCGACGCCGAATCCATATCGCGTGGGTCTTACGGATTGGATGGTGATGGGATTTGTCCCTGTTACTTCGATATCCGGATAGTTCAAAAATGCCGCCGGAACGACGTCGGCTGTGTATTTGAGATTTACGAAGTCGCCGTTATTGAACCGTCTTGCATAGCGGAATGCGACGATGCCAAAACGAGCGTCTGGCGTGCGGCCGAAGGCTTTTATGAACGTGTTCGAATCCGGCGAGACTCCGCCCCAAACGGTGAATTCGTTCTTGCCCGTTTCCTCGGTTTGAGCGCAGACGGCAGACGTAAATATAAACAGGCTAAGAGCCGCGAAAATATACTTTTTCATAATTACGACAATAGGTGAGCGAGTGAACTGAATTTTACGCTCAAACCCGAGGATTGTAAAAGCTAATGGAATTTTCGTAGCGAGATCGCTGCAAATTTATTCTACGATTCGTTTAGAGGCGGGCTTGCCCGCCCGTCTTGCTCTCATTTTCTGCGGTTCATTAAACAACGATCAGGGCGGGCAAGCCCGCCTCTAAACGGGGTCGATCCGTTAAACCTTCATCTTCTTGTAGATCTCGGAAAGCTCGATATATTTGCGGGAACTCTGCTTGATATTCGCGATCTCGTCCTCGGTAAGTGGGCGTGTTACCTTTGCCGGACTCCCCATGACCATCGAACCGCTCGGTATCTGCGTTCCCGGTGTGACAAGACTGCCGGCGGCGACAAGAGAGTTTTTGCCGATTCGGGCCCCGTCCAGAATGATCGCTCCGATGCCGATCAGGCATTCGGATTCCACATAGCAGCCGTGCAGCGTTACGCGGTGGCCGACCGTTATATCACTTTCCAGGATCGTCGAATGCGTTTTTGAGCTGACGTGTATCACGGTCCCGTCCTGGATGTTTGTTCCGGCTCCGATGCGTATGAAATTGACATCGCCGCGAAGGATCGAGCCGAACCACACGCTTGCGTTTTCGCTGATCTCGACATCGCCGATTATGATGGCATCGTCGGAGATGTAAACGGTTTCGTGGACCTTTGGCGTTATGTTGTTGAAGGGTTTTAGCATTCGAAGAATTTCCCGCAAAGACGCAGAGACGCAAAGACGCAAAGGAAATCAATAAAAGATCATCTGCCCAATTTTCGGCGCAGCGTTGCGACGATCTGTTCTAATTCCGTCACGCGCAAAAGCTTTGCGGCGATAACAAATACGATCCCGCCGATCGCGATCGGTATGAATGCCTCGGCCAGCCTTATCAATAAACTCTTGTCGCCGAAATAATTGGTCAGGTAATAATAGCTGATGTATGCCGCCGCGGACATGGCGGCGGAGGCAATGATGATCTTTACAAACGATGTAAAGATGTCACGGCCGTTTAGGCGTTTTATCCGCCGCCTCATGAGCAGCGATAAGGCCAGAAAATTTCCCAAGGCGACGATGGATGTCGCAAGGGCAACGCCGACGTGGCCGTATCCGTTGGGCCGCTCGGGCGATACGCCGACAGTCGAAAGAAGCTGCATTAGGCCGAAGCTCGAAACAAAATGGACGGCGATCGAGGCAACGCTGACGTACATCGGCGTTTTGGCATCATCAATGGCGTAGAACGCGGGTGACAACACTTTGATCGCGGCGTAACCGGCCAGGCCGATCGAATATGCACCGAGCGCCCAAGCGGTCATATTTGTGTCAAAAGCATCGAATTCACCACGCTGATAGATGAGGCTGATGATCGGCTGACCAAGAACGACAAGGCCGCAGGCCGACGGGATCGCCAGCAGAAAGACGAGCTTGATCGCATCGGCCAAAGTGTTACGAAACTTGACGGTGTTTTGGTCGGAAGCGAGACGCGAAAGAGTTGGTATTGCCGCCGTTCCGATGGCGACGCCAAAAACACCGATCGGGAACTGCATCAGCCGAAAAGCATAGCTGAGCCACGATGCTCCGCCGTCGATGCCAGATGCGACGATAGTATCGACCAACACCTTAACCTGTATCGCTCCCGTGCCGATGATCGCCGGGCCCATCAGCCGCATAACTTTGCGCACGCCTTCGTCCTTAAAATTCAATGCGAGCGAGAACCGGAAACCGACCTTGTGCAGCGATGGCAACTGAATCAAAATTTGAGCGGCCCCGCCGATCAGCACGCCGATCGACATGCCGATTATCGCCCATTGCGCCGCCTCGCTCGGCAAGGTGAATTTGTCGGTCGATCGCTCCCAATCGCCGCCGCTCAGCCAGAAGGCGAGAATAAGCCCAAAGATGATCGACGCAATGTTGAACGCCGTCGATGCCGATGCCGGAACGCCGAATTTACCTTTTGTGTTCAGTACGCCCATCGCCAAGGCTGCCAATGCGACCAGCAAAATAAACGGGAACATTATCTGCATCAGCGTCGTCGCCAACGCGGCTTTTTCGACCGGGTAGAAATGGTTTGGGTCGCCGAGATAGTTGTACGTGATGATTTTTACGAAGAGCGGCGAAAGAAAAATGCCGAGTACGGTGATGACGCTGAGTACGACGGCGAGACAGTTGAATACAAGACTGGCTAAACGCCATGCTTCCTTCTCTCCGCCTTTTAACTGGTAATCGGTAAAGACCTTTACGAATGCGGCCGAAAGCGCACCCTCGGCAAACAGATCGCGAAGCAGATTTGGGATCCGAAAACCGACTATGAATGCATCGTAAAGAAATCCGGCACCAAAGTATTTGGCGAAAAGCGTCTCCCGTACCAAGCCGAGAACGCGCGAGAACATTACGGCGATCGAAACGATACCGGCTGATCGGGCGACGCTTGCTTGTTTTGCAGGAGGTTGACCGGCCGGCGGTTCGATCGCGTCTTCGGCGTTCGACGGGTCGGCCAACCCTTCAGGTGTTTCGCTTTCGGGCGGTTCTTTTTCGATCTCGCTCATTGGCAGACTGAATGCGGAAATTCGGACAATCGCATTATCTTACGGCTTTCGGCGCGCGAAAAACAAAAAGGAAGCATTCTTTTTCTGCTTCCTTTCGATCAAAAAATGTTTTGGGTGAATTATTCGCCGCCCGCTCGACGACCGTCCGGATATGTGACCCGTGTCCTGGCAAGCCGTGAGTTGATCGAGATCGGGTTGTACACCATCGGGGCCGCACCGCCGAATTGGCCTTGTATCAGAGCTACGTAGTTGTTCTGGAAACTGCGGAATCGCGAAACGTTGCCGCGTTGATTGAAGATAACAAAAAGCATTTTGCCGCCGCGGGTGTTTATCTCGCCGGCGAGTGAACTGACGCCGCCATCCGTGTTGCCGAGCGTGCCGGTTTTACCTACGACGCTGCCCGTCGAAAAATCGGTGTCAAAGCGGTTTTCAAGCGTGCCCTTGTCCACGCCGGCCACCGGCATGATATCGGCAAATGTCATCTTGTTCCGCGTTAACTCGCCACGCAACGTCCTGAGCAGCTTCATCATAGCAACCGGGGTGACGCGATTGGTGCCGAGGCCGCTTGATGTTTGTATATAAAACTCGTTTGGCTGAGCACCAATGTTTTGCTGCACGATCCTTGCAACCGCATATGGACCGCCGACCATATCGCCAAGCCTTTCCGACAAAAAGTTATTGGAATAGCACAACGTAGCTTTCAGGATCTCACGCATCGGTGCTGATTCGTGGGAGAAAAGCAGGTTTACATTGCCGGGCATCGGCTGCACATAAACACCGCCGGTAAACGTAATGCCGGGTACCGCCGAAGCCTGATCGAATCGACCCGAATTGGCAAGAAAGTTCGACCACACGCCTGTTGCAGCAGACGAGCGTTTTGCCGAATCCAACGCCGCAAAAAGCACCTGGCTCGAACGCTGGGCTGATGTCGAGTAATTCATTGCGAAATTATCGGT
Source organism: Chloracidobacterium sp. (assembly GCA_031402865.1). Lineage (GTDB taxonomy): Bacteria > Acidobacteriota > Blastocatellia > Pyrinomonadales > Pyrinomonadaceae > OLB17. Next base: position 3,115 of record JANNST010000027.1, on the reverse strand, counting down.
CACGATCAAATCGCCTTTGATTGTCTTGATGCCCATCCGGTTTAGCTCACTCGCGATCGTAACTGCGTGCTCAAACCCGAACATCGGGTCCTGACCCGAAATATATACGTTGCCGTGGATAGTTCCGGTCGATTGCTCGTAACTGCCGTCCGTCCAAACGTTGGTCGGGAAACGGTAGTCCGGGCCAAAGGTCTTCAAAACCGCGTAGGCCGTCGCAATCTTCACGTTCGAAGCCGGATTAAAAGCGTAATTCGAGCCGCTTTCGACAACGACATTTCCGTCCAGAGTCTCAACCAATACACCCGAATAGCCGGGAATGACAGCTTCCGCCAGAACCGGTATAGAAGTTTTTATCGCGACCGTATTTACCGCTGCCGCCGTAACGCTTCCGGTTTTCTTTACAAGCGGAGCCGACGCGGCATTCGGCCCGGACGGCTCCTTGTGTACCTTGATGTCCTGAAGCAGCGGCTGCGATTGCCCAAATGACGCGACGCCAAATATAGAAATTAAGACGGCGATACAAGGCCAAGAGGCAATTTTATTGATCGAACTCTTCATTTATTACTTCTCTTTAGGGTCTCGTAGCGGTGAATGCTCTTGGTCAGGCAGACAAGCAAGCAATAGTATACCACAGATACGATCCCTATTTTCAACCCCTCATTTTCTCGACTTCGCTTCGCAAATGTTGAAGCTGTGTCGTGCAATTCGATGAATGCTATGCATTCCGGGATGCAAGATAATTTAACCTTTGCTTATGGTATTGATTCATATTCCTTATACATTAGTTTGACCACTTAGGAAAGAGTTTTTTGCGGATTGGCGGAAATTATATTGATTGACATGGTTGGGGCGTACTCCTAAGATTGAGAGAACATCCGACGCCGTGAAAAGAGAAAAACAGCCGGTAAATATTGAGACGATCCAAATGGCCCACGCGGAGAGACGTGATGATATACGGCTGCGCCTAGAGGAGTTTGAACATGTTTGGAAGCGCGGGACCGACGCGGATCTTTGGGAAGAGATGGTGTTCTGTTTTTTTACCGGCGGATGTTCGGCAAAGATGGGGTTGCGGTCGATAACGGCGGTGAAACCTCTGCTTGCCGATGGCGAACAGCCGGAATTGGCGAAGGCGTTGACGGGTGTTCACCGGTATCCAAACGCCCGGTCTAGATACATAGTCGCATCGCGCGCCTTTCTCAATGAACACTGCGGTATGAAACTGCGTAGTAAGCTTGCCGGGTTCGATTGCAATTTGGCGCGGCGGGACTGGCTTGTAAAGGAAAAAGGCATAAAGGGCCTGGGTTACAAGGAGGCGAGCCATTACCTGCGAAACATCGGGTTTTCGGGCTATGCGATCCTCGACAAGCACGTCTTGCGGTGTTTATACGAGCTGAAAATAATCGACGAGCCAAAGCCACCAAATACACGTTCGAGGTATCTAAGGGTTGAAGAAAAGCTAAAACAACTTGCAAGCAGAGCGGGAATTGATTTTGACGAACTCGATCTTGTCCTTTGGTCGATGAAGACGGGCGAGATTCTAAAGTGATCTTTCCGGTTCGGCGATCGGAGGTAACTGGCAGGGAAAAAGGAGTATGCTTTATGAGAGTTAATTGTCTTCGAATAAGCAGTTTGCATTTTCCTTTTCTCATAAAGCGTCTAACCCTCACAACTATAATTTCCTGCTTCGCCGCATTAAGCGTAATTGGTGCGGACGACATCCAGCAGATCAATACCGAAAGTCCCCGCCAGCTTGTAAAGAAAGCGGATAAATTCATAAAAAAAGGCAATCTTATTGAGGCTGAAAATCTATTGCTGAAGGCCATCGATGCCGGCCCGGACAGCTCAGAGGCCAAGCTCAGGCTTGCTTACGTCCGCGTAAAGCAGAGGCGGCTCGTTGACGCTTATGATATAAGCTTCAAGATCGCGAAGGCCGAGCCGAAGAATTCGTACGCTTTTGCCGTTTTGGGTGCAACATTGCTCGGTGCCGGGAGATTTAACGATGCGCGAGCGATGTTCATTAATTCAATAAAGCTGAACCGTAAGCAGGCATTCGCATGGGCCGGATTTGGAATGCTGGATTTTTACGAGAACCGCATTCAGGACAGTCTTCGAAACCTTCAAGAAGCTGTATTTCACGATCCCGATCAGCCCGATTATTTGTTTGCCCTGGCCCAGGTTGCCGCACGATCCGAAAAATATAAAGAAGCGGCTGATGCGTACTACAGATTTTTGAGCATATCGCGTGATGCCGATGACGAAAGGCGGGCCCGGATTAAAGGGCTGATTAATTTTCTAAACTTTTTGGGTCAGCGACAGTCGTTGTATACAACGCAGGGTGCTTCAGAAACGTCGGTATCATTTAACCTTACGGGCAACCGGCCTATTATCCAGCTAAAGGTCAACGGCAAGGATGAACCGCTAAACTTCGTTCTCGATACCGGTTCGGGCATTTCTGTGATTTCCGATAAAACAGCGAAGCGGCTGAGGATAGATCCGATCACAAAGGGCGGATTTGCAAAAGGCATCGGCGGTGACGGCCGGTTTGAGATCGTCTACGGATTCCTGCGGCAGGTTGATATCGGCGAGGTTGAAATTCGAAATGTGCCGGTCTACATACGGAAATTCCATAGCGACGGGAACAACATCGATGGCTACATCGGGCTATCACTGATCTCGAAATTCCTAACCACTATCGATTATGGGAATCAGACCTTTTCGCTTACAAAGGCTTTAGACTCGAAGGAATCGTTTGATGCGGACAGAGGCGTCTCTTTGCCGCTGCGGTTAACTTCGAGCGGATTTTTGAGCGGCGAGGTGCAGCTTGAAGGCGTTGAAGCTCCGATGAACTTTATCGTCGATACGGGTGCGAGCGTTTCGGTAATATCCGCCGAAGTTGCCAGCATGGATGCGATAAGCCCGTTTGCGAACATCGAGAAAATGCGGGTCATCGGCTCTGCCGGCATAACCGATGGCGTTACGTCGTTTCTGCTTCCGCGCGTCAGCTTCGGCGCACATTCGAGAAAAAGTATTACCGCGATCGCACTTGATCTGGATATGATAAATGAGGCATCCGGGTTTGATCAGGCCGGCATTCTGGGCGGCAACTTTTTACGGA